>CAWGQU010000041.1:0-96426 GCA_963824795.1 uncultured Verrucomicrobiae bacterium | reverse complement strand
GAATCAGAAAAAAAGCAGCGCGTACGGGAGTCGAACCCGTGCACCAGCCTTGAGAGGGCTGTGTCCTAACCACTAGACGAACGCGCCGTGGACGATCGCGATTCTATTCGCCGTTGTGCCCGCGGGCAAGCCGACGTTAATATCAAGGATCACTCGTTAGGCAAACTCGGCTCGGGTGTAGCCTGCGGCGGCTGCTCCGGCGAGGACTGAACGGGCGTAGATTCCGGTTTCTTTCCAGTATCGGGAGTGGGGCGCACGCGCGGTTGATCCAAAAGATCGAGATGCGTTTTTTTCTGGGAGTCGAGATAGGCGGCCATCTCCGGGGTAGGGGCGAGGGCGCGCATGCGCGCGTAGAAGAGTTCATAATAGTGGCGCAGTCCATTGCGTTTCTCCAAGTCAGTGGTGGCCGCTTCCGCCGCCGCCTTCGCCGCGACCACGGCGGGATCGTTCACCGTTTGATTTTTCAATTTTCGCCATTCCACGTGCGCGCGATAAAGCTCAACTTCCTTCCCTGGCGTGACTTTGCTAAAAATTTGCTCGAGCTGGGACAAGTCGGGCATGATCGGCGCGGAAGCGGCGGTGCCTGCCTCGGCAGGAGTGGCCGATGGCGGCGGGATCAAGGCGAGCGCGCTTTGAGGAATTGGCGTTGGTGTTGTTTCGGGAGAACGCGCTGGTGTGGCGGCAGGCGTTGGTGTGGCCACTTCTCTTCGCGGCACCAAATCCTGCGCGCCCGCATGAAGAACAGGGCAAAGTGTTGCGAAAAAAATCAACTGCCAGATCCGCTTCATTTCTTATTCGACATTAATCGGGGTGACAGGATTCGAACCGCAGCTTGCCCGCCGTGGCGGGATCTGTCGCCGCGGCGACCGCTCGTTCGCCATACAATCGATTGAGTTCATCGCGTCCACGGCCGGTTTTGAAATAACGTTCTCGCGTGCAAGCCATGGCGCGGGTGGACAATTGTTCTTCGTAAATGAGAGTCCACGGCAATCCATGCTTTGTCGCAGGCGACTCGCCAGCGTTGTGTCGCCGCAACCTGTCGGCAAGGTCGGCGCAGGAGCCAACGTATAGTCGGCCAGTCTTGCCGCTTCTCAGAACGTAAACCGAAAACATCGTCACTTATTTTAATCGGGGTGACAGGATTCGAACCTGCGACCTCGTGGTCCCAAACCACGCGCTCTACCAAGCTAAGCTACACCCCGCGAATCAACGCGTATAGCACGAGACAGGGCGCAGTGCATCCCAAAGTCTTGCGAATCGGAAAAGCGACCTGTCGCCGCGGCGACCGCTCTACCAAGCTAAGCTACACCCCGCGAATCAACGCGTATAGCACGAGACAGGGCGCAGTGCATCCCAAAGTCTTGCGAATCGGAAAAGCGACCTGTCGCCGCGGCGACCGCTCTACCAAGCTAAGCTACACCCCGCGAATCAACGCGTATAGCACGAGACAGGGCGCAGTGCATCCAAAGTCTTGCGAATCGGAAAAGCGACCTGTCGCCGCGGCGACCGCTCTACCAAGTCCGCCAAGCCGGATCCTTTCGAAGACGGGTCAAGCCACATGCTGCTTTCAGGGAACGCTGCACGATGCGCGTCGGCGCGCATGCACAATCTTACGCGACAACCGCGCATTTCGAAAACCACTTGCGCAGAAGCAACTTCCGTCGCATTGTATCGCCTCGATTTCTCGAATGCGGCCCGCTGGCTGCTTCTTGCCACACCGCATGTTTAAAAACGAAAAGATCAATTTCTTCATTTTCGCGATCCTGGTAACGATTCAGGTTCTGGGCGTCATCGGACTCCTCTCGCGTTTTCAACTTTCCTATCTGCCGATCATGATTGCCCTGTATTTCTGGGGCGGACTGAGCACAACGCTTTATCTGCATCGCTATCTCACGCATCGCGGTTTTGAAATGCCAGAATGGTTGAAGTTTATTTTCGCGACCGGTTCCGCGGTCCTGCTCGCCGGCGATCCTGTGACGTGGGTGGGGGATCATCGTTATCATCATTTGAAATCGGACACCGACGAAGACATTCACAGCCCGGTGCATGGCTTCCCCTATGCGCACATGATGTGGTTGATTCGGAAGCCGCCCGGTTTTCGTGTGCGCTCGATGCGCTACGCGGCGGATGTCCGCAAAATCTGGTACTGCCGTCTATGGGAACGCAGTTACCTCTACGTGCTGCCGCATCTCGCGGTGGCAGCGACGCTCTATTTCCTTTTCGGTTTTACCGGACTGCTTTGGTGCCTCTACGTCCCAATGCTCATTATATATAATATGACGTGGGCGGTGAACTCGATCTGCCACATGCCGAGTTTCGGCTACCGCAGCTTCGATACTTCCGATCACAGTAAGAATAATTTTTGGATCGGCGTGGGCGCGTTCGGCGAGGGCTATCATAATAATCATCACGCCAAACCGCGGTGCGCGGCGCATGGCCTGCGCTGGTGGGAGTTCGATCTTACCCGCTATTTTATTTGGCTGCTCGAAAAATGCGGACTTGCCTGGAGCGTTCACTGGCCCGAGCCGGCCCAGGAAACTCCCGATCCGGTCTCGGCCGACGAAGCCGGGGCGCTTCTGCTTTTTGGCGCACACATTCGGGATCCTTCGCTTGGTCCCGAGTCGTCAGATCTTAAGGCCCCTCAGTAAGCGAGGTTCGGGGCGAGCCATTTTTCCACCCACTCGTTAGGCATGTTCTTGCGCGCGGCGTAATCGCGCACCTGATCGCGATCGATTTTCCCGACCCCGAAATATTTCGCGTCCGGATGGGAAAAGTAGAGTCCGCTCACGCTCGCGCCCGGATGCATGGCAAATGATTCCGTCAGAGTGATGCCAGTGTTTTTCTCGGCTTCGAGCAAATCGAACAACGTCCGTTTCTCCGTGTGATCCGGTGAGGCTGGATAGCCTGCCGCCGGACGAATCCCGCGGTAGCGTTCGCGAATTAATTCCTCGTGCGAGAGATTTTCCTCTGCGCCAAATCCCCACGCGATACGCGCCTGCTTGTGCAGATACTCCGCAAACGCCTCGGCCAGACGATCGGCCAACGCCTTTGTCAGGATGCTCTGATAGTCGTCGAGGTCTTTGGCAAACTCTTGCGCCAATTCGTCCGCGCCGATGCCGGCCGTGACGGCAAAGCCACCGATGAAATCGCTGAGCCCAGATTCGACCGGTGCAATGTAATCGCCTAACGAATGATTGAACTGATCCGCGGGTTTTTGCATTTGCTGTCGCAAAAAATGGAATTTCGCGGCAACCTTCTTTCGCTCGGTGTCCGCATAAACTTCAACGTCGTCGCCTAACGAGTGGGCCGGCCAGAGTGCAAACACGCCACGCGCGGTCAGCAATTTCTCCGAGACAATCCGTTTGAGAAGCTGCTGTGCGTCATCGAACAGTTCGCGGGCCTGTTTGCCGACAGCCGGATCGTCGAAGATCGCCGGGTAGCGCCCACGCAATTCCCACGTGTGAAAGAATGGCGACCAGTCGATGTAATCAATCAAGGTCTCGAGCGAAATCCTGCTGGGGAGCGCACGCGCCTCGCGTGTCGGTGATCGCGCCCTCGCGATCACGAACTTTTGTATTCGCCCGGGATTTCGGCGAGGCGCCGAAATCAGCACGCGAGGCGCGTGCGCTCCCCAGATCAGTCGCGTAGACACGCGTTCCGGTAATTTCTGGAACTGGCGGTTGGTAGTTCTTCCAATCGAATGCTGGCTTCCTCGCGCGTGCTTCCGAAAGGGAGACCAACTTCTTATCGCGCGTCTTCGACGCGTGTTCTTCGCGCAATTTTTGATAGTCCGCGCGAATCTTCGCGGCAAAGTTTCCATTCTCTTCCGCATTCAAAAGATTGCTCACCACTCCGACGGCGCGTGAGGCATCGAGCACATGCACTGTGCTGTTGGCGCGATAATGCGGCTCGATCTTAACCGCGGTATGCGCGCGGCTCGTCGTTGCGCCGCCGATCAGTAGCGGCAGTTGAAATTTCTCGCGCTCCATCTCTTGCGCGACGTGAACCATCTCATCGAGCGAGGGCGTGATCAGTCCGCTTAATCCGATGATGTCTGCTTTCTTTTCGCGCGCGGTCTCCAGGATCTTCGCAGCCGGCACCATTACGCCGAGGTCGATCACCTCATAGTTGTTACATTGCAGAACGACGCCAACGATATTCTTGCCGATGTCATGCACATCGCCTTTCACTGTTGCCATCACGATTCGGCCCTGCGGTTTGGCGCCTTCGGCTTTTTCCGCTTCCATGAACGGCATCAAATACGCCACCGCTTTTTTCATGACGCGCGCGCTCTTCACCACCTGCGGCAAAAACATTTTGCCGGCGCCGAACAAATCACCGACCACACTCATTCCCGCCATGAGCGGGCCTTCAATCACATCGAGCGGCCGTTTCGCCTTCTGCCGCGCCTCCTCGGTATCCACATCGATAAAATCAACGATGCCTTTCACGAGCGCGTGCGAGAGTCGTTCCTCTACCGGGCCATCGCGCCACGCTTCATCTTTCACCGCGACCTTGCCTTTCGCTTTTACGTTTTCGGCAAACTCGACCAATCGCTCGGTCGCATCATCGCGACGATTCAGGAGCACGTCTTCCACCCGCTCTCGCAGCGCAGGCTCGATCTCTTCGTAAACCGCCAACTGACCGGCATTGACGATTCCCATGTCGAGGCCGGCCCGGATCGCGTGATAGAGAAACGCCGCGTGCATTGCTTCGCGCACGGTATTGTTCCCGCGAAATGAGAATGAAATGTTGCTCACGCCTCCGCTGACGCGCGCGTCCGGCAGGTTCGCTTTGATCCAGCGTGTCGCCTCGATGAAATCGACTGCGTAATTACGATGCTCTTCCAGGCCGGTGGCGACCGTCAGAATATTCGGATCGAAAATGATGTCGTTAGGCAAAATTCCGGCACGCTCGGTTAACAGTTTGTAGGCGCGGTCGCAAATTTCGATTCGACGATCAAGCGTGTCGGCCTGCCCGCGCTCGTCGAACGCCATGACAATCACAGCGGCGCCGTATCGCCTAACGAGGGCGGCCTGGCGCAGAAATTCCTCTTCGCCATTCTTTAGCGAGATCGAGTTAACGACGCATTTTCCCTGCACGCATTTCAATCCCGCTTCGATCACGGTCCACTTCGAGCTGTCGATCATTATCGGAATGCGCGCGATCTCCGGCTCGCTTTGAATCAAATTCAGAAAGCGCGTCATCGTCGCTTCCGAATCGATCATTCCCTCGTCCATGTTGACGTCGAGAATATTGGCGCCCCCGTTTACCTGTTGTCGCGCTACAGCGACTGCGGCATCAAAGTCGCCGCCCAGAATTAATTTCGAGAATTTTGGCGAACCGGTGATGTTCGTGCGCTCGCCCACGATGACGAATCCGGTATCGGGCGTAATAACCAGCGGCTCGAGGCCGGCGAGTCGGAGTGGTTTCATTTGTGCGGCTCAACTCCGGGGAGCGCACGCGCCTCGCGTGCTGTCTTCGGCGCCCTCGCCGAAGACTCCTCCAGTGTCCAAAGCCACGGATACTCTTCATCCTGCTCGGCAACTTTCGAATCCCACGGATTTCTGCAGATATAGGAAAACTTTTCGTGCAAATCGGTTTCCGATCGAATCACGCGGTCGAAAGATTCTTTTTCCCAAACCGCGCCGGTTCTTCCCCGCAACCTTGTTGATGCGGTGCGCGCTGGTGGATTTGATTCCGTGAAGAATTTCAGGGAGCGACCAAAACAGGGTCTCGCCGTTTGAACTTTGGTCTTTGACCTGTGGTTCAAATAACAAGTGCACGTGATCTGGCATCACGCAGGCGACATAGAGTTCATACTGGTTGTGCTCGTGCGCGTAGAGGATGCTTCGCAAAACTAGATCGCGTTCCGCCGGACTAAGCTGGCGACGTTCATGAGTGGAAAATGAAACGGCGTATTTTGACCACGGGCGTTCGAAGTGCGGAAGGCGGCGCTTGGAATAAGTTGGACCGGAGGTGGTTTCCGGCGAGGCGCCGGAAACGGCACGCGAGGCGCGTGCGCTCCCCGGAGCAGCAGTTACACGTTCGGGTAATTTCCGCGGCGGAAATTCGCGAACCGCCGTGGCGATCGCGCGGATATGATCGGGCGTGGTGCCGCAACAGCCGCCGACAATATTGAGCCAGCCATTCTTCGCCCATGCACTTAATTTCGGCGCAAGACTCTCCGGTGTTTCGGGGAAGCCAGTCGGCGAAAGCGGATCGGGGAGACCCGCATTTGGATATGCGCAGGTGTATGTGGGCGAATGGCGGGCGAGCTCTTCGATGTAAGGCTCCATCTCGTTAGGCCCGAGCGCGCAATTAAGGCTGAGCACGAGCGGATCGGCATGCGCGGTCGAAATCAGAAACGCTTCTACGGTTTGGCCACTAAGAATGCGACCAGAAAGATCCGTCACCGTTCCGGAAATAATGAGCGGAACTTTTTTGCCGGCGCGTTCAAAAACCTGCGTGATGGCCGAGATCGCAGCCTTCGCGTTGAGCGTATCGAAAATGGTTTCGACGGCGAGCAGATCGACGTCGCCCTCGAGCAATGCCGCAGCCTGACCGGCATAAGCTTTTTCGATTTGATCGAACGTGACGGCGCGAAAACTGGGATCGTTTACGTCCGGCGAAAGAGACGCCGTCACGGGCAACGGTCCCATCGAACCAACCACGAAACGCCTTTGCCCCGTCGCATTCGAAACGCGGTCTGCGGACTGACGCGCACTGCGCGCCGCAGCGAGATTGATTTCGTGCACCAGATTGCACAGATCAACGTCATCAACTACACGCTGGAAAAATTCTGCATCCTTGCGACCGCTCGTCGGTTCGCCTTGGAATAGAAAATCGTGAAGCCCGATCGTCGTCGCGCTGAAAGTGTTTGTTTCGATCAAATCGGCGCCGGCTTCGAGGTATTGCGTGTGGATCTCATCGATCACCGCGGGCTTCGTGAGCAAAAGAAGTTCGAGGCTGCCTTTAAGATCTTTGCCTTTCCAATCGTGAAAACGCGTTCCCCGGTAATCCGTCTCGCTCAATCCGTAGCGCTGGATCATCGTGCCCATCGCGCCGTCAAGTATGGCGATGCGCTCGCGCATTAATTCTTCCAATGGGTGGGTGGCTCGATCGGACATGATGTAGTCAGCAATTAAACGCCAATTTGGTCCCATCAGCAACTGACAAATTGACGCATCATGATACGTCAATATGTCTGGAAAGATCGCCGCTGAACCGATCGGCCTGCGGACGAGCTTGATCCACCGGAGATGTCCCGGTTGGAGCCGGACTTGCATATCACTCGCCAAGACAATTAGATGACTTGAAGAATGGAAGCGTTGCGGCTCTTCAAATCCCTCAATCGCGATCAACGCAATACATTCGTTGCCTGCTTTCTCGGTTGGTCGCTGGATGCGCTCGATTTTTTCCTCCTCACGTTTGTTCTTTCTCCGGTCGCTGGAGAATTCCAACGAACCATTCCGGAGGTTGCCTTCGCAATCACACTGACGCTGATGATGCGGCCGCTTGGCGCGTTCATCTTCGGATTGCTCGGTGACAGGTTTGGCCGGCGCATTCCGCTCATGGCGGACATCATTTTTTATTCCTTGATGGAATTGTTGACCGCCTTCGCGCCGAATTTCACGATCTTCCTTTTGCTGCGAGCGCTCTACGGAATCGGCATGGGCGGCGAATGGGGACTCGGCGCTTCACTCGCGATGGAATCGCTCCCGACTGAAGCGCGCGGTCTTTTCTCCGGAATTCTCCAGCAAGGCTATGCGTTCGGTTATCTTCTGGCTGCGGTCGTCTATTGGATTGTTTTTCCAGTCTTCGGTTGGCGAGGCTTGTTCATTGCCGGCGCGCTTCCGGCATTGCTCGTGATTTATATTCGTGCGCGAGTTCCGGAATCGCCGGTTTGGCAACGTCACGTTGGGCAGAGAAAGAAAACACCGTTCAATCTCCTGGGACTCGTTAGGCAACATGGTTTCCTGTTTATCTACGCGGTCTTGTTCATGACCGCGTTCAACTACATGTCGCATGGCACCCAGGATCTCTATCCGACGTTTCTCGAAAAACAGCGCGGCTTTGGCGTGAGCGAGAAATCGATGATCACGATCGTTTATGCTTTTGGTGCGATCTGCGGCGGCACGATCATCGGTTTTCTTTCGCAACGCTGGGGCCGGCGCAGGTCGATCATTCTTTCGGCCTTTTGCGGCATGTTGTTAATCCCACTTTGGATTTTCGCGCCAACGACAACGCTGCTGGTTATTGGCGGGTTTCTCATGCAATTCATGGTGCAGGGCGCGTGGGGCGTCGTTCCGGTTCACTTGAACGAATTGTCGCCATCGCATTTCCGCGGAACGTTCCCGGGCCTCGCTTATCAATTAGGAAATCTCGCCGCTGCTTATGCAGCCCAACAGCAAGCCTGGCTGGCCGATCGGTTTCGCGATGCAAATGGCCACGCGAATTACGCGCTGACGATGGCGTGCGTAGCGCTCGTCGTTTTTATCGCGGTTATTATTCTCGCGGCGATCGGACGCGAAGCGCGCGGGATCGAATTCTAGCGATTGTGCGAACCGATGGGAGGAGCTTTCGGCGGAGGTGGACTGGCCTGGGGGTTGGGCGTCGCGCCCTGTTCCACCACGCTTTGCGCTCCGCCTTGATAGACACCGACGCCGTACCGTTGCTCCACAATCGCCTCCGCAATCTTATCCGCCAGTTCTTCGCGATGATCGGAACTGCGCGCGGATCTTCCTTCCTTGCGATTGCTCAGGAAACCGCACTCGACCAGCACAGCGGGATACGCGGCTTTGCGCAGGACACGAAAGTCCGCGACATGAACGCCGCGGTTCACGGCATGCGGCAAGGTGAGCAGTTTATTTTGAATCCTTCGCGCGAGATCGTACGACATCGGCGAATGGTAGTAGGTCTCGAAACCATGAATCGCGCGTCGGCGCGAATCATTGAAATGAATGCTGACGAAGACGGAATTTTTCTGCGCATTTTCGATGGCAACGCGTCGATCGAGCGAAATGAAGACATCGCTTGTGCGGGTCATGACCGTTTTCAGCTGCGATTCGCGCAGTTTTTTTTCCACGCGTTTGGCCACGTCCAGTGTCGCGACCTTTTCCGGCCCTCCGTAGCGGCGTGACGCACCGCTATCGAATCCGCCATGTCCCGCGTCGACCACGACCGTAGTGAAGGTGTGCGAGGTATTCTTGGCCGGCCGATTTTGAGTGGCGCAGCCGGCGAGTGAGCAGAGCAGTCCCGCCGAAATGATTCGTGGCAAACGGCCGCGCATTTTTGATTGATACGTGAAAGCATTTTATCTGCCATCGATTTCTAACGGCAAAGAACGAAAAACCGCTTGTTTTTTGTGCACTCGTCACTAAAGGCCTTACCTTGATTTTATGTTGCGACGATTTGCTCTCTTTTTAATCCTGCCCGCACTTGTCTTATCTGCATGTAAGAAATCCGGCGCGACGGCCGGCACCTCCTCCAATGCGAAAACAAACGCGAGCCCAACGCCTGCGGCGACGGCTGTCGCCACGCCTTTTCCAACACCGGCCAAACCGCTGGTCGATCAGAATGCAGAAGTCGTCGTGTTTGGTTATCACCGTTTTGTGAACAAGGTGCGACGGCCCGACACCGAGATCACGCCGGCGGTGTTCGAAGCGCAAATGCAGGAGCTGAAGGACAAACAGATTTCCGTCATCAAAATGCAGGATTTTCTGGCGTGGAAGCGTGGCGAGAAAAATATTCCAGCGCATTGCGCCATCATCACATTTGATGACGGCTGGAAATCACAGATCGACGTGGGCTGGCCGATCATGAAGAAATTTGGCTACCCGCTGACGCTATTCATTTACACCGAAGGAATTCGTGGCGGTCATTTTGGCGGTGGCGAGGCGATGAGTTGGGAACAACTGGGCGAAATGCGGGACGCCGGTGTCGATATCGAGGCGCACTCGGCCACGCACCAGGATTTGCGCAAGCCTTACGACAAGGTGGCGCACAAGAAATTGAATCCGCAGGAATATGATGAATGGCTGCGCAACGAAGTAATCGGTTCGAAGGAAACACTCGAACAGAAGCTGGGCATCAGGGTGAATTGCTTTGCTTATCCCTACGGGTATCACAACGCGCATGTGCAGGACTTCATTGTCAAAGCGGGATACGAGGCCGTGTTCACGGTGTATGGGCAGAAGCTTACCTACGGTTCGCCGATGGACTCGTTAGGCCGTTACATGATCGAAGGGAACAAGCCGAAGGTTTTCGCCGAAGCGATCAACTTCGGTGGCGAGACTTCCGGTGGAAGTGTGCCGGTTGCCGAAGTGAGTGCCGTCACGCTCGGGGTTCAGCCCCCGGACGGCGCGACCATCGACACCACCACGCCGATGATTAAGGCGAACCTGGCCGGCTTTGGTCCGATCGATCAGGGTACCGTGCAGATGCGCGTCAGCGGGTTGGGGCTGGTGAACGCGGATTACGATCCGAAGACGAAAAACATTTCGTATCAGATCCGGCAGAAATTGCAGGGTAAAGCGGGCACCGTGATCATCGAAGCGAAATCCGGCGGACGGAAAGTTTCGACGCATTGGAGTTTTATTATTGATGAAGCTGGGGCGAAAGCGGTCGATTCGCCCCCGCCCGCAGCTGCACCGAAAAAGCCGTGATCGCTGATTCTGGGGAGCGCACGCGCCCCCGCGTGCAGTTTTCGGCGCCTCGCCGAAAACATTCTTCTATCTCAAAAAGTTTGCGATCGCGAGGGCGCGTGCGCTCCTCCAGATTCTTCATTCGTTAGGCTAATTTATGTTTTCGCAACTGGGCGATAAGTTACAGGACATCTTTAAAGATCTGCGCGGTCACGGCACGATCAGCGAGACGAATGTCAACGACGCCATGCGCCAGGTCCGGCTCGCCCTGCTCGAAGCTGACGTCGATTTTCAAGTGGCGAAAAAATTCATCGCCAGCGTGAAGGAAAAAGCGCTCGGCGAAGAAGTGCTGCGCAGTGTTACACCGGGCCAGCAGATCGTGAAGATCTTCCACGACGAACTGACCGTGCTTCTCGGCGGCAATGCGGCTCCGCTCAATCTCGACAAGCCTGCGCGTATTTTGATGGTGGGTTTGAACGGTGCTGGCAAGACAACCTCTTCCGCGAAGCTGGCGAACTATTTGAAGAAGCAGGGACGAACGCCGTTGCTCATTGCTTGCGATTTGCAGCGACCTGCGGCGATCGAACAGCTCGCCACACTTGGACGACAGGTTGATGTGCCGGTGTACACGCCGCAGCCTAACGAGAAAGATGTGCGGCGCGCCGCCGCGGCGAGCATCGAGTGGGCGCAACAACAAAACGGTAACGTCCAGATTTTCGACACGGCTGGTCGGCAGGAAATCGACGCGGTCTTGATCGAAGAGATCAAACAGCTAAAGGAATTTCTTCAGCCACAGGAAGTCTTGCTCGTGGCCGACGCAGCGACGGGCCAGCAGGCAGTGAGCGTGGCCACGCATTTCAACGATGCGCTGCAAATCACCGGAATCGTTTTGACCAAACTCGATGGCGATGCGCGAGGCGGCGCGGCGCTCTCCATGCGGGAAGTCACGCAACGTCCGATCAAGTTTGCAGGCGTGGGCGAAAAGCTCGATCAATTCGAGCCATTCGTGCCGGATCGTCTGGCGGGACGCATCCTCGGCATGGGTGACATTGTTGGCTTCGTCGAAAAGGCCGCCGAAGCAATCGATGAGGAAGAAGCAGCGCGCCTGGAGAAGAAACTGCGCACCGCCTCTTTCGACTTCAACGATTTCCTCGCCCAGTTCAAGATGATGCGAAAGCTCGGGCCGCTCGAGAATATACTTGGCATGCTGCCGGGAATGAGTAACATGCCCGGCCTCTCCGTTGACGAGAAGCAGCTTAAGCGCACGGAAGCCATCGTGCTTTCGATGACTAACGAAGAGCGCGCGCGACCCGACATTCTAAATGCACGGCGTCGTCAGCGCATCGCGCGCGGCAGCGGCAGCACCGTCACGCAGGTGAATGATTTGCTTCAGCGCTTCAATCAGATGCGAAAGATGATGAAGAGCACGGGCAAAATGAAGAGAATGATGGCGCAGATGGCGCGAATGAAAAACTAACTATGGCAGTTTCAATCAGATTACGCAGAGAAGGCGCGAAGAACCGCCCGTATTATAAAGTGGTGGTGGCAGACAGTCGCAGCCCGCGCGATGGAAAATTTATCGAGATCATCGGCACCTACGATCCGAAGAAGCCGGGCGACAACAGCACTTTGAAATTGGATCGCGCGGAATACTGGATCGCGCGCGGCGCGCAAGCATCGGACACGGTCAAAAGTTTGATCAAGAAAAACAAGAAGCGTCCGGCTGAGACCAGTGTTGCTGAAGCTGGCGCGCAATCGGCACTACCGCCGGAGACGGCGGCAGCTACAACGGAAACGGCCGCAGCTGCAATCCCTAACGAGTAATCGCGATCGCGATGAAGGAATTTCTCGAATTCATCGTTCGGCAACTGGTTGAGTTTCCCGACGAAGTAATGTTATCGGAAATTCCATCGGGGAAGTTGACGATTTTCCGGCTGCAAATGCGACAAACGGATGTCGGTCGCGTCATCGGCCGGAACGGACAGACGATTCAGGCCATCCGCGCGTTGCTGGCGAGTTCGGCGGCGCGTCACGGTCAAAAGGCCACGCTCGAAATTGTAGAGTAGAGCAAGCTTCCAGCTTGCTTTTGGTTTGGAACCGCGAGCTGGAAGCTTGCGCCACTTTTTATGCGCGTCGACATCATCACGCTTTTTCCCGAGATCTGCCGGGCGCCGTTGCGCGAGAGCATGATGAAACGCGCGCAGGATAGCGGCGCGCTCGATCTGCACATTCACGATCTGCGCGGCTGGACAACGGATAAACATCACGTCGTCGATGACGCGCCGTTTGGGGGAGGGCAGGGGATGGTAATGAAAGCTGAGCCGATTTTTGCGGCGGTGGAGGAACTTTGTCAAAAAGTGGGGAAAACGTCCAACGTTCAACGTCCAACGTCCGACGCTCAGTTGCAGAGACCGAAGGTGGTTTTGATGTCGCCGGCGGGCCGTCCGTTCACGCAAAATGTTGCGCGCGAATTTTCGCTGTGTGAACACCTCATCATCATTTGCGGGCATTATGAAGGAATCGATCATCGCGTGGTGGAGCACTTGGTCGATGAAGAGATTTCTCTGGGCGATTACGTGCTGACCAATGGCGCAATTGCGGCGGTGATCTTTGTCGATGCAGTTGTGCGATTGCTACCCGGTGTGCTTGGGCACGAACTGTCGGCGAGCGACGACAGTTTCAGTTCGGGATTGTTAGAAGGACCTCAATACACGAGACCGGCTGAATTTAGGGGTTGGAAAGTTCCGGATGTTTTGCTGTCAGGAAATCATGCGGAGATCGCAGCGTGGCGGAAGAAAGAGGCGCTGCGGCGGACGCAGGAAAATCGGCCGGATTTGTTAGGCCCTAACGACTAAAAGCGCCGTTCTACAATAACGTTTGTCATCCCGAGCGAATGCGAGGGAGCCCACGAATCATCGCACGTTTTATGGTTCGTGAGGTCCCTCGCATTCGCTCGGGATGACCACAAAGTCATTTCACGCGTCCCAGAACAATGCAGGCGTTGATTCCGCCGAAACCAAAGGAATTGCTCAGGACGTAATTCAATTTGGCGTCGCGGCCGTGATTCGGAACGACGTCGAGATCGCAAGCGGGATCGGAATTTGCGTAGCTCAATGTCGGCGGAATCCACTGTTCTTCGAGCGCGAGCGTGCAGATCGCCGCCTCCATCGCACCAGTCGCGCCGAGCGGATGACCGGTATAGCCCTTCGTTCCGCTTACCGGAATTTTACGCATGTGATCGCCGAACACTTGCTTGATCGCCATTATCTCGGTGCTGTCGCCTAACTGCGTCGAGCTGCCGTGAGCGTTGACATAGTCGATTTGGTCCGCGGTGAGTTCGGCGTCGGCAAGCGCGCGGCGCATCGCGCGAATGCATGAATCGCCCGAAGGCAGCGGCGAAGTCATGTGATAGGCGTCATTGTTGAGACTGTAGCCGAGCAGCTCCGCGTAAATGTGAGCGCCACGCTTTTTCGCGTGTTCGAGTTCCTCAACGATCAGCGTGGCGGCTCCTTCGCCCATGACAAAGCCGTCGCGCAATTTATCGAATGGCCGGCAGGCCAACGCGGGATCGCCTCGCCACTGACTCATCGTCTTAATAATTGCGAATGCGCCGAACGAAAGCGGAGCCAGTGGCGATTCTGCGCCGCCGGCGATGATAACGTCCGCGAAATCGTCGCGGATATAACGCAGCGCTTCACCCACGGCAACGGTGCCGCTGGCGCAACTGTTCGAGTTTGTTGTTCCGACGCCGCGGAAGCCGAATTCAATCGCGATATTGGTGTGCGCGGATCCACCGAAAACTTGCAGCGCGAGAGTTTGATTCACGCCGCGCGTTCCTTTTTTCAGGAAATGCGCGTGTTGATCTTCAGCGTTGGATACGCCGCCGAGTGCGGTTCCGAAACTAACGCCGATGCGAGGTTGCGGTTGCTCGCGCGAATATTCGATCCCGGCGTCATCGAGCGCGAGCTTCGCAGAAGCGACGGCAAACTGCGCGTAGCGATCGAGTCGCTTTAGCCGATGCGGCGGGAAAAAATCTTCCGGAACCCAATCGCGGATTTCGGCTCCGCAATGTGCATTGAAGGCGCTGGTATCAAAAAACGAAATGCCGACGATTCCACTTTTCTCCGCTCGAATTCCGCGCCAGAAATTCTCGCGACCGCGACCAACGGCTGTGATGGGACCAATTCCGGTGATGACAGCGCGTCGTTTGCTCATTGGGCCGCGACCATTCTACCCTGCGATTCCAAATAAGCCTTCATGCAATGCAATGTCTTATTCGCGATGTTACTGATGAAAAAATTACCGATAATCGGCTCCGCGATGGGTGCGAGTGCGCGAATTCGAAAATCTAAATCGTGCAAAATCTCGACCAACACGCTGTTTGAAATCGGTTTGAACGTCCAAATCACGCGCATTCCTTTCGTCCACGCTTTGAGATGATGGAAACGGACCTCGAACCGCTCGCGGTCGATAATTTGCTCGGACGTCCATGAAATCGGAATTCCGGAACGCGTTGCAGCCATGACAACTACGTTTCTATTTACGCTTCGTTCGAGATAATTAATGTATCGATAATGCGGTAAAATTTTCGGCCAAAGCTCGAGGTTTGCGGCCGTCTCGAAGATTGTTTCGCGCGGCGCCTGGATAATGACGGAATTGCCGGTGTGCATGAAGAGAGGCGGTGGCGGTTAAGGGCGTCGCACGATAAGCTGTCACACTGGGAGGACAAATCGAAATGGCGTTAGAAATGAAAGACCGCTGCGAAAAGTGCGGGAAACAGCTCGCGAAAGATTCGGCTGCTTTTATTTGCGTTTACGAATGCACTTTTTGTCCGGAGTGCACCGGGCACATGCAAAATGTGTGTCCAAATTGCGGCGGAGAACTCGTTAGGCGACCGCGACACGGCAAGGTGGCTGGCAGCGCCACACAGAATTAGCGGAAGATCGCGCCCGTCCACGCTGTTTCCAGAACGCGATTCCTTACGCTTCGGCGTCCCATGCGACAGCGTGGGCTCGAACCGGACTATCGAAGCCTTTGAGCGAAAGTTCTCCAAGGTCTTGAAACGAGAGTTTCTTCCCGATGCACAAATCTGCAATCGCGTTCGACACCAGGATTTGTTCTGGCAAGGCGTAGGCGCAGAGCCGGGCCGCTAATTGAACGGTGCCACCGAACAGATCTTCATGATGCTCGACTGGTTCTCCCGCGGCGACACCGATGCGAACTTTGACAGCCCCATCGCGTTGCTCTGCCTTTTCCCGCTGTTTTGCCAGCTCGCGCTGGATCTGGCTTGCGCATCTCACCGCGGCCGCGCTGGACAAGAACGACGCCATGATTCCGTCTCCCGTGTGCTTGACTTCGCGACCGCCGAAAGCGGCCAACGCGTCTCGGACAATGGTATCGTGCAGATCAAGGATCATCATAGCCGCTTCATCGCCGATCGATTGAGTTAGCGCAGTCGAATCAACGATGTCGGTAAAGAGAATGGTTCGAATTCCAGGATCGCGCGCGCTGGATGTGCCCCCAGGAACTAAAGCTGCGCCCATTGGACTTATTTCACCGCCGCCGAGAAATGCCTCCGCGATCGCCGATTCTACCTCGATGATATTTTCGGCGAGAAGGCCGTGCGCTTCCTGATGCACGCGGACCGCGGCTTCACTATTTGGCGCGTTGCAGATGCAGAAAACCTTACCGGCACTCTCGTTCAACCAATATTTGTGGTATTCGACGCCATATTTTTTTTGCGTCTCGACATCGGCGGCATGCGCCTTGGCGACATCTTCGGGAGTCGTCCCTGCCGCAAGTTTGTGGATATCCATGTAGAGCGGCATATCTGCGGCTCCAATAGTACGATGTGCGGCCGCCTGCGCAAGCTCAGCCAGGCTCAGAAACGGGACCGAGTTTACGATGACGTAACACGATGCGTAACGTGGATCGCGGTGGGCTGACGGAGCGTTTGATAGACGACGCAATAACGTTCAGTCAGACGAAGAAGCGTCGTCAATTGCTCTTCGCTGGCATCTGTTTCCAAGTCGAACTGCAATCGGATATCACGGAAACCGACGGGAACATCCTTGGATACTCCGAGCGTGCCGCGAAAATCGAGATCGCCCTCGGCGCGGACTGTTGCGTCTCGCAGTTGAACGCCGAGGGCCGTAGCCACAGCGCGCAAGGTAACGCCTGCGCAAGCCACCAAGGCCTCCAGCAACATATCGCCCGAGCACGCACTTAGCCCGTCGCCGCCGGTCGCACGGTGGAGCCCTGCTTCGACGAGCGCGCGTCCCGTTTCCAGTTTGCAGGTGATCCCGTCACCGACGCGTCCCTCCGCTCGCAATGTTACTAATGCCGTATCGGGACGCTCTCGATATTTCTCCTTGATGGGCGCCTGCAAGGATTTCAGTTCGTCCGCGTTCATCGACGCCACTGCTCCTATTTAGTGGGTCTGATGTTTTGATTCACGCGAAAGAGATTGGCAGAATCGTACTTATTCTTGATCGCAACCAGGCGATCGTAGTTGTCGCCATAGGTTGCTTTCACGCGCTCTTCTCCCTCATCCATCATGAAGTTGACGTAGGCTCCGCCGGCGGAATAGGGATGCACCGCGTCGTAATACTCTTTCGTCCACGAAATAATCTTTTCGTTGTTCGCAGGATCAGGATCGACGCCCACCATTACTTGCGCCCAGGTGGCCTCACGATAATTCCACGCCGTTTCGGTTTTGCCCACGCGCGAAGCGGCGCCGTTGATCGGATACATGTGCATAGTGGATTGCACGGAAGGAAGAGTTTTGCCAAACCGGATGTGCTCCTCAATCGCGGCGTCGCTCAACTCGTTCACGAAATCAGCGCGCCAGTACCACTGCAAACCCGGTGGATACAGCGCATCGAACATGCTTTGCAAAGCTGGTTGCGGCAGCGGACCGACGAGGTCGAGCGCCGGTTTCTTGAACGCGC
The DNA here is from genome assembly GCA_963824795.1 of uncultured Verrucomicrobiae bacterium. Classification (GTDB taxonomy): domain Bacteria; phylum Verrucomicrobiota; class Verrucomicrobiia; order Chthoniobacterales; family UBA10450; genus JBBQFI01. The sequence goes on along the minus strand of CAWGQU010000041.1, from coordinate 78,830 downwards.
GAATCGGTTTGAATGTTTCCTCGGCTTTCGCGAGCGGCCCTGCATATGCCCACACGATGCCGCACATCTTTTTCAAATGAAGGTGCTCGGGGAATGGAGGTCCAGGCGGCACCGTGAGAAAAGCAAAAAAGCCACTGAGATCATCGTCGCGAGTCGTCTTAATCAGATCGCGATACCATTTCATCACCTCTGCGGTTTCGCTTAACTCGTAGAGCATGGGACCGCCGTAGATCGTGTCGACGCGGTGGAGCTTGAAGGTAAACGAAGTTACAACACCGAAGTTTCCGCCTCCTCCGCGAATGGCCCAGAACAAATCAGGGTTCTCCTTTGCACTTGCGTGAACAAATTTCCCATCGGCCAGGACGACGTCGGCGGAGAGAAGGTTATCAATCGTCAGGCCGCATTTACGAGTGAGATGGCCGACGCCGCCGCCCAAAGTTAATCCACCTACGCCAGTCGTGGAAATAACTCCGCTCGGTGTCGCCAATCCGAAGACATGGGTGGCGTGATCGACATCGCCCCAGGTGCATCCTGCGCCCACTGTGATCGTGAGGGCCACAGGATCCACTTGCGTGTACTTCATCGGCGCGAGGTCAATCACCAAGCCATCATCGCAAATCCCCAACCCGCCCGCGTTATGTCCGCCACTTCGGATGGAGAGAAGCAGATCATGATTTCTCGCGAAATTCACCGACCGGATTACATCTGCCACATCCACGCAACGCGCGATCAAGCGCGGCTTCTTATCAATCATCGCGTTGTAAACTTTGCGGGCGTCGTCATAGGCTGGATCTTGCGGTTCGATCACACCGCCCCGCAGGTTTGCCTTAAAATCGTTGATCGAATTTTGATCGAGTATCTTATTCATACAGCATGACCATTTGGAGTTGAGAGACGGCAACTTGGGCTGCGTCCTTACGTTCGTCAAAAGTAGTCTCGTTCGTACGAAACTCGAGTTAGCGCCGGCGTTTGATTCGGTAGGTTAGAAAGCATTCATCCCCGACAGTTCGCATTTCTTTTAACGAACATTGGACGCTGGCAGGAAGAAATTCTTTGCTTAAGCCCGTAAGCGTTGGAGCTCCTGCACCCCCAAACATTACCGGCGCGATTGTCAGATTCAGTTGATCGACGAGATCGCGTTCGAGAAGCGAGCGGAAAAGTTCGGCGCCACCTTCGCACGCGACAAAACGCACTTTGTAATCGCGACGCAGTTGTCGAAGCATCCCGGCGAGATCGACGCCGCGCGACTCGCTCAAATGCAGCGTAGCTTTTTTGCTCAGCGCATCTTGAAACTTCCGCGGCATCCGCGTCGTGGAAAAGATGAGGATCGGCGAAATCTCGGACTGGAAAATTTTTAAACCGGGATCGATCCGGCCTTCGTTTGAAACAATCACGCGTATCGGATACGGCGACTGGCCGCGGGCGAGCCGCTGTTCTTTCAACTCGGTGCCCGGCAAACCGAGCCGGACGTTGTCACGCCGCAAGGTGCTGTGACCGATAAGAACAGCGTCGCCTAACGAGCGATGGCGGAGCAGGTGCGCTTTGTCTTCGCGAGAGGTAAAGTCAACGGGCGAAAAAGTTCGGGTCGTGATTTTGCCATCGACAGTCATGGCGAACGTCGCAGCGACGAACGGCCGCGGCAGAATGTCGGGAGCGGCCCTGGCGCGGGGACGATTGTGATTTTGCGCGCAAGGATCGGGACACTGAGATCCTTCCCGCCTTTTTATTCCGTGTCGCTGATCTCATGCTCCAGAGCCGCGACTTCCTCTTTCATCTCGCGGAGCTTCACGTGCCGGGTCTGGCCGCTCGGTTTGTAGAAGAAGTAAACGATCCCGCCGGGCGCGCACGCAGTTAGCATAACGAGAAAACTCATTGAGCCGATCAGGATCGCGACGGCTTCCGGGACACCGCAAAGGCCGTGGAGCATCACCTGGAAAATCTTTTCGCGAAGTCCGACTCCCGCGAAGCTGATCGGGATGGAGGAGATGGTGCGTTCGATCGGCATGATCGCAAAAAAATCGATGACCGCCACTTTCGCGCGGAACGCGTAGGCAACGAAGAGAAACGTCGCGAAGGTGGAGAGATGCGCGATGAGCGAGCATCCGAATGCCGCCAGGGTGGCCCGCCAATGATGCGCGTAAAGATGATAGGCGGCAGAGAGTTCGATTAGCTTTTCGCGGCCGGGAAATCGTTGCGGCAGTTTATGCGCGAGATTTAATCCGCTCACGACAAATGAAGTGAGCAACATGAGAACGGCACTGGCGAGAACCGCGAGCAAAACCCAGACGAGATTTCGCGTTTGTGGAAATTGCGTGAGCCAGCGATAACGCAACGCGACCAAAGTGCCCGTGATGCAAATGAGCGCCACGAGGCCGACGAGCCGATCGAATACGACGGCTAGCAATGCCCCCGTCGCTTTTCCCGGCGTTTCCTTGAGCAGCAAATAGCTCTTCATGATATCGCCGCCGGTGCCGCCCGGGAGAAATTGGTTGTAGAACATTCCGATCAAAAACAGTCCGGAAACTCGTGGAATGCTCAGTTTAATCTTCTGCACCTTGAGCAGAATGTGCCAGCGCACGGCCGCTGCGAATTCAACCAGAACATAGGCGAGTATCGCCACGATAATCCATCCGTATTGTGCGGTGTGAAGCGCGACCCGCATGCTCTCCCGTTTTCGCGGATCGTGGAAAACCCAGATCAAAACCGCGACGGTGACGGCTATCTGGAAGATGGCGAGTAATACTTTTTTCACTCGCCAAAATGTTCTTTCCAGATGGCTACGGACTCACGGATTTTATCCGCCGTTTTGCGCGGACTCAATTCCCAAACGTAGAGACAATCTTTGGGAAGCAGCGGCACAAGTGTGTCCAAGTCGACATCTCCGGCGAAGGGTGGCTGGTGATCCTGCGCAGGCCAGATGCAATCCTGCATGTGACAACCGATCGCGCGCGGACCAATCGCACGCAGCCATTCTTCGTGATTGAGAAAGCCGAGATTTTCCTTGATCTGAATGTGGCCCATGTCGTGCCAGTACCCGAGCGCAGGCGAATTGAGTTCGTCGAGTAGCGCGGGAAGTTCGCGTTCGCTCGGAATCTCTTCGTAACCGCGCCGGCCTTCCACGCCGAGCCGAATGTTTTTCTCGCCGGCGTAATCCGCCACGCGTTTCAAGCAATCCTTCACCCGCGCAAGATATGTGGGCGCGGCTGTTTCGCGTTTCTGCACCGCTTTCAATTTTTTGCGCACGTATTCACGTGAAAGTAACCTGCCACTTTTCGCCAGCGCGATCAGCTCATCCGTGATGGGATTCATACTTACCTCGCCGAGATGAAGCACGACAAAGGGCGCGCCGAGACGCTGCGCGAAATCGATTGTCTGAAATGTTTGTTTCACCGCGCGCTCGCGTTCCTTTAGGTAAGGCGCGGAGAATTGATAGCAATCGGGCGACGCTCCCATGACTTCGACCGGCAGCGGACAAAAATTATGGAGACTGCTGAAACGAACTGCGCCGGCATCGTACATTTTTTGAATTCCGGGCATGAGCGAAATGCGAATGCCATGGCCAAGCTCGATCAGGTCGAAGCCCAGCGTTTTAATTTCGCGAAGCATCGTTTCGCCGTCCGTGTGACGGCCGGAATTCCAACAAGTGGAAAACGCGATCATAGCCTAACGAGTAAAGGATACGCGTGGCCAGTTGTCATCCTGAGCGAAGCGAAGGACCTCGCATTTGATCGTTCGCGCCCGAAACAAAAAAGAGGTTCTATCCTGAGTTCGCGAGGTCCCTCGCGTGCGCTCGGGATGACCAAGTAGGCGGAAAAGGAAATCATGCGCGCCTAACGACTCCTCACAAGACTGGCGCGACCTCCGGTTCGGGTTCGGACGCCGGTGTCTTCGGGTTTTCACAGATTGTGCGGCCGCACATCGTCAGCACAAAAATAGTGCCGGCGCAGAAGCAAACCGCCGAGACGAACAGTGCCGAGCGCATTCCAATCCAGTCGGAGACACTCGGCATCATCAGACCTGCAATCGGCATGAGACCGAAAAAACTGAGACCGAAAATCGCCGAGATGCGCCCGCGCAATGGACCCGGCGCGCGTTCCTGCACGATCGTTCCGGCGAGACCGAAGTTGAGCGAAAGTCCGACGGCGAGTGTGCCCATGCAGGCAGCGGTCAGTAAGAAGCTGCTTGAGCGGGACATAAAAAAAAGCGCGACGGAGACGAGTACCGCAGCTCCGGTCATAAATTTTAATCGAAGATGGCGGGCTACACTGAGCAATCCGAGCGCGCCGGTCAAAGATCCCACCGCCGAAGTCCCCATGAGTAATCCGAGCCGATCCGGTCCGAGATGAAGAATGTTCCGCACATAAAGCGGCAGCATCACTGAGATGACCGGATACACAAAGACCGTAGTCAGCGCGATGAGCGCGATCATCGAGAGGATGGTCCGATCGGAGCGGACGTAAAGAAATCCTTCCTTAAATCCGCTGCGCCGCTGTTCTTCTTCCTCCGCAGTTCCGACGGTGCGCGCGGGCAGCGAAATCATCGCGATAATGAGAGCGAGGAATGAGGCGGCGTTGCAAAAGAAAGCCGAAGCTGCGCCCCACCATCCGACGAACAAACCTGCGAGCGACGGACCGACTAATCGCGATCCGTGAAAAACCGAGCGATCGAGCGCGATTGCCGTGGCGATTTCTTCGTGTTTCACCAGCTCCGGCACGAGCGCGGAGAGCGCCGGCATTTCGAATGCGATGCAACAACCGAGCACAGACGCGAGCACGATCACATGCCAGATGTGAATTCTCCCGGTCATGACGAGAAAGCCGAGCGTGAGTGCGCAACAAATCTGCACGATCTGGGTGACGACTAAAATCTTGCGCTTGTCGTGCCGATCGGCCGCCGATCCTCCGATCATCGTGAGCGCGAGAGTCGGAATGCCGGCGGCGAAGTTCACCATGCCGAGCACGAGTGCCTTGTTGGTGAGCGAACTTACGACCCAGGCTTGCGCCATCACCTGCATCCACGTGCCGGTATCGGAAATGGCCGAGCCGATGATGTAACGGCGGAACGGTCCCTTCGCGAGCAAGACGAGCGCGCGGCGAAGAAATGTTCGTTCCCCCGATTTCATGGGAGGAACTCATACGCGGGAGCGCGGCTCACCGCAACGAACCGAACGCAATTTTGCTAATGGGGCCGGAAATGATTTGCGATCACGAGCAGCATCGCGAGGAAAAGAAGCGCGCCCAAAATGACCGCGATCGCTTTCGGTGTGTCTTTCGCCATCGCGCAGAGGTTGCAACGAAAATCGGCTGTCGTCCAGCTTGCGATGAAAGATAACTTTTCAGGTCATCCGGAGCGTAGCGAAGGACCTCGCGAATTACATCACGCAATCAAATTTGTGAGGTCCCTCGCATCCGCTCGGAATGACCGCCGGGCAATGTCGGCGGTGCTTCATGACTATTTGTCAACGTGCTCGTGCTTTCTATTTTGAAGTATGCGACCCGACCGATATACGCAGAAGATGCAGGAAGCGCTGCAGGCGGCCCAGAGTCTCGCTTCTGATTTCAATCAGCCGGAAATAACGAACGAGCATTTCCTGCTCGCGTTGCTCGATCAGACGGATGGCGTGACGCGGCCATTATTAGAGAAGATGGGTGTCCCGGTTGGCGAATTGCAGACGCGATTGCGCGAAGAATTAAACCGCCGGCCGAAGGTGCAGGGCGCGGGTTACGAAGTGCGATTGAGTAATGAGCTGCGCGCCACCCTCGAAGACGCGGAGCGCGAGATGTCGAAGTTGAAGGACGAATTCACCAGCTCCGAGCACTATTTGCTCGCGCTCGCTGGAGAAAAAAATGGCGCAGCGAAGGCGTTGAAAGATGCGGGAGTGGTGCGCGACAAACTGATGCAGGCGTTGCAACAGGTGCGAGGTTCTCAGCGCGTGACCGATCAAAACCCCGAGGGAAAATATCAGACATTGGAGAAGTATGGGCGCGATCTGACGGAGATGGCGCGCCGGGGAAAAATCGATCCGGTCATTGGACGCGATAATGAAATCAGGCGCATCATGCAGGTGTTGTCGCGCCGCACAAAAAACAATCCGGTCTTGATCGGCGATCCGGGTGTCGGCAAGACAGCGATCGTCGAAGGTTTGGCGCGAAGAATCATTTCCGGCGACGTGCCGGAGTCGCTCAAACGCAAGCGGATCATCGCAATGGATATCGGATCGATGATCGCGGGCGCTAAGTATCGTGGCGAATTCGAAGATCGACTAAAAGCGTTTCTGAAAGAAGTCACCGATTCGCAGGGCGAGATCATTTTGTTCATCGATGAGCTGCACACGATTGTCGGAGCGGGTGCGAGCGAAGGTGCGGTCGATGCGTCGAATATGTTGAAACCGCAACTGGCACGCGGCGAACTGCGCACGATCGGCGCGACAACGCTCGATGAGTATCGCAAATACATCGAGAAAGACGCGGCGCTGGAGCGGCGTTTCCAACCAGTGATGGTGGACGAACCGAGCGTCGAAGATACGATCGCGATTCTGCGCGGATTAAAGGAGCGCTACGAAGTGCATCACGGCGTGCGCATTCAGGACGCAGCTTTGGTCGCGGCTGCTGTTCTGTCGCATCGCTATATCAGCGATCGATTTCTTCCGGATAAGGCGGTCGATCTTGTGGATGAAGCCGCGTCGCGTTTGAAGATCGAGATCGAATCGATGCCGACAGAAATCGACGTGATCGAACGCGAAATCATGCAGCGTGAGATGGAACGCCAGGCGTTAAAGAAAGAAAAAGATCCGGCGAGCAAGGAGCGGCTGAAAAAGTTGGAGAAGGAATTGGCCGAGCTGAAGGAAAAATCGACGGCACTGAAGGCGGAATGGCAAAAGGAAAAGGCGGTGCTCGACGAGCAGCGCAAATGGAAAGAGCAGCTCGATGCGGCGCGCACGGAACTGGAACGAGCGCAGCGTCGCGGCGATTTGGGGAAGGCTAGCGAGATCCAATACGGACAGATTCCCGAGCTCGAGCGAAAACTGACGGAGATCGCAGCGAAAGAGACCGAGGGAAAGAATCAACTGCTGCGCGAAGAAGTAACCGAGGAAGATATTGCGGAAGTTGTCTCGAGTTGGACCGGAATTCCTGTCTCGCGTTTGCAGGAAGGCGAGCGCGAAAAATTGCTTCACTTGGAAGAGCACTTGCATCAGCGCGTGGTCGATCAGGAAAAGGCGATCAAAGCGGTCTCGAACGCGGTGCGACGTGCGCGCGCCGGTTTGCAGGACGAGAATCGCCCGATCGGTTCCTTCATTTTTCTCGGACCGACCGGCGTGGGTAAAACGGAATTGTCCCGCGCGCTCGCGGAATTTTTGTTCGACGACGAGCACAACATGATTCGCATCGACATGAGCGAATACATGGAGAAGCACACGGTCGCGCGTTTGATCGGCGCGCCGCCCGGATATGTCGGTTACGAAGAGGGCGGGCAATTGAGCGAAGCCGTGCGCCGGAAGCCGTATTCCGTCGTGCTCTTCGATGAAATCGAAAAAGCGCATCAGGATGTGTTCAACGTTTTGCTCCAGGTGCTCGACGATGGCCGCATCACCGACGGACAGGGGAGAACGGTCGATTTCAAAAACACCGTTATCATCATGACGTCGAACATCGGCTCGCAATACATCACCGAGGAAGAATCGAGCGAGGGACGCGAGCGGCTGGTGATGGACGCGTTGCGGCAGCATTTCCGTCCGGAATTTCTCAATCGTGTCGACGAAATCATTATCTTCGATCGATTGAGCGAGGAAGACCTGAAGAAGATCGTCGAGATCCAGCTCAATCGCCTAACGAGACGTTTGGAACAGCAAAAAATCACTTTGCAGTTAAGTGATGCGGCGAAAGCGTTGATTGCACGCGAAGGTTACGATCCGGTTTACGGCGCGCGTCCACTCAAGCGCGCAATCCAAAAGGAGATTCTCGATCCGCTGAGCATGCAGATCCTTGAAGGCAAATTCCGCGAAGGCCAGAACATCCGCGTGGATGCGAAAGAGAAGAAGCTCACCTTCACAGCCCGTTAACTTCCCGCCGTCATCCCGAGCGAAGCGAGGGACCTCGCGAATTAGAGTGCGCTCCTGATAATCGTGAGGTCCCTCGCATCCGCTCGGGATGACAGATATTTAACTCGCCACGCTGCGTTGACGGCGGCCGACACGCGACAGATTGACGGCATGAGCGCGGCATGAGTCATTGCGACCTATGAAATTACGAGTTGCCGGTTTGACGTTAATCACAGCAATCGCTTTGACGACCATTTCGCTGCAAGCGAAGGAGGCCGCCTGTTGTGCGGGTGGCAAGGCCGCGAAGGAGACGATGTGCGCCGATTACGCGAAGTTAAATCTGAGCGCGGAGCAGAAGACAAAGCTGACTGCGTTACAGGACCGGTGCATGAAAGATGGTTGCACGGAGAAAACCCGCGCCAAATTTCTGAAGGGCGCGAAAAGAATTCTTTCAGCCGACCAATACGCGCAGCTAAAAGCCGAATGCGCGAAGACGGTAAAGAAACGAAGTTAATTCAGCGCTTCTCGTAAATGAAACCGGTGGCTTGTGCCACGACACCGTTTCGAATGAGAATGCCGTGCGTCTGTTTCCCGGTGTAGCCGCCAAATCGGTTTCGTGCCTGGACGCTGAATAGCACAAGCCAACCGTAAATCTTTCGTCCGCGCGCATCGGGGAGGTCCGCGCGCTTTGGCTCACTTTGCCATTCGATCTTTGCCGACAGCGGATCGTGCAGGTGGGTGTAAAGCCAATCCATGACGATATCTTTGTATTTTACCGGATACTCGCCGTAGACAGGATCATTGATCACTGACGGAACAGGCGTAACGGGTTTCGGTGTGAGCGTTGCGGTGGGTGAAGGGCTGGCAATCGGAGTCACCGATGCCACTGTGCTCGGAGTCTGCGAAGGCGATGCCGCTGTGCTCGAATCGGCCAAAGTCTTCTCGAGCAGATAAGCAAGACGCCAACCGGCTTTGTGCAGGTCATCGTGCACGACATGCGTGGACCAATCACGATACGAAACGTGGTCGGGCATTGGTTGTTCCATGGCTGTGCCTTCGGCAACGTTGCTGTTCAATTCCGGCTTGCGATGAACGTTGATGAAGCGCAAACGTTCGTAGGCTTGGCGCGCTTCCGGCAAAATATCGTTCGCCCACGTCTCCCCCAAATCTTCCGGTTTCACGTTCGCAGGCGGGCGCCAGTTTTTCGGTTCTTCCTTCGCCAATTTCGCGATCAATTGCTGTTTCGGAATTTTTAGCGCTTCCGTTTGCTCTTTGCCTTTCAGACCGCGCGGCAGCGATGGAAACTGCGCGATCACCGGATCGTTATCCCAATATCCGTGCAGCTTTCCCTTCTTCGCCGCGTAACCATTGCCCGCGGGAAGCTCGAGAATGATTGAATTGCCACCTTGATCCTCGAGACCCGATTTGTCGCGATCTGGATCAACTTTTTTTCCGGTTGGATCGAAATATTCCGCGCCGACATGAAGCGGCTGATGAACATCACCGACATAATGCGCGAGCAAAATAACCGCGACTGGTTTTGTGATTTTGCGCGGATTTTCTTCGGAGACTTCGCCTTTCAAAACCTGCACGCAGTAGCGCATCATATGTACGATGTCCCATTGTGTGCGCCCGGTTTTGCCATCGGCATACTTCACAACGTTGAGCACCGGCACGTCGGTGTAATGAAACCAATGGTGTGAGGGAACTGTCGAATTCGGATCGTCTGTTGGCGGATTTGCCGTCCAGAACGCGCGCAACTGTTCTTCGATGCGGTGCTGCGCGTAATGTGGATATGCATTCAGATCGCTCGCGCCGTTGCGATCCCAGCTTTTGATTTCATCCGGCATCGTCGCCGCTCTTTGGAGCGTAAGCCCGTCGATGAGAGCAGCGATTTTTGCACCGGTCGGTGTATTAGCGAGTCGTTGATCCGCGATGCCGCCGACAATTTCATGTCCGACCGGGCCATACGCGAACGCAGCCCCGCAAAAACAAAACAGAAACAAAGTTAGGATGATCTTCTTCATCGTGTTGATTGCAGCGAAATTTTTGCAGCTGCGGGCATCGCTTAGATAGCATGGATGGATGTGAATTTCATACTTCGCTCGCGCGAGCGGCCACCAAGGAGGGGCGCTTTGCAAAGCGCCCTTTGTATTCTGGCGATTTCGGCGGCATGGAGACCGCCGCTTCCTGGCTGGGTTAAGGAAACTCGAACGGTCTTGCCGAAAGGGGGCGCGAGTAAACCGACAGTTTGTAACTGCGCAGAAAGATTCGAGCGAACAAAATCCGGTTTGTCCATATTGACGATGTGGCGATGTCCGTTTCGCACAAAAACGTGTCATCCCGAGCGAAGCGAGGGACCTCGCGACTTCATGCGGTGGATCCGAAGCCGCGGATAATTTCAATCAACGCGAGGGACGTGAACAATCGACTTTGACTGGTGTCATCCAGCAGATATTGCGGGGTCCCTCGCGTCGCTCGGGATGACACACGCGCAAAAACACCATGCTTTACTGTGACTTCAACATTCCGCGGTAAAATCCCGGATCGGAATTCGGAATCTCGATAACGCTGACGTTACGTCGATAGAACTCCGCATCAGACACGCGCCCGACAATGGCATAGGCGTAGCCTTGCGCGAACATATCTTGCAAGGCAGCGAGCAGCAGCACCGAACCAAGGCCGTTGTTTCGCTGCTCTTTGGCGACACCAATCGGTCCGAAGAAACCGCGCGCCGCTACGTCGTAACATGCAAACCCGGCAATGGTCTCGCGTTCGACGACGATGAAACATGCAATGGGCACGCGCGCAAAAGCGATCTCACACTCAGAGGCCCAGCCATTCGTGAAATGATTCGCCGCAAACGCGCTCACGATTTTTTTCTCGGCGGCAAACGCACGCCGGATTGTAATATCGGCGTCGGTCGGTTTCCGGCTTTCAGGAAGGTCGTAAAGCCTAACGAGTAAATCGAGCATTGCTATTTGTTTGCCAGATCAACGTTCTACCTCTGCCTCGGAAAATGCATACTCGAAAGTTGTCCCACGCGGGCGCGCCATTAGCTTGCCCGGCCCGAGCGGATCGTCTTCTCCCCAATAGAGATCGATCTGCCATCGCCGCAATCCACCACCTGTATCGATGATATGAAAATGCTTGCTGCGAAATACTTTCTGCACGGTGCGATCGGAAAGCTTAACTTCGTGCCCGTTAGGCAAATGTTTTTGTCCACGACGAACGGCGGCCGAGAATCGCGCGATCAACGGCTCGGTTTCGCGACCAACGGGACCATCGGCGAATCTGTAGGATCGGCCAGCCTATAAAGCGGATGTAGTGATGGCCATTTACCGACTGACTGATGCGACCGATGCCCTCCTTCTTGACGGCGAGAAGAAAATCCCGCGGATACCTGCGCCCCCTCAAACCGGGCCGCGTTTCCCTGCGGACGTCAAAACCGCCCGCAGCCGTAAATCCCGATTCCTTCGGCGTATAATAAAGAGTGCAGATGACGAAGCATTTGCTCCTGGCCCCTTGTTTCGCCAGGCGCGCGTTTTCTTGTTTCAATCGCGTCGTCGCCTCTTTCCACGGGATGTCGGCGAACGCCGAAATGATTCCGTTCGCCAGGAGGACGGGAACGACCAGAGCTAATCTCATGTCGTGCGTTAGCATGTCATCCCGAGCGCAGCGAGGGATCTCGCAACGGCCGTACAAGGTGGATTGCGAGGTCCTTCGCTTCGCTCAGGATGACAGCGCGTTTGGTCGGAATTCTTGTTCATCCGAAAAATGAATCAAGAGGACCGCCGAGCAAAATTTCGATCGGCAGACGACGGTATTCGTATTCGTAAGGAGGTTGCTTCCATGCAAAGAAATTCGGATAGAGCTTTCGCAGCCGACGTATGATTTCAATTCCAGTGGCGAATGGCTGAAATTGATCGCGATCGGTAACGTGCAGTTGGGCACCTGCACAAAGTTCGCCGGCAAATTTGTGGAAAGTGGGTCGGAAATAAGTTTCGCGAAAATAAATGCCTGAAAGCCTGGCGCTGTTCATTTCATGGCAAAAAATTTCCGCATCGATGAATGGCGCTCCAAAAATTTCGAACGGACGCGTTGTGCCGCGTCCTTCGGAAATATTCGTCCCTTCCAGTAAACACATTCCGGGATAGACCGTTGCTGTTTCGAGCGTCGGCATGTTCGGCGACGGCATTACCCATTGCAGTCCGGTTTGGTCGAACCACATTGCGCGCTCCCAGCCGCGCATTGGCAGAACTTCGAGGACGATATTGGGAAAGGCTTCTTCGCGGAACTGTCGCGCCAGCTCGCCGATGGTGCGGCCGTGCCGGACCGGGAGGGGATGCAAACCGACAAAGGACGCGAAAGCTGGATCGAGCAATGGACCTTCAGTCGTTAGGCCATTGATTGGATTGGGCCGATCGAGCACGACGACAGCGATGCCCGATCGCCGGCACGCCTGCATGACGAGATAGAGCGTCCAGATAAAGGTGTAATAACGCGCACCGATATCCTGAAGATCAACAACGATCGCATCGAGATTGCGCAGCATTTCCGGCGTGGGTTCGCGTTGTTCGCCGTAAAGGCTGTAGACGGGGATGTTGAGCCGTGGATGCAGATAGCTTTGCCATTCCACCATGTTGTCCTGCGTTTGTCCGAGAAAGCCGTGCTGCGGACCGAAGAAGGCGGCGAGATGAAATAGTTTTCCGTCTTCACGCGCGAGAATGCGCGAACTGTGCTCGAGGGTTGCGGAAACCGAAGCCGGATGCAACAGCGCGCCGATGCGAGCGCCGCGCAATTTCTCCGGCCATAATTCAGAAAGGCGATCGATTGGAAGCGCAACCATTTTCTCTTTGTAGCGGCGGACTATGACCGTCGCATTTTTTTTGAGCGACGCCGCAACACTGGAATAATGCGACGGTCATAGACCGCCGCTACAGAAGAATTACTTTTGCTCGAACAATTCCGAGCGAATCACGCGTTCGCCTTTGAAGAAAACATTCGAGATGGACGAAAGCGCGTGAATGTCTTGCAACGGATTTCCATCGACGACAATGAGACTCGCTTCCTTGCCTTTCTCGATGGTTCCGATGCGCTGATCCGCGCGCAACAATTTGGCCGCATTCCACGTCGCCGCCTGCAACGCAACGTTCGTGGGAATTCCAGCCGCGACCCACAGCTCGACCTCGTGTTGCACTGTCGGTCCGTGCATTACGAGAAAATTTCCCGCGTCCGAGCCAGTCACGAGCGTCACGCCGGCGTGCCAGGCTTTGAGCAAATTTTTGTCTCCCATCTCCACCGACATCGGATAATGGCTGAGTCCTTCGCGCATCGCAGCGTATTTGTCCGAGGTCGCAGCCTTTTCGGTGCCGGCGAGAAGGTCCTTGGGCGTCGCTTGCTGCACGAGTGAGCGCTTGAGTAGACTCGTGTCGCCTTTGGCAAACTCCGTGAATGCTTCCGCCACGCTGAGTGTCGGATCGAAAGCGATGCCCTTTGCTTTCATTTCGGCGATCGTCGCGTCAGAAATTTCATCGCGATAAGAACCGTGTTCGACCGAATCCGTGCCTAACGAGACAGCATCGGCGACATCCTTGCTGTCACCGGTATGAATGGCGACGGGAAGATGTTTCGCATGCGCTTCATCCACGACTGCACGCAGGATGTCCAGATTCATGCGATTGAACGGATAGGCAGGAACGCCCGCTTCGAGAACGCCCTTGATGACATCGACATGCTGGGCGGCGAGCTCATCCACCTGCTTGCGCGCCTCCTCTTGTGTTTTCGGCAGGCGAACGAATTGCGGGAGGAAGGCGTCGCGTTGCATCTCGGGCAAATACTTTGCGTATTCCGTTCCGTGACCGCCTTCTGTCGTGAACAGCGGACCGGCAAAAAATAATTCGGTGCCGAGTTTTTCGCCGCTATCAAACGGCTTGCGCAATTTCAGCATCATATCGAGCGCATCTCCCAGGCTGCGCACAGCGGTGACACCGCAGTAAAGATAAGATGCAAGTTCGCGCTCGGCGGATTGGAGCGGGCTGAGTTTCGATTGGCCGTCGTAAAAACCGCCGGTCGCGCCCAGGTGCACGTGCATGTCGATCAAGCCGGGAAGGACAGTTTTTCCAGCAGCGTCAATCGGTTGCGCGTTGAGCGACTTTGCATCGGGAAAACTGCCGTCATAAACTTCCGCGATTTTTCCACCGCGAATTAGCACCGCGCCCGACTCGATGACTTTTCCGTTGCCGACAAAGATGCGCGCATTCTGAATCAGTCGCGTGCGCCCGCGGTCGCGATCGCGCTCGAGAATTTTCGCTTTCGCAAGATCCTGCCGGCTCCATGCCTGATAACCGCCGAGCAGAAAAAACGGGAGTAACACGACGACGACCCAGAGTTTCGCGGAAGCGCGCAGTTTCTCTTCCTTTTCCCAGCGGAAAAGTTTTGTCGCGATGAAAATGCCCACGACCGTCGTCAACAGAAGCGCGATCACCGGTAGCCAATTTTGCGCAAGCGTTTCGTGATGCTGCAAAATTCCGGCGATACCCGTGACCAAATAAGTGGCGGGAACAAACTGCGTCACTACCTGCAACCAATCTGGAAAGACGGTGATCGGTATCGTGGCGCCGCTCAGAAAGAGCATCACCATGTAAATCGGTTGAATAAGAATGTTGCTTTCCTGTGTTGAATTTACGACCGCGGCGCTGATCAAACCGATTGTGCGAAATGCCGCCGCGCCGAGACAAATGAAGAGAAGCAGCGAAAGCAGGTTTGGTGGCATCACCATGCCGTAAAAAATTTTTGCGAGCACGAGCATCACGAGCACACTCGGCACGTAAAGAATCACGCCCGTGATCATTGATGCGACGAGCAGCGGGACTGGCGTGATCGGAGTGACTTTGTAGCGCCGCAAAATATTTTCCTCGCGCTCCTGCACCGCGCGCATGCCCGCGCCATAAAGACCGCTCCCGATAATGCCGAGCACGATGACCATCGTGATAACGAGCAACACGGCCGAGCCTTGCTTCGCGCCCATTAGCTGTCCGAAAACAAAAAATAAGGCGAGTGGGAAAAAGTAATTGAAGAACAGGACCGATTTGTTTCGGAACGCCAGCTTCAGATCGATGATGAGCAAAGCGAGATACGCTTTCATTTCACTCGCGCAATTTCCTGGCGGTCAATTTCGACCCACAAACGGTGTCCGGTCATTTGGCAGGGAAGGTTTCCCGCGCATGCCATCATTGCAAGCGGCACCGAAGCGATACGCCCCTGTCCGCTCTGCCTAACGAGAAGGCTCTTCGAGCGATCGCGTGCTATGCTTCTGGGCTCTCGAAGCCGAGCGAAACACCCGACGGCAAACAAGAGCAGACCGCCCGTCAGGAGCGCGGCAGATGCGGGTTCGGGAACGGCGTGAATGTTGTCGATCCCAAGCTGTCCGACAACAAAGTCGCCATTTAGATCCGTCGCGCCGGCTTCATTGATAATACGCGCATCGCCGATGCCGGTGGAAAAGAATGTGTTGTAGGCCGCCGGTCCACCGATGGCGATCATGTTCGCGGCCGCGATCGAAATCGAAAAATGCTGCCAGCCACTTCCCACTGCGAGTATCACCGGAGCGGACAAATAGCCGGGCGAATTCATCAGGTTCTGCGATTTGAAAGCGACCCGGATTGAAAGTGTGGTCGTGCTCTCGTTCCTAAGATCGATTTGGATCGTGTTAACGCTTTGAGCGATGTAATTGCCTAGCCACTGCTGAAGATTAAAGGTCGTCAGGCGACCGCCGGAGCCCGCGCCATCCGCGGTCAGCTCGAGATAGTGATCGGCGGCGCCGGCCGGTCCACCGGTTTTTACCTGGAGCATGTCACCCGCCCAGCCCATGGTTGTGCCGTCCTCGAAATTATCGAGCTGGCCATTTACGATCGCATTCGCAGGACGCGCGATTAGGAACAGCCCACAAGCAAGAATAGCGAGGTTCGAGAGCATCTTTTTCACGACCGCGAGAGTGTCACGGAAGGGCCTGCCGTAACAAGCTTAAACGGGCTTTGCCCGCCAGGGATCACTCGCGGAGTTTCTTGCCCGTTAGCTCGATGAAGACATCTTCCAGCGTCGGTCGTTTCAAGCTCACGTCTTCGAGTTCCAAACCTTGCGCGTCGATCCACTTCACCATTTCCACCAGCGTGCGAGCAGGTTTCTTCGAGCCAACTTTGATGTGGCGCTTGTCGTCGGAGACAACGGCATGGGTCGCCTCCGGCCATCTCGGTAGATTTCCTGACGCCAACGGCTGATTCAGCGTAATCTCGATTCCCGATTGCTCCGCGCTGCGCTCCTGTAATTGTCGCGGCGAACCGAGCGCGATGATGACGCCATCATCTATGATTGCGACGCGATCGCAAAGACGCTCCGCCTCTTCGATGTAATGCGTCGTCATGAGGATGGTGCGCTTTTCCGCGCGTAATTCTTCGATTAGATCGCGAATTTCCAAACGGGCCTGAGGATCGAGCCCGGTTGTTGGTTCGTCGAGAAAGAGCATTTGCGGATCGTTGATCAAAGCGAGTGCGAGCGCCAGCCGCTGTTTTTGTCCGCCGGAAAGGGTGGAGTAATTTGCATCCTTCTTTTCCCAAAGTTGCAGACGCTTGAGTAACGCATCGCCATCAACAGTGCGCGTGTAAAACGCGGCGAAAAGTTTCAAAGATTCGTGGACAGTGATCTTGTCGGGAAGATTTGTTGCCTGCAGACAAACGCCGATCTGGTCTTTCAGCTTTTGTTTTTGCCGGTCGGGATCAAAATTGAGGACGGTGACTTCTCCGGCACTGCGCGGTCGCAAACCTTCGAGAATCTCGACTGTCGTCGTTTTACCGGCTCCGTTCGGACCGAGTAGTCCGAAAACTTCACCGGAGCGGACTTCGAAATCGATCCCTTTCACCGCTTCGAGTGCGCCGTACGATTTTCGGAGTCCGCGCACACGGATGGTAGAATCGTTGTCCATTATTCGTTAGGCTGACGCAGGTTCTTCAATCACATTTTCTGCCCGCTGGTGCCGGACCGTGCGAGCCAAACCGAAGAATAGCGCTATTAAGGAAAAGGCGGCGCAACATTGTGCGAACAGTTCACCGTGTCGTGCGTAGAACGTCAATGAGCGTTCAGTCGGAACCATGACATCGCCTGTGATCTCGCCATCAATGAATTGATTGCCGTGCTCGTCCATGAGCGTTTTGGTGACGCGGCCAAACTCGTTAACGAAACAGGTCACGCCTGTGTTCGCGGCCCGCACCAGTGGACGCCGCGTCTCCACGCAGCGAAAAATCGCGTTGGCCAGATGTTGTTGCGAACCGGCCGAACGCAGGAACCAGCCATCATTGGTGACGTTAACAAGAAGGTTCGCTCCCTTGTCCACGAAACGTCGCGTTAATTCCCCGATCGTGTCTTCAAAACAAATCAGCGGCGCTATCTGTATCGCATTGTTCGTTAGGTGAAAAACTGTGTAATCTGTTCCGGCATCGAAATCGGCCGGAACTTGATCGCCGATGATGCGGGCCAAGAACGGCACCGAGTTTCGTCCCGGTACGTATTCGCCAAACGGAACCAGATGTACCTTGCGATAGAGTTGTGTCTTGTGTCCGCCTTCGGTTACCAGCAATGCGGCGTTGTAAGCATGTGTTTCGTCCTGATCGATCGCACCGAGCAGTAAGTCGATTTTGGCCCGCTCCACGAAGCCCATAACGAAATTATAACTCGCATCATCCTGCAAGATCGGTCCGGGCATCGAGCTCTCCGGCCACACGATTAATTCGGGCGGCGGATTTGACCGCAATGCCATGTCGCTGAGGCGCGAAAATTGACTGAAAATCTTGAAAGCAAATTGGTCCGAGAATTTTTCTTCACGTGGCACGTTCGCCTGCACGAGAGCGACGCGCAGTTTCGTCGCGGGCTGGTGGACTTGCGCGGCTTCAAATCCGTAGGCAAAAAGACCGACGACGATCGCCATTGTGAGCGTGAGGTCGTAGTGCGGCCGCATTTGTCGCGTTTGCGTTTCCAAGATAAACCGGCGCACCGAACAAACGGCGATGACATTCGCAAACGCGACGACAAAAGAAATTCCCGCAACGCCGGTGAATTCCGCAATCTGGATGATGGGCCAGTAGCTGTGCAGCGCGACACCGAGACCATTCCAGCCCCAGCCGGTAAAAACCCAGCCGCGCAGCCACTCCGTCGCGACCCAGGCGGCAGCAACAACAAATGCGAGGCCGAGATTGTGCGCAGAGCTGAGCCAGGGCGAACGCACCACCACGGATGATTCGTTAGGCTTGGGCGGCGGCCAGGCATGTTTGCTTCTGGGTTTTTCCTGCGTTCGAATCCTGGACCGAAACAATCCGCAAAACCAACTCCAGATCGCGAAGTAAATCGCCATGTAAAATTGCAGCAGGAACCAGCCAGGGATGGTGACGGTGGTGAGCCAGGAGAGAACGCTCCAAAAAAATGTCAGGCCGGCCACATATCCGAGCGCGAGATCGCGCAGCCAGCGGCGCTTTGAATTTTCGCCGCTAAACCAGATTGCCGCCAGCAAGGGCGTGAGCGCAAACCAGCAAAGCCACCCCTGATTGAACGGTGGAAAACAGGCGGTGTAGAGAAGGCCGCTCGCGATTGCAGCAAGCCATGGCCACGCGCGCAGCGTCTTTCGAAAACCGTCCACGCAATCTCAGCTGCGCCGTCGGCGTCGGCTCTTCTTTTCCTGCTCGCGACGCCGGCCGGGATTGAGGGCGTCGCGCAGTTCGTGCGCATAAGCCGGGTTCACGCGGAAAAACGCATGTTCGACATCTTCCGTCGACCGCACGTTGACCTTATTCGAAAGAACGTAACCGAGCGAAATCAAACCTTTAAGCGCGTCGACGAATTCGGCGGATTCCATGTCTCCTCCGAGATGTTCGACCAGTTGCTTCCCATTCATGTCCGTACTGCCGAGTGTTTTTAGAATCGTGATCTCGCCGCCATCGAGTTTGATTTCACGGTGCATGAGAAACTTTCTCGCAGAGTTTCGTCGTCTGTCGAGTCGCTTATGTTTCGAGTCGGGCGTGAGCGTCCTGCTGCACCCACTGCCACAGCCGCTCCAGGTGTTGCTCTATCTCGTCTTTGATTCCGGTTAACTTCTCGATTGTGAATTTTCCTTCGACCGGCGAGCGTTGCGCAAACATGTAATACTTAATCTTCGGCTCTGTTCCTGAACCACGCACAGCGATTCGCGTTTTGTCCGCGAGCTCGAAGATGAGCATCTTCTCCTTCGGAATCTCGTCTCCTTCGACGTCCCGAAAGGTCTCTCTCTCGAAATTCTTCACTGCGGTGATTTTCGCACTGAGCATTTCGACCGGTGGATTCGTCACATACGATTCGAGGAGCCGTTTGATTTTGACCGCTCCCTCGGCGCCCTCAAACGTAAGCGCGCCATTTTTTTCCGCGTAATAACCGAACGTTGCATAAATTTCGTCAAGCAATTCATCGAGCGTGAGATTCTTCGACCTGGCGTAGGCCGCTACTTCGCAAAACATGATGGTCGCGCCATTCCCATCTTTGTCGCGCACGAAATCCGCGCCGCTGTAACCGTAGCTTTCTTCGCCGCCAAAAATGTAGAAGGAAGAATACTTCAGACGTAGCGCACGCGATTCTTGTTCAGACAAGGCGCGATATTTTTCTCTCCATTCGTTAGGCAAATTGCGCTCATACTTGCCCAGCTTGGCGCCGATGTATTTGAAACCGGTGAGCGTTTCCACAGCGCGAAGGCCGTAGTGCTCAGCGATCGCTTTCTGTAAATCTGTGGTAACGAAAGTTTTGATTATGACACCGCGATTCGCGTTCTCCCGATTAAGCACTCCGCGTTCGAAAAGCGTCTTCGCTCGATAATAAGCCATGAGCGATCCGATTTGATTCCCGGTTAGCAATTTCATTTCGCCGGCGCGATTGCGCACCGCCACGCCCATGCGATCGCAATCCGGATCAGTCGCAATCACAAGATCAGCATTATTTTGTTTCGCGAGTTCGATCCCGAGTTTCAGCGCTTCCGCATTCTCCGGATTCGGCGATTGCACGGTCGGGAAATTTCCGTCAGGTCGATCTTGCTCGGTCACGACGGCGAAGCTAAAGCCGAGACGCTTCAGCATAGGTTTAATGATGACAGCGCCCGTGCCGTGGATTGGTGTGTAGACGATTTGCAGTGATTTCGCCGCGGCTACGAGTTCTGGATTGAGAACCAGGGTTTCCAATCGGGCCATATAGGCTTCATCAATTTCCGATCCAAGCGTGACCACTTTGCCTTGTTCGTTAGGCAGTAACGGCTCGTAGGTTTCGCCTGTGATCGCATTTACCTTTGCGATGATTCCGCTGGCATGCGGCTCGACCACCTGGGCACCGTCATCGAAGTAAACTTTGTAACCATTATCGTGCGGCGGATTGTGGCTCGCGGTGATGACAATGCCAGCGCTCGCGCCGAGTTCGCGCACTGCAAAAGACAACTCCGGTGTGGAGCGCGGACCGTTAAAGACAAAGGCGTCGCAACCATTTTCCGCTACGATTTTCGCAGTCAGGTCCGAGAACGCTTTGGAGAAATGCCGCGTATCGTGTGCGATCACGATTTTCGCTCGTCCTTTCAATCGTTGCGCATTTCGCCACTCCTTCACATAACCAACCAAACCCTGTGTCGCCCGGCTGATGTTGTAAAAATTCATCGCGTTTGTGCCCACACACGGAAATTCCGGAGGCTCATTCTCTGCCGCGCGTCCGCGCTCCGCCTTCGTCACGATCTTACCAATTGTGCGGCCGCGGAGTCCGCCTGTGCCGAAAGCGAGTGCTTTGTAAAAGCGATCATTCAGTTCGTCCCAGGCGCCGGTGTGGACAAGTTCAAGCACCGCGTTTTCGTAAAGCGGTGATTGGGCGCCAGCTAGGAGCGAGCGGATGTTCTTCGCCGCCGATTCGATCAGTCGGCGCTCCGAAACGGCTTTTTCGAGAATCGAGCTGAGTGGATCAGGGTCGACGGACATCGTCGCCAACTCTTACGGGATTGCTGCGCTTTGCAACATGCGAAGGCGCAGTTTTTTTAGTATGTCGAGCAGAGTCGAGACATCTGTTGACGTTCAAGTGGCGATGACCTTCCGGGGCCTCCGTGGAATTCCCTGGAGGTTTCGGAGAAACGTCCCTACCTGGCAAATGAGGGATGCGTCGGCTTCGTTCGGAATAACACGGGATCCAGCGCCCTGTTAGTATCTAACTGGAATTCAGTCTTTCTTAAATATTCGCGCGCCTTCCACCGACATTCCGTGTGTCAGATTTAAGTGAAGATGATTGCGCAGAAAATCGTCGACCGAAATCCACTGGTCGTTGATCTCAATGCGTTTGGTCCATGCGCACACCTTGACCAATTGACTGCGCAGTTTTTTGATTTCAGCGGCAGCTTCGCTCAGTTGGTCTTCGCTTTCCTTCCGGCGCGTGATGTCCTGGATCTGGGAGATGAAAAATCGCGGTTTGCCTTCCTTATCGCGAACCAATGAAACGCTCAGGAGCACCCAGACGATGGAGCCGTTCTTGTGAAAGTAACGTTTCTCCATGTGGTATGTGTCGATTTCGCCAGCCAGTATCTTTTTCGCATTCGCCATGTCGTTTTCGAGATCGTCCGGATGCGTGATGTCTTGAAACGTGCGCTTTAATAATTCGTCCTCGCTGTATCCCGTGATCTGACAAACCGACCGATTTACGCGCAACCACGATCCATCCGGTGCGACGAGCGCGATGCCGATGGCAGCGTGCTCGAAGGCGTTTTGAAACAGCGAATCCGCATCCGCTTGCGGGATTGGCGGGGGAGTTTTCACAGTGGTTCCAGCAATTGTGGCTAAGACGACTTTAAACGACAACTACTAATCGCGGCTGAGCGCCGAGCTGCATGCTAAAGAATTGCTCACGCCTGCCTCGCAACGGCAGCCCTACTTGCACGGGCCGGGAACCGGAATAACAAATTTACCGTCTTTCTCGGCGATAAAGTTTGTCGTCGTTCCGCTAGAACTGCCGTTCGCATCTTTTGTCTCAGTCGTGACGACGAGTTTCTTTGTCGGCTTGAGCGTGAGACAAAGTTTTCCGCCGCTGGGTGAATCCTGCGGTAACTCCGCCTTTTTCGCATCTTCCGGTGTAAGGTTGACAAGTTCTATCTTGGAAATCTTTCCACCGGCCGCGCTCGATTGCATCATTTTGTAAAAGCTGAGGACTTCGGCATCGGCACCAGTCGTGTAAAGGAAAGACTCAAGCGTCGCCGTGTCTTTGCCTTCGAAAGCCGCTTTGTATTTATCGACGAATCCTTTTTCCTGCTCGGGCGTGCCGCCCCAAACAGAAACCGAAGCAGCGAAAAGAAGTGAACAGATCAGGAGGCTGGTTTTCATGGTCGGGGACTATGGATTGAGCTCTGTGCTGCTGCCACAAAATTCGGTCAAGAAAATCGATTGATCACAATGCTGTTCACGGGCTTAGTGGACAACCGACTTCCGAATGAACATCCACGAGTACCAGGCAAAAGAATTGCTCGAAAAATTCGGAGTCGCCACGCCGCCGGGCAAGGCTGCGTCCACACCTGAAGAAGCCGAGAAAATCGCGCGAGAATTGGGGACAAACGATCTCGTGGTCAAAGCGCAGATTCACGCCGGCGGACGCGGGAAGGGGACTTTCACCAATGGATTCAAAGGCGGAGTGCATCTTTGCAAATCGCCGACTGAAGTGCGGGATGTCGCGGCGAAAATGCTTGGGCAAACACTGGTAACGCACCAAACCGGCCCGGCCGGGCGCGTGGTGAACAAGGTTCTCGTTGCAAAGTCGGCCGAGATCGCGCGCGAAATTTATTTCGCCATCCTGCTCGATCGCGCGACGGCGGCGCCTCTGGTTGTCGCCAGCACGGAAGGCGGCGTTGAGATCGAAGCCGTCGCCGAGAAATCGCCGGAAAAAATCATGCGCGAACCGGTTGATCCGCTCGGCGGACTGCAACCCTATCAGGCGCGCAAACTCGCGAAGCAGCTGCAATTCGAGTCGGGGCAATTGAAAGCGGCGTCGAAATTGTTCGATGGACTTTATCGCACGTTCATCGGGCTCGATTGCTCAATGGTGGAAGTAAACCCGCTCGTCGTTACACCGTCGGGCGAAGTGCTGGCGCTTGATGCCAAATTTAATTTCGACGACAACGCGCTTTATCGACATCCCGACGTCGCGGCACTGCGCGACATCGCGGAGGAAGACCCGCGTGAAGTTGAAGCGTC
Organism: uncultured Verrucomicrobiae bacterium; assembly: GCA_963824795.1. Lineage (GTDB taxonomy): Bacteria > Verrucomicrobiota > Verrucomicrobiia > Chthoniobacterales > UBA10450 > JBBQFI01. Next base: position 55,523 of record CAWGQU010000041.1, on the reverse strand, counting down.
GAAGCACGGACTCAATTACATCGGACTCGACGGCAACATCGCCTGTCTCGTCAACGGCGCCGGACTTGCCATGGCGACGATGGACATCATCAAATTTTATGGCGGAAATCCGGCCAATTTTCTCGATGTCGGCGGCAGCGCGACCGAAGAGCAAGTGACCGAGGCGTTCAAGATTTTGATTTCCGACAAAAATGTAAAGGCGATCCTGGTCAACATTTTCGGCGGCATCATGAAATGCGATATCGTCGGGCAGGGAATCATAAACGCGGCCAAGAGCGTGAAGTTGTCTGTGCCGTTAGTCGTTAGGCTTGAAGGAACAAACGTTGATGCCGGCAAGAAATTGTTAGCGCATTCCGGGTTGTCAGTGATCACGGCCGATGATCTCGGCGATGCGGCGCAGAAAGCTGTGAAGGCGGCGAGCGGAAAATGAAAATCAAGGGCATCGGCTTCATTGGCATTCCAGTGTCGGACATCGAGCGCGCGCGTGGGTTTTACGAAGGCGATCAGGGCACCGGCGTTGCCCTGGAGATGGAGAATTTCGACGAAGCGATCGCTCAGCTGAAAAAATCGAGAATCAAATTCGCCTCAGAGCCGTTCGAGACACCATGTTGCCACATGGCGGTGGTGCAGGACCCGGACGGCAACAAACTTATGATTCACAAATTGAAACCCGAAAATGCGAAAGGAGTTTGCTCATGATCAAGGAAGTAGCATTCGTTGCGATCGCCGTTACCGATGCCGAACGCGCGCGGAAATTTTATCAGGAAACGTTGGAATTAAAGCCGGGTACTACAGCGATGGGAGGCGCATGGGTCGAGTACGATCTCGGCGGAACGACCATTGGCGTCGGTTGCCATCCGGATTGGAAACCGTCACGTGACGGTACGACCGTTGCCTTCGAAGTGGACGATATCGATGCGACCATCGCGAAATTGAAAGAGCGCGGCGTCAAATTCGACATGGAAAAACTTGAAACGCCCGTGTGCTGGATGGCGCAATTTCGCGATCCTGACGGAAACAAGCTCGTCGTGCACAAACGGAAAACGACATAGCGGATGTCAGTTCTCGTCGACAACAACACGCGCCTCGTCGTGCAGGGAATAACCGGCAGCGCCGGCGGATTTCACGCGCGACAATGCATGGAATACGGCACGAACGTTGTCGCCGGTGTTACGCCGGGAAAAGGCGGCCAGATGTTCGATGGCAAAGTGCCGGTCTTCGATACGGTTTGGGAAGCGCGGCAGAAAACGAACTGCAATGTCTCTGTGATTTTCGTTCCGGCTGCCGGGGCGGCAGATGGAATTCTCGAAGCGGTCGATGCGGGCGTTGAGCTCGTCATCTGTATCACGGAAGGAATTCCCGTGATGGATATGATGCGCGTGAAAGCGCTTATGGCCGGAAAAAATTCGCGGCTAATCGGGCCGAATTGTCCAGGCATTATCACACCGGGCCAATGTAAAATCGGAATCATGCCCGGATATATTCATAAGCCGGGAAACGTCGGCGTCATTTCGCGATCGGGCACGCTGACCTACGAAGCTGTCTGGCAATTGACCACGCGCGGCCACGGTCAAAGCACATGCATCGGCATCGGCGGAGATCCAATTAACGGCATGTCACATCTCGATGCGGTGAAACTTTTCAATGCCGATCCAGAAACGCACGCGATGATTTTGATTGGCGAAATAGGCGGTTCAGCCGAAGAAGAAGCAGCCGACTGGATCAAGAACAATTGTAAAAAACCGGTGGCGGCATTCATCGCGGGTCGAACTGCTCCGCCGGGGCGGCGAATGGGTCACGCTGGTGCGATTGTTTCCGGTGGAAAAGGAACTGCAGAAGGAAAAATTGAAGCGCTCAGAGCGGCAGGAATCGCCGTCGCAGATACGCCGGCGACGATGGCCGATACGCTCATCGCGCGCATAAAAAAGGAAAAATAAAATGGTTTCTCGCGGACTTGAAGGTGTTGTCGCAAACAGTACGCGGCTGAGCGATGTCGTCGGCGACAAAGGTCAGCTCGTTTATTTGGGCTACGACATCAACGAACTGGCTGGAAAAGTTAGTTTCAAGGAAGTCGTTTACCTTTTGTGGAAAGGTAAACTGCCGAACCGCCGCGAGCTTGATGAATTCATGCGCGCTCTGCGTGCCGAGCGTCAGTTGCCCGGCGGAGTGATTGATTTCATCAAGTCCGCGCCGAAAACCGCCGATCCCATGGACGTGATGCGGACCGCGGTTTCCATGCTTGGTCTCTACGATCCCGAGATGGAAAAGGAGGCGACGCGTGAGATCAATGAGCGTCGCGCGCGCAGCATCACGGCGAAGATCGGAGTTATCGCGGCGTATTTTCATCGCGCGCGAAGCGGCAAATCATTGCCGCCTGTGCGTGAAGACCTGACCGAAGCCGAGCATTTCCTTTATCTAATGTGCGGCGAACCGCAGCCGAAGGCGGCGAGCGACACGCTTGATGTTGCTTTTGTCCTGCATGCCGATCACGGCACAAACGCTTCGACGTTCAGCGCGCGCGTTACAATTTCGACGTTGAGCGATTTTTATTCCGCGATCACCTCCGCGATTGGAACGCTCAAAGGTCCTTTGCACGGCGGCGCGAATGAAGGTGTCATTCACATGCTCGAAGAAATTGGGAGCGAGGACAAAGTCGACGCTTACATCGAGGAGAAGCTCGCGCAGAAAAAGAAGATCATGGGCATCGGCCATCGCGTTTATAAGACGCTCGACCCACGCGCGCCGCATCTGCGTGCGATGGCCGTTAAACTGGGCGAGAAACTCGGCGATGCAAAATGGATCAGGATGTCGGAGCGAATCGCGGAGCTGATGAAGCAGAAGAAGAATTTGAATGCGAATGTCGATTTTTATTCGGCGACAGTTTATCATTCGTTAGGCATTCCCACCGATTTTTTCACACCGGTGTTTGCCATCGCACGCTGCGCCGGTTGGTGTGCTCATGTGCTCGAACAGCTCGAAGATAACCGCCTTTTCCGGCCGCTCAGCGAATACGTCGGCGAGCCGGTTGGCAGGAAGCTCATTCCGATCGACGAGCGCGAATAAGCCATTCGCGAATGGAAACACTCGCGACGCGCTTTCATAGATTTCACGATCAGATTCGGCCGGTCCTGGGGACCTGTCTTTATGGATTGGTCGCGAGTCTGGCGGCCGTTGCTTTCCAAATAGCGATCAATTGGATTTACGCTTTTTGTCTGCAACATCCCGCCGCGGTCGGATTCTCGCATCTCGTCTGGATTAGTCTGGTTGCGATCGTCATCGCATCGCTCATCACCGGCTGGCTGCTTTATTCGTTTTGTCCCGAAGCGGCCGGAAGCGGAATTCCTCAGGTAAAAGTGGCGTATTGGAAAGGCTTTGGTTTTGCTCCGCGCCGGATTGCATCGATAAAATTTCTCGCCGGCATAATCAGCATCGGCGCGGGTTTTAGCCTCGGACGCGAGGGACCGACTGTGCAAATCGGCAGCAATCTCTCTTCCACGCTGGCGGGAATGCTTGGTGTTACAAAACAAAATCGCCGTGCGGCGAGCGCGGCCGGTGCGGCAGCGGGTTTGGCGGCCGCTTTCAACGCGCCGCTTGCTTCCGTCGCGTTTGTTCTTGAAGAAATTATCGGCGACCTGAACAGCCGCTCGTTAGGCCCGGTGCTGCTCGCATCCGTCATCGGCGCGTTCATCGTTCACGCGTGCATCGGCGCCCAACCGGCATTCGCTTTGCCGAAAATCGGCGAACCAAGCTGGCGCGCGTATTTGCTGATGCCAATCGCGGCGGCTTTCGCGGCGGTGATTGGCATTTTGTTTCAGCGCGGTTCGCTCTGGCTACGGGGCTATTCGCGAAAGGTGCGGCGCGTGCCGCGCTGGCTGCATCCGCTTATCGGTGGACTGATTACATGGGCCATTGGCGTCGCGGTTTTTTATCACACCAATCGCCTCGGGGTCTTCGCACTTGGTTATGACGATCTGTCCGACGCGTTAATCAACGGTATGGCGCTCAAGCTGGCTGTTCTGCTTCTTGTTGGAAAATTTATTGCTACGGTTGCCGGTTACGGTCTCGGCGGTTGCGGCGGAATTTTTTCCCCGAATCTTTTCCTCGGAGGAATGTGCGGCGCGATCATCGCCGATCTTGGTCTCCATGTTCTCGCACTCAATCAATCCGATTCCGCGCTTCTGGCAGTCGGAGCGATGAGCGCGTGTCTCGGAGCTGTCGTGCAGGCGCCGGTGACTGCCATCCTGATCATTTTCGAAATGACGCACCAGTTCGCGCTCGTCCCTGGTTTGATGCTGGCTGGCCTCGTCAGTCAGGTCATCGCGCGAAGCCTGCAAAAGGAAAATTTCTACGATCAAATTCTCGTTCAGGACGGTCACAAGATCGAACATCTCATTCCGCCGCGCGATTTGCGCAGTTGGCAAAATCTTCCGATCTCGGCGATTGCAAATTTTCAGCCGGTCGTGATCGAGGATTTCTCGCGGGAAGCGTTGCAGAACATCTTGGAAAAACATCCGTATCGCTTTTTTCCTGTCCTTGAAAATGGCAATCTCAAAGGCGTTGCGGCGCGCGGCGAAATCGAAGACGCAGTTGCACAAAATCGTTCGCCCAATTTGACGCCTGCCGTAACAGGTCGACCGGGACAAACGATTCGCGAGGCGCAGACGCTTTTCATTGAATCCGCGAGCGGCACGATTGCGTTAACCGATCGCGTGGACGGAAAAATTCTCGCGGTCGTTACGCTTCACGATCTTTTGCGTGCGCAGCTTTCGATGAGCGAGCGCGAGGCGAATTAGTCTGGTCCTGTTCCTGTTGCTTGCGCGGACGACACCGCAGCAAAACCGGCAATCCGGGATACGGCTCAGCTGCGCGAAGGCGTGCTTCGAGGAAGCGCTCGTACGTTTCGCCGAGCAGTTTGGGGTCGTTAACAAAAAGAATAAACTCGGGCGGCTCGATCGCTCGATTGCTTTCGCCGGCGGATTGCGCTGCGTAAAAGAGTTTCAAACGCCGGTTTCCCATCATCGGCGGCGGATTTTCAATAAAGGCCGTGCGCAACAGGCGATTGAGAATTCCGGTGCCGATTCGGGCGTGCGCAGCCTTTTGAATTTTGGCAACGAACCGGAAAAGCATTTCCACGTTTTCGCCCGTCAAGGCGGAGGCGATGAGCATTGGCGCATAGTCCAGAAAGAAAAGCTGCGCCTGCGTTTCACTCGTTAGGCGCCTGATTTCCTTTCGCTCGTCGCGTTTTGGTTTTACCAGGTCCCATTTGTTCAGCACCACGAGGCAGGGTTTCCGCGCCTTTTGAATGAGCCCCGCGATCTTCTTGTCCTGCGATGTGATTCCACTTGTTAGATCGACGACGAGAACGCACAAATCCGCGCGACGAATCGTGCGCTCCGCGCGCATCACGCTAAAAACTTCGACGGAACTGGAATGTTTGCTGCGCGCTCGAATCCCGGCGGTATCGATCAGCAGAAATTGTTTGCCGCCGCGCTCGCAGAGAATGTCGAAGGCGTCCCGCGTCGTGCCCGGCAGCTCGCTGACAATGGCGCGTTCATCGTGCACGATGGCATTGATCAGCGATGATTTACCCGCGTTCGGTTTGCCGACAATAGCGAGAGACAGCGCTTTTTCGATATCAGCCTCGGCGATTGCGATCGAAGCCGGGAGCAATCGATCAATTGTTTCGAGCAAATCAGCCAGGCCACGTCCATGAGCGGCACTGATGGAAACGGCGTTTTGAAAGCCTAGCTGCGCAAAATCGAGATCGCGGTCCTCATGCTTCGGGTCGTCAATCTTGTTGATCACGAGTACGAGCGGCTTACGGGAGCGCCGGAATACTCTTGCCAGATCTTCATCAACCGGAGTCCGGCCTTGTTGTCCGTCGACCATGAAAAGAATGAGATCGCTTTCGCGCAGGGCGGCTTCAGCAGCATGTCGAACTTGTCCGCTTAATTGCTTCTCACCGGCGCCACCTATTCCGCCGGTGTCCCAGACATTGAACGGTCGCGCGCCGCGCGTGCTCGGAGCGGAAATACGATCGCGTGTGATGCCGGGTTGATCGTGGACGATGGCAATATTGCGACCAACCAGCCGATTGAAGAGCGCCGACTTCCCGACATTTGGCCGGCCGACGATTGCGACAGTGCCAGCGCTCGCGCCCGTTCGATCCGCCTCTTCAGTCAACCTTCGCATTAGCGTGCCCTTCGGATTGCAACTGTCGCACGCCGTTTCTCACATAGACAATTCCGGAAATGAAAGTGAACACTCCCGCTGCGCCGACGACATAAATGAGCGGAAGAAAATGGAGTTGCAACATGACCCAACCGATCGCGACCATTTGCAACACCGTCGCGATCTTGCCGGTCCAGTGAGGTTTCACCTGGACGCGACCGTTAAGCAAATGCAAAACGACCGCGCCCACCAGAATGACGGCGTCGCGAGCGATAATTAACACGGGAAACCACGCGGGGAATCGACCGTAATCGGGATCTTCGCTCCAATTGCTGATGCTGAGTGTAATGACGCCACTGAGGAGCAAACCTTTGTCTGCAATCGGATCAAGAATAACGCCTAACGAGCTGCGCTGATTGTATCGGCGTGCGACGTAGCCATCGAGGCCATCGCTGACGGACGCGAGGAGAAATATCATGATCGCAGCGAAACGCTGCCACTCCAGCGGCTCCCCGCGTTGGACGCTTTGCCCATAATAAATCGCCATGACCACGAACACCGGGATCATCAATATCCGGACGAGCGTGATTTTATTGGCGGTGGTCATGGCAAAGGAGGAACGGCAAAACTTGAAGGGCTGCGGGAAAAAGTTGCAAGGGAATTTGCGAATGGAGCGACGCGCGCTGTCGCCTCCTTAATTTCATATCCTCGCGCCCACGTAATTACCAGTGAGGCGCAGCGCGCGTCGCTCCGGCATTCAGGTTTCCAAATCCGCCGTCGCAAACCCTGCCTTCGCCGGCGAATGTTTTCCTTCCCCAAATTCCTCGATCATTTTCTTGTTGAAGGCTGGGATATCATCCGGCTTGCGGCTCGTTACGAGCCCATTGTCGACAACAACTTCCTTATCAACCCAGTTCGCGCCCGCGTTGCGCAGATCGGTCTTGATGGCTGGCCACGAAGTAAGAGTGCGCCCGCGCGCGACACCGGCATCAACCAGGACCCATGGCCCGTGACAGATCGCAGCGACCGGTTTGCCGGTTTCAAAAAAGTGCCGCGTAAACTCAAGCGCCTCTTCCGTCGAACGCAGTTGATCGGGATTCATGAGCCCGCCCGGAATCATGAGCGCATCGAATTCTTCCGGATGCGCGTTCTTTAGCTCAATGTCGACATCAAATTGGTCGCCTTTGTCGGCGTGATTCATTCCCTGAATTTTTCCAGACGACGGCGAAACGATTTTCGTTTCGGCGCCGGCTTCTTTGAGCGCCTCGCGCGGCTTTGTCATTTCCACCTGCTCAAATCCATCCGCCACAAGAATGGCGACCTTCTTGCCATCTAGTTTTTTGTCCATAAACCTCCGTGATTGATTGTTCCAAACGACGACTTCTCGCCAGTAAGATTACGCTTCCGGCGATCCGTTCGGATGTGAGGACGAGAGGTCGAACGCGTGACGCGTTGCTATTAACGATACGGCGACCAGAAAGTTTTGCCGACAACGTCGGAGAGCGCCTTCTTGGTCGACGCCGGAACTTTTGGCGGCTGATCGATTTTGAAGGTGCCGTATGAATTGCCGAAAATGTCCTTGCCTGTGGTGTAGAGCTCGCCGCCCTGCCGCAAATACCCGCGCAGATCCTTGAATTTCACTTTCGCACCCGAGGCTTTGTTATTTTCCATTGCGTAAAGATCGAGGGCGCCATCCAGGACTCGAAGGTCGTTCAAGACGTGCGTCGCCTGCGCTCGTTTCCGCGCGCGAAGAAAACTCGGCACCGCGATCGCGGCGAGCAAAGCGATAACAGCTACGACGAACATGATTTCAACCAAGGTAAATGCGTGAGTCGCCCGGTCGCGGCGCGCATTCGTCTGAGAACAGATCTGTCTTTCCATCGCTATTGAAAACAGCAAGGGAAACACCGCACCGTCACTACAACGACCAGTCTTTTCTTGTAGCGAAAGCCGCTACGTCCTGCGGTGCCTTCTCCTGCGGGTAATGTGCTTCTTGCGGGAGCGCCGTACGGGGACAGATGCGCTGAATTCGATGAAACCGCGGTTGATGTTGTCGATGGTACGGCCCGTGTGGCGAAAAACACCAATGCCTTCGCGCGAGCCGCCGTCGTTGGTGTTGCCTTCAATGGTTTCGAGCCGATTGCCGACGACGTTCGCAACCAATCCGACGTGACCGTTCCCTCCGCCCGTCGAGATCGCAAAGATCATTCCGGGCTTTACCTTGCTCGGATCATCCAAGGCGTCATCGTGCAATAACAGCGTGACACCGTTGGCGCGGCGTGCCCGATTCCAAAGATCAAGAACACTGCCCGTTTTGCAGCCCGCCTGTTCCATTGGGTTTGCTATTTTGAGCTCACGAGCGGCGGTGGCAAAACAGAAAAAAAGAAATGCCACGCACCATGGCTCGCCCGGATCGATTCCAACAGCCCGCTGATATTCGCCGACTCGTTTGCCTCTGTTACTCCCGGGAGGTTCTTCGCACACTCCGATTTCGCCAGTCGCGATCTCGATCACTTTGGCAATAAATTCGTTGCGAGATTTTGGTCTGGAAGCGTGCACCGTCGCGCGGCCGAAGAGTGCGCCCCACGTATCCGAACCAACCTGACCATCCACTTCAAGTGGTCGGCCATGCAAATCCGTGTGTCGTATCTGAAAAAGTTTTACTGCATTTGCGGTGTGCGTGCCAAAAACGCCATCCGTTTGCAAAGGCCGCGGACCTTTTCGCGACGGTTCTGTGAATCCCAGATCGCAGAGCCGTCGCTGGATCAACCTCACGCTTGCCGCATCTGTGCTGTCGATCTTGATGAGGTGCGACGGATAGATCGGCGGTTTTTGTTTCTTCAGTAGCGGAACGAATGGCGTTTCGCGTTCGATCACGAGCCTTCCGCCTGTGTGCGCAATTGCATCGAGCACAAGTTTTCCTCGATCGCCTGGATGGAAACGCGAAAAATCTGTATCGAGGTCGAGCGCGCGTGCGTGCGTTTCCAGTTCGGATTGGAGGAAAAAGAAGAGGCGTTCGAGATTGGTCCCGGCAAAATACCGGACGACGATTTTTGCTGAATCCTCGCCGCCCGACTTGCCGTCCTTAACGTTGTATCCCAGACGTTGCAGGAGAGCGAGAGAACCTTCCGCGCCGCGGCTGTTCCCCGTGTCGCCGACAATCGCGTAAACCGTAAAGCGTGTCCGCAGGCTGTGGACGACACAAAAATCTCCGCATCGTACGCCGGCATCCTTCGCGACCGTGGCGAGAAGAGTATAATTTATTTCCGCTGCGTTAACGTATCGTCGGGGGTCTTCTCTGCGGCTATTGCTTTTGTCTTCGTAGCCAGTGGTGGAAATGTAAAAACCGGGATACGGATCGCGCGGACCTTGCGCGATCGGCGTTCGGCCGTCATCATCTCTCGTTAGGTATCCGACAATTTTTCCAGTCGGCTTTGCCCCGACATGGGCATTCAATTCATAATCGAGCGCGAGCGCGTCGTTAGGCCCGTAGGAATTGGGGGCGCCATCGACATCGATTGCCATGGGAACGATGATTTCCGCCGAGGCTTTTTTTGACATAAAGCGCTGTTTTTACTTATCCGTAGTCGAGGTCTTCTTGATCGGAAGATCTTTCTCGTCCGGTGCGCGTCCAGCAGCGCGGATGTTGATGAAACGCTGGAGGATGTCGAACCAAAATGGCGCACCGAGTGAAGCAGCGAGCGCTGTTATGAACCATCCGACGATCGCGGTGAGAACGTGGTCCCAGCGCGTGTGCTGATCGTAAAAATAAGCGCGTTGCTGCATGTCCCATCCGATTGGAAGCCGCAGTTGATACAGGGTTGCCAGCTTTTCTTGAGACTTGGTGAGCACCTGAGAGAGGCCGCTGCCTTCGCTCGGTGGTGCGTTCGTTTCTTGCGACCGTTTCTGTGCGTAAGCGGTGGCTTCTTTTACCAGCGCTTCGCGCAACTGCGGATCAAGCGAAAGTTCGTGGACGATATGAATCGTGTCTACATTCGCACCGACGGACAGACCCAACGCCAGATACAACAACCAAAGCTGCACATACCGCTTGTACCAGCCGCTAACGCGATCCATCGTGCGATCGTACCAGGCGGAAATACCGGCTTTGAATTTGTCGAGATCGTCCGCGGCGCCATCGAGAATCGCAGTCAGACTCTGTTTCAAGTGAGCGTTTGATATCTTGTCGACACTCTCTCGAAAATCGGCAAGCGTGCGATCAGTCGCGGGATTCGCTGGTCGAATCAAATCAAGCAGCGCCGGAACGAACGCCTCCGTTGCGATATAGGAAGGTATTCCTTTTTTGGCGCGTGCGAGCGCGTTAATCAGACCATGATTACACAGCTTGGCGACGACCGGAGACGGTCTCTTTGTTTGAAACCAATTCCAATGATTAACGTGTTTCCGATCGGGGTCCTGAAGCAATTCGGCCAGGCCTTCGATGAGAAAATCTGCCCGTTTGTCCATAAACGAGAGCCAGATTTCGTTGAGCGCAGATACCATCAGGCTGAACAAGCCAAAAACGAAAACGAGCGCGATAGCGACATCGAGAATGGCACCGAGCATTGGGAAGTGGTCTTAGTGCGGAGGCGACTCCGGTTTCGTATTGGAGTTAGACGACTCGTCAGGGACAGTGCTCGATTTGCGATACGACTCGATCTTGTAGGTGCCTTCGAAATGAATTGTCTTGCCGGTATCGGCGTCAACAAAGGTAATGCCGACAGGCGGCGTGACGTGCTGATGAATCGTATCCGACTGCGCGTTCCATGATTTCACCGGCAAATTTGTCGTCACATCCAATTGAGTGACGCGTCGTAACTCCGGCTTGGTGATGTTGGCCGGGGTCGTGTGTTGTGTCGCGCACCCGCTGAAGAACAGTGCAAGAGCCGCGAGGAGAACGAGAAAAGTATTTTTCATAAAACCGATTCGTTAGGCGTTCTCGACGGCGGAGCAGGCAACGAGAGATTTTTGAAAGAAAAGCTGACGCGCGTCGTCGTAACGCAGAAGGAAAGTTCCATCCAATCCCCATTTCTTCCCCCAGCTGTTTGCGCAAACAAACGCGCGATCTTCGCTGCTGACGCCGTAGCAAAGAAAACAATGGCCGCCGTTCCGTTCGCCCGAAACGCTAACGAATCCATTCTTGTCGACGTTATTCATGTCGGCATACCAATCGGAAGCAAGAACGACAGGGCCGCGCGTCAGGATAAAGTTCCATAGCACGCGCACATCTTCCGCCCAGATGTAATCGCCTTTGATCCACTTGTGCTGTTGCATCACCTTCGCGCCCGCGCGCACCGACGTGCCGTAATAAAGTGGTTCCTCGCCCGGCGTGTCGTCCAGCTTTTGGGCCTCGTGATAGACGCGATAGGGATCAGGACCTGGCGAAGTGAGTCTGGGCGCGCTCGTGATGAACAAGGTCCAGCCATGGCCAACGCATGATTGCGTTTCACCTTGATCCATAATCGGACCCAGCGCGTAAACCTGAGTTTTCGTCATCGGGTCGCCATCGATGTCACCGACATGCGGCGACATCGGATATTTGAAATCGCCGTCATCAATTGTGGGCACGTGACCCAAGCCGTGCGATTTGCCCGAAGGATCAGTAACGACAACGGCTTTATTTTTTGCTTTCTTGCGTGGCGTTCGCTTACGCGGCGCCGCCGATTTCGCGGCGCGTTTGGGAACTTTTCGTTTCCTAGCCGCTGGCACGAGCGAAACCTTTCTTACTTTCTACCGACCAATTACAAATTCTCCCAGGCCGGCCACTCGTACTGTTTCAGCGAATCAGCGACTGCCTTCGCTTTATCCGCTTCCATTTGATTGTACGCTTTCCAGATATCGATTCCTGCCTGCACTAAAATATCGGCCGCTGCGATGACGACTGGCGCGATTCCTACAGCTCTGACATCCGCCGGCGTGTTCGTCTCGGCGAGATCGACAAATTCTTTCGCCGTGTCGCCCGCATCTTTTGCGATGGCGCGGTAGGAAGGAGTGTCGAAATTCTTCTCTCGATTCATTACTCCGGCTTGCACCGCGGCGAGATATCCTCTGTTTTTCGCAGCCGCATCGCGGTATTTCGATCGGACGGCAATGTAGGTAGCGTCGGTTGCAGGGTGGCTCTTCTTGAATGCTGCCGCCGCTGTTTGAGTGCGGTTTTGCAGCTCCGCGATCTTCGCGATTGCGGTCTTCGGGTCGCTGCTCGCTGTAGTCGGAGTTGTCGCACAATTTGTTGTGACCAAACAAACGGCAACAAGCAGGGCGATCCTGCAGGCTAATTTAAGGGTTGGTGCGGATTGGTTTGTTTTCATTTTGTATCTTCTTGCCTAACGAACGACACGAATCGTCCAGAAATCGTCGGATAGATTTTCAGTGAGGAGATAAGAGTAAGGCATGGTGAAGTAGCCGCGTTTTCCCCATCTCGTGCCCCAGGAATTGCGCACCATGAAGCACTGCGTCTTGTCGTCATAACCGACCGCAAGCACAGCATGGCCTCCCACTACGCCTTCGCCCGGTAACGGCATATTCAGAACGCCGGTCTTTTCGACTTCTGCGCCTTCAAAAGCGTCGTAAACGGTAAAACCGAACACGAATGGATAACCGTCCGCCAGACAACCTTTCATCTGGCTAAGCGTGCGATCGACGCGTTGATAACTTACAGCACGGAATTTTTTCGCGTCCTTGTAACAATCTTTAGATGGTTTTTGCGCCGGCTTCGCACCGGTCGACCAGACATTTGTATTTGGATCGGCCGGTGTGTCGTCGTAAGGCCACTCTTTCTCGGGACACGCTCCTATTTTCCCTACGCTCTTAATGCCATCCCGAATTTGCGCGCCGTTATCGAGCGGCACGCTGTGTTCCATGCTGCGCTCGTTGTAATAAATAAAAAGACGCGACGGAGTGAAGTCGGAAAGCTTTTGTTTTTTCCGATCGAATTGGATGGCGGCGGCGATCGCGTTTGCTGTGCACGAACCGATCTGGCCCTGGTTGTAAACGGACGGGCACTGCTTGCGCAGATCTGCGCTCGCAGGTAAACGGCGGAGTTTCGCCATGGGCGCGGCATAGAGATGATCGCGATTGTCAGGCAAATCGGGCATCCATCCGTAGCCGCGATGACGGATCGTCTGGGCGGGCTTTTTCACTTTTGCAGCCATAAAGTTACGAAGGACGTTGTTGTTTAGCCGGGAAATGTTGAGTACCCCGGCTGTCTTTCGTTTTAGCTTTTACGAGGTTTAGGCGAACGACATCAAGCTATTCTTTGGACGCATCCTCAAACGAACTTGCAATCGATTTGAAATGTCCGCGCAGAATTGGCCGCGGCCACTTTCACCAGAGCGGGCTCAGACGAGGCGATGACGTTTCCCGCGACGGAAAAATCACAACGCAGCTTCACCGTCTCCTGTTCTGAGAGAAAAATGCGACCAAAACAATTCATACTTAATCCGCGCAGCGCAATGCCAGTTGTCATGGGGAAGGACCGACCCGGCGCTGAAGACGGGAAGGGGACAAGCGGCGGTCGATTTTCGGCCCCTTCGAGTAGTAAGCGAATTCCGTAGGCGATCTCCACCGCGCCCTCTTGCGCAAGCGAAACGGATATGACGTCTCTATTGTGAGCGACTGGAATTTCGACCCTTGAATTAAGCGTGAATGGCCTGCCCATGAAAACAAGAAGAGCGTCTCAATCTTGCTCCCCCTATGAAGAATTACGAAATCGACGGAGCGAAGTTCTGAAGAATCTTCAGATTGATTTCTTCGCATCAGCTCCGCGCTCGATTTCCGCTTGGTCGCGCGCTGGAAATTCATACAGTCAGAGCGGCAATGCCGATGTGGCGAAATGGCAGACGCAACGGACTTAAAATCCGTTGGGCTTAAACGGCCCGTGCCGGTTCGAGTCCGGCCATCGGCAATTTGCTTTGCGGATTCGGAAACTCGAAAACAATTCTCTTATGAAGGATCAGATCCGGCCGCTTTTTATTCCTGTGATTTTAGGTACGGCGCGACAGGGCCGACAAAGCGAGCAGGTGGCGAATTTCGTTCTCGCCGAGATGCGAAAGCGTGCGGAAATCGAAACGGAATTGATCGATATTCGCAATCTGCCGCTCAAACTGGACGATGCCGGCGAGCAAATGAAAGACCCGGCGTTCTCAGTGACGGTTTTGCGCGCGGATGCGCTCGTTCTTGTCGTGCCGGAATACAATCATGGCTACCCGGGCTTGTTGAAGCATGTGCTCGATATGAATCTCGAGGAGTATATTCATAAGGCGGTCGGAGTTTGTGGCGTGTCGGCGGGACCGTTTGGCGGCACGCGTGTGATCGAAAATCTTTTGCCGGTCCTGCGCGAGCTGGGACTCGTTACGATATTCAACGATGTGAATTTCGGGAACGTGCGAAAGCTGTTCGATGAAAACGGAAAACTGCTCGACGAAAATTATGTCCGGCGCGTCGATCAATTTTTGGTGGAACTAATCTGGATGGCGCGCGTGCTGCGCTACGGAAGGGAGAATTTTTCCACGACCGAATGAGTGAACCGTCAGACTCGCTGCCAGAGCGAATGAGGAAGATGGGAATCCGTGAGACGGACTTGGAAGAGACCTTCGCGCATTCCTCGGGGCCCGGCGGACAGAACGTCAATAAGGTGGCGACCGCAGTTCGACTGCGTCATTTGCCATCAGGGATTAGCGTGATGGTGCAGGATTCGCGTTCGCAAATGCGCAATCGCCAACTGGCACGAGAACGTTTGCTCGGCGCGCTGGAACGCCGCGCGGAGGATCAGCGGAGAGAGCGAATCGCGTTGCGCGAACGAGAGCGACGGCGAACCTCGCGGCGACCGCGCGCTTTGAAGAAGAGGATTCTTGAGACAAAAAGAAAACGCTCAGTTTTGAAGAAATTGCGTGGCCGTGTAGTTGATTAAGAATCGCGAAAAACTTCGCTTCTAATACATCTGGCGAAGGCATTTGCGACGAATTCCTCTTAAAGAATCTAACACTATGAAAAAACTTATCGTTCTGATTCCAGCGCTTCCGGCTGTGGCCCTGTTTCTGACTTCCTGCACTACCGTAGTAAAGGAACCCGCGGCGACGACCACGACTACGACTCATGAAGAATCGGTCACCCGCATGCCGGGCACGACCCAAACAACGACCACGCACACTACTGGCGGTTACTAATCTCCGTTCGGAATCAAAAAAATGGGGCGCGCATTTGCGCGTCCCATTTTCTTATTCCGGCGACTCCGCAGCTGCTTTCTCGGATTCCGCTTCCTCGGTTTCCTGGCTAACGACTGGTGCGATCGCCTGCAATTTTTCCGCACCGCGCAGGTCCATTAATTTTACGCCCATCGCGTTGCGGCCTGTCTCGCGAATTTCTTTCACACGCGTTCGCACCATCTGACCTTTGGTGGTGATGAGCATCAGTTCATCCTGATCCGTGACGGACAACGCTCCCACCACGTCGCCGGTTTTCTCGCCGGTTTTCATTGTGATGATGCCTTTGCCTCCGCGTGATTGCTTGCGGTATTCCTCAAACGACGTTCGCTTGCCGATGCCGTTTTCACCGGCCACCAGGAGCATGGCGTCTGGATTGACGATAGCGTTTGCGACCACTTGATCGCCTTTGCGCGGGCGAATGCCCCAAACGCCCTACGGTGCTGCGACCCTGATCCCGCAACTGTTCCTCGTGAAAACGAAGACTCAGTCCGTTCCGCGTGATCAGCACGATTTCATCATTACCGCTCGTTAGCTTGGCATCGATCAGTCGATCGCCCTCTTCAATCTTGATGGCAATGATGCCGCCTTTGCGAATGTTGCTGAAATCGGACAGGTTCGATTTCTTGACGATGCCGGAGCGCGTGGCGAAAACGACGTGCAAATTTTCGTCCCAGGTTTCATCCACTATGTTCGCGCCGGTGCCGGAGCTTTTCGATTGCACACGAATGGTCGCTGCAATCTTTTCGTCGGCGCGCAACTCGAGCAGATTGGCAATCGAACGCCCCTTGGCCGCTCGACCCATCTCCGGAATTTCGTAAACCTTCTCCACGTAAACCCGACCGGATTCGGTAAAGAACATCAGATAATCGTGCGTGGTTGCAGTGAAGAGATGTTCGATGAAATCGCCCTCTTCCTCTTCCGTTGCGCCTTCGCGCGTCGTCATGCCGATTACGCCTTTGCCGCCGCGGCGTTGTGCACGGAACGCACTCACCGCCGTGCGTTTGATAAAACCGCCGTGCGTGATGCTAATGATGCAGCCTTCATTGGCGATGAGATCCTCCATGTTGATCTCACCTTCGTCGGGCACGAGTTGAGTGAGGCGAGGGGAGCCGTACTTGTCGCGGATTTCGCGCAGCTCCTTTTTGATGATCGTGAAAACGCGCTGTTCTTTCGCGAGAATATCGCGCAGATCTTTGATCGTATCGATTAGCTCCTTGTATTCATTAACGATCTTGTCGCGCTCCATGCCGGTCAGTTGATACAGGCGCAGATCGAGAATTTGATTAGCCTGGTGTTCGCTGAATGCGTAACGGCCTTCAGTCAGGCGCGCTTCATTGCGAATGAGAACGCCGATTTGTTCGACCTGGCGTCTGGTAAAGTCGAACGCGAGAAGTTTCACGCGCGCTTCTTCGCGATTGGCGGAGCCGCGGATGATGCGAATGAATTCGTCGAGATTCGCAAGCGCGATCAGGTAACCTTCGAGGGTTTCGGCGCGCTCCTCTGCCTTGCGCAATTCGAAACGCGTCCGGCGTAAAACAACTTCCCGGCGATGATCGATGTAAGCGGTGTTCGCGTCCTTGAGGTTAAGTAGCTTCGGGCGGCCATGATCGATCGCGAGCATCGAGGCCGCGAACGAACTCTCGAGCGCCGTATGTTTGTAGAGATTGTTGATGACGACCTTCGGATTGCCGTCGCGCTTCAGCTCGATCACGACGCGCGTGTTCTCGTCCGATTCATCGCGGATGGCCGAGATGTCGCTCAAGACCTTCTCGTTCACGAGCGATGCAATTCGTTCCACGAGCGTGGCACGATTCACGTTGTAAGGAATTTCCGTGATAACGATCTGCTCGCGATTTCCCTTCAGTTCTTCGACGCCCGCTTTGCCGCGCACCTTCATGCTGCCGCGACCGGTCTCGAGGTATTGCTTGATTCCCGCGATGCCGAGAATTGCGCAACCGGTCGGGAAATCCGGACCCTTCACGAACTTCATCAGCCCTTCGAGATCGATATCGGGATTGTCGATCTGCGCACAAATGCCATCGATAACTTCGCACAAGTTGTGTGGCGGAATGTTCGTTGCCATGCCGACGGCGATGCCGGTGCCGCCGTTAACGAGAAGATTTGGAAACGCCGACGGAAAGACGGTCGGCTCGGTGCGCGTCTCATCGTAGTTCGGGACGAAATCGACCGTGTCCTTCTCCATGTCGGTCATGAGCGCGGCGCCGAGATGCGTCATGCGCGCTTCGGTGTACCGCATCGCGGCTGGCGGATCGCCTTCGACCGATCCGAAATTTCCCTGGCCGTCGACAAGCGTCTCGCGCATCGCCCATGGCTGCGCCATGTGCACAAGCGTTGGGTAAATTACCGCTTCGCCGTGCGGGTGATAGTTACCGCTCGTATCGCCGCAAATCTTCGCGCACTTACGGTGCTGCCGATTCGGGAAAAGCGACAGATCGTGCATCGCGTAGAGAATGCGACGCTGCGATGGCTTCAATCCGTCGCGCGCATCCGGCAACGCGCGCGAGATGATGACCGACATCGAGTAATCAAGGAACGACCTCGACACTTCTTCGGCGACGTTGATCGGTTCTATTTTTTCGTTGGCGTTATACATCTTTTTCCTGGAAGACGAAGGCCATCAAAAGCCTGTCATGTTGAGCAAAACGAAACATCTCTCGAACGTCCGACGTGCATTCGTGAGCTCCCGCACTACGCTCGGGATGACAAAGCGAGCGCCAGCACATCACACATCGAGATTTCGCACGTTAAGCGCGTTGTCTTCGATAAACTGCCGGCGTGGCTCGACCACGTCGCCCATCAGAATCGTAAACATCTTGTCGGCATCGACTGCGTTGTCATCATTCAAATCCACTTTGAGCAGCTTGCGCTTCTCGGGATCCATCGTGGTGTTGAACAGTTCCTTCGCGTTCATTTCACCGAGACCCTTGAACCGTTTGATCTGCACGCCGCGACGACCGATTTCCAAAATCTTTTCGAGAATTTCTGGAATGGAAAATAGCGGATGCGAAACGGCGCGATCGCCTTCGCCTTCGATCAGTTCGAAGATCGGGCGATCGCTCGCGGAAAAATGACTCACCTTCAGTCCCTTGCGCGCAAGTTCCGCGATCAGTTTCTGAATCGTAGTCGATTCATGTAATTCAACGAGCTTGCCGCGACGACGGTTGCCATTTTTCGGAGCGGCGACGGGCGCGCTAGCCAGCGGCAGCAATTCCTGCCCCTCCTCGGTATCGAAAAGATTAAGGTCGAGATTCTCCTCGTGGAATTTCCGCACAGCGCGTTCGTCATGAAAATAGTGCACCGTCTCGTCATTGCCGTCGCGAACCTTAACCAGATAGGAAGGGAGTTTGCCCGACTTTGTGTTGCGTTCGGCGAGGAAGCTCTCGAAATCTCCGCCGTGCCGGCGCACGGATTCATTTAACTTCGCGAGCTTCTCGAGCGATTCGAGAATGTCTTTTAATTGCGCGGCGCTGATCTCTTTTTCATCAGCCAGATTTTTGAGACGCACATCTTCCGCGCCTAACGAAATCAAAATCTTGTTCAGCTGCACGTCGTCATCCACGTATTCTTCGCGTTTCTTACGTTTGATTTGATAAAGCGGCGGTTGCGCGATGTAGATTTTCCCAGCGCGCACAAGCTCGGTCATCTGCCGATAGAAAAACGTCAGCAACAAGGTACGAATGTGCGATCCATCGACATCGGCGTCCGTCATGATGATAATGCGACCGTAACGAAGCCGCGACATATCGAAGCGGCCTTCGTCCTTGCCGTTACCATCTTCCTTCGGTTTTCCAATACCGGTTCCAATCGCGGTGATCATCGATTGAATCTCGTTGTTTTTTAGAAATTGATCTTCGCGCGCTTTCTCGACGTTGATGAGCTTGCCGCGAATCGGAAGAATTGCCTGGTAACGACGATCCCGACCCTGTTTGGCTGAGCCGCCGGCAGAATCGCCCTCGACGATGTAAAGTTCCGTCAATTCCGGATCACGCTCGGAACAATCGGCAAGTTTTCCAGGGAGACCGCCACCGGTGAGCGCGCCTTTACGAATCGTTTCGCGCGCTTTCCGCGCCGCTTCACGTGCGCGCGCAGCGGTCAGAACCTTATCGAAAATCCGTTTCGCAATCGGCGGGTTTTGATCGAAGAAAGTCATCAGCCCGTCGTAAACAACCGAGTTCACGACGCCATCGATCTCGGTGTTAACCAGCTTAACCTTCGTCTGGGATTCGAACCGCGGATTGGGCAGCTTGATGCTCAAGACGCAGATCAAACCTTCACGCACATCGTCACCGGAAATTGAAGGATCCTTGTCCTTCATTAAAGAATTCGACTTCGCGTACTGGTTGACTGCTTTCGTCAGGGCCGTGCGGAAACCCGTGAGATGTGTGCCGCCATCCGGATTCGGAATCGAATTAGCGAACGGCAGAATATTGTCGTTGTAGCTGTCGTTATATTGCAAGACGACATCGACAAAGACTTCGTCGCGCTGCCGCGAGATCACGACCGGCTTGGGATGAATGACCTGTTTGTTCTCGCCGAGTTGCTTTACGAATTCTTCAATCCCGTGCTTATAAAGAAATAGCTCCTTTTTTTGCTTCTCGCTGCGCTCATCGGTGAGCGTGATTTCCAAACCCGGATTCAAAAACGCAAGCTCGCGCAATCGTGTCGCCAAACGCTCGAATTTGTATTCGGTCGTGATCGTGAAGATCGTCGGGTCGGGCAGGAAAGTGATTAGTGTTCCCGTCGTCTTTTTGTTTTTTACTTCGCCAATGACTTCGAGCTTTTGCATGGTTTTCCCTCGCTCGAAACCCATGTGATAGACTTTGCCGTCACGCGAAACTTCAACCTTGAACCAATCGGAAAGTGCGTTGACGCACTTTGCGCCGACGCCGTGCAAGCCGCCGGAATATTTGTAAGCACCCTGACCAAATTTTCCGCCTGCGTGAAGGTTCGTTAAGACCAGCTCGACCGCCGGCATCTTCCATTTCGGATGCATGTCGACAGGAATTCCGCGGCCGTTGTCGCGCACGGAAACCGAGCCATCTACGTGAACGGTGACTTCAATCTTCGTGCAAAAGCCAGCGAGATGTTCGTCGATTGAGTTATCGAGAACCTCGAAAACCATATGATGCAGACCACGTTCATCGGGGTCGCCGATGTACATGCCTGGGCGTTTGCGAACAGCTTCGAGACCTTCAAGTTTGTCGATCTGCGCTGCGTCGTACTTTTGAGATTTCTGAACTCCGACGTCGTCTTTTCGGTGACCCTTTTCGCTCGGTTCGTCGTCTTCCGGTTTGGGCAAAGCTGCGGCTCGCATTAGGTACCGTGAAAGATAGCGAGAACGGGGGCTGCGGCAACAATTAATCTCGCCGCTCCTTCATGGTCACGACCACCATATATGGAGCAAACGGCCCGGGCCGAACGCTCTATTTTGTGTAGTCGTCAGCCGCCAATAGGCTGGCCGCGATCACAAGGAAGAAACCGAGGGAAATAAGGAAATCGGACCGTAAAAAGCACAAAAATGCTGGCAGACGCGCGTTAACTCGGCGCTACGAACCCGCAAAGGTGTCTTGATTAAGTTGGTCCGTTTTCGTTCGGTGCGTAATCCGAAATCGAGTTCAAAACCAGATAGCTGCGACGATAGGTTTTTGCGTAGTCGGATTCAGGCGCCATCACGTCGAAAATCAACTGTTCGGTCGGAGTGCAATTGATAAACGTAACGCTTTGCCGGTACGGAAATCCGAACAATGTATAAGTGAAAGTGAATTGCAGACTGGTCCAGCCATTGATGATCACCGCATCGGATTTTGCTTCTTCAGCTTTCACATCTTTGGCTTCAGCCGAAATGAGCGCACGCGCCGCCTTCCGATATAGATCGAGATTTTTTTCGTCAAATGCTCCTTGTGGTGTCACCGATGACTGCATGAGCTTGGTGCTGGAATTCTTTAGATCAGTGAAGTGAAAGGTCGCGGCGTCGGCGCCTCCTGTGACCGTCATCTCACTGTCAATCCGGAAAGAAAGACGCTTGTCCGTGTCCTGAAAGAAATAGCGCCTTATGAGCGGCCCTTTGTCGTTAAGAACGGTTTCCCGCGGAGTCAGATCAAGGGCCAGGACCGAGCTCGAAAGCGTTGCCAGGATCCAAAGAATAGCAGCGAAATATCTTTTCATCGACGTATCTGTGTTAGAAGCGCGCGAACGCTCCGCGTCCTATGTAAACTGCATCAAGACTTCCCGGCGGTGGTTTGGTCAAAAAATTGGAATCGAAATCCCAAACGCGGTTAGGTGGAACATAAATGTTGCCGGTGTCCCACTGTCCGGTTGCGACCTCACTAGTGAAAAGTGCAATCATCGAGCCGTTATAGGTAAATGTGCGGTTCGTCCAGCTCTCCAGAAATCGCGGGAAATTATTGAGTCCTCCGGAATAGCCGTAGGCCGGAACGGAGTTGAAATTCGTCCAGCCCGAGGGAACAAAGCCGGCAACGATCGCAGTATTCACTGTCGTGTTGGAAGCGGAGCGATAGTTGAGAGATTTGTTTGAATTGCTGTCATTCCAGCTATTGGACAGAATCGTCACAGCATCGGCAAAGACGGCCGCAGAACCGCGCGTGTTCGCGTTAGTGGTGTTGTAGTCGCCTTGAATGTATACTGGGTTTTGACTGGCGATCGTCAGTCCATCAGAGGGGAGCGAGGCACCGTTTTTTAATCGAATTCCCTGCTCCGCGTTCCCGGATATGTTTCCGTTGGCATCCGTTTGATCAATGTAGATAATGTTGTTGAAACCCGAGGCTGCATTCAAAGTTGCCTTGGCCGCCCCGATATCCAGCGTGGTGATGGCAACGTTCTGACCTTCTCGAAAGTCATAGATTCTATCATCAGTGCTCAGGGCATTGATCAACGCAGTTTTTTGCGATGGAGTAAGAGTTGTTCCATTTTGCGCCGGCGTCGTAATCGTCGGGGTGATCGTGGTGGTTGTCGTAGTCGTCTGGTGGCTGCCCCACCCAGTAGTGACCGTTGTCGTTACAGGCTCCATGTGGATGATAATTCCAGCTTTGTTGTAGAGGCGGCGTGATGCGATTGGAGTTGGATCCGGATAGGCCGCGGTGTTTTTGGGCGGCTCGATCAATTCTCGAATGCTGTCGTCATTTGGATTTGCATCGCCTGTGGATGTGCCGTTGGGATTTTTTGGGGGATGTAAAAGCGCAGCTGAATCGGCGCCTAGGGGTTCCATTCGGCTGACCTCGTCCACCTGCAAGCTCGCGCCGCCGTTCGAGAAGGTAGGTGGCAGCTCGCTGTTAGGAGACCAACCACTCCAGGTACTCGATTGTGGTGGGTCTACGTCCGGGAGGTAGCCTCCATCGGCCGAGTAGGAAAGGTGTCCTGAGAAAGTGAGCGTTCCCGCATTCGACGAGCTAACGTAAGCTTTGCTGTTTGTATGGACCAGACCGCCTATTGTCATCGTGGCCGCCCTATAAAGTTCAAGATCGCCTTCAAAAAATGCAGTCGCCTGGAAGAGGGGCACGACTTCGTAGTTAATCGTGCGTTTGACACCGTAAGTAATGGTGCGGCCGCCGGCGGATGTTCCAGACATCCTGACGCTAGCCATGTAGCTGTAGTTGGTTCCGGTCCAGCCAGGGTAGTTATCCAGATTGATCAGGGTATAAACAGGAGTGCTCGCTGACGAGGGTTGCCCATAACCGTCGATCGAGGTCACTTTGAGTGGACCGTCCGAGGTGGAGGCATAAGTAAAGCCGTTGAACGTGGGAACGATGTTAAGAGCCGTTGCCAAGTGGGCGCTTGTTGGCGGCGCATAGTAACTATTAGCCGTCTTGTTCCAAACGCCATAGCCAAAGTCCACGGCTCCTTCGGCAGCGCTGCGTAATGCCGAAAAATCCTTGCTGGAATCCGTCACCTTTAACGTGTTAGTCGTCATGTTCATGGCAATCCCGATGGAGACGACGATTAGGAAGACAACGAGCAGGGTAACAATCAGAGCGGATGCTGCCTCGGTGGGCTTAGTAGTGGTAGTTTTCATTTAATGAAGAAAGTTCCGGGGTCGCATCATGGCGTCGACACGAAGGAACGTATTGAACTCTCGAGCTTGGTTTGTAGGTATGTATCGGCTTTTCAAATAATTATTGAACTGTTGGTCTTCCACGCGCATGGCGATACTCAAGAAGGTCGCTCCGTTTTGCGTGACGAGTGAAAACGGCAAATTTTCTGGGGCGGCGTCTTTCGTCTCGGTCCCAACCGAACTGCTTAAGACAACATAAGAATTAGGATCGTTGAAGTTGGTGACTGTCTCTGCATCCCGATACATGCGCAGCTCGCCGCGGCCATTAATCGGTACAACGATGAATGCTTTGCGGTGCAGCACATAAGCGGTTTGTTGCACGTTCGAAAGCCAGGCAATGGCTGTCCCGCTTGTAACGGGCGGGTTTGTATAAGTACCCAGGTTATTCTGTAAAGTTACCGTAACCATCTTGCCGGCGACCGGCGTCGGGCTTGGAATGGGTGACGCATAGGTACCAGACGGTGCACTGCAAGAACTCACCAACGCTCTTGTTACCCCGTCCATAACGACTACATCGTTCCTAACCGGGGTGACCGGACTAGCCATCGGATCCGTAGAATAATAAAGTTTGAATGACGTGGTATTCCAGGGAAGCCCGGAACCCGGATTTCCTACGATAAAAGGGCCCCCAACATAGCGATCGAACAAGACTCCTGCGGCTGGCGCCGTGGAACCGGTGAGAGTACCGTCGGCATTAACCAAAATTGGCGCTCCGTTCGCCTGGTTAATATCGGAGTAAATTCGATCGAGTGTACTCCGGACGAGGGTATTCGAAGAGTTCACCGAAAGGTTCTTGGCCAATAGCGAAGTCGAAGCAAGTAACATCGCGTAGACTAGCGCGCCCACGACTACGAAAACGAGTAGCGCAATGCTGATCTCGACTAAAGAATAGCCCGCAGATTTCGTCGCTGTGATATTACGTTTCATTTGTCGAGTGCGCGCAGCGTGGTCATCTCATAACTCATGGCACGACCGTAGAGAGAATAGTCCAGGTGAAACGTTACTCGCCGGATATCAGCGCTAGCGGAATTACTTTCGGCTAAGACAGTGCGCGTCAGCGTGCCAAGTATCTTTACCGTGCCGTCGCGACTGGCGTAAATGGTTTCCTTGTTATCCGAGCCGCCATCGTCGTCCCAAACGGCTCCGGAGCCACTTGTGATCGCCAGGATGGTTGGAACGCTGGTTGACGTAAACGGCGCTCCAACGGCCGCCTCGATATTGCGCTCCACGATCTCCCGTGCATTGCCCATGATCCGGGTGCTGACCGCATTCTTGTTTAACACTGTAAGTGTCCCCAACGCCGTGGCCGATACCAGAGCCAGCAGGGCCGCCCCGATGGCGACCTCTACGAGTGTCATTCCTTTTTCGCGGCACCGCTTGGGCGGTCGAAGGCGCCCCAGACGATGGTGTTTCTCGGAGAAATTCCCCTCTGCCCGATGATGTATTTCTGGCAAATCTTTCAATGTCTGTGGATGAAGCAAAGGACGCGCCAGTTTTATAAATATCATAGAATCTAGCTAAGCTCTTGCTTCGGCGGAGCGAGTCACAGTTCAGCTTGACCGTGAAGGTTTGGACACGAAATGTGAGCGACATGCGATCTCAGACACTTCTGGAGGCAAAATGGATTTTTGCTGTTCTTATCCTCCTTGCCATAGGTTGCTTCTTTCTTAATCCCTGGTCTTCCCTTTTTTGGGTGGTCCTGATCTTGTGTACGCTGGCATTTTTCCGCGATCCTGAGCGGGTCGCTCCGGCGGACGCGGACGCCGTATTGGCCGCAGCAGATGGTGTGGTAGCCGACATCGTAGAAGTAGAGGAATCGGAAGTTCTCGTTACCAGGATGCGCCGTGTCGGAATTTTTTTATCTGTTTTCGATGTCCATACAAACCGCGCGCCCATTGACGGCCAAATCACCTATCGGAAGCATCGCAAAGGACTTTGTCTCGACGCCCGCAATCCGGAGTGTTCAGGAAAAAACGAAGCCATGACATGGGCCTTTGTGAATCCGTGGGGGACCATCGTGGTCAGGCAGCTCACGGGGGCAATTGCCAGGCGAATCGTCGCCTGGGCTGATATCGGCGATCAATTAAAACGCGGCGAGCGTTTCGGCATGATTCGCTTCGGGTCGCGCACGGAAGTCTATTTCCCCCTCAATGCGAAAGTCGTTGTCCAGATCGGCGATCGTGTAAAAGGTGGAGAGACTATTCTGGCGCGGCTCACTTAAACGCGGTCCCGGATGAACGATCACAATCCCAAAGTCTATCTCCTCCCAAATCTGATGACCGCGGGCAACCTGTTCTGCGGCTTTGCGGCTACCCTCAAGATTGTCCAGGGCGCGCTGCTACAAACGTCCGATCCTGATTCCGCCGCTGCACTTTTTCACGCCGCCATCTGGTTTATTCTCGGTGCCTGCATTTTCGATGTGCTCGATGGACGTCTCGCACGCCTCGGCGGTCAGGACAGTACATTCGGGCGCGAATTCGACTCTCTTTCGGACATCGTCTCGTTTGGCGTCGCGCCAGCGCTGATGGTTTATCGCGTCGTGCTCATCGATTTTCCGCGCGTCGGCTGGGTGGTGGCCTTCGTTTATTTGCTTTGCGGAGCGTTGCGTCTTGCCCGTTTTAATTCCGTATCCGAAAGCGACCCGCCAACAAACGCGAAAGAATTCACAGGCTTTCCGATTCCAGCGGCCGCGGGATTGATCGCGTCGATTACGCTCTTCATGCTTTGGTGGCTCGGCGAACGCGAACACGAGATCGGGCATTTGAAGTGGGTCCTGCCGCCGCTCATGGTTTTTTTGTCAGTCATGATGTTCAGCCGCCTGAGGTATCCGAGTTTCAAAGCAATCAACTGGCGGACTACCCGTTCGCTTCCAAGATTCCTGGCTATCAGTCTTATTCTTCTCTTCACCTTTCTGAATTATGAATGGATGCCGGCCGTAATCTTTCTGGGATACTTGCTTTACGGCCTGCTGCGGCCGTGGTTTTCGAAGCGACTGCGACGCGAGATCGAAGAAGAGATCGGCGAAGAGCCGGCAAGCGAAGTTACGGCTGATTGAGTTGCGCCAGAATTTCCGGATCGCGCACGTCCGCCCACATTCCTTTTAGTTCGAGCGCCTGCACTTTTTTTCCAGACATCGCGAGCTCGCGAATCGCATCCGTTAATTCGTATTCACCGCGCGGCGACGGCCGGAGCTTCGCCGTGTATTCAAAAATGCTCGGGCGAAAGGCGTAGATTCCCGCGTTATACCAGGAGCTTGTCGGCTCGCCTGGCTTCGGTTTCTCGCGCAGATCGGTTAATTCAAATCGTTCGTTTACGAAAACAGCGCCACCTTTGCTGCAATCTTCATCGTGTTTCACGCTCACGATCGCGTCGGTCTCGTCAGGCAACGTACACAAGCGCAGATAATTTTCTGCATCAACGAGGATATCTCCGTAACTCAGGATGAAAGGCTCGCTGCCGACAAAGGGTTTTGCCAATTCGACAACACGCCCTGTTCCATCCTGAACCAATTGCGTTGCATAATTTATTCTGCACGCCGAATTGCGCGCCGTCGCCAAAAAAGTTGCGCACGACATCCGCCTGCCAGCCAACGATGATAAGAAAGTCGGAAACACCCGCCGCTTTCAGTCCTTCAACAATGTGGGCAAGGACAGGCTTTCCGCGCACCCGTAGCATTGGTTTGGGCAAACTACTCGTTAGGTCGCGCATGCGCGTGCCACGACCGGCCGCAAGCAAAACCGCCCTGGTGATTTTCGCGGACAAGACTGAAACTACTTCGGCGTCTCGGCCTTGGTGCTCACCGATAAGGCCGGCAGGTCGGCCTGCTTGATCATCGCACTTACTTTCGGAACTTCGTCAGTCTTGAGCTGCGACCATTTATTCAATTGTTCATCGAGGCGACTGCTCAACATCTTGAAAACTTCGTATTGCGGCTGCGTCGGTCCCTTATCGGCGTAATCGATCACGTGACTGAACGTGTCGAACTCCTCGTTAAGCATGTTCGGGAAAGCAAGGTTGGCCTCCGAACCTT
Source organism: uncultured Verrucomicrobiae bacterium (assembly GCA_963824795.1). Taxonomy (GTDB): domain Bacteria; phylum Verrucomicrobiota; class Verrucomicrobiia; order Chthoniobacterales; family UBA10450; genus JBBQFI01. Next base: position 28,030 of record CAWGQU010000041.1, on the reverse strand, counting down.
TCATGTTCACCTGAATCAATTGCTGCTCGATCGCGAACATTTTTTTCTCGAGCTCGTCCGCCGCGGCCAGTGCCGGTTTCAGTTTTTCGTTCTCCCCAAATCTCTTGTGCAATGTCGCGATCTGATTTTTCACGTCGCGAATTTCATTCACCGCCTGGTGCAGTTGCGCAATCCGCGCTGTCACCTGTGATGAAAGTTCAAACTGCTTGGGCAACGTCGTTTCTGTTCCTTTCAACCGTGGATCGACGGCGAGATGGAGCGGTGCCGTTTCGCTTTTTCCGTTGGCAGTCAATCGCACTTGATAATCCCCCGGAGGAGCAAGCGGACCACGCGGGCCGTCACCGGAGTAAAACGCTCCCGGGATTTTCACCGGATCGTCGTAGTGCAGGTCCCAGGCAAAGCGATTCATGCCTTCCTTGGCGGGGATAGTCTTTGGCGTCTCCACGCGATCAGGCCATTCCGGTGGTTGCTCGTTTTCCTTCTTTTCCTTACTCGAAAGATGCCTGACGACTTTGCCGCCCTTATCCAGAATATCGAGTGTTACTTCGTCTTTCGGCGCAGTCTTGAAATAGTAATCGATCATCGCGCCCGCTGGCGGGTTATCGCCGACAGGAGCGCGTTTATCGAACTCGTTAGGGTAATGCAAACGCAGCGCTGTTTGCGGCTGGTAGAGAATCATCTCAGGCGCGGCGCCTGCGTTTACCTGGCGCAGCGGCGTCAGATTATCGAGCACCCAAAACGATCGGCCATGCGTCGCGACGACAAGATCATCGTCCTTCACTACCAAATCACGAATCGGCGACATCGGTAGATTCAACTGCAGCGGTTGCCAATGCGCGCCGTCATCAAACGAGACGTAAACGCCTTGTTCGGTGCCGGCGTAAAGCAACCCCTTACGTTTCGGATCCATCCGCACCGCGTGCACGTACGCGCCGTCCGGAATTCCGTTGGCGATTGACGACCATGTTTTGCCAGCATCGCTCGTTTTGAAAATGTACGGCTTGTTGTCATCGAGACGATGACGTTCCACCGCAATGTAAGCGGTGTTTGCATCAGAGGCCGAGGGCTCGATCAGACTGACGCAGCTCCATTCCGGCATGTGCGGTGTCACTTTCGTCCAATGCGCGCCATCATCCGTCGAGACGTGGACAAGACCGTCGTCGCTTCCGGCCCAGAGCATTCCTTTTTTCACAGGCGATTCAGCGAGCGCGAAGATTGTGTCGTAATACTCGACGCTCGTGATGTCGTTCGTAATCGGACCGCCGCTCGGTTTCTGTTTGCTCTTGTCGTTACGCGTAAGGTCCGGACTGATCTGCGTCCAGCTTTGCCCGCGATCGGTGGATTTGAAAACTGCTTCGCCCGCGGTGTAGATCGCGTCTGGATTATGCGGAGAAAGAAAGAATGGCGTAACCCATTGGAAACGATGTTTCAGATCTTCGGCGCCGTGTCCGGAATTGTCGTTAGGCCAAACGCTGATGTCGTACGAAAGCCCGGTCTGCTTATCGTAGTGAGTCAGAAATCCCTCGTTGTTTGAATAAATGATGTGCCAGTCGCGCGGATCGGCGAAAACAAATCCGCACTCGCCGCCGCCCGCTTGATACCAATCCTGGCGGCCGATCACGCCTTCATCCGAACGGCTCGCAATGCACACGTTCGAGTTGTCCTGTTGCGCGCCGTAGATGTGATACGGAAACGCGTTGTCGACCGAGACGTGATAAAATTGCGCGGTCGGCTGATTGTCGAGCGTCGTCCAACTCTTGCCGCCATCAATCGAAACGCTCGCGCCGCCATCATTTACATTCGCGAGACGGTCCGGATTTTTTGGATCAATCCAGAAACCGTGATGATCGCCGTGCCGCGCAGGCAACAGCGAAAATGTTTTGCCGCCGTCGACCGACTTAAACGCTCCTGTATTTAGAACATAGACCGTGTCGGCTGCTTTCGGGTCCGCGTAAATCTTGCTGAAATACCAGGCGCGTTGCCGGAAGCGACCGTCGTCATTGATCTTCGTCCAATTATTGCCGCCATCTTCGGAGCGGAAAATGCCGCCTTCTTTTGCTTCGATGATAGCGTAGACACGACTCGAATCCGCGCCGGAAACGCTGACACCGATGCGACCGAGAACGCCGTCCGGCAAACCGTTACCTTGCAATTGCTGCCAGGTCGTTCCGCCATCAGTCGAGCGATACAAACCACTCCCCGGTCCGCCGCTTGAAAAAAACCATGGCTGCCTGCGCATTTGCCAGAGCGCGGCAAAAAGCGTGTTTGGATTGTTAGGATCGAACACGATGTCGATGCCGCCGGTATTCTCGTCCTTGCCCAAAACCTTGGTCCAGGTTTTCCCGCCATCGGTCGTGCGAAAAATTCCGCGTTCTTGATTTGGGCCAAAGAGATGACCAAGCGCCGCAACAAAAACAATGTCCGGATTTTCCGGATGCACGATGATCGCGCCGATATTGCGCGTATCCTTTAGACCAACGTTCTTCCAATTCCTGCCGCCATCGATCGACTTATAAACGCCATCTCCGTAAGTCACGTTGCCGCGTGGCGCCGCTTCGCCTGTGCCGACGTAGATGGTGTTGTGATCGGAGGCCGAAACCGCAAGTGCGCCGATCGATGCAGTCGACTTTACCTTATCGAAAATCGGCGACCATGTCGCGCCGCCATCCACCGTTTTCCAAACACCGCCCGCCACCGCGCCGAAATAATACGTGTCCGGTTCTCCCGAAACGCCTTCCACCGCGAGTGCGCGACCGCCGCGAAAAGGTCCGATCAGGCGCCATCGCATTCCGCTCCACAATTTTTCATCGAGCTGTGGCTTCCCGTCAGCCGCCGTGGCATTCGTTAGGCCAAAACTGCCGGTCAAAATTCCGACGAGAACAAATGCGACAAAACGAAGAGGTTGATTACGCATCCCGTATTTTGAGACAGATGCGTCGCGGTTCAACTCGAATCGCAATTTGTAATCGAGGATTGCGAGCGAACGCCGGATTACGCGACCGTCTCCAACTGCGGGACAATTTTTGTCGCGTTGCCCGGCGCCGGAACCGACTCAGCGGTCTCGTTAGGCGCGGTTCCGCCTAAGCGGCGAGCGGCATAATAGGAACCGACGACTAATACCGCCGCGATTGCCTGCGCGATCATCGTTTCGTAGGTGGGGAAAACGGCGAACCACATCCCGACCCAGGCGGGGATGACGTTGATCAACCACGGAATGTCGGTGCGCGAAATCCAATGTGCGAGTTGCATCTCTTGCGCTTGCTCGCCCACCATCACGAGAAGAACGACGCCCAGGAGAATCCCAGTCATGATTAACATCTTTCGATAGGGAAGACGCCGTTGCAGAACAAAAGTGAGAACGGCAACCATTCCGGAAAGAATCAATCCGAGCAACGCTCCCTTCAGAACCACATTTCCACCGAGGCGCAGGTTGTAGCTTTGTAAGAAAAGAACGACCTCAAAACCTTCCCGGTACAACGAAGTGAATCCCAGAAGGATCAGTCCCCATTGCAAATGGCTCTTCGAAATCGCGCCGCCGTTACCATTTTGCAGCAGCGTTTTGCGGCGGCGATTGTGCGCGCGAATCCAGCCGCCCCAATAAATCTTGTGGAAGAACCAGTTCATGATCACGAGCAGCACGATCACCGCCAGAAGACCGGTTGCCGCCTGCAAATCCAAAGCAGGAACGCTTTCCGTCAATTGTCCGACAATTCCGATCGCGATGAACCACGTGATTAACGTCGCGATGAAGGCAATACCGGCGCCGAGCGCAACCGGACGACGATGGGCCTGCTTTGCGCCGACCATGCTCGCCGTGATCGCGGCGAGAACGAGAATGCATTCGAGTCCTTCGCGAAAAACGAGCACGCCAATGTCGAGAAAGGCGACGGTGGGACTGGTATGCGGTTGCGTGGGATCTGGAGCACCATGCGCGGCAAATGCCTGCCAGACAATTATCGCGACAACACAGATTGCGGCGACAAAAAGTGCGATGACAATTGCCGCACGCCGCGAAGATGATCTCGCAGTCACACCAAAATCCTATCACAGGTGTTGCGTAATCGCTGACGGTTAGTTGTCATTTTTTGATGGATGGTTGCAGACGGGCCATGGCCAATCGCAGGTAGGGGCGATTGACCTCAATCGCCCATGGAAGTTCGGTGAACGGCCCGTACGTCGCATCTTGTGATTCCCCGGTTAAGGCGTAACTTTTCCCCATGCGAAGTCGTAGCGCATTCACTCTGATCGAGATTACCATCTCGGTCTCTATTCTCCTGCTTTTGATGCTGCTGGCAGTGCCCAGTCTCGACGGTGTGCTGGCCGATCGTCGCCTGCACCGAACGTACGACGCCTTTAACAAACTCGTGCAGCAAGCGCAGGAACGTAGTATCGAGGAGCGCCGACCTTACCTGCTTGTTTGGCATCGGGGCGAAATCACTTTGCAACCGGAGAGCTTCGGCAAAGACGAAAAAAAGGAGCCGACGGCAGTCCTGTCAGCCGCGGGAAATGCCTTCACGTTGAAACTACCGGCCGCGCTGGAAAAGAAAACGCCACCCGAATGGATATTCTGGCCGTCCGGAAATTGTGAGCCCGCGATCGTGGGATTCAAAGGTCGAGATGGAACGTGGACTGCCGATTATTCCGCGCTGACGGCTCGAGGAGACCTGAGGCAGTATGCCGCGAAATAGATCTCGTCTCCTCGCATTCGCGCTCTACGAAGTCATGATCGGTGTGACGATCTTCGTCGTGGGCATCCTCGCCCTCGGCCGTTCTGTGGAAAATTGTCTGAATGCGAGCGAGATCACGACCGATGAGAATCGGATACGCATGATTCTCTCGAACCGCATGGCGGAAATTCAAACGGCCCCGGGAAATCCAGATGCTTCCAAGGTTATCAAGGTCAAGAGCGACTTCGGCGTAGTCCGCTTGATTCAGAAAAGCGTGCCGGCACGTTTGAAGCAGGAAGACGGCGTGGAACTCAACGGGTTGCGACGCGTGCTGCTGACGGCGGAATGGTCACGCGGCGGAATCAGGCAATCGAAACAAATTTCTTTTTATGTCTATCGCGCCGGATAAAAACGCGCAGCGTCGCAGCGGCTTCACGCTCATCGAGATCACATTCGCGGTTGCGATTCTGGCGATGATGTCGATGGCGATCTACCGCTTCGTCGAATCGAACCTGATCTCGATGCGGGTTTCTTCCGAGATCAACGCGGTCGACGCAAGCTACGACGGATTGCACGAACTTCTCACGACACAATTGCAAAGTCTGCCTGCGGGCGAGGGCAGGCTTACCGGCGAACCGTTCAAGTTTAGTGGTCGAGCGCGCGACGAGATTACGTGGATCGCGACTGCGGGGCCCGGGGTGCTGACGCGTTATGCCCGCGGCGAATATAGCGTGACCATGCGAATGCGGCCGTCGAAGAAAAACAGAAATCAAATGGACATCGGTCTCACGCGTAAATCGCAAGACGAAGACGCAGGCGACGAAACCTGGTTCCCGTTGCTGCCGAATGTTCAGAGCATGCAGATACGGTACTTCGATCCGCGCCTGAACAGCTGGGTTGATCGGTGGACCGATACGGTTACATTGCCGCGACTCGTTAGGCTGGTGATCACTCGCCCGAATGGTGCGCCGTGGGACGCGATCATTGCGCTTGGCCGCACGCCTCTTTGAAAATGAAACTTTTCCGCCATGACAAAGTTCGGGGTGCAGCCTTGCTGCTCTCGCTTTGGGCTTTGTTTCTTCTCAGTGCCGTCGTGATCAGCTGGGCGCTGGACATCGATTCGCGGATTTCAATTTCCGGAGACGCCAACCGGGCGCTGGAAGCGGAAGCGATGGCGTGCTCCGGCACTGAAGTTGCGCTTCATCCTGCGGTCAAACCCGGTTCACGTGTGCTCAAAGGCAATTTCGGAAAGAATCAACGATACGATGTGAAAATCACGGGCGAGGGAGGCCGGCTGAACTTGAACTGGCTTGTCGCCGGAGAAAATCCTGCGCGTCTCGAAGTGCTTCGGAAATATCTCGAGCTCAAAGGCGTCGATCTCAATGAACGCGATCGCATGATCGATTGTCTGCTCGATTGGGTGGATCCAGACAATCTCGTGCGATTAAACGGGGCAGAAAGTGACGGCGATTACCAACCGGCAAACGAGTTGCTCACGCGTCTTGACGATGTGAAAAAGATCAAAGGCTGGACTGATTTTACCGCGACCTCGGATTGGCAGGATGACTTCACTCTTAATAGTACCGGTCCAATTGATATCGTCTGGGCTTCGCGCACGGTTCTGCTCGCACTTCCCGGTATGACCGAACAATTGGTAGATCGCTTTCTCCAGATCCGCCGTGGACCGGACGGGATCGATGGGACTGAAGACGATGCAAAAATGGAAAGTCCCGAGGACGCACGCATCGCTTTTGGTTTGTCGCCCGATCAATTTGGCGCAATTGCCTCAATGCTCAGCTTTAAAGATCCGGTTTTACGGATCGTCAGCACAGGAAAATCGGCACAAGTTACGCGCGTGGTACAAATGGTGGTTCGTAAGACCGGGAATGTTGCGCAATTGATCAGCTGGAAGGAGTTGTAAACATCGAAACGGCGTCCCTACCAGTCTTTATCATTCCCGCTGCGAACGGCTGGAACCTGATTCGCTCCGTCGATCAGAACGGCACGTGGGACGTGCGCGCGCTGACGACGCTCGATGAAGCGGTGCCGCTACTCCGATCGGAAGATCGCTTCGTGCTCGGCCTGCCGATCAGCGCCATCCTTGCGCAGCGTCTGCGTTTACCAAGCGCCGACCCACAGGAATTTCGCGAAATGGTACGGATCCAAATCGAGAAAGCGTTGCCGTATTCGACTGATGAAGTTACGAGCGATTACGAAATTATTGAGACGGGCGATTCCGAATCCGTTGTCTCCGCGGTGGCCGTTCACAACGAAAGGCTGAACGAACTCGCTGCGCCGCTTCTCTCGCGAGGTTGCATTCCCAGTCAGGTCACGGTCTATGCGGCGCAACGCGGTGCCACTCATGCCGCCCAGGGTCAGGCGCTTTTGATTTATCACGAAGGCGGAACGCTCGTTTCTGCCATCACGGAAAACGGCAAGCTTAGCCTCGCGCGCACGCTCGATGGCGGCGAGGCCGCGCAATTGCAAATGGATCTGCCGCAGCTTGCCTTGAGCGCGGAGCTGCAGGGAATCAATACTTCGTTCCCGAACGTTCTCATGGACGAGGATTGCCTCGATCTTCGGTCCACGGTCGAGCATGTCTTCACGAGCCGTCCGGAAATGGTGGGCGTGGAAACACCGCCCGCTTCGACCGAGCTCAATCTCGTCCCGGAGATATGGCGCCAGCGTCGCGCGAAACTCGTTAGGCAAACGGAATGGCGAAAGCGTCTCCTGTTGGCCGGCGGCGTTTATCTCGGTGTGCTGTTCCTGCTTTTCCTCACTTTGCTTTTCATGCATTTTCAAGTTGGGCGGATGAAGCGCCAGATTGCTCGCGACGAACCGGCCGTGCAATTCATCCGCGCCGCCGCGGAAGACTGGAAGACACTCGCCCCTGCAATTGATCCGCACTACTACCCGTTGGAGATTATTTTGAATCTTTCGAAGAGCCTGCCTTCGGAAGATGTGCATATCACTCAATACAATCAATCGGCACGTCAGGTGTCAGTTGCGGGCGAAGCAAACTCACCCGCGCTGGCCTATCAATTTGCGGAGAAGGTGAAAAAAACTCCCGAGCTGCGCTCGTTTCAGTTTGAAATGGGGACGCCGCAAATCATGGGCAATGGTCACGCGCAATTTCGTTTGGAGGGCAAACCGCGATGATTTCGATTTCCGCTTATTACGAGCGCATGAATCGGCGCGAACGCATTCTTGCCGGAGTAGTCGTTCTCGCGCTCTTCGGATTCATAAACATCTTCATCTGGAGCGCGCTCCTCGGTGGGATCAAGAATGCGCGTCATGAATTGGTCGATCAAAAAGCGATCCGAAAAACGCAGGTCGTTTTTCTAAGGGAACGTGATCTCTGGAAAACGCGGCAGGATTGGGTCGCAAAACATCAGCCTGTTTTAAAAGACGCAGGCGAAGCTTCCACTTTGCTCGAACGCGTAAAAGAGATTGCCAACAAACACAAAATCCTCATCGAAAATCCCTCGCTCGGCGCGGTCGTATCCGCTCCAGATCATCAGTCGATTGCCGTCTCTCTTGAGACGAAGAGTCCGTGGCCGGCTTTGGTGCATTTCCTCTACGATGTGCAGCAACCCGAATCGTTCATCGCTTTTGAAGATGTCGGTCTGTCGATTGATGGCAGCGATCCGACAACCATGCGAGGGAGATTCAAAATCGCGCGCTGGTTTGCGCCGGCGCAACGCCAATGAAAATAAAGAAAATATTACCGGCTTGTTTCATCGCCATCTCTGCGCAGATGTCGCTGCAAGCCGTTCTTGCCGATGATTTGCCGAAAGCGCTTAGCTTCGCGCGTTATGAACCAATCCTGGATCACTCGCCCTTCGCGGTCGCGACCGCGGTGGCCGCACCGACAACAGCGGATTTTGCAAAAGACCTGTTCATTGCCAATGCTGCGCACTCGGCCGATGGCGATTGGGTCGCGCTGGCCTCCAGTACTGACAGCAATTTCCGCAAATACCTAACGACTAAACAAGGGATGGATGGCTACGTTCTTTCCAACATCGAATGGTCTACGCGGGTGGGGGAAACCAAGGTGACGGTGAGCAAGGATGGACAATTCGCCACTCTTAGTTTCAATCAGGCGCTTATCAGCCAGCCGCTTCCGCGCGGAGCGAGCATTCCGACTACAAACGCCAACGTGACGAATATGGGCATAGTGCCGGACCTGCCCGGTAATCGCATTCGTCCGGCTCCCATTCCCATGTTGCCGACGCCGCCGCCACGAGTTCGAGGTGTGATTCCGCGCAATCCGCTTGGTGGCGGCTATCAGCGAGTTCCGACGCCGAGAGTTCAGGCCGTCGAACAACCGCTCGAGGCTCCCGGGGTCGAGAAGCCGGAACAATAAAACGAAATCGTCGGCTTAATTATTGTCCCCAATCGTCGTCGGCGGTATCCGGTCGGCGATCGGGCCCTGCGGAATAAAGATCGTAGCTGTTTGGATTTTTCCGGCCGGGATTTACGTAGATGTAAGTGTCATTCCACGGATCTTTGGGGAGCTCTTTGTAGAGTTGATACCAACGCGTCGGTTGCGGATCGGAGCTGGGTTGAGTCACCAATGCCTGCAATCCCTGTTCAGTGCTGGGAAAGAATCCGTTCATGCTCTCGTAAAGTTTTAGCTGCGTATTGATTCCTTGAATATCGGAACTGATGCGCACATGTCGCGAGTACTCCACATTACCGCCCAGTTTGTAAATTGCCGCTCCAAGCAGAAGCGCAATGATCGTAACGACGAGCATGATTTCCAGAAGTGTGAAGCCATCGTTAGTTCTTTTCATAAAGGCTTTGTTCGGGCTTAAGCACATAGTCCGATTTCTCCCAGAGATATTTCAATTGCAGTTGCGTCGCTCGAATTGCCGAGACGGCGGTCCCATTCCCTGCCACTACAATCAGATCATTTGTTCCCACTTTCAAACGGGAAACTGGCAGCAGCTTTTGGGCGCGCACCCAGCCGGTGTAACGATATTGCATTTGCCTAACGAGTGTTCGCATCTCGCCGCGGTAACCCGGATCGGCCAGGTCGGGCAGGACAAGCGTGACCGGGCCAATGTCTTCGCCATTCAGGTATACATTGGGCGGCGTATCCACCTTCGGGCTTGCCACTTCGAAAGTTAGCAACGCGAGCAAAGGCATCGCCTCGAGCCCAAACTGAAATGGCGCCGATTGCTGAATGCTCGGTCCCATCGGGATGGTTTCGGCTGCCAATGGCGCGGTCACGGTGCCAAACACTTGCGTATCGGTTTTCGCCGCATGCATCGGCGTGCTCGCGCTAAAAGGCGGCGGCATGATTTCGCCAAGGTCCGCGTGCAACGGATGTGCAACCTCACTGCTGGTCATCCAATCGATGTAAGCACCGCGAACGGTCATACCGTCACCCGGAACCTCGACATCGATGGCAGTGACATTGATCATCGGGATGAGCACGGTTTCCGACGTGGGAAGATTAAGGCCGGCGCCGAGCACACCGGAACGAAGAAGCTCGGTGCCCGATTCATCCCAGGCAATGATTTCAGGTTGCGCTTTCGGGTTATCGTCGAAGAACAAACGAAACATCAAAGCGTTCATTTCTTTTCGCGGCCGCGAAACGCGAATGCGGAAAACACTTCTTTTTGCGGTCGGCGAATCGGACGCCGCCGGTCCGAGCGTAACCGCTTCGACCCATGAGGGGGCACTCTGTGCTTTCGAATTAGCGGCAGCGACCTGGCGCAGGTCGATCCAGGCGCTATCTACCGGCGCGGGAGATTCTGTGCCGGATTCGTTCAGAGACAAACGGCGGTCAAACGCCAGTTGTCCCCGGGAGGAAGCAACCGCGATAAAGACCAACGCAAACCCTAGAATGCGTAAAACCATGTGGAATTGGTCGCGAGGATAACATTAATGCGGACGGAACTGCAAGCTATGCGTCATCTCGAAGACGGCGGAGAGAATGCTGTAGACGACGAAACCAACGATGATCGCGATCAGAACGATGATGGCAATGGGGATGAGCGACGAGGTCATTTTCACCGTGCGCTCCAATTCGCGTTCATAAACGTCCGCGATCGTCTGCATGGCGCGCGCGAAGTGTCCGGTCTGTTCGCCCACCGCCATCATGTCTGTCAACATATCGGGAAATAAATTTTGCGCGGCGAGCGCCACCGAAAGTGTCGCGCCATCAATGACGGCGCGGCGCACTTCCGACAACTTCACTTCCAGATAGCGATTCCCGGCAATCTCCGTGACCAGATCGAGAGCACGCAGCAGCGGGATGCCGTTTTCCATCAGCGTGCCGAGTGTGCGAGAGAATTGCGCGTAGTAGCGGTGCCGCACAATGCGGCCGTAACCGGGGATCGACAATCGAAACCGGTCCCAGGTAATGCGCCCTTCATCGGTGCGCACGAAAGCGCGGAACCCAACGCCCGCGCCGATGGCGATGGCCGCGCCTAACCACCAATACGCAACGATTAGGTGATTGACCTCGAGCAGAATGCGCGTCGGCAACGGAAGCGTGCCGCCATTCGCCGACATGAAGCCGGTCAATTGCGGCACCATGTAGGTGATGAAAATCGTGATCAGAACCACGCCCGCGACCGCAAGAGCAGCGGGATAAATGAGAGCTTGTTGCACGCTGTCGCGCAGATTCTTCGCCTGCATCAAATGTTCGACGAGGCGCGTCAGGATGTCGGGCAACGCGCCGCTCGCTTCACCTGCCGCCACCAGATTCACATAAATCGGCGGGAAAATCTTCGGGAACTCGCGCAGCGCTTGCGAGAAACTCCGGCCATCCACCAGTGCCTGGTGCAGCGCGTGGGTCATCTGCTGCACTCGCGGATGTTTCAAGCGCTTCTGTAAAATGGAAAGGCCTTCATCGAGCGTCATCCCAGCCTGGAGCAAATGCGCGAGTTGTTCGGTGAAGACCAACAATTGCCCGTGCGGAATCTTCAGATTTTGCGTTGCCGGTTGAGTCGGCGCCGTCGTTCCGTCGACCACATGCGGTTCCGTGCCGCCGACTGCATCGATGCGGATGGGAATACAATTCTGCTGCTCGATTTGTCGAATGGCGACGGAGCGATCGACGCAGTTCAACACGCCCTCGACCAGACCTCCCTGCGCGTCGCGCGCGCGATAAGCAAACTGCGGCATCGGTTAGAAAATTATTCTGGCCGAAGAATACCGCGCAATGCGATACTCGTCCACCCGCGGTCGTGGGAACCTTGACTCGTTAGGCGAATGACACCGTTTCATTTTCAATCGGCAATCATTCCCGGCGTGATAGCCGGTGCGCTTTCCATTTTTACAAGCTGGCTCTGGATGGGAGTAATTTTTCATCGCTTTCAAAAGCGCACGCCTGAAACCTGGCGACGCGAAACGGGTTTGAGTTATGCCGCTTCCTCAGCAGTCCACGTGCTGGCCGCGATCGCAATCGCGGTTTTCTTTAGTGTCTTTCATCAATACGCCTCCGGTCTTTTCGAAGGAGGAGTGTCCAGCGTCGTAGCATTTGCGCTCACGGTTTGGGCAATCTTCGCCGTGCCCATCATCCTGGATGCGGCCATCTATATTAGACTGCATCCGCTGGTCATCGCCGGCCAATTGCTCGATTGGCTAACAACCTCGCTTCTTGCCACCTTGATCACTGCTTCTGGATGGCAGCTCTGTCTCGTCCCTGATTTAGATCTTGGGGATTGCCACAGAGGGCGTCCCTCCATTTGCTTGCAGGGCAATTGCGCTGCTTTCCAATCCATCGCCATGCGTATGCGCGCGCGTCCACTTGGGTGATCGAAGAAAACAAATTCCTCGAGTTCTCCCGGATTCAGTTTGCGATAAGTGCCGAGTTTGAGCGCAACCTTTGCGAATCCATCCGGCTCGCGTGATGCGTTGATGCCGAAAGCGTCGGCTTCGCGTTCGGTCACGCGCGTCACGGTGTTGCCGACCGGCGTGAGTAGGAAACTGATCGTGGTGTAAATAAGGATCAGGAGCGGCAGCGCCGCGAGATCGGAAATGTCGCGCAGGCGCCACTTCGTTCCCTTACGCCGGATCGCAGCGTTGAACAAAACGAAGAGCAAGCCGAAGGAAACGAAATTGATAATGGCGGAATACATCACCAGTTTCGCGCCATGATTGAGCACGTAATGACCCATCTCGTGCGCCATGACCATGCGGATCTCCGGCAGGCTGCATTGCTTGAGCAGATTGTCGTTGAGTGAAATGCGCGTCGTGCCGAGGAAGCCGGAGACGTTTGCGCTCACGCGATTGCTTTGCCGCGAGGCGTCGAACTGGTAAACATTAGTGACCGGGATTTCGTTGGCGCGCGCCAGTTGCAGAATCGGGTCCCGAATTTTGGCGTCAGTGAGCGGCTGATATTTGTTCGTTAGGGGAGCGACGTAAACCGGGAAGATGAAAGAGCCGAGCATGGAGAACAGCGCAAACACCGCCACGGCCCAGATCCACCATGTGCGCTTCGCGCGCCGGAAAACGCCGTAGAGGGCGACCAGCAAAATCGCCAGCGCGACGATAAGAACCGCGCCCTGTTTTGCCTGATCGCTCAACCACCCGCTCAGGCTTTGCGTCGACAAACCGTAGGCATGATCGCGCACAAATCCTTCGTAATAGGTGAGGGGAAACGTAAGGAGCGTGACGATGATTATGAATGGAAAAGCGTAGAGCAAAGTCTGCAGGAATCGGATGCGCGTTCTTCGTTCGGCGAAATCGCGGAGGCGAACGGAAATTCCCGACAAGAGCAGAAAGATCATGATCGCCGCGCCGAGCAGATAATCCCAAAGAAGCAGCCAGTAACCGCCTTCGAAATAGGCATCCGATTTCGCGCGCTTCGCTGCCGGCACTGTGTCGAGCCACGCTTTCGTTGCCGCCGCCGGATCCATGTCCGCGGTATTAGGTGCGTGTATCTCTTCGGTTGCCGGTGAAGGACTGGCATCCTGAGTGCGAGCGGCGGCCGGCCAAATGCATAGCGCGCACGCGATGATGAGTAATAGTCGGCGTGCGCTCATACGAGCCATACGTTTGCTTAACAAAAAGTTAAGTCGTTAGGGCGCGGCCTTTTTGCCCCACAAGGCGTCGATGCTCAACGCGCCTCCGCCGGCGACCATCATGTAAAGAAAAACAAAACAATAAGCGACCGCGAGTTCCCCGTGATTGAGGATGGGAAAGGGGCTGCCCTTTGCATGAACCATGAAATACGCGACCGCCATTTCGCCGGAGAGAAGGAAGGCAACCGGTCGGGTAAACAAACCGAGGAACACCAGCAATCCGCCGCCGAACTCCAGCCATGCGCCGATGAGCATCAAACCGTGCAACCCTCCCTCGTGCGGTTCTGCCGCGGGCGGGAAGTTGAACAGCTTTTGCGAGCCATGCTCCATGAAAAGCAATCCAATCACAATGCGCAGGATGCTCAGGAAAATGGGCGACCAACGATAAAAGGGCGAGCCGGGATTAGCCATAAGTGGGCGATCATTTCCGAAGCTCAGGTCACTGACAAGCCGAAACTCAACCAAACACGGGGACGGCTCGCTTTCGGTCATCCCGAGCGAGGCGAGGGACCTCGCGAGTAATGCTGCGATGTAATTGCAAACTCCGCCTGGAGTGACTTGTGAGGTTCTTCGCTGCGCTCAGAATGACACGCCTTGTCCGCTAGCGACCGCGAACAAGACTCGCGCCTAACAAATCTTCAAAACGGAATCTTCATTCCCAGATTCTTCACCAGGAACGACCACTGATCTGTCACGTCCTCGATCTGCTTTGTTGTCGGTTTTCCCGCGCCATGCCCCGCGCGCGTTTCGATGCGAATGAGAATCGGTGCATCGCCTTTCTGCGCCGCCTGCAACGTCGCCGCGAACTTGAAGCTATGTCCCGGAAAAACGCGATCATCATGATCCGCCGTCGTGATCAACGTCGGTGGATACTTCGCCGGCTTCACATTGTGCAACGGCGAATACTTATAGAGGTACTTAAAATCTTCCGCGTTATCCGACGAGCCGTAGTCAGAAGCCCAGGCCCAGCCAATCGTGAACTTCTGGAAGCGCAGCATATCCATCACGCCGACACCCGGCAGCGTCGCGCCCCATAAATCGGGCCGCTGCGTCAAGCACGCTCCGACCAGAAGCCCGCCGTTACTGCGACCGCTGATCGCGAGTTTCGGCGTCGAAGTATAATGATTCGCGATCAGCCACTCGCCCGCCGCAATAAAATCATCGAACACATTTTGTTTGCGCTCCTTCGTGCCCGCCAAATGCCATTCCTCGCCGTACTCGCCGCCACCGCGAAGATTAGCCACCGCATAAACGCCTCCCATTTCCAGCCACACCGCGTCACGCGGCGAAAAGGATGGCGTGATCGAGATATCGAATCCGCCGTAGCCGTAAAGTAACGTCGGATTCTTGTCGTTCTTCTCCAGACCCTTCTTGTAGGTCAGGAACATCGGCACACGCGTGCCGTCCTTGCTCTTATAAAAGACCTGCTCAGTCGTGTAATCGTCCGATTTGAAATCAACCTTCGGCCGAAAGAGCGCCGTGCTTTGCCCGCTCTTGATCTCGTATCGATAAATTGTCGGTGGCTCTGTGAAGCTGGTGTAGGAATAAAACGTCTCGGTATCCTTTCGTTTACCGGTGAAACCAGTCGCCGTGCCGAGCCCCGGCAACGGAACCTCGCCCGCCGCTTTCCCCGAAATTTCAAATAGCCTGACGAGCGAATGCGCGTCCTTCAGATAATTTGCGATGAACAGATTGCCCACGAGCGAGACACTTTCGAGCGTGTCGCTTCCTTCCGGCACGACCTCCTTGATTTCCTCCGGGCTCTGCACATCGATCGCGATGATTCGGCCCTTCGGCGCGTCGAGATTCGTTTGAAACCAAAAGAGACTCCCTTCGTTTCCGACGAACTTGTAGGCCGCATCCTGCTTATTTAGCAGCTCGACCACTTTCGCGTCCGGATGCAGCAAATCCTTGTAGAAGATTTGGTTCTTCGGATCGGTCCCGTGCGAGACATTGATAATCAAATACGCGCCGTCTTCCGTCACCGTGCCGGAGAACAACCAATCCTTATGATCCGTTCGTTCGTAGATCAGCTCGTCCGCCGACTGCGGCGTTCCGATCTTATGGTAGTAAAGCTTTTGGAAATAATTGGTTTCCTTGAGCTGCTCGCCGCCGCCCTTCGGCGCGTCGTAACGACTGTAGAAAAATCCGCTCCCATCATGAGTCCACGACGCGTTGGAGAATTTTACCCACTTCAAATCGTCGCTCAGATCTTTCCCTGTTTCGATATCGCGCACCTTCCATTCCTGCCAGTCCGATCCCGCGGTCTCTAATCCATAGGCGAAAAGTTTGCCATCATCCGGCACCGCAACTCCGCTCAAGGCCACCGTTCCATCTTTCGAAAGCGTATTAGGATCGAGCAGCTCCCGCGGTTCGCCCGGCAGCGCTGAAGCCGTATAGATCACACTTTGATTTTGCAGGCCCGTGTTCTTCCCGAAGAAATAGCGGTCGCCTTCGTGAAACGGCACACTGTACTTCTCGTAATTCCAGAGCGCCGTCAGACGCTCGTTGATTTTCGGCCGCTCGGGAATACTCGCGAGGTAATCGTAAGTGATCTTGTTTTCCGCCTCGATCCACTTCTTCGTCGCCGGCGAATCCAGATTTTCCAATCCGCGATACGGGTCCGCCACTTTCGTCCCGAAATAATTATCGACCTGATTACTCTTTTGCGGCTTCGGATAAACGAGATGCGAATCCGCTGCGAACGCTGTGGTGATTGCGAAGAGAAATGCTCCGGCAAGAACGAGACGTTTCATGAGGCAACACGACTAGACATTTCTGGGCGGAGCGCAACGTGTTCTTCTTTCTTTGCTTCTGTAGCGGCGGTCTGTGACCGTCGCACTTTTAAGACTTCGATCACCACACCAACGACAGGCCGCCGTAAACGGAACGTCCGTCGCCCGGATGAAAGACGCGCACGTCGTTATCTACACTCGCATCTGCGATCGGATCGACTGACGCGGGATAACGTTCGTCCGTCAGGTTCTTCGCTTCCACGAACACCGACCAGCCTTTCTTCGCGCGATAACCGATCTTGAAGCCGAGTAGCGCGTAGGGATCGACGTAAAGCGTGTTCGCCTGATCGACCGGATAGCGTTTGAGACTACACTGCACATTCGGACCGCCGTAGAAACCGATCGGCGTGACGTAAAGCAGTTCGGCTTCGTAAACGTGAACTGGCAAACCACCGATGCGGTTATCGCCGTAAACCGGATCGCCATCGAAATGGAAATCGTTAAAAGTATAGGTCTGGCTCAACGTCAGTTGATCCGCCAGCTTCTTCTTCTCGTCCTTAAAGAAGATGGAATCCAATAGCTGCACATCGAGACCGGCTTCGATTCCCTGATGATAAGAGCGGCGAACATTCACCGCGCCAATGTCGTTGCCCTGTGCGTCGTTAAGTTCGAGCAGCTCATGCCTCAGCCAGGAATGATAAAGCGATAGCTCCCATTCGAAGCGCCCATGCTCGCCGCGCGTGCCTAGCTCTGCCGTCCATGCGCGTTGTGGCCGCAGCGGCGTGTAGACGACACTCGAGTTCTCGCCTTCCCCAAACTCCACCATGTTATCGAACGACGGTGGTTGCCAGCTGCCGCTGAAGTTCGCGAAGACCTGCGTTGCCTTATCGACTTCGTAGATCATTCCCACCTTGGGATTCCAGCCGTAGAAATTTTGTTTGTGCGATTGATCGCCCTCATCGTCGCTCAGGAAGTTGTCTTCAAAGTGTCGCTGCGCGTAGATGAGCTGGATGCCGGTAACGAGCGATAGCTTCTCGCTCAGGTAATGCTGGTTTTCGAGATAGAGCGGCACGTTGATGGAAATGCCGGTGTTCAACGCCGTTGTCGCACCACGCCGGCCGCTCAGGTTCTCGAAGTTCTGCGTCACCTCGCGTTCGAGCTGCGGACTTATCCCGAGCGTGAACATATTGCGCTGGCCGAATAGCTCATCGTGCGTAACGAAGTTCAGGTTCAGCCCGTAGTTATCCGAATAGAAGGCGGTGATGCCTTCGCGAAAATCTTCCGAGAAAAAGCCGCGCTCTTCGATGTTGCGATGAAACCAGAAGAGACCAGCATCAAACTCGTGGCCGTCGTCTTTGTAACTCAGCTTGTCGGCCAGACGCATGAGAGTCCATCGCTTGTTAAAGTCCTCCGCGATCGCATCCGGATCCGCCTGGCGCGGATCGTCGTCCATTTCGTCTTTCGTTAGGCCGCCGGGCTCCTGACGCTGCACGCGATCCAAACGTGATGTAGAATCGGTTTTCCAGATGCTCGTTAATCTTGTAACCGACATCGCCAAAGAACCGTTCCGAATCCTCCGCGCTGTGCTCGCGGAACCCATCGCGATACCGACCCATAACCGAGCCGATGTAATCGAACGGCCCCGTGACGCCGCCGCCGCTTATCTCGCCGCGAAAGTAACCGTAGCTCCCGCCTTCCAATCGCACCGTGAAAGGCTCGGCGTCGTAGCCGGTCATGGTCACAAGATTTATCGCGCCACCTAATGTGATCGAGCCATACCTGAACGCATTCGCGCCGCGAAATACTTCCGCGTACTTCACCGTCGCCAGATCGAAGTCTTCGAGGATCGCTTCGCCATCGCCCTGATTGAGCGTGAGTCCGTCGAGCATGAATTGCACACCGAGCGGCTCGTCTTCCGAAAGAACACCCGAGCCGCGAATCGAAACCTTCGTCACCTCGGTTCCGTTCTCCGTCTGCATGAAGAGCCCCGGCGTTCGTTGCAGCAAATCCTCAAAGTTCGACGCCCGTCCGCGATTCATCTCATCCGCATTTCTGATCGTTAGGCCGCCCGGAATTTGCGCCTTCTGCTTCTCCGCCTTCATCCATCGATGGCGCAGTATTCGATTCCGGCAACTCCGCGCCCGTGACCACCACTTCAGGTGAAACCGCGCTCTGCCCACAGGCAAACTGCGGCCACGAGAAAACCGCGAAGAATAATAGCGCCAACCAGACCGAAAACCGTTTCACCGTTTAGAAATCGACAGGATCTTCAAGCTTGAATCATTAAGGTGGATCGTCCGCCTGCTCGCGAAAGCATTCGGAGCTCCGCGGGCGATGCTAAACCAATGAGGCCTCGCCGCCACTCTTAGCATCTCCCGAATGAAATCAAAACATGCCCAACTCCGCTCCCTTCCCTTTGCACTTGTCCGCTTCGGCTACGCCCGATATTTTCTTCGCCATGTTCTCCGATCCGGCCCGGATTATGATAGACGAAAAAATATTCGTCTTTAAAGGCGAACATTCTTCTACGTACAGTTAGGCCTCCGACAAAAGCACCACATATGAGAGCATACACCCTCGCAGTAATCACTTCCCTCCTTATCGCCTGCCCTGCTCACGCCGGCACGCTTACGGAAGCGACACAAGGTAAAGAGACGGTTACCCCGCAGCCGTGCCCAACGTGGTACGCAAACCACGAATGGAATCTAGACCTATTCGGAGCCTACGCGTTTACAGGTACGCACTACGCGAATGATCGGTATTTGGACGTCGACCACGCATTCGGGGGCGGTGTAGACGCCAGGTATTTCTTCGCCCGCTACTTCGGCGTCGGCATCGAGGGCTATATTCTCGATGCGGATCGCACTCGGATCGACCAAGAAGGACGTATTGTTCTGGCGGTCCCCCCGTTTTTTACCGGCGTGAAAAGCCGGACAAAAGATGCCCACGCAGTCGGAGCCGCCCTGGGCACTTTCACTTTCCGCTATCCGTTGCCCTGCAGCCGAATTGCGCCTTACGCATTCATCGGCGGCGGTGGAGTCTTTGGTGGCGGCCAGCAAGACATCAAGATCTTCACGCCCGGACTCAACGAAGTGGTGGTGCGGACAGAGCACACTGGTAGCCGCAGTAGATTCGTCGCCGAGTTCGGCGGCGGGTTCGAAGTGCGGCTGACGCAGCACATCGGCCTCATTAACGACTTCACTTGGAACATTATTGAAGGGCCGAAAAACAATTTCGGGATGGTTCGGAGTGGGATCAATTTTGCGTTTTGAGTCACGAATGGCCTAACTAAGGCGCTGGCCCGATGTACGCTCCGCGTGACAACATGACTAGCGACTACAAGCGACACTCGCCGCCCCCCAGTGGCAGCTCATCTTGTGTTTCGTTAGGCGGCAGCAAAAATTCCACGACGCCCGCAAGCTTGCCTGTAAACCGGAGTGTCGCCTTAGTGACTGTTACTGTTCGAAGCGGAGGAATGGTCAGAGACCTCTGGATCGGCGTACCACGATGAGGTAATATGACCAGTTGCAGAAACGATAGGACAAGATGTCAGAGCAATCAGAAACTCTCGTCAATGATCCATTCGGTGGTCGGCAGCCGACCAGTCATGAACGGCTGGCGGGACAGCCTTGGGATGCGTCGTACCAGGGTGGGCCCGCGCCTTGGGATGTTGGCCATCCGCAGGCGGCAATCGTGCGGTTAGCCTCCCAGGCGCCATTCGCCGGACCGCTACTCGATATGGGCTGCGGGACCGGCGAGAACGCTCTTCACCTCGCCGCGCTGGGATTATCGGTCCTGGGAGTTGACGTGGCTGAGACGGCACTGACGATCGCGCGAAAGAAAGCCGCCGAACGCGGGATCAAGGTTGAGTTCGCTGCAGCGGACGCATTACAGCTACAACGTCTGGGGCGCATGTTTCCGACGGTGCTGGACTGCGGATTGTTTCACAGCTTCGACGTTGAAGAGCGAACACGATACGCGGCCAGTCTGGCGTCGGTAACCGAGCACGATGGAACTCTGTATCTGTTTTGTTTCAGTAACGTGGGTCCCAACCCTGGCCCGCACCCCATTAGTCAGGAAGAACTGAGAGCGGCGTTCAACGCCAGCAATGGATGGGATATCTCCGCCATCAAACCGGACCGCCTTGAGACGAGATTCCACGACAACGGCGCACCAGCCTGGTTCGCGACAATCAAACGGATCTAGACTGAGGCAATTGGTCAGGACTGTGTGCGATGATGCATGGAGCACGCATTTTTGATCCCGACGCGCGCGCGTCTGCACAAAGGTGGATCGAGCTCTCCGAGCTCGATGGTAATGATGGCGGCGTAGCCGCCACTTGTTCTAACAACGCGCTCGGAGAGCGCGTTCCACCGTCGACTTTCCACGTCGCGAGCGTTGCGGGCTTTCAGAGTTTCGCTTTGAAACGGATCTTCGAAGCAGGCTGTGTCATCTGGTTTGTATCGGCTTGAGCGCGTCCGAAAGCGGCGACTTAGCGACTTCAGAAAACTCTACCACTTAGAAGAGTGCCGACATTCTAAGCCCGACCCCTATCATTCCCCCTGAGTCTGACGAATCGAATCAATTGATCTAACTTGCAACCTTATGATCACCTCAATTCACACCTTGATTTACTCGGACGACGCGAAGGCGACGCGGGCGTTCTTTCGCGATGTGCTCGGCTGGAAGTTTGTGGCCGAAGAATGGGAAGACAATGACTGGCTCATTTTTAACTCCGGCCAGAGTGAAGTCGGCGTGCACCCGACGCATACCGTTCACGAGGGCAAGACCTATGATCATCCGCGGCAGCACGTGATCTCGCTGATGTGCGATGACATCGCGGCGACCGTGGAGGAGTTGCGGGCGAAAGGCGCGCAGTTTCGCGGGCCGATCGCGGAAGAGATCTACGGTCGCGTTATCATGATGATCGTGCCCGGCGCGGACGACATGCAGCTTTATCAGCCGACGCACAAGGTGGCGTATAATTTATAGTCGATTCACCTTTGTTCGCGCTCGCAATGAAGGCGACAACTATCGCAGGTGCAACGCGCTCTCCATGCGCGTCGCTCGCGACGTGGAGTGTGTTTCCCGATCGAAGATTCGCCGTGGCGAAACGCGTAGGTAATTAATGGCGGCGCAGCCGCATTCACATAACATCGCCCGCGGAGCGGCCGATCCACCTCTATTGCGCGCGAGGCGCCATCGAAGGAATCAAAAGTAAGCGCGACGCCTGATGTCGATTGACGGCGGGTGAGACCTTCATAGCCTCATTGATATGCGATTGGCAGGTCGGGTCGTAACGGTAATTGCGCTTTGTCTGGCGATCGGGCTGCACTGGGCTGCGCTGCAATCGATCGCCTGGACGAAGATGTTTGTGGCAAACGCAACGCAAAGCTCATCGCTGGCGCAGGCCGTTGCCAAAACTTTCGATGGCAGTCATCCGTGCGATCTCTGCAAAGGCATCAACGCGGCGCAGCATTCGCAGAAAAAGCAGCAAGCACAGCCGGCGCCGAGCAAGCCTGATCTCATTTGCACGGCTCGCCCCATTCGAATCATTTCATCCTTCCAGGATTTTCATTACGCGGAGAGCGCCGTCCCCATCTCTGAGCGCGGGCAATCTCCGCCTGTGCCTCCGCCCCGCATAGTCCTCGTCTAACGAATCAATAATCTGCGCCGTGCGTGTGCACGGGTCGCAGCTTTCCGATTTTAAACCGGGGAACCGTTCTGCTTTGCCGAACGCCATTCCCATCACTGAGGACATACTGTGAAAAAATTTCTTCTCTTAATAATAACGTTAGTGTGCACGGCCGTGGCGAAAGCTCCGGCGTGCGATCTCTGCGGCTGTTACACACCGCAACTCGAGGCCATGCCGCAGACGCCGACGGAAACGCCGCTTGGTCAACCTACCGGAATGGTCATGCAATCGTGGCCCGATCGCCTTTATCTCGCGGTCGGCGAGCAGTTCACTTACTTCAATACCGTCCTGATCGACGGACATAAAGCCGCGAATCCGACCGATCAATATCTTGCCAGTTCGATCACGCAATTTGTCGCCGGCTACACCTTCACATCGCGTTTTGCTTTGCAGGTGAATGTTCCGTTCATCTATCGCTCCTTTCAACGTCCGGAAGGTTTCGCGATCGACCACGGGACGGAATCAGGATTGGGCGATGCTTCGCTTCTCCTGAAGTCCGTGCTGTTTCATTACGCGTCTCCCGGTCGCCGCGAAATGCGTTTTGAAGAAGGCAACAAATCGCCTGTCGCGGTGAATCATGAGCCTGATTTTACGGCGTCAGTCGTCTTGCTCACGGGCGTGAAATTTCCAACCGGCGACAGCAGCCGTATCAAGGAGGAATTTAACGAAGTCGAAATTCCCGGCGCGCCGGACAGCGGAATTCACGGGCACGATCTCACGCTTGGCACTGGTTCGTATGATGGAATCTTCGGCGGCCAGGGTTCGCTTCGTTACAAGAACGCGTTTTTCCAGGCTGATGTGCAATTCACGCTGCGCGGCGATGGTTTGCACGAGTATCATTTTGCGAACGATCTGTCGTGGAGCGGCGGACCTGGCTACTACTTCGTTCGCAATCCGCACACGATCATCGGGCTGCAATTCGTTGTTTCGGGCGAACACAAGGATGTCGATCGCTTTCGCGGCAAGGAAGCGGAAGACACGGGCATCACGTCCGTGTATGTCGGTCCCCGCATTGTTGCGTCGTTAGGCAAAATCAGTGCCGAGATCGGGGCTGACCTTCCGGTGTTGATCGATAATACGGCGTTGCAAGTCGTGCCCGATTATCGCATCCGCGGCGGTATTGCGATTCGCTTCTGATCTTGAGGCGGTGGATCGGCCGCTCCGCGGGCGATGCTAAGAAAGTGCGCCTCCGGCGCCCAAGTAACATCGAGCGACGGAGCGCTCGATCCACCTGCGGCTCGCCTCTTGTCATTCCGAGCGAAGTCGGAGAGTCTCTCAATCTGCGATCAGCATTCCGGGGAGCGCACGCGCCCTCGCGTGCCGGTTGCGGCGCCCTCGCCGCAACGAACTTGTTCAGTCAAGCAAAAGACACCCGCACGGTCCTCTCAAAATAGCGGGCGCTTTTAAAAGTCCGCGTCGGCGGGGCGCCGACGCCAGCACGCGAGGCGCGTGCGCTCCCCAGATTCTCCCAGGCATCCGCTCGATCCACCTGCAGCTCGCCGCTTGTCATTCCGAGCGAAGTCGAGGAATCTCTTGCCGTTTCCCGGAATGGTTAATTTCAAACGACAATGAGCATTCTTCGGTTAGGCGTAAACATCGATCACGTCGCGACGTTGCGACAGGCGCGCTATGCGACGATGCCGGAATCGAAGAACGTCGAGCCGGATCCAATCGCTATCGCCGGAATCTGCGAGCGCACAGGAGCGCATGGCATCACCGCGCATCTGCGCGCGGACCGGCGGCACATTCAGGATCGCGATATCGAACGGCTGCGCGAAACGCTCGTGACAAAGTTGAATCTCGAAATGGGCAACGCCGCCGAGATCATCGATATCGCTTTGCGCATCGTGCCCGATGAAGTCTGTCTCGTCCCGGAGAAGCGCGAGGAAGTCACAACCGAGGGCGGCCTCGACTTGATTGCGCATCAGGCCGAGCTGACCCCGACGGTAAAGCGATTACACGCCGCCGGCATTCGCGTGAGCATGTTCGTCGATCCGCTACACGAACAGATCGACACGGCCCTGGAACTCGGCGCGGAGATGGTGGAATTGCACACCGGAAAACTGGCGAATGCATTCACCGAAAAAATCGCAGCCGCAGAATTGGAGCGGCTGATTGATTGCGCGAAATACGCAGCGGGCTTGAACCTTCAGGTAAATGCCGGTCACGGAATCAACTATCGCAACATCGCGCTCATTCATCGCATCCCGCATCTGACTGAGCTGAACATTGGGCACGCCATTGTCGCGCGCGCGATTCTTGTCGGATTCGAAACTGCAGTGCGCGAAATGCTCGCTGCGATGGAAAACTACAAAGGATGATGAATTTGGAAGCCAGGAAACCATGAAAAAATTCAAACTTCATTCTCCTGGATTCCTGGCTTCCAGATTTGTTCCTGTCTTTCTGCGATGAGTGTATTGGGTATCGGCATCGATCTGGTGGAATGCGCGCGCATTCAACATTCGCTCGATCGTTTCGGCGATCGGTTTCTCCATCGCGTTTTTACCGAAGGAGAAATCGCGTATTCGCAATCGATGAAATTTCCGGCGCGACATCTCGCTGCGCGCTTCGCTGCGAAAGAAGCGCTCTCAAAAGCGTTTGGCACCGGAATCGGAAAAGCGATGGGCTGGAAAGATATCGACGTGCACAAAAAACCGAGCGGCGAACCGTTCGTTGTTTTGGAAGGCGGCGCGAAACAGCTCGCCGCGGATCGCGGCGTCACGAAAGTTTGGATCACACTTAGTCACACCGATAATCACGCGATGGCGGCGATTGTTCTCGAATCGTGACCCTTGCCGGAAATCGGCGCAGGCGAAATGCAGGAGGAACCTCAGTGTCCCGACAATTCCGCGACAGTCGTGGCACTGAGGCCGCTCCCACATTGGGCTTGTGTTTGGTGCCATCTACAGTTAGCTGCCTACGGCAATGGAGTTTGCCATCCTGCAGAAGGAAAACCGCCCGAAGCTAATGACTCCTGTTTAGCGCACGATGCGCGACAGGAGTTTTATTATGCTTACGTATCTTTTAGTTAGTCTGGGTGGCGCAGTGGGAAGCGCGGCGCGGTATTGGGTTTCGGGTTTCATCGCCGAACGCGGCGGCGAGATTTTCCCCTTCGGCACGCTTGTCGTAAACGTGACGGGATCGTTCGTCATTGGACTCTTTGCCACGCTTACTTCGCCCGATGGGCGCTGGCTCGTTAGTCCATCGTTTCGGCAATTTTTCATGCTCGGCATCTGTGGCGGTTACACCACATTCTCATCGTTCAGTCTGCAAACCCTCAACCTCGCGCAACAAGGCGAATGGTTTCGCGCTGGTGCGAACTCGATCGCTTCATTCGCACTATGTCTGGTCGCCGTCTGGCTCGGACATTTCTGCGCAACGTTGATCAACAAATAAGAAATCATGCAAATTCCCAAAGACGCCATGTTGTTGCGGATTTTCATCGGCGAGAGCGACCGATGGGAACACAAGCCGCTCTACGAAGCCATCGTGCTCAAGGCGCGCGAACGACATCTTGCCGGTGCGACGGTGCTTCGCGGTGCGATGGGTTTTGGTGCAGCCAGCCGCATTCACACCGCGAAAATCCTGCGCCTCTCGATGGATCTGCCGATCGTGATCGAGATCGTCGATAGCGAAGAGAAGTTGAACGCATTTCTTGCCGATTTGGAAGAAATGATCGGCGGTGGTCTCGTCACGCTCGAAAAAATCAAAGTCATTCGCTACCAGCACCAAAAATCAGACGAAAAATAACGTGACCGTTTTTCGCCAGACGTAATAGTTATCCATGAAACAGGATTCGCAGTTCCATTCACGGCGCGCTTTTCTTCGAGCGGGAGTTCTGGCTGGGGCCTCGGTCGTCGGCGCGAGCTTGCCAGTCGCAGCCGATGAAAAAGCGGAAGACGTCTCGCCGCCGGAAGATTTGATGCGCGAACACGGAGTGTTGAAACGCATCCTGCTCGTTTATGGCGAAGCGCTGCGGCGCATGGATGCGAAGGAGGAGTTACCACCCGAGCCATTGGCGGAGTCCGCGAAGATCATCCGCGAGTTCGTCGAGGATTATCACGAAAAACTGGAGGAGAACTTTCTTTTTCCGCGTTTCAAAAAAGCGGGCAAGCTCGTCGATCTCGTCGATGTGCTCCTGCAGCAGCACCAGGCCGGACGGCGGATAACCGACATCACCCTTCATCTGGCTACAAACCAGGCGCTCAAAAATACAGACGATCGTCGCAGACTTGCCGATTCGATGCGCCAGTTCATCCGCATGTACAGTCCGCATGAAGCGCGGGAAGACACGGTTTTGTTTCCTGCCTTCCGCGGAATTGTCAGCGCTCACGAGTTCGACTCGTTAGGCGAAGATTTCGAGAAGAAGGAAGACGAACTTTTCGGCGACGACGGCTTTTTCAAGGTCGTCGATCGCGTCGCTGCTATCGAGAAGAAGCTTGGAATTTACGAACTGGCGCAGTTCACGCCAACGCTGGCATAGTCGGGTGTTGGCGTTCCGGTCTTTTTTCCCCGAATTGTGAGCAAGAACAAAGGTGCGCTCGCGAAATCGGCATTCCGATTTGTTCTCATCATCGGCATCGTTAATCTCCTGGCCGATTTCACTTATGAAGGCGGACGCGCTGTCGTCGGGCCTTTTCTCGGCTCGTTAGGCGCGAGCGCGGCCGTGATTGGGTTTACCGCGGGATTCGGGGAACTGATCGGCTACGCGCTTCGTTCCATCTCCGGGTATTTTGCCGACAGGACGCACCGGTATTGGCCGTTCGCGTTTGCCGGTTACATACTCAATCAACTTGCCATTCCCGCGCTCGCGCTTGTGACGAATTGGCAAACGGGCTCGGCTCTCGTGATCGCAGAACGCACCGGACGCGCGATTCGCAAACCGGCGATGGACGCGATGCTTTCCCACGCCGGTCAATCGATCGGCGCCGGTTGGGTCTTCGGCTTGAACGAAGCGCTTGATCAGGCGGGCGCGACGGCTGGCCCATTACTCATCGCCTATATTCTCGCATCGCACGGCACGTACCGAATGGGCTTCGGAGTTTTCCTCGTGCCGGCGATCCTTTGCATCGCCGTCGTTGTCGTTGCGCGTTTGCTTTATCCGCGTCCGCATGAACTCGAAGTGCACTCGAGCGAAACTTTATCGGCCACAAAGTTGACTCAGCCGTTCTGGATGTATCTCGTCGCTGGTGCGCTCGTGGCGGCTGGTTTGGCTGATTTCGCGTTGATCAGTTTTCATTTTCAGAAATCGAATACGGTCACGCCGAACGTCGTTCCGATCTTCTACGCCGTGGCGATGGCGACTTCCGCGTTGAGTGGATTAATCTTCGGACGTTTGTTCGACATGTTTGGAAGAAGAATTGCGCTGCTCGCATTTTTTCTTTCCGCGGGATTCGCGCCGTTCGTTTTCTTCGGTAATGCCACGCTCGCCTTCATCGGCATGATCTTGTGGGGCATTGGAATGGGCGCAGAAGGTTCTGTCCTACGAGCACTGGTCACGAGTGTCATACCGTCTGCGAAACGCGGAACTGCATTTGGCTTTTTCGATGCGGGCTTCGGCATTGCGTGGTTTCTCGGCAGCGCCGCGATGGGATTGCTTTATGAAAAATCCATTCTCGCAGTCGTCGTTTTCTCGGTTCTGGTTCAGCTTTCCGCCTTACCGGTTTTTCTTTTCGCGAAAGATTCCTGGAAAACCTGAAGAAGCCGGAACACGGCGACGAACCGGGATCGATCTCGGATGCGCCGCGGGGTTCGCGCGTGGTGGAGGCGCTGGCGTTATCGCAGTGACGACTACCGCTACTCGTTAGGCGAGGGAGATGGTGTCGCTACCGAAGCGTGCACCGGTTTCCGCTTTATCCGCGGAGGCAACTGCACCGGTGTTGGACTTGCCGC
>CAWGQU010000040.1:0-76581 GCA_963824795.1 uncultured Verrucomicrobiae bacterium | reverse complement strand
CTCGACAACGAAAGGCGGGATTCATACAGGCCGATTTCTTTCTCGAGCATCTGAGCGAGGCCCTGGTTGCCCTGAGCGTCTGCTAATTGTTTGGCATGCCGGGCAGTTTCGATAGCTCTAACAGCCTGTCCGCTTTCGGCGTACGCAGCAGCGAGGGTGTGAAGAATCAACGGATGGTTTCCACCCGATAACTGATCTGCCTGTTCGGCCAGGGTGACAGCTTCTTCTCCGTTACGCAACGAGCCGTCCGAACATGTGGAAAGTAACCAGGCCAGGTTATTGTGCGCTGCGATCGATCGTGGAGCGAGGTGCAATGCTTTTCGATATTGAGTTATCGCCTCACTAAAACGTTGCGAAAGTAGATAGGCGCTGCCGAGGTGGCTGTAACCGTCAGCATAATCAGGTTGGATCGCCAATGCTTTTTTGTATTGAGCGATAGCTTCAGTTAGTTCTCGCTTACGCAATAAAGTGTCCCCGACCGCTATATGAGGTTGAACGTCTTCGGGACGAAGACGCAGAGCTTCCTCTGCATGATGCAGTGCTTCGTCTGTTTTCCCTTTAGCGAGGAAGATGCTGCAAAGATTGTTATGAGCGAGCCAACAATCCGGGTTTCGTTGCAGAGTTGTGAGGTAAAGCGTCTCGGCGTCACGATACATACCTGCCTGTCGCCAGGTTAGCATTCCAAGCGCGATAAGAACCGCACTGGGAATGGCATAACGCATAAATGGCCGCCACTGTTCCGGAAACTTCTCAAGCAAAAGAGTTATTGCTGCTGCGGTGAGGGTTATGATGGCAATGCATGCCATGTATTGGAAATGATCGGCCACATAGGAGTAGACGAATGGATAGACATTAAGAAAGCCGAGCGCTGGAGAAAGGATCCCGGCAAATAAAAGAATCGCGGCCAGCGGACCACGCGAGCGGTTTCGCAACTTCCACGCAACGATCAGTGCGGTTAAAGCCGAAAGGGGGAATAAGTATTGCCACCAAATGAGCTGGCTTACATGCCAACGAGGATAAATGAATGTCAGGTCCGTTGGCCACAGTAGTTTGGCGACGTAGAACCAAAAGGCACGACCCGCAATGAGGCATCGGTCGAGAAATGAGAGCGCGAAGTGGCTGCCCTGCGCCCCGACGCGGCTATGTTCCATCCAGGCGCTAAATGTTCCCGCTGCAATACCAAGTACAAAAAAAGGTAAAAGCGGAATGACGTCATTCTTCCAGCCAAGTTTGCCACGCTTCCACCAGAAGATTACCAGCAACGCGGCTGGCAACGTCGCTACGACACTCTTGCTCAGCAAGGCAAGCGCGAACAACGCTAATGCGCCCGCGTATTCGCTACGCTTCCTGCGTTCGTCGAATCCGAGGTAGAGCAACGCGGCCGATAGAACAAGCACGCCCGAGAGTGTGTTCTTTAGCTCAGAGATCCAGGCGACCGATTCGACCGTCACGGGATGAAGGGCGAAGATTCCTGCCGCCAGCCATGCTCCGGGTATCTTCAGCCGCCGTAGAATGCGCCACAATAAGAATGCGGAGAACGCGTGTAGGACGATGTTAACGAGGTGATAAGGCCAGGTGGTATCTTGCCAAATTTTGTATTCTACCCAAAACATGCTATAAACTAACGGATAATACTGGAGTGTTGTTCCCGGGCGTGTCCAAATGTTGGCCAGCCCTTCAAGCGGACGCAGTTCGAGCTTTGTTATATAAGCATCGTCATCCCAAACCGGCCGTCCGTTCCAGGCAGGAGAGTAGCTGAGCGCTACGGCTGCGATTAGAATGGAAGCAAAAAGCCAAAGATTGCGGGTTGGCTCCTTTTGCTCAGCCACAGGCAGTTGCTTCCGTTTTTTCGTTTTGCCCATTTACTGAGAGTGTGTCGTGAGTTGTGCGCGTACCTGCGTAATTTCACTTCGGATTTGCGCTGCGAGGGACTCATTTCCCTGTTCAGAAGCAAGACGTAAAGCAGCTTGGAATTGGATGAGTGCATCTGCGGGTTGGCCTTTGCGTTGTAGAGCATCGCCCAGGCACAGGTAAGCCTCGGGCGGATTAGATCCCAACTTCAGCGCTTCGCGGTAATGGCTTATCCCTTCGTCGACCTTCCCAATTCGGACAAGAGCATTGCCGAGATTGAAATGCGCTTCACGATATTGTGGTCTTATTTCCAATGCCCGTTCGTAATGTGAAATAGCTTCGTCTACCGACTGTTTTTGCATAAGAGCATTCCCGAGGTTGTTGTGCGCTTCGGCATAATCGGGTTGCAAATCCAAGGCCGTTCGCAGGTGGGCAATCGCGTCGTCAATTTGTCCCGTTTGGAGAAGAATGTTCCCGAGATTGTTATGCGCCTTTTGATAGTTTGGTCGCAGTTGCAGAGCTTCGCGGTATTCGTGAATGGCATCATCGGTTTGGCCTTTTTGACGAAGTGCTATCGCGAGGTCGTAATGGGATCGCGGGTTGTTAGGTCGTAACTTTAGCGCTTCTTGATAATGATTGATGGCTTCTTCGAGTTGACCTTGCGCGACGAGAATTACGCCGAGGTTATCATGAGCCATCCAGCAGCTCGGATTTTGTTTCAAAGTTACGCGGTAAAGAGTTTCCGCGTTAACATACATTCGCGATTGGCGATAAGTCAGCGTTCCCAGGAGACCTAATACTATTAGGGAGATTGTCAGTCCGGCGCGCCGGTATTGCTTTCCCCAGCGGTGAAACAAAAGCGTAAAGCCCGCACCGGCCAAAGCGAAGATTCCGATGCTCGCCAGGTACTGAAAATGATCGGCAACGAAGGAATATACGAAAGGATAGACATTGAGGAAACCGAGCGCCGGGAAAAGCATTCCTGCGAACAACAGAAAACTCGCCAAAGGTGCTCGCTGTTTCCTCCTCCACAACCAGAGCAGGGCGAGAAGTAGTAACGCAGCGAGGGGAAACAAGTATTGCCACCAAACCGACTGGCTGACATTCCAATGGGGGTAGATGAAAATGAGATCGCGCGGCCAGAAAAGCTTGCCCAGATAAAACCAAAAGGCGCGACCTGCGATAAGACAACGTTCGAGGAAAGAAAGGTTAAAGTCGGCACCTTCTGCACCGATGGTGCTCCGTTCGACCCAGGCGGTAAAGATCCCGGTTGCCATTCCAGCCACGAAAAATGGAATGAGTGGCCGGACATCGCGCTTCGAAGATAGTCTGCCGCGTTGCCACCACAGGACAACCAGCAAGGCGGCAGGCAATGTGGCGATCACGGTTTTGCATAAGAGGCCGGCAACAAAGAGCGCGAAGGCAAGGAAGTAGAATGACCGCCTTCTGGTGTTGTCAAAGCGGAGATAGAGCAGCGCTGCGGAGAGAAAAAATACTCCCGATAACGTGTTCTTTTGTTCGGAAATCCACGCTACGGATTCGACCTGCACGGGGTGAAGTGCGAAGAGGCCAGCAATAAACCACGCGCCGGGCACCTTAAGGCGTTGCAGAATTCGCAGCAGCAGCACGGCAGAAATAGCATGCAGAAAAACGTTGAGTAAGTGATAAGGGAGCGGCGTGTCCCCCCAAAGTTTCTGCTCCAACCAAAACGCAGTATAGACTAACGGATAATACTGTTGGCTCGTCTCCGAGTGCGTCCAGATTCGTGCCAATCCGTGAAAAGAGCGGAGGTCGGGTCTGGTTAAATATGCATCATCGTCCCAAATCTGCTGGCCGTTGAGCGCCGGTAAGTAGGCAATTGTGATTGCTGCCAGGAAAACAAACAAAGCTAGCCATCCGTGAGAAACAGGCGCGCGCGGTTCTTCCGCGCTGACGATTCCGGTTAAGTCCCGTCGCGTTGAGGTCCCCGGCTCCGTCGCTGATTTTTTCCGCTTGTTTCCCACTATTGATCCCTCAGAGCACGCGGTCGGCGGGCTCGCTCCTCTGCTTTGGCCGGCGATCGTATCGCGAAGCCAATGAATTGGGAAGCATCCTGATCACAAATATCCCCCGTGTCCTTCGCCAAACGCAGCCAAGAGATTTCACCGCAATATTACGTCGCTGACTTTCCCGCCGCCGAGTTTTCGGCACCATTTTGTCCGGTTCGCGCGTCGTTCACACCCAGTCCTGCGTTGCAAATCGCTGATATTTGCGAAGTGCATACTCCCGGGTGGATTGACAAACCGTTTGACAAGCGCGGTCCTGACTCGCAAAGTCACAATTCGCTTTTTGTCCACGATGCTCGCCTCACGTCTTGCTCCTTTACCACTCGCAGGCGACTCGCCGACAATTCTTCACTTCCCCACGGAGGCGATTCGCGCCGTCCGTACCCTGCGCAATATGACGACTCAACTCCTTCAAGAAGCGGCCCTAGTGATCCCGAATCAGCAACTCCTGATTAACGTCGTCTCCAGGCGCGTGCGTCAGCTCGGCCTTGGGCATCGCCCCCTGGTTGAAGCGAGTCCGCGTGCCTCGCTGACCGACATTGCGCTGAAGGAAATCATTGCTGGTAAGTTGACCTTCGAGAAGATCCAGGAAGCGAAGGACGGCGAGTAGTTCGTTCCAGATCGGGAACGCTGGCCATGGCGGCCGAGTCGATTATAAATCGCAAAGCGCTGCGCGATTTCCACATTCTCGAGCGCTACGAAGCGGGCATCGAGTTGAAAGGGAGCGAGGTCAAATCGATCCGCGCCGGCAAGGCAAATATCAGTGACGCCTTTGCGCGCATCGAAAATGGCGAAGCCTTTCTCTACGGCGCGGACATTCAACCCTACGAGCGCGCCAGCCATGAAATTCCGGCGGCGAAGCGCGTGCGGAAACTTTTGCTGCATCGCGCCGAAATCGACAAGCTTTACGGCCTGACGAATGTGGGGGGCCGCACCCTTGTCGTTCTAAAGTTATATTGGAAAAATGGCCGATTGAAAACGGAGATCGGTGTGGCACAGGGAAAAGTGGCGCATGATAAGCGAGCCGATCTGAAGAAAAAGGCGACGGATCGTGAGACCGAGCGCGAGGTCGCGCGCTTTAATCGAAAGCACGGATGATAGATTCTAATGAATGATGATGGCACAAGGCGTTCATGGCTCTTGCTCATTGGCGGCATTGCATTGACGGGCTGGGCTATTTCGCGCGCGCTGCGCAAAAGCTTTTCCTTCGACGGGAAGTCGGTGCTTATCACTGGCGGATCGCGAGGTTTAGGCCTGGTGATTGCACGACACATTTGTGCCGAAGGCGGCCGCGTCGCGCTGCTCGCGCGCGATGGGAACGAACTTGCGCGAGCCCGCGAAGAATTAACCCAGGCGGGTGGAGAAGCGATCACCATCGTGTGCGACCTGCTTGATCGTGCGCAAACCGAAGGCGCGGTCGAAAAAGTGATCAATCGCTTCGGCACGGTCGATGTGCTGATTAACAACGCGGGCGTGATCGAAGTCGGACCGCTGGCGCACATGCAGCGCGAAGATTTCGAGCGCTCGATAAATATTCATTTTTGGGCGCCCTTCAATTTGATGCGCAAGGTTGTTCCGCACATGCGACGCGCTGGGGGCGGTCGTATCGTCAATATTAGTTCAATCGGCGGTAAACTCGCAGTGCCGCATCTCGCGCCGTATTGCGCCGGAAAATTTGCGCTCGTTGGCTTGTCGGATTCCATGCGCGCCGAGCTCGCGCTCGATAACATTCATGTAACCACGGTCACACCAGGACTCATGCGCACCGGTTCGCATGTGAATGCAAAATTCAAAGGCGATCACTCCGCGGAGTATGCCTGGTTTTCAGTTTCCGCTTCGCTGCCGATCGGATCTATCAGCGACGAAAGTGCGGCGACAAAAATCATTGACGCATGTCGCGCGGGCCGGCCTTCACTGATTATGCCGTTTCCAGCGAGAATCGGAGTTGTGGGCAACGCGTTGTTCCCCAATTTGACCGGATATGCGATGAAGCTCGTTAATCGTCTTCTGCCACGCCCGGCAAACTCAGCGAGCGGCAATCAGTTGCGTTCGGGTTGGGAGAGTCGCGGCTCCAAATCTAACGGAAGCTGGCTCGGTCGTTTCACCGACCGGATGGCGGAACGAAACAACGAATCGTAGGCGAAACGATCGCTTGTTAGGCAAATGGCAGGTTCGCCTTGATCCGCGCCATATCCGTTTTGTCGACGAGGCCGGCCTTGCTGAGCTGACGTTTGCGCTTCGCGTTTTTCGACGAGAGCAAATGCCGTCGCGAGGCATGAGCGCGCAGGATCTTGCCGGTGCCGGTAATCTTGAAACGTTTCGAGACCGCCTTGCGAGTTTTGCTGCGCGCGATGGATTTTGGCATAGGGCGCGAAAGATAGTTGCACGACGCGTTCTTACAACTGCTTTGTTTAGTGAGTGATCGCAGGTGGGTCGCAGCTACCGCGTACGCAACAAATGTCTGGCATCGTGGTTTTTCCTCTCGAAGATTACGCGGCATGGAAGGCGCAGAAGAAAAGGAACCGCACGTCATCATCGTCGGCGCTGGCTTTGGTGGCTTGGAAGCGGCAAAGAAACTCGAATGCAAGCCTGTGCGTGTGACGGTGATCGACCGCACGAATTATCATCTTTTCCAGCCGCTGCTCTATCAAGTGGCGACCGCAGCTCTTTCGCCGGCGGATATTGCAGCGCCTATCCGTGCGATCGTGAGCAAATGCCCGAACATGGAGGTCGTCCTTTCGGAAGTGCGCTCGATCGACGTGTGGGCGAAGAAAGTCATCACGACAGATGCTGAATTTACCTACGATTATCTGATCCTCGCGACCGGTTCGCGTCATTCTTACTTTGGTCACGACGAGTACGAGAGGCTGGCGCCCGGGTTAAAAAGTCTCGAGGACGCGATCGAAATTCGGCGGCGCATTTTAATGGCGTTTGAATACGCGGAGAAAATTTCGGATGAAGCTGCGCGCCGTGCCGCGCTCACATTCGTGATTATCGGAGGAGGTCCGACTGGCGTGGAAATGGCGGGCGCGATCGCCGAGATCTCGCGTTACACGCTGGAAAAAGATTTTCGGCACATCGATCCATCAAGTGCGCGCATCATTTTGATTCAGGGTGAATCGCGCGTGCTCCCAGCTTTCCCGGAAGATTTGTCGGAAAAGGCGACGGAGCAGCTGCGTGATCTCGGCGTCGAAGTTCGTACCGGCGTTCACGCAACGAATGTCACCGAGGCGGGGCTTAATGTCGGAGACGAATTCATTCCCTGTCGCGTAAAAATCTGGGCGGCGGGGAATATGGCGTCGTTTGTCGGAAGATCGTTAGGCGTAGCGGTGGACCGGGCTGGCCGCGTGATGGTTAACAACGATCTCACGATTCCCGGTCACTCTGAAGTGCAGGTCATCGGCGATCTCGCAAATTTTCCGTATCAAACCGGTTCGCCGCTTCCGGGAGTTTCCCCTGTGGCGATGCAGCAGGGACGTCATGCTGCGAGCAACATCCTCGCCATGATCGATCGCCGAAAGCCGCAACGTTTTTGGTACTGGGACAAAGGCAACATGGCGACGATCGGCCGCAACAAAGCCGTGGCCGATTTGAACTTCGCTCACATCAGCGGTTTTCCTGCCTGGTTGGCGTGGCTATTTGTGCACATTTTTTTCCTCATCGGTTTTCGAAATCGTCTCATGGTCGTGCTGCAATGGGCCTGGGCCTACATTAGTTTCAACAAAGGTGCGCGACTGATTACGCGAAACTTCCAGGCAGAATCGCGGCCTCCAGCGTAACAACCGCAAAGGCCGCGGAGATCGCAGAGATGAATTTTATTTGGCTCTTTTCTGCGCGATCTCTGCGTTCCTCCGCGTGAATTTAAACCTCCATCCGCGCCTAACGAGTTAAACGATGTTGCCCTCGATCGCGGTTTATAATCGACAGCGAGCGATCAAGATCGATCTTGCCGGTCTGCAAAGCTTTGCGGAACGCGCGCTCGAGTTGGCGCTGAAATCGCGCGCCAAAAAAATTCGCCCACGGAAGTTAACGCGCGTTGATGTGATCCTGATTTCCGATCGGCGTATGAGCGAGCTGCATCGACGGTTCATGCAGATCGATGGGCCGACAGACGTAATAACCTTTCAGCACGGCGAGATTTTTATTAGCGTCCAGACTGCTCGACGACAGGCACGCAAGTTTCGATGCTCGTTGCAGGACGAGCTACGGTTATACCTCGTCCATGGATTGCTGCACCTGCGCGGATTCGACGATAAGAGTCCGTCTAACGCGCGCATCATGCGTGCGAGGCAAGCGAGGATCGCACGTGAAATCTCCAGGGAGCGGCGACTTCCAAGTTGCCGAGCCTAGCGGGCGCTTTAGAAGGCTTCCCTCCTTTAGCCGTTGGGTCCGAGCACTCAGAATGCTTTCATCGAATAGCATGGTATGTTACCTTTCCGCCCATGAGCTGGCGGTTAGGGGAGGGGATCATGTTGGCGCCAGAACAAATTCAGTCAGCAGTAAAGAATCCCGAGCTCGAAGAAGAAACCGGAACAGAATCAGCCATCGATGTTCCCTGGCAGGTGGTAGTGCATAACGACCCCGTTAATCTGATGACATACGTCACGATGGTTTTTCAAAAAGTGTTCGGTTATCCCCGCGAAAAGGCGGAGCGCCACATGCTCGAAGTTCATCAACAGGGCCGTTCCATTCTGTGGAGTGGCATGCGTGAGCGTGCAGAACTTTACGTGCAGCAGCTGCACGGCTACCTGCTCCTCGCCACGATCGAGCGGGTAAGTTGATATGGAGTTCTGCCGCAAGGACGACGTTCTGGAACTTTCCGACCTCGATCCTTTTTTAGCCGAACTTCTGCGGCAAATTCCGGCCAGCACAAAGTATGACGATGCTGCGGAAGCCGAGCGACGCATCTTCAGCGAACCGGCCCAACCTAACGAGAAGGAAATCTGCGCGGAGTGGAAAGTTTACGTGCAGCCCGAACTTCGCCGTCTCTTTCAATCCGCAACCGAAACCGTTGCGACGGATTTGCAGCAACTAAATGGTAGCAAGAAACCGTTCGCCAATTGCACACTGCAAATTCCAACCGAGCACGCAGATGCCTGGCTGAATGCGCTTAATCAGGCGCGCCTCGTCATTGCTGCGAAAAACAATTTTGATGAGAGCGAGCTTTGCGATCACTATCGATCGCCCATTGGCTCGCGTCGTGATCTTAGCCTTTTCCAGATAAATTTTTACGGATTCCTGCAGGAGTTTATCCTGCGCGAAACGGAAGGCGCTTAGGATGCCACGCCGTCGGTGCCTTTTCGTTCTTTAACCATTTGCATGAGGCGGTCTTTCAAAGCGGCAGAAGTTTTCGCCGGCCGCAAACTTAGCGCGAAAGCCTCATGCAACGCGTAACATTCGCTGATCGCCTCCTCGGCCTTCTGACCGAATTGCCGCCGTGCCTGCTCGAACTCCTCGGTCTCGTCCGGTTCCAGCGCGCCGATTACGTAAAGCCGCGCCTGGTTCTGGAATTCTTCAAAGCTCATCCTTCAACTCCTTGAGACCGTCATAAATTTTTTTCAGCCCTAACTCAAGCCGGGTTTTCACCGTCCCCAATGGTGTATTCGTATTAGTGGCGATTTCGCGCTGACTCATGCCACGAAAAAATGCGAGATCGATGGCCTGCTGCTGCGCGGGCGGCAGCGAATTGATCACGTTACGAACGATAATGCGGGTGTCGGAGAAGGTGATTTCCTCCTCCGTGGAGTTGTGAACCCAGGCCTCTGGCTGCTGTTCGGTCTCGGCCTGTAAACGCTCCTCCGCGCGTGCGTAAGCTTGCTTTTTCCGCAAACCATCGATTGCGCGGCGTCGAGCCAGGGTGACCATCCAACCGAGCGGCTTGCCCTTCTGTGCGGAGAAGTTTTTCGCCTGATTCCAGATCTCCATGAAAATTTCCTGCAGCAAGTCCTCTGCCTCTGCTTCGTTGTGAATCACGCGAAGGATCAGCGCTTTCAGTATTCCGTTGTAGCGATCGTATAGTTGCGAGAGAGCTTCCGGATCCTCGGCTTGAATCGCCTGCATTAGCTCGAGATCGCTGGCCGCTCCCGGTTCCAGTTCCGGAACGACTGCCGGCGAACGCGTCGGCTTTTCGACCTCCCCTTCGGTCTCGACATCATTCCCAGGTGAATTCATGCTGACAAAGGTCTAGTGTGAATGCCGTGATTCGTCCATCGTATTCAGATGTCTAATGCTTCTTGACGGAGGGGGCGGCCCGAAAAATATTCGGGCTCGCGTTTGGGCTTTTACCCCTCAGCGGAATCGGATGAAAAAAAACCTCTGCACCCTAATGATCCTCGGCTTGCTCTTGCCGATAACGCTGCGCGCCCAGGACGCACCGAGTCGTCCGCTTAAAGATACGGGGTTGGACATTGAGCCGACACCGTTGCCGAAGTCCAGCTCCGCTCCGACCCCTGCGCCTACGCCGCTAGCAACTCCACACAGAATGAATTTGTCCCCTCCGAAGGCAAGCCCGTCCGCAACACCTCAGGCGAGTCCTCCTCCTGCGCCGACGGCTACTCCTGAAAAGACACCGGCAAAAATCGAGGAATCACCCGCTACCGAG
Source organism: uncultured Verrucomicrobiae bacterium (assembly GCA_963824795.1). GTDB lineage: Bacteria > Verrucomicrobiota > Verrucomicrobiia > Chthoniobacterales > UBA10450 > JBBQFI01. The sequence continues at coordinate 66,084 of CAWGQU010000040.1, read as the reverse complement.
TCACCGACTCCAACTGCGACTCCAGTAAAAAGGCGACTGCACGCTAGAAAAAGGTCCACGGAAGAGCAGACCGAACCTACGCCCGAGCCGACGCCACGTTCTCGCCGAGAGATGCGAGCCATCGCCGGAAAATTAAAGGAAATGGAGAAGGAATGGGAAGCTTCGTTCAACGACCCTGCTGTGATCGAGAAATTGCTGACGCACGACTTCGTTGGAACATCGCCGGGCGGGGAAATCATGACGAAGAAGGCGCTTCTGCGTGAAGCGAAGGAAAACACAAGCCCACCGCCGAAAACGCTCGCGCGAGATTTGGATGTGCATTTTGCCGGAGCCGACATCGCGATCGTTACCGGAGCTGCGAGACAGATCGACAGGAACAGCGCGGGCCAGGTAGTAGAGCACCACTATCGCTTTACCGACACATGGGTCGAGCGCGATGGCGAATGGCGTTGTGTCGCCAGCCAGTCGATGCTGGTCTCGCGATAATCGTCGGCGACTCGTTAGGCGTCCTGGTTTCATAAGGACGCAATTGCGCCTCACCGATTTGTGCGCCAAGAGTTATCCACATGCACCAGGAGTCGGAGACCGAAACGAACAACGATCCGCTCTGGTACAAAGACGCGATCATCTACGAGCTGCACGTTAAGACGTTTCACGACAGCGATTGCGATGGGATAGGGGACTTTCGCGGCGCGATCGAGAAGCTCGACTATCTTCGTGAACTCGGAATCACGGCAATCTGGCTTTTGCCGTTCTATCCGTCGCCGTTGCGCGATGATGGCTACGACATCGCAGATTATTTCGACGTAAATCCCAGCTTCGGAAGACTGGAGGATTTCCGCGCGTTTCTTGATGCCGCGCACGAACGCGGCTTGCACGTCATCACCGAGCTAGTGATCAATCATACCTCCGATCAAAATCCGTGGTTTCAGAAATCGCGTCGTGCGGCGCCGGGATCGCCGGAGCGCGAAATGTATGTCTGGAGTGATTCGCCGGAACGATACAAGGACGCGCGAATCATTTTCAAAGATTTCGAAACGTCGAACTGGTCGTGGGATCCGGTGGCAAAAGCGTATTACTGGCACCGCTTCTATTCGCACCAGCCGGATTTGAATTTCGACAATCCCGCTGTGCACGATGCCGTGCAGAAGGTTCTCGATTTTTGGCTACGAATGGGAGTCGACGGACTTCGACTCGATGCTGTGCCTTATTTATATGAGCGCGAAGGAACGAGCTGCGAAAATCTTCCTGAGACACACGCTTATCTAAGAAACCTTCGTGCGCATCTCGACGCCAATTTCCAGAATCGCATGCTGCTGGCAGAGGCGAATCAATGGCCCGAGGACGCCGTGGCGTATTTCGGCAAGGGCGACGAGTCGCACATGAATTTCCATTTCCCGCTCATGCCGCGCATGTTCATGTCGTTACAGCTCGAAGATCGTTTCCCGATCATCGACATCCTCGAGCAAACGCCGCCGATTCCCGATACCTGTCAGTGGGCGATGTTTCTGCGCAATCACGACGAACTCACGCTCGAAATGGTGACCGACGAAGAGCGCGATTACATGTGGCGCGTTTACGCGACCGATCCGACAGCGCGCATCAATCTCGGTATTCGTCGCCGGCTTGCGCCGCTTCTTGCCAACAGCCGGCGCAAGATGGAATTGCTGAATATCCTCCTTTTTTCCATGCCGGGAACGCCGGTGATTTACTACGGCGACGAGATTGGGATGGGGGACAATTTTTATCTCGGCGATCGCAATGGATGCCGTACGCCGATGCAATGGAGCTCCGATCGCAACGCGGGTTTTTCCAAAGCGAATCCGCAACAATTGTATCTGCCGATCACGATCGATCCGGAATATCACTACGAGGCGATCAATGTAGAGAATCAGCAGAAAAATTTGTCGTCGCTGCTGTGGTGGATGCGGCGCGTCATCGCGATGCGCAAAAATTTCAAAGCATTTTCGCGCGGCTCCATCGAGTTTCTCCTGCCAGAAAATCCGAAAGTGCTCGCGTTTCTGCGCCAGTTTGAAAACGAAACCATTCTGGTCGTCGTTAATCTTTCGCGCTTTTCGCAACCAGCAGAATTGGATCTCTCGCGCTTCGCCGGTTGTGCGCTTATGGAAGTTTTCAGCCAAAATTATTTCCCGGCGATCAAAGCGACGCCTTATCCGGTCACGCTCGGACCGCACGCGCACTACTGGTTTTTGTTGCGACCGCAAACCGCAGCCGCTCGCGCATCCGATAAACGTGTCGTGCCCACAGTTCGCATGGAGCCGAATATCGAAACTTTGATCGCGAATGATCAGCGCGCATTTTTCGAACGGGAGATCTTGCCTGATTACATTCGCACGTGTCGTTGGTTCGGAGCGAAAGCGCGCACTATCCGTGCAGTTCGCATTGCCGAAGAGATACCGATTTCGAGCGAACCAAACGCCGCGCGCATTTGGTTTCTCGAAGTCAATTATCTCGAAGGCATGGCAGAAAACTACGCGCTCCCGGTGCAGATCACGTCAGGCGCAGCAGCGAATCACGTTCTGCGCGCAGCTCCGCAGGCGGTTATTGCCCGGTTCAGTCGGGATGCGCAATGTGTGTTGCAGGATGCGGTTTGGGATCAACGATTTCGCGAGGAACTTTTCCGCACCATTACCACGCAACAGTGTTTGAAGGGGCACCGCGGCGAATTATGCGGCGTCGCCGGTTCACTTTTGCAGGAAGAGGAAACGAGAGTGATCGAGTCACAGGTGCTCAGCGCCGAGCAAAGCAATTCGTCGATGCTCTTCGGCAACAAATTTTTCGTAAAACTTTATCGGAAACTTGAGGATGGTTTGAATCCGGACGTTGAGATCACGCGTTTTCTCACAGAGCGCTGCAAGTTTCCGTACGTGCCGGAGTTTGCCGGCGCGGTCGAGTATCGCCGGGGGAGAGGCGAGCCGACCGTTGCGTGTTTGGTCCAACGCGCGGTCCAAAACGAAGGCGACGCCTGGGCGCTCACTCTCGATACCGTTGGCCGCTACTACGAACGTGTCCTTGCGCAGAAAGCTGAATTGCAGAACGCCGCTACTCCGACAGGCGTGGTGCTGGATGATTTGATCGGCGGGATTTATCCCGAGAAAGCGAAGCTGCTTGGTCAACGCACGGGCGAATTACACCAGGCGCTTGCGTCCGACGCGGATGACCCCGCTTTCGCACCGGAACGTTTCAATGCCATGGCGCAGCGTTCTGTTTATCAAAACATGCGTGCGTCATTGCGGCGCGCGTTTGCGTTGCTGCAAAGGAAAGTACTCGAGCTGCCGGAAAACTTTCGTGATGAAGCAAAGGAAGTTCTGGATGCGGAAACGGAAATTCTCGCGCAGGAACAGCGCATCCTCGAACAACATTCCGGTGCCGCGAAGATCAGGATTCACGGCGATTATCATCTCGGCCAGGCGCTCTACACCGGAAAAGATTTTGTCATTCTCGATTTCGAAGGCGAGCCGGCGCGGCCGTTGAGTGAGCGCAAACTGAAACGTTCCGCCTTGCGCGATGTCACTGGGATGATGCGTTCATTTCAATACGCGGCTTACAGTGCGCTCTGGCAGCCATCGATGCGTCCGGAGGATATTCCATTCCTCGAACGCTGGGCCGATCTCTGGTATCGGCAAATCAGCAGCATGTTTTTGCAAAGTTATCTCACCACGACAGCCGGCGCGGTTTTCATTCCTGAAGGTGCAGGAGAACTTCAGATTCTTCTCAAAGCGTATCTTTTGGACAAGGCCGTTTACGAAATCGGGTATGAGCTTAATCATCGACCGAGTTGGGTTGTCATCCCGGTCCGCGGGATCAAACACATTTTGAAATCCGCCTAACCAATCTTCCGTGCAGCGCTTTGGAATAATGCAATTTCATTTCCGCCTATTAACCATCTTATGTTTTTCGCTTATGGCTTTTGCGGCCACAGCTGCCGAAGTTCGTTTTGAAAGCAGCGATAAACAAACCGCTGTGATTGAACTTTACACCTCGGAAGGCTGCAGCAGCTGTCCGCCGGCGGAAGCCTGGTTGAGCAAACTGAAATCCGATCCCGGGTTGTGGAAGGACTTTGTCCCGCTCGCATTTCACGTGGACTACTGGGATCGATTGGGCTGGCGCGATCGATTTGCGGCGAGTCGATGGACGCAGCGCCAATACGCGTACGCTTCGCTTTTGCGCGGCGAGTCTGTGTATACGCCGGAATTTGTCGTTAACGGGAACGAGTGGCGGGATTGGTTTGGGAACAGGCTCTTGCCGAAGAGCGACACGCGTGGGGGAATTCTTTCGGCGACGACGATCGATGGGAAGAAATTCTCGATTTCATATCGTGCGACAGGCGAATCAGACTTGGAGGCGAATGTCGCGCTTCTTGGCTGCGGAATTAATTCCAAAATTGGCGGCGGCGAAAATAATGGACGTCAATTGATACACGATTTCGTCGTCCTCGAACATCGCGCGATGTCGATGACAAGAGACGGGGAAATCGCGCACGCTGATATTGCCCTTGAAAAAACCGGGCAGGATGTTCCGCAAACGGCGGTTGCAATCTGGGTCACGCGCGCGAAACAACTCGCGCCGTTGCAAGCCACCGGCGGCTGGCTCGGAAACGTTGCGTTAAAGAAATAAACTAATAGGATGCGAACCGATGAACACTCCGCTTGAAACAATCGATCGTCAGATTTCCGAAAAACATCTTCTCACGCATCCTTTTTATCTCGCGTGGACGCGCGGTGAATTGAGCAAGACTGCGCTGGCTGATTACGCGCAGCAGTACTATCACCACGTCGCTGCGTTCCCGACATATCTCTCCGCCGTGCACGCGCATTGTGACGATCAACCGACTCGCAAAGAACTCCTCAAAAATCTCATCGATGAGGAAGCCGGTTCCCCGAACCATCCCGAGCTCTGGCTAAAGTTTGCCGAAGGTCTCGGTGTTTCCCGCGAAGAAGTTCAGCAGTCGGAAAAGCAACCGGAGACCGCGAATCTGATCGGAACATTTCGCTCGGTCTGTCGCGAGCAATCGACGGCCGAAGGTCTGGCGGCGCTTTACGCCTACGAGAGTCAGATTCCGGCCGTGTGTGAATCGAAGATCGACGGATTGAAAAAGCATTACGGATTCACGGATCCGGAACACTACCGCTATTTCAGCGTTCACATTGAAGCCGATCGTGAACACGCCGCCGCAGAGCGCACAATGCTCGCCTCACATCTGAATGAGAAAAATGTGGATGGTGTCAATAGCTCCGTGCAGCGCGTTCTCGATGCACTCTGGCAGTTGTTGACCGGCGTTTGTCAGCGTCACGCAATAGCGTGTTAATTTTGTAGTGGCGCTCGCCGCTGCAATTGTCGGCGAAACGTATTATCATCGCTTATGCAGGATCAAGTCTTGGCGGGAAAGACAGGCGTAGTTTTCGGCGTGGCGAATAAACGCAGCATCGCATGGGCGATTGCTAAAGCGTGGGCGAGTGCAGGCGCGAAATTGATTTTCAATTACCAGGGCGAGCGCTTGAAAGAGAACGTCGAAGAATTGGTGGGCGAGTTCGGTGAAGGAACACCGCTCTATCCGTGCGATGTTTCTAATGACGCAGAGATCGCGGATTTTTTTGGCAAAGTTCGAGACGAAACTGAGCGTGTTGATTTAATGCTCCACTCTGTCGCTTTCGCGCCGAAGGAAGCGCTGGAAGGCGATTTTGTGAGCACAACGCGAGAGGCGTTTCGCACCGCGCACGATATCAGTGCCTACTCGTTGGTTGCTCTCACGCGCGAGGCGGCGCCGTTGATGACGAATGGCGGAAGCGTTGTCGCGATGACGTATTACGGCGCGGAGAAAGTTGTTCCTCATTATAACGTCATGGGAGTAGCGAAAGCATCGCTCGAAGCGAGCACGCGCTACCTTGCCTACGATCTTGGCCCCAAAAAAATTCGTGTGAACTGCATTTCCGCCGGTCCAGTAAACACCCTTGCGGCGCGCGGAATCAGCGGCTTCTCCCAAATGCTGAAGCACTATCAGGAACGCGCGCCGTTGAAGCGCAGTTGCGAGCCCGGCGAGCTCGGCGCGCTCGGTGTCTTTTTGGCGAGTGATGGCGCGGCGGCGATTACCGGGCAAGTAATCTACGCGGATGGCGGTTATCAAATAATGGGAATGTAATCCGCATGCAGCTTGCGGATGAACTTCGACACTTGTTAGGCAACGACGTCGTTGCGGACGATGCAGAAACGCGCGTCGCGAATGCTGGGGACAAATGGTTCGCGCAACATGAGCCGGATGTCGTTGTCTTTGCGGAATCAACAGAGCAGGTCAGTGCGCTTTTGAAGTTCGCTAACGCGCGAAAGATTCCGGTGACGGCGCGCGGTGCGGGATACGGATATGTCGGTAGCTGTGTTCCTGCGGAAGGTGGCATCGCGCTATCGCTCGCGCGCATGAATCAAATCAAGGAAATCAGTTTCGATGACGCAATCGCGATCGTAGAACCCGGCGTAATTACGGGAGAACTGCAGGCGAAAGTGCGTGAGCAGAAATTATTCTACCCGCCCGATCCGGCGAGTCTCCATCATTGTACGATCGGTGGGAACGTTGCGACCAATGCTGGCGGTCCGCGTTGTCTGAAGTATGGCGTGACGCGGCATTACATCATCGGACTCGAAGTGGTTCTGGCTAACGGCGACGTCCTGCGCACGGGCGGACGCGTTCATAAGAACAAAACAGGATTCGATTTGATCGGATTATTTGTGGGCTCAGAAGGAATGCTTGGCGTCGCGACAGAAATTACCGTCCGCTTGCTACCGCTGCCGCCTGCGCGAGCAACGCTGTCCGCGTCTTTTTCTACGATGTCGGAAGCTGCCGGAACCGTGCAAAAAATATTTGCGGCCGGGTTTCTGCCATCATCACTTGAGATTGCGGACCATTTCACGCTGGAAGCAGCGCGACGCGATTCTGCCGCCGGACATGTGCCGGCTGGCAATGCGCATTTGCTCGTCGATCTCGATGGCCAGGAAGAAACAGTCCATCTTGAGATGAATAAGTTGCGCGAACTGGTTGCGAGCAGAAAACCGACTGCGTTGGAAATCGCGACGAACGAATCGGATTGCGAGAAGCTCTGGGCGCTACGTCGCGAATTCAGCAATTCGCTGCGCGCCACCGGCCTAACGAAACTGAATGAAGACGTTGTCGTACCGCGCGGCCGGCTCGTTGATTTGATCCAGTTTGCGGAAGCGCTTTCCACAAAGTCCGGTTTTCCAATCGCCTGCTTCGGTCACGCAGGCGATGGAAACATTCACGTGAACATCATGGCAGACCGTTACAATCGAGATGCATCGGTTCGTGAAAAGGTGGAACGCGCGCTCGATGAACTCCTGGCGCAAGTGCTCGCGTGGGGCGGTGTGATCACAGGCGAACATGGAATCGGGCTCGCGAAAAAGCGCTGGTGGCCGCAGGCGACGAGCGATATTTCACGAGAATTGCATCGGTCATTGAAGCGCGCCCTGGACCCGAACAATATTCTCAATCCGGGGAAGTTTCTGGGTTGAGCATGAGCGTCGCCTCGATTGCGCGATGGTCGCTCGATTGTGGCGCAGTATTTATGACGCGGGCATGTTGCAGTGTCGCGCCGCGATAGAAGATGTGATCGAAGCAAGCTGCGGGATAGAGACGGTTCGGAGGAAGAGTGATCCGCGATTCGTTAGGAACGTTTTGCCAGACCCAGCGAAATCCCTGACCTAACAAGTCGCGCGCTGTTTTCTCGCTGCTGAATCGTTGATCGCCCGGCGCGGTGTTGAAATCGCCGCCAACGATCCAGTGCAAATTTCCGGCTCTCTCGTAAGCGCGTTTCATCGCCTGCATGTGGGCAAGCAGCTGATGGATGGATTCTTCGCGGACGACAATGTTCTCGCGCAGGCCACCGCGGTTGCTTTTTAAATGCAGCGCATAAACGAGCAGCAATTCGTTAGGCGGAAGTTGGTAGGCGGCAAAGGCAAAACCACGAGGCGGCGTGATCGATGCACCGGATTTCCATTGTTCGGCCCATGCGCTGATAGGTTGCATTCGACTCGCGATCGCAACTTGTTGCGCGACCTTCTGGCCTTCGCGCGGCGGAAAGTTTGAGCAAACGTCGACCTTGAAACCGCGCAGTGGTTCGACGGCGACACCGGCCTCCGCAAAATCACGCACTTCTTCCAGTCCGATGATGTCCGCGTCGATCTTGGCCAAGTCACGATGGACGGATTCGATCTGTCGCACTTCTTCACGCCGCGTCGTGTTCGGGCGTCGCCCTGGAAACCATTGAACGTTCCAATAGACAACGGTGAGCGATTTTTTCGGCGCAGGCGATGGGGACGGAACTTCCTGTGCGAAAATCGTAGCCGCGGTGAACGCCAGGACAATCCAGCGGAGGAGGGGAACCATTCGATCAAACTAACCGGGGCGAATAATATTTTCGAGCTGATTGCGAACAGCCTGTTCCGCGTTTTGATCCTGATCGTAACCCCACGCTACGATTTCGAGCATCTGCGCTCCGACCTCACGCTTACCTTCGCGCACAGCGCGCAGGCGACCGGACGCAGTCCAGTTTTCCTGGTTGATCGTCGCCGCGTTCGGAACTGTTCCGTCCCAATAACAATAGTAGACGTGAAGCGGGGTTCCGTTGTTTTCGAAAACGTAAGAACGGATGGGTAGTGGAACGCCGTTTATCGTGATGAGCTTTCGCGATTCGCTGCCGATTTGTTTCATCCCGCTCGCAGGCAAACAAATGTCCGGCCGATGATTCTTGATGAACAAGCCGGCGGTGCGTCCCGGCAACCATCGGAAGAAATACATCCCAAATTGATGCCCATCGTCGCTCCGCCAAGCTCCCCCGCCGCCCTCGTTGTAACGCAACAACTCCTGAGCTTGTTCCGCCACGGGGATGGATTTGAAATCCTGCGCGTGCGATGGCCAACGAATCGCCCAGGCCGGCAGGCGCGTGGAAGGCGATTCGTGCATGCGATACCAAATTTGCGTTCCGACCTCTGCAACAAGTGTGGCAATGAATAACCACGCAAGAAGACCGCGTGGAATCCGAGAAGAATCTTTGACGTGCGAAGAGACTGCTACGTTAACGGGTGTTTTCTTCCGCAGAAAGATGCTGAGACCCCATAGAATAAACAGGCAGATGAACAGGATCGAAAGGCCCGCCGGATCATGCCACTTCTTAATTGTATCGGAACCTTGTTGGGCACCGAGAAGAACGAGCAGAAACGTACGAGTTAGGTTGCAAACAAATGCGACGATCGCGCCGACAATGACCAAAAGAAATCTTCGCGCTGTGCCGAAATCGTAAAGCTCTCCGAGAAAAAGCGAGACCATGAATGTGGCCTGGAGCGAGCGCACACCCGTGCACGCTTCATCGATGCCGACGAAGCCAGTGCCGATTTCGATCACGTTCCCCATCTGCACCGCGGGGACGTTGATCGCATTCAGAACTTCAACATTGATGGCGGTGTCCGCCCGCATCAGTCCTTGAATGATGAATTGCTCGAATTGCGTCGGCCATGGGACCGCGACAAGGAAAAACAAAATCGGGAATGAGAAGTGCCGAAGCCAGGGCGTTCCTCCGGCAAGATAAAATGCACTTCCGCTGATAAGGACGACCGCCATCGCCATCGTCCAGCTCATCAATCGCCAATCGGGATTGGCCTCTTGTATCAAGCGAACCGGAATGAGCAACAGAGCGCCCGCTATGATTGCGAACGCCGGAATGATTTTCGTTTTGCTCGCAACGGGAGGCGGTGCTGTCTCCCAGCGCCGCGCGAAAATGAACGCGGTCAAGAACGGAACGGTCCAACCATAACCGTATTGCGGATTGACCGACCACTCCAGGCGAAGCCGGGAAATCAATTCGAGCCAGACTAAACCAATAATCGCAACCGCAACCCAACTGATTGAGCGCCGGGACAGAGCTTGTGGCGTCGAAGTGACGTCAGATGCGATCATGAAGAGAAAGGGTGGACCGACTTTGAGATTAATCTTTTGCAGCAAATTACAAGCCTTTGTGTTTCCGGAAAGATCGCTCCGTTCGAGTCGCGGTTGCGCCAAGCGCCGATCCAGCTATACTCTGGCATCACATTGGCTGCAGCGGGTGGCTGTGATCACCGCTGAATTTTTGGTTCTGGACCAAAAGAAAGCCTCCGCCGGGGAAGAAAACGCGGCTGCAAAAGGCACGTCGTCTCCTGGCTCAACCGACAAGACACTCGCTTCACATGCGATTAATCACTCTCAACCGAATTATTATTTTGACTCATCCTTTCCTGTCGCGGCCGCCTTTGGCCGCAATCTCTGATTCATGAAACCGGGAACTTTTCTTCACACGATCGCTGTTTTGCTGTCGTCCGTTTCGTCTCTTTTCGCTGCGACCGCAGTAGCGGAGGCGCCCGCGACGAAGGTAAAGTTGAGTAAGAAAACCAGCCGGTTGACGGAAGATATTTTGCTGAAAGTCGATCCCATTGCCTATACGCCGCCGACGCTGGATGCCATGATGAGACCGAAGAATGGCCAGCACTTTCCTTGGAAAAATAATATCGTAACTACGGTTTTCTGGATCGGCGAGGATGCAAGCGGCAACAACCCCGTTCCGAATCATGCAAGTTCCTGGGATAAACATTGGGGCGAAAGCTATGGCGGGTTCGACGACCCAAATCGAGCGCGGCGCGAAAATTATATCCCCGTGAAATTTACGCCTCGGCAAAATCCATTTTATTGCGCTTTACCTTATAACGACAAGGCGAATACCGGACATCGGCCGGAAGCGCCACGCGTCGTTCCGTGGTTCAAGGAGGCATATCGAGGCCCTGGTGTTTCCGTTTGCAAAGATCGCTGGATTGCAATTCGCAAAGGGAACCGAACTGTCTATGCGCAATGGGAAGATGCGGGACCGTTTCGCACCGACCACTGGCAGTATGTTTTTGGAAACGAACGGCCGAAGCCGAATCTAAACCGGGGCGCAGGCCTCGATGTATCGCCCGCGGTGCGAGATTATCTTGGTTTGCAGGAAACGGATGTGACGGATTGGCGGTTTGTTGAGTTCAGCGAAGTCCCGCGTGGCCCGTGGGCGCTTTACGGAAACAACAACACCTTTGTGTTAAACGCGCGTAAATCGCAGCGGCAGATCGCGGAGGAGAAGCGGCCCGCTCAAACTGTAGTTCGCTGAAATGCCCGCAGCGGCTTGGCGCTGCTCGTCTCGATGCCTTAATATTTCAAGAAGGAAGCGACCGGGATTGGCGACAGTTTTTCACGGCCGCGCAAGAACTCTAGCTCAATCAGGAACTGCGCTTCGAGCAAGTCTCCGCCGACTTTTTTAATGAGTGTGGCCGCGGAGGCGGACGTTCCACCGGTCGCAAGCAGGTCGTCCACCAAGACTATCCGTTCCCCCGGCGTTATCGCGTCAATGTGAAGCTCCATTTCGGCTTCGCCGTATTCCAACGAATACTTCGCGCTCTCAGTTTTGTACGGTAAGCGCCCCTTTTTCCGAAGCGGAACAAAACCCACACCTAATTCTGTACGCCACTGCCGAACCAAAGAGAAAGCCGCGTGCATCAATTCCCACGATCTTGTCGATTTGCATCGCGCTGCAGCGATCGAGAAACGCGTCGATCGAACCGCGGAACAGTGCGCCGTCTGCCAGAATCGGCGTGATGTCTTTAAAAACGATTCCCGCTTTTGGAAAATCCGGTACGTCGCGAACGGCACTGCGCAACTTGTCGATCATATCTGCCATTACGGTGCGAGGCTAATGGGTCGCGAGAAAACGTCAACGCTTCCCCGGCCACCGGCGCAGGAATCTTTTTCAGAACTTCATTCCTCGAAACCCGTAGTTCTTGGTGGTGAGGACTGGTATCTGGGGAAGAAGCTGAAAAGCTCGAAGATTCCCCGGTGATGGTTCGCCGGTGCGGTCGGACGCATGCGTGGCAATTCTCCCCCGGCTAAGCGCCGGGCTGCGCTGCCGACCGCATCGGCACTGGTCGTCAACGCGGATTGCGAACCGCAGGTTGCCAAGAACGCGGTGTCCTTTTACACTGGACGCTCGCGATGGATCGCTTCTTCGTCGTTCTCTCGACCTGCTGCTACTCGGTCGGTCTCGCCGGCACGATTGTGACGTTGCGCGCCGGCGTTTGGCACCGGGGGCGTTTCAATTTCTTCGCAGTAGCCGCCGGGTTTGTTTTCCAGACCGTTTTTCTTTATTTGCGTGGGCACGCGATCGGTCGGTGTCCCATTACGAATCTCTTCGAGGTGTTCGTATTCCTCGGTTGGTCTGTCGCGCTCATTTATTTACTCATCGGCCCTGCTTATCGGCTTTCCCTAATGGGCGCGTTTACAGCGCCGCTGATTTTCCTTATTCAATTCATCGCGCTCGTTACACCCATCGATCAACCGCATCGCGCAAGAATGCCGGTAAATCCCTGGCTGGAGGTGCATGCTTCCGTTTCCATCGTCGCTTTGGGCGCGTTTGCCCTCGCTTGTGTGGCCGGACTTATGTATTTGGTTCAGGAACGGCAGCTGAAGACTCACGAATTGCATTCGATTTTTTATCACTTGCCACCATTGACCGAGTTGTTCGCCGCAATCACGCGGTTGGTATGGATGGGCTTCATCCTTTACACAATCGGGCTTGCCAGTGGATTCTTCACCGATCAACCATTGCCTCGCGTGAAGATTATCTGGGCCATCGGCGTTTGGATCCTGTATGCCGCCATTTTGCAGGCGCGTCATCTCCAGCGTCTCGCACCAAAACGCGTCGCAGTCCTCTGCGTGATTGCTTTCAGTGCCGCTGTTTCGGTACTATGGGGGATCACCTTCGTCTCGCAAAAATATCCGGTCTGATGAATCTCTTCTGCGTCGGCATCAGCCATCACACGGCCACCGTGGAAACGCGTGAGCGTTACGCGGCACGTCCCGTGATCGATTGTGGACTGCGAGAACAGAATTGCTGCGCCGAAGCAATTCTCCTCACGACCTGCAATCGTGTAGAAGTCTATGCCGCTTCAGCCGCGCCTGTGTCCACAGATGCCATCGCCAGTTACCTCGCCCGTGAATCAACCCGCTGCGAAGACGACACGTTTTATCGTTATGAAGCGGAGGAATGCGTGCAGCATCTTTTCCGCGTGACGTCAGGCCTCGATTCGATGGTGGTAGGAGAAACGGAAATTCTCGGCCAGGCAAAAAAGGCGTATGCCTCCGCGCGCGAATCGGGCAGCGCGGGTCCTTATTTGCATCGTCTCTTCCAGCGCGCATTCCGCGTTGCCAAGCACGTGCGCAGCTTCACCGAGATTACGCGTGGCGCCGTTTCGGTTGGTTCGGTTGCAGTCGATCTTGCGCAGAAAATCTTCGGCAAATTGAGTGGGCGTAAGGTGTTGATTCTCGGCGCGGGTGAGGCCAGCGAACGCACGGCGCGTGCGTTGGTGTCCCGCGGCGTAAACGATCTGCGCCTAACGAATCGTTCCGATGAACGTGCTTCCAACCTGGCTGAACTCGTCGGCGCTCGTGCGATTCCTTTCGAAAACTGGCTGGAGCAGTGCCGCGAGATCGACATTTTGATTGCGTCGACCTCCGCTGAACAACCACTCCTGACAACGGCAAAGCTGGCGCCGATTCTTCGCGATCGGCCGGATCGGCCATTTTTCATCATCGACATCGCTGTCCCGCGAGACGTCGCACCCGAGGTTAACGAATTGGAAGGGGTCTATCTCTACGATATCGATTCGCTGCAATCGATCGCGCAACAATCGCTCGCGTTGCGTCGCCAACAGGTTGCCGCGGCTGAAGAGATCATTGCCGTTCATGTCGCTGACTTTTGCGAACGAGTGTTGCGCAGCGCCAACGTCCTCAGCCAAAGTGCCGCGGCCGATTCGATGACTGAAAGTCCGATCCGCGTTTTGGAATCCTAGCCGCGCGTAATCGCTCCGATGCGCGCACCACAGCGAATAGTGCTTGGCACGCGGGGAAGCGAACTGGCCCGCGCACAAGCCCGTCTGGTTGAGAATGCTCTCCGCGCCGCATCTCCCGAGCTGGAACTGGCGGTAAAAATCATTACTACGCGTGGCGACGAAGAACGCTCTTCATCAAAAGAGACCTTCGATCCTGGCGCTGGTCGCAAAGGAGTTTTCACGGGAGAAATCGAACAGGCGTTGCGACGGGAAGAGATCGATGTAGCCGTGCACAGCGCCAAAGATTTGCCGAGCGATGCGTCAGATGATTTGGAAATTTGCGCTGCGCTTCCGCGTGCCGCGTTTGATGACGCATTGATCTTCAAGAAAGATGCGAACTTCGAGTCACTCCCGCGCAACGCGACCGTTGCCACCGGCAGCATTCGTCGCCAGTATCAGCTGCGTTGGAAACGTGCCGATCTTCGTTTTGCAGATCTGCGCGGTAATGTGCCTACGCGATTACGCAAATTAATCGATGGCGACTGGGACGCGATCGTTCTTGCACGCGCCGGCTTGGATCGGCTCGGTTACGGCCTGGCGGATGACGCTTTCACCTTCGAAAGCCGTTCCCTATTTTTTCAACTCTTACCTGCACACGAATTTCTCCCAGCGGGAGGGCAGGGAATAGTCGCTCTTCAAACACGAACCGGAGACAGCATCACGAAGGATCATGTTCGCTCCATCAACGATGAGACGGCTCTTTTGGCACTGCGCGCGGAGCGAGAATTTTTGCATTTATTACAGGCTGATTGCAACTCGCCGGTGGGCGTTCTTGCAACGATCGAGTCCGAAACGATGACCTTGCGAGCGCAAGTGTTTGAGCCACCGGCTACCGAACCAAAGATTGGAATTGTGCAATCTTCTCTCCGAATCGACGAACCGACTAAAATCGCGGCTGCGTTACATTCGTTGATGTATGGACAAAGATAAGAAAGGGAAATGTTTCCTGGTCGGCGCCGGTCCAGGCGATTTGGGGCTGGTAACACTGCGCGCAAAGCAATGTATCGAGCAGGCGGATGTGCTCGTTTACGACTACCTGTGTAATCCCGAAATGTTGAAATGGGCGCCGGCCAGCGCCGAGTTGATTTTTGCCGGGAAGAAGGCTGGCGCACACACGTTGAGTCAGGATGACATCAATGCGTTGCTCGTCGAAAAGTCGCAGGCGGGAAAACAGGTCGTTAGGCTGAAAGGCGGCGATCCACTTCTTTTTGGTCGTGGAGCGGAAGAAGCGCTGGCTCTCACTGCAGCCAGGATTTCCTTCGAAATTGTTCCTGGAGTTTCCTCGGCCATCGCTGCGCCCGCATACGCGGGAATCCCGCTCACGCATCGTGAAAGGAATTCGCACGTTACGTTCTTCACCGGCCACGAAGATCCGGGTAAAGAAAAAAGCTCGATCGATTTCCACGCGCTTACTCGTCTTGGCGGCACGCAAGTCATGCTGATGGGAATGGAGCGACTGGAAGCAATCGCCCGTGAAATGATCGCGCATGGAACGCGGTCGGACCTGCCGGTGGCGCTGGTTCGTTGGGCGACAACAGGACGACAGCAAACACTCGTCGGAACGCTGAATGACATTGCTGGACAAGCACGCGAGAAGAACTTCGCTGCACCGGCGGTTGCGATTTTTGGAGAAGTTGTCTCCCTGCGAGAGAAGCTAAATTGGTTCGAGGATAAGGAGCTTTCGGGCAAGCGAATCGTAGTTACTCGAACGCGATCGCAAGCAGGTTCGCTCACGGAAGGACTGCGCGCACTAGGCGCTGATGTTCTTGAATTGCCGACGATAAAAGTTGAACCACCGACTGACTTGCGCGCGTTCGCCGAACTCGTGCAGGACGCCCACGGATACGATTGGATCGTGTTTACCAGCCCAAATGGCGTGACCGCATTTTTCGACTTGTTCTACAAGTTATACGACGATGCCCGCGAGATCGGCGCCGCACGCATTGCTGCGATCGGACCGGCTACGGCTCAGCGGGTGAAGGACTTTCACCTGCATGTGGATTTGGAGCCGGAAGAATTCGTCGCTGAAGGACTTGTGCGCGCCTTTCAGAAGGAAGGGAACATCGAGAACCTGCGAATTCTCCTGGCCCGCGCAGAGCAGGCGCGAGACGTGCTTCCCAGACAACTCTCAAGCTTGGGAGCAATTGTGGACGAAGGTTTCGCTTATCGCACGGTAGCCGAAACGCGCGACATCACTGGAGCGCGGGGGCGGTTCATTGAGGAAGGCGCCGATCTAATCACGTTCACCAGTTCCTCGACGGTGGAAAATTTTCTCGCGCTCGGCTTGGAATGGCCCAGCGGAATGCAAGTTGCAAGCATCGGTCCGATTACTTCAAAGACCGCTCGAGATCATGGACTCCACGTGGATGTCGAAGCGCGGCGTCATGATATTCCTGGGTTAGTGGATGCGATTCGCACCTTCTACAAGAGAGGAAGTTGAGCGTGGAAGTCGACACTTCAATTGCTGGCGAGTTTGCCTCCGCCATGCAGCAACTTAGCGCGGAAGCAGAAAAAACTTTACCCGAAGGCTCGAAAGCGAGTCGCAACGTCAACGCCGCCGTGGCTGCTCTCTTGGCCCAGGTCGTGCGCGAATTCTACAATCTAAACGCGCGCATTCAGAATCTCGAAACCGGCATCGTCAACAAACTGGAAGAACTGGCGGGGCCGCGATCCACTTCTGAGCTTTTCGATTTTGCGCGCCACTTCAAGAAGCTCGATGCGCAAATGGATTCCATTCGCAGAGCCGAAGGCGTGAATCAGCGGCTCTTCGATTCCATGCATCAGGAGTTAAAGGAATATCGCGACAATTTTTTGCGCGACTCCCTGCAGAAACCGTACATTCGCGATCTCCTTTTGCTTTTCGACGATCTGACGGCGCTGTCGACGCAGCTAAAGTCAGCGGGCAAGACCGAAAACAAGCGCAGCGCTTTTCGCCAGTTGGGAGACAATCTGGAGAACACGATTCATTCTTTGATCGAGATCTTGCATCGCCTTGAGGTGACTGAAATTCCCGCCCAGGAAAAGGTGGATTTAAAGCTGCACAAAGTTGTCAGCTACGAACCTGCGGAATTTGCCGGGGAAGATGGCCAGATCGTCATGCGCGTGAAGCGCGGATTCTTCTGGCGCGAAGGCGTTCTGCGGCCTGAAGAAGTCATCGCAAAACGATATGGATAACGGAAAAGAGCGCAGATTTTGCGCCACGCGGATTTCCTCTGCATTCGGCATGGAAACTGCACTTCTGAGAGGGAAGCTCAAAGAAGCGGTTTTCCAAAAATCATTTTCAATACCCTGCCTATGACGCAACGAAAAGCAGTTGGAATCGACCTTGGAACGACGTTTTCCGTCGTTGCCCACATCGATCCATACGGGAAACCGCAGATCATTCCGAACTCGGAAAGCGAACGCATTACGCCATCGGTTATTCTTTACGATGCGGGTAGTGTAATTGTCGGGACTCTGGCGAAAAACAATTCAGTCGCAGAGCCGGAACGCATCGTGGATTTCGTTAAACGCGAGATCGGCAAACCGAAGGAACAATTTCATCGCGAATTCGACGGCAAGATTTATTCGGCGGAAGAGCTTTCAGCCTTGATCATCAAGAAGCTAAAAGCTGACGCGGAGAAATATCTGAAGGAACCGGTGACCGATGCTGTAATCACGGTACCGGCGTACTTCAATGATGCGGAACGCACCGCGACTATCACCGCGGGCCAGCTCGCCGGGCTGAATGTTCTGCAGATCATCAACGAGCCGACCGCGGCCGCGCTAGCCTACGGACTCGACAAGCTCGATGAGGATCAGACTGTTTTTGTCTTCGACCTTGGCGGCGGAACCTTCGACGTCACGATCATGAAGATCCACGCCCATAAGATTCAGATGCTCGCGACGAATGGCGATCATCGTTTGGGTGGCAAAGATTGGGACGATGTCATTGTTAACATGGTCGCGGAGGAATTCGATCGTCAGCACGGTGAGAATCCGCTCCTCGACCTGGCGAGTTATCAGGATCTGCAAAGCCGCGCGCTGTCCGCCAAGATTCAGCTTTCCAGCCGTGATCGCACCGCGATTGTAGCGAACCACAACGGCAAAAGCGTAAAGATCGAACTCACACGCGCCGATTTTGAAACTAAAACGCGCCACCTCATTGAAAAATGCAAGACGATCTGTGAAATCGTCATGCAGGAAGCGAAAATGAGTTGGCAGGACCTCGACAAAGTCCTGCTCGTTGGTGGCATGACGCGTATGCCGATGGTGCGTGAAATGATTTCGCAATTGTCCTCCGCGCCGTTAGTCGATGACGTTAATCCGGATGAAGCGGTCGCGATCGGCGCCGCCGTACAGGCGATCCTATCATTGCTGCAGGAGGAAGACATCTCCGGTCAAAGAGTTTTACCCGAAGATACGCGGCAGCAATTTTCTTCCCGCGAAGGTGGCCTTATTCAGGTAACCAACATCACGTCGCACACCCTCGGTGTCGTGCTTTGGGACGAGGCGAATCTGGAAGAATATGTTTTCCCGATGATTCGGAAAATGAATGCGATTCCGGCGGTAGCACGAAATTCGTTCGGCACGGCCAGCGCAAACATGCAGCGGGTCATTGTTAAAATCGTGGAAGGCGAGAGCACGGTGCCCGGGGAATGCACGCCTCTTGGTATTTGCGATGTCGAATTGCCGCCGTTTCTTCCAAAAGGCTCACCCGTAGAACTGAGCTACTCCTACAACACCAATCAGGTGCTCGAGGTAGGAGTAACCGCGGCGGGTAACCAAAAGAAGGTGACTATCGAACGCAACACCGGCCTGGCCCCAAGTGAAATCGAGAAGGCGGCTGCCGGAATTGGAGAAATGAATGTTGCCTAGTAATGACGAAATGCGACGTCCTATTCCCCATTCCCTTACCGGATGATCCCAGAAAATGGGAAGGTTGGAATTACTACAAATCGACCAATCTCTACGAGCGACTCTGCCTCGATCCGCGCACTAATCCGTCTAACGAACTGATTGAGCAACACTGCCGCGAGTTGCTGCGGTGGTGGCAAAAGAAACTTCCGCTCAAGAACCAACCCAGCAATCCGCTGGCGCAAATGCTCCGTTCGGGGCTTGAGGAATCGTCGCGCTATTTGACCCAGGCGCGTGTCGAGCTACTCGATCCAGAGCGCCGTCGCCAGATGGACGATGAGCTGGCGAAACAAGCGCACGAAGAAGCGCTCGCAGAATTCCAGAAATATCTTGCCTTCGCGCTTTCAAGCGGCGCGTTGCGCAACGATGAAGAAGCCGCGCTGATACGCTTCGGAAAAGAGCTGGGGCTTGAGGACGAGGAGATGCTGAAAGTCATCGACGCAGAGCTCCTCGATTCTGGTGCGCAAAGGGTCAACGAAGAAGAAATCAAGGCTGCCCAGGCTGCTGCAGCGAAAAATGCGGAGGCGCAACCTGCGCTGGATCAAAAGGAAGATTTCATGCGAATGCTCCGGCTGAGTGCGCTCGATGGCGATGCCATGACCGACGATCAGCGCGATGCATTCATTAACATGGCCGAGAATCTTGGCATCGATGCTGGTGAAGCCGAAGACATGGTCGACGTCTATCTGGAAGAAATCGAAGAGCGCGCCAATCCGACAAAGGACCCAGCCAGCAGTCCGGAAGGTCATAAAGGCTGGTGCCGTAAACACACCAGCTGCAGAGAAGGTGGACGCGACTCCAAGAATCGTCATCAATGTCGCGGAAGAGCGAGGGCGTTTCTCCAATTTCGAGAATTCAATCGGCGACCTGATGCTTTTCGTGCCGAGCACCGAATTCATGATGGGAAGCGAAGCCTTCGATGCGCCGCCTAACGAACGCCCCGCCACGAAGGTAATGGTGAGTCGGTTTTTCATCTCCCGACATCTCATCACCAACGCGCAATACGAACAATTTGATCCGCAGCACGCACGCAAACGCGCCGCCGGCGCTGGCGATCGGCATCCTGTTATCTACGTGAGCAGTCTCGATGCGATGAAGTTTTGCCAATGGCTCGGCACTCGCGAGCGACGCAAATATAGATTGCCGACTGAAGCAGAGTGGGAATATGCCGCACGCGGAAACGACGGACGAAGATATCCGTGGGGAAATTACGGTCGGCGCGGCGATCTGGCTAATTTCGCTGATCGCAACACTGTCTTCGCCTGGAGCGATCGTGAAATCGATGATGGATATGCTGAGACTTCGCCGGTTGGCTCGTTTCCGGTGGGGGTAAGTCCATTTGGGGCGGAAGACATGGCAGGCAATGTCTGGGAATGGTGCGTGGATTATTATGAGCCTTACCGCGGAACGCCGCGGGTGAATCCTCACGGGCCACCTAACGGCACCAAGCGTGTTTATCGAGGCGGAAGCTGGAAATCCCGCTTCAATAGCCTTCGAACAACAACTCGCAGCGCTAACGCGCCGAACTACAGCTGCAACGATCTCGGTTTCCGAATCGTCTGTGAATGCGAGTAAGTCGCAGCTGCCGCTGTCTCAGCGGCAGAACGCCTCAAAGCCGCCCAGATGACGGCCAGGTAAATTACGAGGGATTAAAGCGAAACTTCGGGCGACCCCGCTTCGCGTTTGCTTTCGCTTTGCGACGACTCTTTTGATTGGGCGTCTCAAAGGCCCGCAACCGACGGACCTCCTCGAGAATCCCCTCGGCATCGAGCTTGTTTTTCAAGCGCTTTAGCGCTCGATCCACAGGCTCACCTTTGCGAACAATTACTTCTGGCATGATTCTTCTCCTAACTTGGAAAATGTTTAAAAATCCACCGGCGATCGGCGAGCCTACGCGGCCTCGAAGCGGGCGTCAACTTTTGTGAATAACTTTCGTCAAACAGGCCTTTCCGAGGGCTCCAAATCGACAGTAAACGCTCTAAGAGGCGGCTGGATTCGTCGTCGTAGTCTTTTGAATAATCTCGCGTCTGAGGCTAGTGGCGCTACCGCCTCTAGCGCGCGTCCACCACAGCACAATCGGTGACGCGATGAAGACCGAGGAATAGGTTCCCACAACGACGCCAATAATGATTGCCAGAGCGAAGTCCCGCAATACCGCTCCGCCAAGAAAGAAGAGGCAGCAGATCGGGATCAACGTTGTCGTGCTCGTCAGGATTGTGCGGCTGAGAGTTTGATTGACGCTCTCGTTCATGATCTGCTCGATGGAACCTTTGCGTCCGCTGGCCAAACCCTCCCGGATTCGATCGTAGACGACAATTGTGTCGTTGATGGAATAGCCGGCGATGGTCAACACGGCACCCACCATGGTCAGCGTCAACTCGCGGCCGAGAAGCGCGAACATGCCCACGGTGATTAACACATCGTGCAAGAGCGCGACGATCGCACCCACGGCGAACGAAAGTTCGAAACGCAATGTGACGTAAATCAAGATTCCGAGAATACCGAGCCCGAGCGCAATGAGCGAACTTCTGGCTAACTCGCCCCCCACCAGGGCGCCTACTCGCTCGGAGCCTTCCACTTTAAAGCCCACGTTCGGAAGGCTGTGCATGATTTGATTTTCGACCTTATCGCTCGTGTTTAGCGGACTTCGGATCGTTATATAGCTCTTGTCTCCCTGCGGCGATTGCTGGATCAAAGCGTCGGCAAGGCCAATCGGTTTCAGCGCATCACGTAATTGTGCGATATCAACTTTGTGTGGCGCGCTAAAAGTGGCCAAGTCGCCCCCGCGAAAGTCCACGCCGAAATTTTTCTCCCCACGCGCGTAAAAAGCCGCTCCTCCCGCAATGATCAGCGCGAGCGAACACATGCATGCGATGAAGCCTTTGCCGAGGAAGTTGATGTGCTTGGCCGAAATCAAGTGCAGCATCGACAATCGTTTAAGTCGGCCACTTTCCACGAACCAACCCAGGGCATTGCGTCCCACAATTAACGCCGTGAAAAGCGAAGCCAGAATTCCCAGCATTAGCACGATCGCGAAACCTTTCACGGGACCGCTGGCATTGAAGAACAGGATCGCAGCTGTGATGAGCGTCGTGACATTGGCATCAAAAATTGAGCTAAATGCTTTGTCGTACGCGGCGGGCAACGCAGCTCGGAGAGACTTTCCGGTCGACATTTCTTCGCGCAGTCGCTCATAAATTAGAACGCTCGCGTCCACGGCCATGCCGATCGTCAAAATGATACCGGCAATACCGGGCAAGGTGAGAACGACGCCGCCCGGAATTAATTGAAAAGCACCGAGCAGCAAGATCAGGTTAACAATCAGCGCGAGGTTTACGACCAAGCCCGCGAATTTGTAATAGATCGTTACGAAAAGCAGGGTGATACCGAGCCCGATCAGGCCCGCCACGATACTCACGCGGATTGAATCCATGCCGAGCGTTGGCGAGACGCTGCGTTCCTCTTCGATACTCACTGGAACTTGCAGCGGATTCTCCAGCACACTGGCCAATCCCCGGGCTTCTTCCTCGGAAAATCGACCAGTAATTACTGCGTCACCACCATAGATCGCGTCACGAATCACGGGCGCGGATTGGATCAAACCATCAAGCACGATCGCAAAACGATGACCTTTGTATTGCTCCGTTATTTTGCCGAATTGCTTTGCGCCTTCCCCGTCAAATTTCAGCTGCACTGTCCAGCCATCATTCCCGTAATAGGCATGCGATTCCTTCACTCGATCGCCGCCGAGATCCGCTTTCTTTTTCACGAGCAAGCGTTCCGGCACGGGTTTGCTGCCCTCTTCTGCGTGAGGCGTGTAAGTCTCGATCCGGTATTCGGGTGGGATCACCTGTCGACCGGCATCGATTTCCTTTAAGCGTTCCCCGTTGTCGGGATAAACGAGGCGAAATTCCAGCTTCGCCACGCGCGAAAGCTGGGCCCGCGCTTCCTGAATTTTCGCGGTATCAAGTCCCGGAATCTGCACCAGGATGCGATCGATTCCTACCGGGCTAATAATCGGCTCACCGCTCCCGAAGTAATCAACCCGCTTACGGATTACTTCGACTGCCTGGTCGAGCATTCCTTTGGTAATTGTTTTGTCTTCGCCCTTTAGCCGGATGAGAAAGGACGTGCCGCCTTTGATGTCGAGGCCCAGCCGCACTTTTTTCTGCAGCGGCCAGATACTCCAGAAACTTAAGACCACAAGTAGGACAACCAGCAGAGCGGCCAGAATGCGTTTCCGCGGTCCTACGTCGGTGGCAAAATACCACCCGAAGAGAGCCAACATGCCGAGGCCGATGAAAAATTCGAGAACGGAATTCATTTTAAGAAGCGGAAAGCGGAGAGCTGAAGAAAGAAGGCTGGATCATTTTCGTGGCGAATCCGCATTTAGCTCTCGGCCGTCTTGAGCACGTTCGCGACCGCCGATTTCTCGATCTCGATCTTCACATTGTCGGCCACCTTCAAAATTACCGTTGTTTCCTTTACGTTGGAAATCAGTCCATGAATCCCTGACCCGGTGACGACACGATCGCCGGTCTTCAATGCTGAAACCAGTCGCTGCTGTTCCTTTTGCTTGCGCATCTGCGGGCGAAACAGAAGGAAGTACATTATAATAAAGATCAGGATCAGCGGGATAAACGACGTGATCGGATTCGGGCCTCCCGCAGCGGGTGAAGCCGATTGTGCTTGAGCAATTAGCGCGTGTAACATTCCAAAAATAAAGCGAGTCGGAGCTTAAACGGGAAAGTCTGCCCCGCAATTCAATTGTAACGAATCGATCTGAGAGGAAGACCGATGTTAGTTCATCGTCGGCCCGACGTCACGTGTCTTGTAGTTCGAGACAAAACTCTTCCGAAACTCATCGAACGTTCCATCTTCGATTGCAGCGCGCACTTGTCTCATAAGATCAAGGTAGAAGTGGAGATTGTGCAATGTGATCAGACGAAGACCGAGAATTTCTTCGGCTTTGACCAGATGCCGAATGTATCCACGCGAGAATTCTGAGCATGCCGGACACGCGCAGTTCTCTTCGATCGGATTCTTATCCAGTGCGAATTCTGCGTTTTTTAAGTTGAGAGTGCCGCCGGCGGTAAAGGCGGTTCCGTTGCGCGCGAGGCGCGTCGGCAGCACGCAGTCGAACATGTCCATTCCGCGCGCAATTAATTCGAGCAACTGCGGCGGCGTGCCGAGACCCATGGCGTATCGCGGCTTGTCGTTAGGCAAGAACGGTTCGCTCGCGTCGATCGCGTGCATCATCTCCTCTTCCGGCTCACCTACACTCACGCCACCTACGGCGTATCCATCGAATCCAATCTCGACCAATGCTTGTGCGCTTTGTTTGCGCAGTTCGCTGAACGTCGCGCCCTGCACAATGCCAAAAAGCAATTGCCGCTCTTCTGGCATTGAACGTTGAGCGTTGGACGTTGAACAGCCTGCCCCGAGAGTTTTTCGGGGTTGGACGTTTTCTTCCTTGCACCTCCTCGCCCATCGCGTCGTCATCTCCAGACTGCGCGCAGCATAATCGTAGTCACATGGATACGGCGCGCACTCATCCAGCACCATTGCGATATCGCTGCCGAGCGCAGCTTGGGCCTCCATGGCCACCTCCGGTGAAATAAAAGTCGGCGTGCCATCAAGATGATTTTGAAAGTGCACGCCTTCTTCGGTGATCCTGCGCAACTTCGCGAGCGAGAAGATCTGGTAACCGCCGCTGTCCGTTAGAATCGGCCCATTCCAACTCATGAATTTGTGCAATCCCCCCAGATGCCGCATTACCTCCAGGCCAGGCCTGACGAATAGGTGATAGGTGTTTCCAAGAATGATTTGCGCGTCCAATTCATGGAGTTCACGCGGGCTGACTCCTTTCACGCTTCCCTGTGTGCCAATCGGCATGAACACGGGGGTTTCGATCGTGCCGTGATTGGTTGTTAGTCTTCCGCGTCGCGCTTTTGACTTCTTATCCCGCGCCAGCAATTCAAATTTTTTCTCCACAGCAAAGATTCCTCGACTCAGTTACCAATGACAAATTTCCCCGAGATCGATTTCATTCCGAGTCCCGCGATCGACGAGGCGTATTTCTTTCTCTCGTCTTTTGATCGACTTTATCCAATTAATAGAGCAGTTTATCGCCCTGATTTATGAGCAAACGATTTCTCGTTACCGCCAGTATTATTATGCTGTTCGCATTTTCATTGCGTGCCGCCGAACCGATAGTGCCGATCAGTAAGGACACAGCCCGAAACGCGATCGCAGCATTTCGCCAGGATCCGTTCTCACCGCGCGGACGCGCAGCTGGCGAGGTTGTTCGAAGCTTCGCGGAGAAAGATACAAGCGTTCTTGTCGAAATCAGCTCTAAAGTCGTGCCGTTCCTCGATAACATAATGATTCCGAAGGAAGATCGGACTCTCTTGTTGGATGCCTTTGTCGTCGGCAATGTGGATTCTCAATTCTTGCGCAATGAAAAAAAGGACGATCCCTACTCTGGCGTAACGGAGGTGATCCAGATTTATCAGCAAATGCAAAAGAAGAACCCCGGGATAAAGATTAAGGAAGTCGACAACTTTATTGACATGGAGAAACGCGGCGAATTGAAAAAATACGTCGCTTCACCCTAGGAAATAAGCGGAACGCGGGGCCATCCGATTGTCGGCTTTGGCGGCAAAATATTCTTTGCGGGTCGCCATTTTGCTTCTATATTCCGCGCTCACCGCAGCAGGCGCGTGACAGTTTATTGCGCGACCTGTGCGGTTTTTTTGTCACCCCAAAACTTTAGGTGCGGTGTGACAATTGAGTAACGAAAATGCCAACGATTAATCAACTTATTCGGAAAGGACGACGTAAAGTTTCGGTGAAATCAAAATCACCGGCGCTAACGGATTGTCCACAACGCCGCGGCGTTTGCGTTCAAGTGATGACGCGCACGCCGAAGAAGCCGAATTCTGCGCTGCGCAAAGTGGCAAAAGTGCGGTTGACGAATGGCCAGGAAGTGATTGCCTACATTCCGGGCGAAGGGCATAACCTGCAGGAGCATTCGATCGTGCTCGTGCGCGGCGGACGAGTGAAAGATTTGCCGGGTGTGCGTTACCACATTGTGCGCGGCACACTCGACTCGTTAGGCGTAGATGGTCGCAGACGCAGCCGATCGAAGTACGGCGCAAAACGTCCGAAGGCGGGCGCGGGCGGTGAAGCAGGGAAGGCTGCTCCAAAGGAAGCAAAAAAATAACATCTTGATTAGAACGACACATGTCACGGAGGCGGAAAGTTTACAAAAAAGAAGAGCGCGTCGATTCCCGTTACGGGAGTGCGGCGGTGGCGCGTCTTATTTCCACCGTGATGAAGCGCGGCAAGAAGTCGCTCGCGGAACGGATTGTCTATACCGCGATCGATAAGTCGCGCGAAGGTTCCGACGCAGTCGACCCGCTCGAAGTCGTTAACAAGGCGCTGGAAAATGTCAGACCGCGTCTTGAAGTAAAATCACGCCGCGTTGGTGGTGCGACATATCAAGTGCCGATGGAAGTAACGCCGGCGCGTCAGGTTTCACTCGCGATGCGCTGGATTGTGCAATACGCCGACAATCGTCGAGGCATGCCAATGGCGATGGCGCTCGCGCAGGAATTGAAAGACGCCGCGGCTGGCCAGGGCAACGCGATCAAGAAACGCGACGACACTCACAAGATGGCGCAGGCGAACCGGGCTTTTGCGCATTTCCGCTGGTAATCTTATGGCTACCGCGACTCTCGAACAAAAGCAGACCGGCTCGAAAAATCCCAATTCGCCGAATCGGAAATTCCCGCTCGAGCGCACGCGCAATATCGGGATTGCCGCACACATCGATGCGGGCAAGACGACGATTACCGAGCGCGTTCTGTTTTACACCGGCATGATCCACAAGATGGGCGAGGTGCATGAGGGTACCACGGTCACGGACTGGATGGAGCAGGAACGCGAGCGCGGGATTACGATCACGTCCGCTGCGACAACTTGTAGTTGGTCGCAGAAAAAGGAAGAAGGCGTTTACAAGATTTTTGAAGGGGTAAAGCAGCGCATCAACATCATCGATACGCCGGGTCACGTGGATTTCACGGCGGAGGTCGAGCGTTCTTTGCGTGTGCTCGATGGCGCGATTGCGGTTTTCGACGGCGTCGCCGGTGTGCAGCCGCAATCGGAAACGGTTTGGCGGCAGGCGACCAAGTATAACGTCCCGCGCCTGGCCTTTATTAATAAGATGGACCGCGTCGGCGCCGATTTTGAAATGTCGGTGAAGAGCATTCACAACAAACTCGGCGCAAACGCATGGCCAGTCTTGTTACCGCTCGGCCGAGAAGATCAGCTCAAAGGCCAGCTCGATGTTATTAATAAGAAGGCGATTATTTATTCCGACAGCGACCAGCTCGGGTCGACGTATGAAGTGACGGAGATTCCCAAGGAACATATCGAGGCGGTCGAGAAGGCCTACAACGATCTGGTCGAACAAATTTCCAATATCGACGACGACGTAGCTCACGTCGTGCTCGAGGAAAAACCCGTCACGCCGGAAATTCTCAAGGCTGGCATTCGTCGGCAAACAATCGCGAATAAATTTGTGCCGGTCATTGGCGGTTCGGCGTTGAAGAACATCGGCGTGCAATACCTGGTCGATGCCGTGGTCGATTATCTCCCGAGCCCGCTCGACATTCCGCCGGCCAAGGGAATGGAGCCCGACACGCACGAGCCGATGCAGGCGCCGACGGACGACAACGGAAATTTCTGCTCGCTCGCTTTCAAACTTTGGAGCGATCCATTCGTCGGCAAACTCGTTTTCTTCCGCGTCTATTCCGGTGCACTTTCCAAAGGCGACACGGTTTATAACCCACGTACGAACAAGCGGGAACGCATCTCGCGTTTGATCCAGATTCAAGCGGATAAACGGGAAGACATCGAAACGTGTTACTCGGGCGACATCGCGGCGATCGTTGGCATCAAGAACATCACGACGGGCGACACATTGTGTGATGAAGACCATCCTATCCTGCTCGAGCCGCCAACTTTTCCCGATCCCGTTATTTCAATGGCGATTGAGCCAAAGACAAAATTGGATCAGGAAAAAATGGCGATCGCGTTGCAGCGCCTTGCGGAAGAGGATCCGACATTCCGAGTTTACACACACGAAGACACCGGCCAGACGATCATCGCTGGAATGGGCGAGCTGCATTTGGAAATTATCCGGGACCGGATGTTCCGCGAATTCAAAGTGGACGCAAATGCTGGCAAACCGCAGATCGCGTATCGCGAAACGATCACTGGCAGCGCGCATGGCGTCGGCAAATTGATCAAGCAATCGGGTGGTCGCGGCCAATACGGTCACGTCGAAGTCGACGTGCGCCCCGGCGCTCGCGGCACCGGACTCATCGTCGAGAACAAAATCGTCGGTGGAATTATTCCGCGCGAGTACATCCCGGCGGTCAAAAAGGGTATCGACGAAGCGGTGCTTAACGGCGTTCTCGGCGGTTATCCCGTCGTCGATGTCCAGGTCGACATTGTTTACGGAAGTTTCCACGAAGTCGATTCGAACGAACTCGCCTTCAAGCTGGCCGCGATTTTCGCGATGAAAGACGGCTTTAAGCAGGGCAAACCAATTCTGCTCGAGCCTATCATGAAGGTGGAGAACATCACACCGGACGAGTATCAAGGCGACATCTGCGGCGACTTAAGCCGTCGTCGTGGGAGCATCGAAAGCATCGAGACACGCGGGAATCTTACGATTATTCACGCGAGTGTTCCGCTGGCGGAGCTTTTCGGTTATGCCACCGCCATTCGTTCGCTTTCTAAAGGTCGTTCCAGTTACTCGATGGAGCCGTCGCACTTCGAAGCGGTTCCGCAAAATCTCGTCGCGGCCATCCTCGACCAGAAGGAGACGAAATAATTTTATGGCTGATGGTCAACGCATACGTATTCGCTTAAAAGCGTTCGATCATCGAATGCTCGATCAATCCGCGGTCGACATCGTCGAGACGGCGAAGCGCACTGGTGCGCGCGTGGCCGGGCCGATCCCGCTGCCGACATTGATCGAAAAATTTACAGTGAATCGTTCTCCGCACGTCGACAAAAAATCGATGGATCAATTTGAAATCCGCACGCACAAGCGCCTGCTCGACATTATCGAGCCGACCGCGAAGACGGTGGATGAATTGAAGAAGTTGAACCTGCCTGCGGGCGTCGACATCACGATCAAGATTTAACGTCACGGAATTTGCGAACCCACGATCATGAGCATCGGATTACTCGGACAAAAAATTGGCATGACCAGTGTTTACGACGCCAACGGCAAAATGCGTCCGGTGACTGTAATTGCCGCAGGCGACAACGTGCTGGTGCGTCGCCTGACGCATGACAATGACGGTTATTCTGCCATTCAGGTTGGGTTCGATACGCAAAAGGAATCGCGTTTGAATCGCGCTTCGTTAGGCGGATTTAAGAAAGCCAGCGTCGAGCCGAAGAAATTTGTGCGCGAATTTCGCATGATCGCTGATGTGCCGGAAGGCGAAATCAATCTCAGCGTCACGCAATTTCAGCCGGGCGATTTCGTAGACGTGATTGGCCGCTCAAAGGGCAAAGGTTTTCAGGGTGTGATGAAGAAGCACAATTTCCATGGTCAGGGTGCGGCGCATGGTTCGAAGACACATCGACGTAATGGCGCGATCGGCAATCGCTCTACACCGGGACGTATCTGGAAGAACATGGGCATGCCGGGTCACTTGGGTGACGAACGCGTGACGGTGCAGAATCTGCAGGTGCTGCAGGTGCGCGAGGCGGAGAAAATCATTTTGATCAGCGGTGCGGTGCCAGGGTCGAACGGCAGTTATGTAGTCGTTAGGCCAGCGATTAAACATCCGGAAACAATACGGGCCGCGCACGAGGAGCACCGAAAGCACGACGAAGCCGAGAGGGCGAAGAAACCGGCGATAACAGTTCGATAACGGATGAGTGCAAAAGCTTTAACGAAGGCCGCGGCGAAAGAAGCCAGGATCAATTTGATCGAAGGCGGCAAAGGGACGCAGGCATTGCACGAGACGGTCGTGGCGATGCGTGCGGCGCGTCGTTCGGGTTCCGCGAATTCGAAAACAAAAGCCGAAGTTGCATTTTCTGGCGCAAAACCATGGCGACAAAAAGGAACCGGTCGTGCACGTGCCGGCTACAAGTCCTCGGCGCTTTGGCGCAAGGGCGGTGTTGTTTTTGGACCTAAGCCACGCGATTATTCGAAGAAGATTTCAAAGACGGTACGGCGTCTCGCTTTTCAAAAAGCGTTGAGCGAACGCATCAACGCGGGCGATGTGCTGACGATTGATACTTTCGCGGTCAAGGAAGTCAAAACGAAGGGCTTTGTCTCGTTAGTCAAAAAGCAGACGGACGCGAAGAAGGTCCTCGTCGTCGCCGACGCATTTGACGACAACACCTACAAATCGGCGCGCAACGTGAAGCCGGTGCGATTGGCGACGGCGCGTGAAGTGAATGCGGAAGAGCTTCTCGCATTCGACAAAATTCTCGTCACGTCGAAAGCACTCGAGCATTTGGCGGAAAGGACGAACGGAAAATGAACGAGCCATACGATTTGATCCATAACGCGTCGCTTACGGAAAAGGCGACGCTGCTGACGGAAAAACAGAACAAGTATGTTTTTCGGGTCAGTCCGCGCGCGAACAAGATTCAGATCAAGGCAGCGATCGAGAAGTTGTTTCAGAAAAAGGTCGTGGCTGTGAATACGTGCAATTACGCCGGCAAGAAGAAGCGGGAACGCCGTTCCGATTTCGGCCGCAAGCCGCATTGGAAAAAAGCGATCGTAACCTTAGCGGAGGGCGAGAAGATCGAACTCGTTTAGGTTATGGCACTACGAAATTATCGACCGCTCACGCCGACGCTGCGGTTCAAGACGCTTCCTACTTTCGATGAGATTACCAAATCGAAGCCGACGAAGCGTCTGCTCGAACCGAAGAAGCGAAGCGGTGGACGCAATCATTATGGGCGACTGACTTCGCGCCACATCGGCGGCGGACATAAACAGAAATATCGCAAGGTAGATTTCAAGCGACGCAAGCATGGCGTCGCTGCGGAAGTGATCTCGATTGAATACGACCCGAATCGTTCCGCCCGCATCGCTCTTATTAAATATGAGGACGGCGAGCTGAGTTACATTCTCGCGCCAGATGGCTTGAGAGTCGGTGCGCAGGTGATGGCGGGCGAAGGTGCGCCACCGGAACTCGGCAATGCACTTCCGATGCGCGTGATCCCCTTGGGCGCGAACATTCACAACATCGAGCTCACGCCGGGACGTGGCGGACAAATTGCGCGCAGCGCCGGGCAGCAGGCGACGTTGAATAACCGCGAAGGCGGTTTTGCATTAGTGAAAATGCCTTCGGGCGAAATTCGCCGAATTCACGAAGAGGCTTACGCAACGATGGGTCAGGTCGGCAACGTCGATCACATGAATGTTTCCAGTGGCAAAGCAGGACGCACGCGCTGGAAGGGCCGGCGCCCGCATGTGCGCGGCATGGTCATGAATCCGATCGACCATCCAATGGGCGGCGGCCAGGGCAAATCAAAAGGTGGTGGTGGACGGCATCACCCGGTCAGTCCGTGGGGACAGCTCGCGAAAGGTTTTAAGACGCGCCGGAAATACAAACCGAGCAACCGTTTCATCATGGAGCGCCGCAAATCTAAGAAGAAAGCCTAACGAGGCGCATTTGACTTTATGGCAAGATCGTTGAAAAAGGGACCCTTCGTCGAACCGCATCTTCTCGAGAAAATCGATAAGATGAATGCAGCGCCTACGAAAAAGCCGATGAAAACCTGGTCGCGCCGTTCGATGGTGACGCCGGACTTTGTTGGCCACACGTTTTTGGTGCATAACGGCAAAACGTTTACGTCCGTGTTCGTGACGGAGAACATGGTCGGTCACAAGTTGGGCGAGTTTTCGCCGACTCGTATCTTTAAGAAACACGGTTCACATACGGCGAAGGTGACCAAGTAGTTGAAGAAAATTTTAGCAGTGTTGGGCTGCGTAACGCTCGCCGGAAGGCTGGCGGCAGAGGGGGATAGTTCTTTGTCAGAATCCAAAAAAGATGCGGACACGAAAGTGACCGCGAGTGCGTTGTTGTCGCAAAACGAGGAATTGCGCCGAGAGCTTTCGTTGCAGCAGGAATCGGTCAGAACGTTGACCGATAGTCTGGCGCAATCGAATGCAGAAGCGGAATTATTTCGCCGAAAGTTTGCCGATTTGCAGTTGCGCATGGAAGCGCTCGGACTGGCGTCGGCCGATAAAGACCGGGCGAAACTCGAGCAGCGACTGTTGAACGCGGTAAGCGATCTGAAGTTGTTCGAGAAAGAGCGCGAACAATATCGCGATCAGATGTTGCGGTTGGGCGAATCGGTTTTGCGTTTCCTGAAAACGGCGGAGAGCAGCGATGCGCAAGCGCGGATGGATTTGGAAGCGCAGTTGCGCAGCATCAACGATTTGATCGCGAAGTCAGACGGCGAGGGGACGGAAGCGCAGCCAAGTTTGATGGATGGCAGCGTGATAAGCGTGAAGGAAGAATGGTCGCTCGTGGTCGGAAACATCGGCGAACAGCAGGGCGTGAAGATGGGAATGCCATTGCGCGTAATGCGAAACGACAAGGTGATCGCGACGTTGCGTGTGGTGGATGTGCGACAGAAAATTTGCGGCGCGGTGATTCAGGAAATGGATTCGAGGAAAGAACAGATAAAAGTGGGCGATCGGCTTCAGGTCGATGCCCGCCAAAGTGTGACTTTAAAATAAATGGAAGTTAGATCGATATTGCGGTACGCGAAGATTTCGGCGTTTAAGGCGCGCGAAGTTACGCGTGAGATCCAGGGCCTGCCGGTTTCGGCAGCGCTCGATATTGTTGCGTTCAGCCCGAAGAAGGCGGCGGCGATGATTAACAAAACGCTAAAGAGCGCGGTCGCAAATGCAGAAAACAATGCAAATCTCCGCGTCGATGGATTGGTCGTGAAGGAAGCGATCGTGGGCGAGGGACCCACGATGAAACGCATGATGCCGCGAGCGCGTGGAAGCGGTAGCCGGATTCTAAAGCGAACCAGTCACATTCGAATCGTGCTAACCGACGAGATCGAGATTAAAACGCGAGAGACCAGGAAGGCAGAACAGAAGAAGGCAAAAAAGACCGCGACGGGTAAGAGCGACAAGACAGCGGAACCGAAGCACGAACATGCGCCGAAGAAATCAGCCGCCAAGGAAGACGCGAAAGCGAAGAAATGATTTTTATGCGTTGTCATTATGAGCGGAGCGAAGCGGAGTCGAAGAATCCCGCGATCTTTCGACAGGTATTGAACCTGGATCGCGCTGGGGCGTTAGCGGGGTCCCTCGCTGCGCTCGGGATGACAAATGGGGTTGCGACCACAGTTTAGGAGAATTTATGGGACAGAAAGTTAATCCAATTGGATTTCGCCTCGGTGTTAATCGTGACTGGCGTTCGCGCTGGTACGCGTCGCCTCAGGACATGCCCGCGTTTTTGCACAGCGATCTCGAGATTCGCGATTACGTGAAGAAAAAACTGCAGTTCGCCGCCGTTTCGAAGATCATTATTGAACGAGCCTGGAACAGCATTCGCGTCACAATTCACACAGCGCGTCCCGGTATCGTGATCGGCCGTAAAGGCGCCGAGATCGAAAAGATGACGGAAGAAATTTCGAAGATGGCGCAGGGCAAACAGGTGAAGATCGATATTCAGGAGATCAAGACGCCTGAGCTCGACGCGCAATTGGTCGCGGAAAATGTCGCCCTGCAGATCGAACGCCGTATCGCTTATCGGCGAGCGATGAAAAAGGCAGTTCAGACCGCGATGGATTTTGGGGCCCAGGGGATTCGCTTGCGCAGTTCGGGACGTTTGAATGGCGCCGAAATTTCCCGCTCGGAATGGTATCGCGAGGGCAAAGTGCCGCTGCATACTCTGCGAACCCCCATCGATTATGGCTTTGCCGAAGCGAACACAGTTTACGGAAAAATTGGCGTAAAGTGCTGGCTTTGTAAAAAAGAGGAAGCCGCGCCGGAAGCGGCTGCGCCTGCTCCACCTCCGGCTCCAGAGGTACCAGCCGAGACTTAGACTTTAGCGAGGATTTGTTATGCCATTAATGCCGAAACGCGTGAAGTATCGCAAGACCCAGCGGGGTAGCCGCAAGGGAACTGCTTCGCGCAATTTGCGAATCGACTTCGGCGAGTTCGGGCTGCAAACGCTGGAGCGCGCCTGGATTACGAATACCCAAATCGAAGCCGCGCGTGTCGCGCTGACGCGTAACATGAAGCGCAAAGGAAAATTGTGGATCCGGATTTTTCCAGACAAGTCGGTCACGGGCCGGCCGCCGGAAACGCGAATGGGTAAAGGCAAAGGACAGCCGGAATATTGGGTCGCCACGGTGCGGCCGGGAAATATTTTGTTTGAGCTCGACGGCGTAACGGAGTCAGTCGCGCGCGAGTCGCTGCGATTGGCGGCAGACAAACTGCCGGTGCGCACGAAGTTTCTCAGCCGCCATCATGTGGCAGCCTAACGAGTTATGAAGATCAAAGAAATTGTTGAAATGAGCACGGACGAGTTGCTGACGAAAAAGCGCGACTTGCGTCAGGAAAGCCTGCATCTGCGTTTGCAGCAACAGAGCGGTCAGCTCGAACAGCCGAGCCGATTGCGCCTGTTGCGCCGGGATGTCGCGCGCATTGAGACGATTCTTTCCAACCGCGGCAAGGAGCCGGCGAAGAAATAATGGCGGACGAAATTCAAACAACAGTTGCGGGAACGACGCAGAGCGCGCCGGCGGAATCACGCGGCACGCGCAAGACGCGTGTCGGCGAAGTGATTTCCGGCGGCATGAACAAAACAATCGTAGTGCGGACGGTGACGCGCGTGCCGCACGCCAAATTCGGGAAGATCGTGAAACAGATGAAGAAATTTTACGCTCACGATGAAGAGAATAAGGCGAAGACCGGCGACACGGTGCGCATCATGGAGACGCGGCCGCTAAGCAAATTGAAACGCTGGCGCCTGGTCGAAGTCGTGCAGAAGTAGCCGGCCGAACAAAGGACGCACAACTATATGGTTTACTTAAGATCGAGACTCGATGTGGCCGACAACAGCGGCGCGCGCATGGCTACAATGATCGGTGTGATCGGACAGGGGACCGCCCAGTGCGCAGGTATTGGCGATGTCATAACGGCGAACGTCAAAGAAGCGAGCGCGACCGGCACGGTGAAGAAGGGCGAAGTAGTGCGTGCGGTTTTGGTGCGAACCAAACAACCGATTCGCCGCGATGATGGTTCGCTTTTGCGTTTCGACAACAATGCCATTGTTATTATCGATAAGGATTTGAATCCGCGCGGCACCCGCATTTTCGGGCCGGTCGCGCGCGAGTTGCGCGAGCGCAATTTTATGAAAATTGTCTCACTCGCTCCGGAAGTTTTATGAATCGAATCAAGCTGCACGTTAAGAAAGGCGACAACGTCGAAGTCATTTCCGGGAACTTTCGTGGTTCCTCGGGAAAGATTCTCGAAGTGTTGCCCCGCAAGCAGCGTGTGCTGATCGAAGGAGTGCGCATTATTAAGCGCCACATGCGCAAATCGCAGGACAATCCAGAGGGAAAGATCGCGGAACGCGAAGGGCCGATTCATATTTCGAATGTGCGCGTTCTGGAACGGAACGAGAAGAAGACAAAGGAAAAAGGCGCCAAGGCGAAAGCCAAGAAGGAGGCGAAGAAAACCTAAATGGTCATCCCGAGCGCAGCGAGGGACCTCGCTAACAACGCCAGGCGTAACTTGAGAGGTTCTTCGCTTCGCTCAGAATGACAGGTGTTTGAGAATGAAAACGGAAAACGAATTTTATCGCGACTACAAAGAGCGGGTGATGCCAGCGCTGCAGCAGCAGCATGGTTACAAGAACCCGCACCAGGTCCCGAAGGTGAATAAGGTCGTAATTAATACCTCCGTTGGATCGCAATCGGACGTGAAGCAGGCGTTGGAAGACGCCAAGACCGAACTGGCTTTGATCACAGGACAGAAACCGGCGGAGACGCGCGCCAAGAAAAGCATTTCGAATTTTAAATTGCGCAAAGACCAGGCGATTGGCGCAAAGGTCACCTTGCGCGGCGCGCACATGTACGAATTTTTGGAGCGCTTTATTAAAGCAGCGCTGCCTCGCATTCGCGATTTTCGCGGCGTTTCGCCGAAGGGTTTCGATGGCAACGGCAACTACACACTCGGCGTCTCCGACCAGTCGATTTTCCCGGAAGTCGAGCTCGATAAAATCAAGCGCAACATTGGGTTTGATGTTACAATCGTCACCACCGCGCGGACGAACGAGGAAGCGAAATCGCTTCTGAGCGAAATGGGAATGCCATTTAGCGATCGCGCGAAGAAACCGGCCGCCGCGGCGACCGCCTGATTTTCATGAGCACTGTTACTGATCCTATTGCCGACCTTCTCGCCCGCGTGCGTAACGCCGCGGCGTCGCAGAAGCCGGAGATGTTTTTGCCCTATTCCAAAATCAAGAGCGACGTCGCGCGCATTTTGAAAGAGGAAGGTTACATCACCGATTACGCGGTCGATACGGAGAAAGCGCACCCGCGTATCAAGATCACGAATAAGTTCGCGAATAAATCGAGCGCAATTACGGGATTGAAGCGCGTGAGTCGTCCAGGCTTGCGGCGTTATGTTGGCGCGAAAGAAATTCCACGCGTGCTGGGCGGGATGGGGATTGCGATTTTGTCGACACCGCGCGGTGTTCTGTCAGGACGCGAAGCGAAAAAACAAAATGTAGGCGGTGAATTGCTGGCTTACGTTTGGTAACGCCTAACGAGTTATGTCACGTATCGGAAACAAACCAGTCGAGATTCCCGACAAAGTGAAGGTGAACATCAGCGATGATGGCGCCGTCGCGGTCGAAGGACCGAAAGGGAAGCTGAGTTGGAATTTGCCGCGCAATATCAAAGGGAGCGTGAAGGACAATCGCGTTTCGCTCGCACGCGGAGCAGAGACGCGCAGCGTGAAAGCGTTGCATGGTCTGTCGCGGAGCCTCGTGCACAACATGGTGCAGGGCGTAAGCGAAGGTTTTACCAGGAATCTCGAGATCGAAGGGGTTGGTTTCAAAGCGGCGGTGCAAGGTCAGAACCTCAATCTCAGTCTCGGATTTTCGCATCCGGTTTTATTTTCGATTCCAAAAGAGATCAAAATCACAGTCGCGGACAACACCAAGATCACGATTCAAGGGATCGATAAGAAACTGGTGGGACAGGTGGCAGCTGATATCCGCCGATATTATCCGCCCGAGCCTTACAAGGGCAAAGGTGTTCGTTATGCCGGTGAACAGATTCGCCGCAAGGAAGGAAAGACGGTGCAGTAATGATCGCAGCGACTGATCGAAAGAAAATCCGGCATCGCATTCACACGCGGATCCGGAAACGCGTGAGCGGAACGGCAGAGCGCCCGCGGCTGGCCGTGCACTTCTCCGGCAAGCATGTTTACGCTCAAGTCGTCGATGACGACGCGGGTAAGACTTTGGTTTCAGCCGCTACGACAGAAAAAAATCTGCGCGGCAAAGGAAAAGCAGCGGCAAATCGCGCAACAGCAGAGCAGATTGGAAAAGCAATCGCGGAACGGTTATTGGCGAAGAAGGTCGACAAAGTCATCTTTGATCGCGGCGGCTTTCTTTATCACGGCAAAGTTAAAGCTCTCGCTGATGCGGCCCGCGAAGGTGGATTAAAATTTTAGGAAGAATTTCATGGCACAACCACACGGCGGCGGCAGACGCAGCGCAGATCGAAATACGGACAAGAGTTCCGCGGCACGGGGCGATACGACCGAGAAGGTCGTCTTCATCAATCGTTGCGCGAAAGTGGTGAAGGGTGGACGACGCTTCAGCTTTAGCGCGCTGATTGTGGCGGGCGATCATGATGGCAGCGTTGGCGTCGGTTTTGGCAAAGCCAACGAAGTTGCAGAAGCGATTCGCAAAGCTTCCGAAGCGGCGCGGAAGGGCATGGAGAAAGTTTCGCTGCACGAAAACACGATTCCGCATGAAACGATCGGGAACTTTGGCGGCGGTCGTGTGCTACTGCGGCCGGCGTCGCCCGGAACGGGTGTAATCGCTGGCGGTGGCGTGCGTGCCGTTGTCGAAGCGGCCGGGATTCGCGATGTTCTGGCGAAGTCGTTAGGCTCGAGCAATCACGCAAATGTCGTGAAGGCGACGATCGAAGCGTTGCGCTCGCTGCGGCGGCGCGATGAAATTTTGAAAGTGCGCGGTATCCGTGCGAACGATGGAAAGGCTGAGCAGCAGTCATGATTCGGTTGCACAACATGCGGCCCCGTCCCGGTTCGCGTCATCGGGTCAAACGACTCGGTAGCGGCGAAAGTTCCGGGCACGGCAAGACGAGCGGCAAAGGTCACAAAGGCCAGAAAGCGCGCTCCGGCGGAAGTCTGCGTCTTGGTTTCGAAGGCGGCCAGATGCCGCTGATCCGGCGATTGCCGAAACGCGGTTTTAACAACGCAGCGTTCCATAAGAACTACGCCATCGTGAATCTTGATTCGCTCAACAGTTTCAAGGCGGGAACGACTGTAAACGAACAGTTGCTGCGCGAATCGAAGTTAATTCGTGGAAACTTCGTCGGAATAAAAATTCTGGGCGATGGCGAGTTGAAACATGGTCTGACAATCGAGGCGGACAAATTTAGCGAGTCCGCGCGCGCGAAAATCGAAAAGGCTGGCGGCAGCATCGCGGTGCGCGAAGCGCGTCAAGCGCCAGACGGCGATGCGCCAAAGGAAGTCGAGGGTGCGCCCGTGGCAGAAGGCGAATCGAAGAAACGCGTCACGAAGAAGACAGCCGCCAGAAAACCGGCGGCGAAAAAGAAGGCGCCCGTCGCCAAAAAGAAATCCGCGAAGAAGCGCTAGCTGCGCGGGAACGACATTGAGCTGATGGTCTCGGCGTTTCTCAACTCGGTCAAAATCCCGGAACTGCGGCGGCGAATTTTATTCACGCTCGCGGTAATCGTCATTGTGCGTCTTGGCGCTGCGATCACGACCCCCGGCGTTAACCAGGCAGTTTTGCAGGAATGGTTCCGGAGCTCACTGACCGCAAAGTCGGGCGGTGGTGTTGCTGCGCTCTTCAATCTTTTCAGCGGTGGAGCTCTGGAGAACTGCGCAATCTTCTCGTTAGGCATCATGCCGTACATCAGCGCGTCAATCATGATGCAGTTGCTGACGGCGGTAATTCCGAAGCTTGGGCGACTGGCGCGTGAAGATGGCGGCCGGCAGAAAATCATGCAGTACACGCGCTACGCCACGGTTATCCTGTGCGTTTTCCAGGGATACTTGCTCGCTGTTTCCTTCCAACATCCCGAGTCGTATCACACGATGCTTCCTGGAATTACCGAAACGATGACGAAGCTCGGAATTCAGCTGGTCGATAATCCCGGATTGTCGTTTCGATTAATCACAGTTCTTTCGTTAACGACCGGCACGCTGTTCCTGATGTGGCTTGGCGATCAGATCACGGAGCGCGGCATCGGCAACGGGATCTCACTTATCATCACGGTTGGCATTGTTGCGCGCCTGCCGGCGGCGTTAGCGCAAGCATGGAAAACTTTTGTCCCTTCAGCTGAAACCGGAACAAGTCAGGTCAATCCTGCGATCCTCGTTTTGATGGTCGCGTTCCTGTTCATCGTGATTGCGGCGGTCATCGCGGTTACGCAAGGCACGCGTAAGATCACGGTCCAGTACGCGAAGCGTGTGGTTGGCAGAAAGATGTACGGCGGGCAAACGCAGTACATGCCGCTAAAGGTAAATTATGCCGGCGTGATGCCGATCATTTTCGCATGGGCGCTTTTGCTTTTCCCCACGACGATTGTGAGTGTTGCTTTCAAGAATAGTCCGATCGCGCGACAAATTTCTGAGAACCTGTCCACAGGCTGGCTGCACTACGTGGTGCTCGCGGCAATGATTTTCTTTTTCAGTTACTTCTGGGTCGCGACGCAGTTTCAACCAGCGCAGATCGCGGACGATCTGAAAAAATACGGCGGCTACATTCCCGGCGTGCGTCCCGGAAAACCGACAGCGGATTTCCTGGATTACACGATGACGCGGCTGACTTTTGCCGGCGCGATTTTCCTAACGCTGATCGCTGTCCTGCCGAGCCTCCTGAGTCAGGGCTTACATGTGCCGATAATCACCGCACAGTTTTTCGGCGGCACGAGTTTGCTCATTATCGTCGGCGTGATGCTCGACACCATGCGGCAAGTCGAGACGCATTTGATTCAACGACATTACGATGGTTTTCTGCGCAAAGGCCGCATTCGTGGACGCAGTTTTGATCGCGCATCTTACAATCGCGGCGACGCGGCAGGGCATGGCACACTCATGTGGCTTTATGTCGGCATCGCCGTGCTCGTTATCGGTGGCGTCGCGATTTTCCTCTACGGTCGCTAGGTGAAACGACGACTTGTGCTTCTCGGCGCGCCGGGGTCGGGCAAGGGGACTCAGGCGGAAATGATCACACGCCAGTTCGGAATTCCGGTGACTTCGCCGGGCGCAATTTTGCGGCGGGAAAGAGATCTTGGAACGCCGCTAGGTTTGAAAACGGGAGAGACGACGCAACACGGCGGACTTGTTTCAGACAAGATCATCGTGGGACTGATCGAGGATTGGCTGCGCTTGCACGGAGGTTATGGTTTCGTTTTCGATGGATTTCCGCGCACTTTGCCGCAGGCGCGCAGTCTGCAGAAAATTTTGGAACGACTGCACACGTCGTTGGATCTGGCGATCTGGCTCGATGTTTCCGAAGACACTGTGCGTAATCGAATCGCCCGCCGCTTGCAATGTCAGGGCTGTGGATTCACCACGAGTGTAACGAGCGCAAAATTCGCGGAGCGACCTGTCTGCCCATACTGCGATGGACCACTCGTTAGGCGAAATGACGACGATGCATCTGTCTTGCAAACGCGCCTGGCGGAATTTAATGCCAAGACCCAGCCGCTGGCGGACTTTTACCAAAAAACAAGCTCCCTTCGCCGAATTGATGGGAATCGCGAACGCGACGTGGTCTTCGCTGATATCTCCCGTCTGCTCGAGCAACAGCCGTCAGCATGATTCCGATCAAGAGCGGAAAAGAGATCGAGAAAATGCGGCGGGCGTGCCGCAGCGCGAGCGACATTCTGGATCGTGTCAGCGAATTGATTCGACCCGGAATCACGACGAAAGAAGTCGATCAGGCCGCGGCAGATTTCATGGGAGAGGCCAACGTGAAGAGCGCGTTTCTTGGATATCGACTGGGTCACCGTGTTTTCCCTGGAAATATTTGTATCTCGCTCAATGACGAAATCGTACACGGCATCGGCAGCCAGCGCCGGATTCAGTATGGCGACATCGTGAAGCTCGACATCGGTGTGGTGCAGGATGGCTGGGTAGGAGATACCGCGACGACGGTACCAGTCGGTGTAATCGACGATCGCACCGAACAACTGATGCGAGTCACGGAGAAGGCGCTTGCACGCGCGATCAGCGTAGCGTTCGAAGGTTCGCGTCTTGGCGATTTGTGCGCCGAGATCGAAGAAGAAGCTATTCAGCATCACTTTTCGGTCGTGCGCGAATTTGTCGGTCACGGTGTGGGCCGCAAGCTGCACGAAGAACCGCAGGTTCCAAATTACGGCAAGCGCGGTAGTGGCCCGAAACTGCGTGCCGGTATGACGCTGGCGATTGAACCGATGATCAATTTGGGGACTGCGGCCGTCAGATTGCTGGAAGATGGCTGGACGGTTTGCACAGCGGACGGTGCGCCATCGGCACATTTCGAACACACCATTCTCATCACCGGCGACAAGCCAGAGATCCTGACATGGCGCGGAAAGACGCAATTGAAGTAGAAGGCACAGTCGTCGAACTCTTGCCAAATACCATGTTTCGGGTGGCGCTGCCCAATGGCCACCGTGTGCTCGCTCACATCTCGGGAAAAATGCGCCTCCATTTCATTCGTATCTTGCCAGGCGACAAAGTTATGCTAGAAGTTTCACCCTACGATTTGTCGAAGGGGCGAATTACTTTTCGCCAGAAGTGACAGCGCGGAGAACCCTCCGCGTTTTTCGTTGAATATGAAAGTGCGACCATCCGTAAAAAGACTTTGTGAAGCGTGCAAGATCGTGAAGCGCAAGAATGTTGTACGCGTGATCTGC
Organism: uncultured Verrucomicrobiae bacterium; assembly: GCA_963824795.1. Classification (GTDB taxonomy): domain Bacteria; phylum Verrucomicrobiota; class Verrucomicrobiia; order Chthoniobacterales; family UBA10450; genus JBBQFI01. The sequence continues at coordinate 24,015 of CAWGQU010000040.1, read as the reverse complement.
AAGAACCCGCGCCATAAACAGCGTCAGGGATAGAACTTTATGCCACGATTACTTGGAGTAGAAATTCCAGCGGATAAGCGCATCGAAGCGTCGCTTACCTACATTTACGGAATCGGACCGAGCACGGCGAAACGAATTTTGGAGCGAACCAATATCGACCCAAACCTGCGCGCGAAAAACCTTACTCCGCAGCAGGTGAACGAAATTATTCAGACGATCACGGCGGGGAAAATGAAGATCGAGGGCGATCTCCGTCGCGATGTGCAGGGCAATCTGAAACGGTTGCAGGCGATTAATTGTTATCGCGGCATTCGACATCGGCGCGGTTTGCCGGTGCGCGGGCAGCGCACGTCGACTAATGCGCGGACGCGCAAGGGCCCGCGGAAAACTGTCGGCGTAATTCGCAACAAGGATGCGAAGGCTGGCAAGGTCTAATTTAGAAAAACTGGATCCTAGCTAATGGCAGACAAGGAAACAAAAAAGCCGGCAAAGGCAGCGGCAAAGCCCAAGGCCAGCAAACCAAAGGATAGCGAAGCGGCCCCTGCCGCTGCGGCGGAAGAAGCTGCTGCGCCAGTCGCGACTGAAACGGCCGCACCACAGGCCGCCGCAACCGAAGCTCCGAAGGCGGAGAAGAAGCCAGCCAAAGTTAAGAAGGAACAAGCTCCTGCTGCGGAAGCGCCAAAGGAAAACCTGTCGCTCAACCCCGATGACGTGGAAAAGCCGAAGATCATCAAGGCGAAGGGCAGCAAGAATGTTCATGCGGGAATCGCTCATGTGCTCTCTACTTTCAATAACACCATCGTCACAATCACGGACTTGAAGGGGAACGTGATCGGTTGGTCGAGCGCGGGGAAAGTTGGCTTCAAAGGGTCTCGCAAAAGCACCGCTTACGCGGCGCAAATGGTCGCGCAGGACGCTTCGCGTCAGGCCATGGGACACGGGCTCAAAGAGGTTGAGGTCTTGGTAAAAGGGCCCGGCGCCGGGCGTGAATCTGCCGTTCGTGCTCTGCAAGCAATTGGTCTCGACCTGACCGTTATTCGGGACGTGACGCCAGTGCCACATAATGGTTGCAGGCCCCCGAAACAGCGGCGCGTTTAACGTTCAACAGGCAACATCCAATTTGAAATTTTAAGATGGGTAGATACACCGGACCAAAAACCAAAGTAAGCCGTCGCTACGGCGTCCCGCTCTTTGGACCTTCCAAGTCGCTTGAGCGAAAGAATTATCCGCCGGGCATGCACGGACCGAAGGGTTCGCGCCGCAAGCAATCCGATTACGCAGTCGCACTTGGAGAAAAGCAAAAGCTTCGCTATCAATACGGGCTGCTGGAAAAGCAATTTCGCCGCATCTTTCAAAGCGCGCTCCGCAAACGCGGCGTGACTGGTGAAACACTGTTGCAATTGCTCGAGACGCGTCTCGACAACGTGGTCTTCCGTCTTGGACTCGCTAATACGCGCAGCGCCGCCCGCCAGCTTGTTTCGCACGGACATGTGCAGGTCAACGGCAGAAACGTCAATATCGCGTCTTTTAACGTCAAGACCGGGGATGAAGTGACGATCAAGGATAAACCAAAATCACGTCAGCTTGTGCTGCGCAATCTTGAGCTAACGCAGATCGCGCCAGTTCCAGACTGGCTCGTGGCGAATCGCGACGCCTTGAGCGGGAAAGTTGCGCGCATTCCGTCACGCGAAGAGATGCAGCCGATGGTCAACGAACAGTTGATTGTTGAGTTGTATTCGCGGTAGAGGCAATTCACCGGGTCGTCCGAGCGATTGATCTCAATCGCCGCTAGCTTCAAGAAACTCCAGAGCCTTGCTGTAGCTGCAACGCGCGAGGTAATGCTCGAGGCGTGGATCGACTGGTGGAGGCAAGGCCGCTGCCAGCTCGGAGATACGGTCTGAGACCTGACGCAAACGCTCCATGTGCCGTTGCGCATCTCGCCGGCTATCTTCATCTGCAATCAGAGCAAGCCGCTCGCGTAACGCGTTCGTGAGTTGAACCGTGGAATCCTTCATATTCGCAATAATGGCAAAAACAAAGCTTGAAACCATCGCACCTTTTGCGCAAGCGTCAGGGCCTCGTGAACGGCGATCCGAAGCGCATTCTCGTGGTCGATGACGATGTCGGGCTGATGCGCGTCATGCGCGAAGCGCTTAGTTCATTCCTTCGATGCGAAGTCGATTCCTCGCCTACGCCTGAATATGGTTTTGAGTTGGCGCTCAAGAAAAATTACGACCTGTTTATTTTCGATTTTTCCATGCCGATGATCGACGGGGCGATGCTGTTTTCTCTCATTGGCAAAGTTTACGCCAACGTCGAGCCACCGAGGACAGTCCCGCCGCTAGTGCTGGTTTCCGCCCGAGGCGATGACAAACGAGCGCAGGAGCTTCTGCGTGAAGCCGGCGTACACGGACTGCTGCCCAAACCGTTTGCAATCAATCGACTCCTGCAAAAGGTGAAAGAATGCGTTCCGGACATCGAATCGATCGCATGACGGCTGGCCTAACGAGTGTTGCTCAGAGCAAAGGCAGGCCTGCTTCTTCGAACAACTGCCGTTTCGCTTCGAGCCAGTCGCTGTTGTGGTCTCCGGAAATCGATCGTTGGGCGCGTTGCTCCGCGATAAAGTATGCGCGCAAACGAATCTGTTCATCCGTCGGGGGAACGGGCTTCGCCGCCAAGTCGGACTTCGACAGCGTTTTCTTACGTGCGCGAACACGCTTGGCGGGCGCCTTCTTTACAACGGCTTTCTTCACACGCGAGCGGGAACCGTTCGCGCTTTGAGTTTGGACATCTTTGGATTTTTTCGGCACAGATTAGGCTAAGTTTTGAAACAAATTTCTCGTGACCGAAAAATTTGGCAAGGAGTTTTCTCCCTGCAAACATAAGGTACGATGGCCTAACCAGTATTTCTGATGCGACATTTTCTTTTCCGGTGGGCGATCACCACTGTTGCCGTGATAATCGCGGCTTCGGTGCTTCAAGGGATTCGCTACGACACAACTGGTTCCCTGATCCTGGCGGCGCTTCTTCTTGGAATCTTGAACGCATTTGTTCGCCCAATCCTGCTAATCTTGAGCGCGCCGCTGATCCTTCTGACGCTAGGTCTATTCATTCTGATAGTGAACGGTCTCATGCTCTACTGGGTGTCCGGGCTGGTTGGCGGGTTTCACGTTGACAGTTTCGGGAGTGCCTTTTGGGGCGCAATCTTGATCAGTATTATCAGCTGGGCATTGAGCGCATTTTTCCGCGGCAGTGATGGACGAGTCCACGTGCTCACGCATCACACGAAGATGCGCCAGGTCTCTGGCCGCGTGATCGAGCCCGGAGAAGACCGATGACTTACTGCCTGGGAATGCTCTGCGAGCACGGAGCCGTTTTTCTTTCCGATTCGCGCACGAGCGCGGGCATGGACAACATCACCATGCGCAGCAAAATGCGCATTTTCGAAAAGCCAGACGACCGCGTCATTTGCATCATGGGTTCTGGAAATCTTTCACTCACGCAAGCGACATTGGCGCGCATCGACGACGATCTCTTGCTTGCCGACAAGGATTCGGAAAGGCCCAACCTTCTCAATCGACAGACGCTTTACGAAACCGTGCGTTACGTCGGCACCAAAGTGCGTGAAGTTGAAAAACGCGATCGCGCCGCTTTGGAAGCCGACGGTTTCGATTTCAACATTCATCTGATTGTCGGAGGTCAGATTGCGGGAGCGCTGCCGGAGGTGCACTTAATTTATCCGCAGGGAAATAGCATTCACGCCACGCGCGATTGCCCGTTCTTGCAGATCGGCGAGACGAAGTACGGCAAACCCATTCTTGATCGCGGTTTCAGTTTCACAACGGATCTGGCCGATGCTCTCAAGATCGGCGTCATTTCGATCGACGCGACGATGAAGAGCAACGTTTCGGTTGGTCCACCGATCGATATTTTTTGTTACGAGAACGGATCGCTTCGCGTGAATCTCCGCACGCGGCTGGACGAGGATGATCCGTATCTCCAGGAGATCAGCCACAAATGGCAGGACGGGCTGGTCAAGTTGGTGAACGACATGCCTTCGCTCAAGTTCGCCAAACGCGTCGGTTACGCTACGGCAGCGTAAAACGGGAACCGAAGGGACGTGGTTTCGCACGTCCGGACCTGCAGAAGCAGGTCCCTTCGAGCAAATCGAAAACAAAACATCGATTCCCTGCGGTTCCACGGACCGGGAAAGTCCGGATAGGGCTGGTCTGCTTCCTGCTTTAAGCCCTCTCGCATTCATCAACTCTCATTTTTATTATGGCTAATCTGTTGAAACAAGTCGTCTGGGGAGCGGCGGTGATTTGCGGGCTGTCCGTTGCCGAGGCGCAAGTCAGCACGCCCGCACCCGTTGCGAATGAAACGGAAAAGCAACCAACAGTCGTGCAGGCGCAGAGCAACCCAGCGGCGACTCCAACGACAGCCAACGCCAATGACTCCATGGTGCTGGTGCAAGCAGCGCCAAACAGCGCTCCCGCAGCCAGTCCCGCCAAGACCGGCGCTGCGGCTGGAGCTCCGACGACGGAAGACACCAGCGCGACTGAGAATGGTGGAGTCGGCGTACGCGAATTTCAGGGCGACGATGTTGGCCAGGTTCTGCGCTTGTTAGCGCGTCAGGCGAAAATCAACATGGTCGTGAGCGAAGCCGTGACCGGCACGGTCACGATGCGTCTTGAAGACGTCACCGCACTTCAGGCAATCGCGATCATCGTAAAAGCGAAATCGCTCTTCATGGATAAGATCGACAACGTCTTCTACATCAAGACTGCGGCGGAGCGCACAGCCGAGCCGACGGAGAGCGACAGCTACCAGTTCAGCTACTCTCGCGCGAAAGACGTGGCGCCGCTTATTGCTTCGCAATTGGCCAGCAAGGACGTGCCACAAGTCGACGAACGGACGAACATGATTTTCTATCGCGAGACGCGCAGCAACATCGACAACATCCGCAAAATGCTCGCTCAGATCGATAAACCGACCAAGCAGGTCATGATCGAGGCCCGACTCGTAGAAGTGACCGCGAATCCCAAGCAGAGTTATGGAATTAACTGGTCGGGAGTGGTCGGGAGCTCGGCAAATCCGATGGTTTTCAAATACGGACAGACAACCCCTCAATCCGCCGCGCCTCCGGGAACGACGATTCCCACGAGCGATTTTGCTCTCGGCGGCCAAACCGACAATGCCTTTAGTCACATTGGCAATAGCTTATCCCAGATTGCGACCGGGCAGTTTGCCATCCTCACCGCTCCGCAATTGTCCCTGACGCTACGGGCTTTGAATGAGGATACGGACGCCGAATTTCTCGCCAATCCTCGTATTGTTACGGCAGACAATCGACAAGCCAAGATCGAGATCAGTCGCGCGCAGCCGGTTCCGCAATTGAACTTCAATGAGCAGACTGCCACCGCGGTTTTTGGTGGGTTTCAGGATAAGAAATTTGGCAATACGTTGCTGGTGACTCCGTCGGTGAACAAAGACAGCTTCATCACTCTGGCAGTGAAACCAGAAATCAGTAACAAGGTCGGCGACGCTACCTTCATTTTTGCAGGGGCCACCGTCGCGAGTCCGATTATCGACACGCGATCGCTCGATTCGAATGTTCTTATCAAAAGCGGCGACACTTTGGCGATCGGCGGTCTCATACAGGACGAAGTCAACAAGGCCCGTAACAAGGTGCCGATACTCGGCGATATTCCAGTTCTAGGATACTTCTTCCAGGAAAGATTAAACGCGAGGACCAAGCGCAACCTCCTGGTTTTTGTTACGCCGACAATCATCGATCAACGTTATGGAACAGGGCTGGAAGATCAGGTAAGCGGTCTGCATCACAGTGGTGAGGAATACGCCGATCCGAACGGCTGGCGCAATAACGCCAGAGGCGCCGTGCGTCTCGTGCCAACTTCGCAACGGCAGACGGCGGCAGATTATCCGAAGCCCGGCATTCCGCCTGCTCCTGAAGAAACAGGCAGAAAAGTGCGATTCATGAGCACGGCGAAGGATCGCGATTTTTAGAAATTTAGAAAATGTGGGGTTGAGAGGGGGCGAACGCTCGCAAGAGGTTCGCCCTCTTTGCTTTTCTAATACAAGCCCTGTTATCGGTCTACTCCGGCTGTTTTTGTTGCAACTCGGCTCGCCAAGTGCATCATAATTCGCGCTTCACATGTCCATCCCTCTTTCATGAATCATTCTTTGATCCCGAATGAACTTCGGGCGATTGCAGAAAAGATCGAAAATCGGCAGCGCATTTCCGAATCGGATGCTCTGGAACTCTATCGCTCGAACGATCTTAACGCCCTTGGGATCATGGCGAGCGCCGTGCGTGAGCGGAAAAACGGCAACTACGCCACCTATATTCACAACCGTTACATCAATTATTCCAACGTCTGTATTCTCTCCTGCCAGTTCTGCGCTTTCGCCGCCAAAAAGCGGGATGCGCACGCCTTCGAACATGCGACTGAAGAAATCATTCGCGTAGTCGAAGAGGCGCTCCGGCTTGGGATCACCGAGGTGCACATGGTCGGCGGCCTGCATCCGACGTTAAAAGGGGATTGGTATCTCGATCTGCTCCGTCGCGTTCGCGCGCTCGATCCCAAGCTCCACATCAAAGCATTCACCGCCATCGAGGTACGGCACCTGGCGCAACGGATCTTCCGCACGCCCATTCGCGACACACTTGAATTGCTGCGAGAGACGGGCCTTGGCTCAATAACCGGTGGCGGAGCCGAGATTTTTGACGCGACTGTACGCGATCAAATTTGTCGCGGAAAAGAGACCGCGGACGAATGGCTCGATGTTCATCGCACGTGGCACAAAATGGGAGGCCGCAGCACCTGCACGATGCTCTATGGCCATATCGAGACTCTCGAACACCGTGTCGATCATTTGCGCCAGTTGCGCGAATTACAGGATGAAACCGCAGGGTTCACCGGCTTTGTTCCGTTCGCGTTCGAACCCCAGACGACGATACTTTCCCACATCAAGGCCGCCTCGGCTTTCGAGCAGCTGCGCAATCTCGCCGTCAGCAGAATATTTTTGGATAACATCGATCACCTTACGGCTTACTGGGTAAGCATGGGACTTCCACTCGCGCAGGTTTCACTTAATTACGGGGTGGATGACCTCCATGGCACCATCATCGAAGAAAAGATTTTCCACATGGCCGGCGCGACCACGCCGCAGCAACAAACGGCCGCCTCGCTCGAACGGGCGATTCGTGAAGCCGGCCGGGAGCCGGTGCAACGCGATAGCCATTATCATCACATCTCACCGGGCGCCGAAGTTGGAGGCGCACCAAAATCGTCGCCCGAGGCGGAACTGGCTTGCGCCTAACGAGTGCAGGAACGGCACTCGGTTCGTCTCGGTTGCGTTAAGTATCTTAACGCTCGTCCGCTGATCCGCGGCTGGCCGGGCCGGGTCGTGTTCGATCATCCGGCCGCTCTAAGCGCTCAACTTCAACGCGGCGAGTTGCAGATAGCGCTGGTCTCGAGCTTTGAATTTCTGCGCAATCCAATTTACCAGATTGTCGACGGCGTTTCGATTTCATCAGATGGACCCGTTTACAGCGTAGTCGTTGCACATCGCGGAGAGATCTCTGCCGTCGAACAGATCGAACTCGATCCAGCGTCTTTGAGTTCCGTGGCGCTTCTGCGGTGTCTGCTAGCTGAAACCGAGCTTCATCCGAAACTGGTTAGTACATCAACTTTGCCGGCTTCCGATCAGCGTCGCGCGACTTTGTTAATTGGCGACCAGGCGATTCGTTTCCGCGAAAAGCACGCAAAAGAATTCGAATTCTGGGATCTTGGAGAAAAATGGAAGCAATCGTTCGATCTTCCGTTCGTGTATGCACTTTGGCTCGTTAGGCCAGAATTCGCTGAGGCGACGCCGATGGCCGATCAATTGCGCGCGCTACGCGATCGGAATATGCGCCAGATCGACGAGCTGATTGCGGAAGAGCCGAATTTCGATCGGGAATTTTGTCGCCGCTATTTTCTCCAACACTTGCAATTCAACTTTGGAGAAAAAGAGAAGAAAGCATTGCAAGCGTTCGGTGCGTTATGCACAAAGCAACATCTCATTCCGCAGCGCGAGTGTGCGTTGAATCTCGTTTGATTTCGCGTAATGCCGACCCTTCAAGGAGGGGCGCTTTCCAAAGTGCCCATTACCATTTTCGCGGCTTGGAAACCGCCGCTCCTTTATTTCACAAATTCGCATTGGTCTTTAGGGCTCGAATTTTACGCGGGCAGGCGATCCACCTTGAATCGTTCGACGAATCGACGGAAATACGTTGATCGGTGGAAAAACGTTGGATTTTGAGAGGGGCGAACGAGCCGGAGAACAATTCCATTTCATGGAAGGAAATCTGCGACCTCCCGTGCATCGTTCATCTGTTGATGCGGAAAGGCTTCCTGACTGCCGAAGAAGTCAACGCCTTCTTGGAACCTCGGCTGAGCTCCCTGGGCGATCCATTCCTCCTTCCAAATCTTCAAACGGCGGTCGATCGGATTCTGCGCGCGATCGATCTGGGCGAAAAGATTGTTCTCTTCGGCGACTACGATGTCGATGGCGTCACGTCCCTCGCATTGCTGGGCGAGATGCTTGGCGCCTATGGTGCGATGCCGGATTTATTTTTGCCGCTGCGGATGGAAGAGGGCTACGGCCTGAGTCGCGAAAGTGTCGAGCGGTGTCGCGAACTTTACCGGCCGCAGCTTTTGATTGCGGTTGATTGCGGCACCTCCTCAATTGATGAAATCGCCGCGCTCAAGAAATTCGGGGTGGACGTTATCGTGCTTGATCATCACGAACCGAAATCCGCCCTGCCCGATTGCGTTGCGATCGTAAATCCAAAACTAGCCACTCAAAAACTCGACGGCTTAAAGCCGTCGAGTTTGAAATGCGAACGAGAGACTGCTGACTATCTCTGCAGCGTCGGGATTGTGTTCAAACTCTGTCACGCACTGTTGAAGACGCGCCTGTTGCGGGATTTTGATCTCAAAAGCCAGCTCGATCTCGTCGCTTTGGGCACGGTAGCCGACATTGTGCCGCTGTATCGCGAAAACCGCATACTCGTTAGGGCGGGCGCACGTCAGATCGCCAAATCGCCACGGCCAGGTTTGCGAAAGCTCATGGAAATTGCCGCCGTCCGACCGCCCATCGCCACCGAAGATATTGGATTTCGACTTGGCCCGCGCCTAAATGCGGCGGGGCGGCTCGACACCGCCGAAAAGGCGTTACGACTTCTTTTGACGAAAGACGAACAGGAAGCGACAGAGCTGGCTCAATTACTCGACACGCAAAACCGCCAACGACAATCGGTCGAGAAGGAAATTCTCGCTGCGGCCGAAGAGCAGATCAGCAAGGAATGTGATCCGGTTGCGCAGGCCGCCATTGTTGTCGGTGCGCGGGGTTGGCATCCCGGCGTGTTGGGAATCGTGGCATCGCGCATCGCGCGAAAGCATCATCGGCCCACCGTCATTGTCGGTTTCGATGACGAGGGGATTGGTAAGGGAAGCGGCCGAAGTATCGAGGGCTTCTCGCTCGTTAAGGCTCTGGCCGAGTGCAGCGCATCGCTCGAAAAATTTGGCGGCCACGAGATGGCCGCAGGCCTAACGATTAGCGAAAAGAATTTCCCATCCTTTGTTGAGATGTTTCGGAGGGTCGCGCGTGATAGGCTTTCGGACGATCATCTCCAGCCGCGTTTGCAACTTGATCATGAACTGTCGTTTTCCGAATTGAATTTTGATCTACTGCGCTGGCACGAGAAGTTGCAACCGTTCGGGAGCGGAAATCCGCAGCCGCTTTTTTTTGCGCGAGAAGTTGAGCTCGCAGCCGAGCCTGCTGTTATGAAAGAGAAACATCTCGCTCTGCGTTTGCGCCAGCATGGCCGAACACAACGCGCAATTTTCTTCGATAGCGCGACCGACAAGCTTCCGGCTCCGCCGTGGGACGTCGCCTTTCAGATCAAACCGGACGAATACCAGGGGCTGATTCGCTTGCAATTGCACATCCACGCAATCCGCAAGACGGCGCCGATCGAATGACGATAGAACTCTCGCAACCGATCGCGGACTTGGAATGGATACCGCGCGCAAAACTCACGCCGCTGCGCCGGTTGGAAATCGAAACCGTTGAGGATTTGCTCACGCATTTTCCGCGACGTCATGAGGATCGGCGGGAATTCCCGCGTTTCCCTCATGAGGAATCTTCGCAACCGATTTGTCTATGCGGCGAAGTAACAAAGACTCGAGTGATGCGATTCGGCGGTTGGAAGAAGATTTTCGAAGCGACACTGGAAGAATCGCAAGCGAATGCATTGAGCGAGCCGATCATCTGTCGCTGGTTCAACCTTCACTATGTGCAAAAGATGATCGCGACCGGGCAGCGTCTCGTAATTTTTGGGAAGCCAAAGCTGCGCGGAAAACGCGTTTGCATCGATCATCCAGAATTTGAGATCATCGAAAACGACGAGGAGATCTCGATTCATTTTCGCCGGATCACGCCGATCTATCCGGCGACGGAAGGATTGTCGCAGCGCGTAATGCGAAGTCTGATCTATCGAGCGCTCGAAGAAGTAGATGACACGTCGGTAGACTCGATTGTGCCCGTTGATCTGGATGATGGATCGCGGGCGATTGCTTTGCGTCAGATCCATTTTCCCGAAAGCTGGGATACGCTCTCGTGCGCTCGAGAGCATCTTGTTCTGTCTGAATTTTTTGCGATGCAGATGGCTATTGCAGCGCGCCGATTCGAATCAACGCTCCGCACGGGACGGTCGCATTGCGGTTCGGGCGAATTGCTCGAGCGATTTTTAGGCGCATTGCCGTTTGACCTAACGGATGCGCAATTGCGCGTGATTGAAGAGCTGCGTCGCGATCTCAAGTCGCGTCATCCGATGAATCGCCTGCTGCAAGGTGACGTCGGCTCCGGCAAGACCGTGGTGGCGATTGCCGCCATGCTTCTCGCGGTCGAAGCTGGCTTCCAGGCGGCGCTCATGGCTCCGACTCAGATCCTCGCCGATCAGCATTACGAAGTCTTGCGACGTTGGCTAGAACCATTAGGCGTGCGGATCGCATTGCGCACTGCCACGCGCCAGGAACAGAGCGGTCCTTTGCCCTTATTCGCTCCCCAAAGTGATGCTTCGCAGATAATCGTCGGAACGCACGCGCTCTTGTACGAGTCGGTCGAGTTCCAGAATCTCGGACTGGCGGTGATTGATGAGCAGCACAAGTTCGGTGTGGCGCAACGTGCGCGCCTAACGAGCCGAGAGCCGGCACCGGATGTGTTGGTCATGACGGCAACGCCGATTCCACGCACGTTGACGATGACGGTCTACGGCGACCTCGATGTTTCGATTATCGACGAGATGCCACGTCATCGTGGAAAAATCGTCACGGCCGTGCGCGAAAGCAGCAAGCTTCCCGAAGTGCTTACTTTTCTCCGGAAAGAGATGGAAGCCGGGCGGCAGGCCTACGTGATTTATCCGCTGATCGATGAAAGCGAAAAACTGGACGTGAAAGCTGCGGCAGTGGAATTTGAGTTATGGAAAGAACGACTGCGGCCGTTTCGGTGTGAACTGCTGCATGGTCGCGTCGCATCACCCGAGAAGCAGGCGATCATGGAGCGATTTCGCCGGGGCGAAACGATGGCGTTGATCAGCACAACCGTGATTGAGGTCGGGGTGGATGTGCCGAACGCTACGATCATGATGGTTGAAAATGCGGAGCGCTTTGGGTTGTCGCAATTGCATCAACTGCGCGGGCGAATCGGGCGCGGCGAGCAGAAATCCTATTGCATTCTGTTAAGTGACGATGACTCGGAAGAAACCTGCTCGAAGCTGGGTGTGCTGGAAAAAACCAGCAACGGGTTCGAGGTTGCAGAAGCGGATTGGGACTTGCGCGGTCCGGGCGATTTACTGGGTACGGCACAGAGCGGGTTGCCGGCTCTTAAGCTCGGTAATCTAAAAACAGACGCAGCATTAATGCGCCGCGCTCGCGCCGCTGCGGCGAAAATTTTTGAAAACGATCCCCGATTGAAATCCGCGCAAAATCAACATTTCCGAAAGTTGATTGTCGAACAAGAGGGACGAACTTTTTCCCACGTGAGCTAATGAGAAATCTACTAAAATTCTTTCTTTTTGTTTTGCTTTTGAGCTTCGGAATTTCCGCGCTCTACGATTATCAACTTAAGCATGGGCGCCTGCCTTTATTGGCGCGGGTGGGGCCGGAAAAATACACGTTAGCTTCGAACTCCAGCGTAGACCCCAACTCGATACCTACGCTGGCTTCCCTGGATCGCGAACGGCGTGCTCTAGTCAGCAGCGTCATCCCCTCGGTCGTAAGCGTGAAGACTTCGCGCAAAATCGCCATCCGCCGGCAATACGCGCTCGATCCATTTGAGTTTTTCAATCGCAACCCTCGCGCATTTCGCAATCCTAACGATGAAGCGCTGGTGCAGAATTCGTTAGGGTCAGGCGTGATCGTAACTAACGAAGGTCACATTATTACAAACAATCACGTGGTCGATCAGGTGGACGATATCGAGGTGGTCTTGAGCGATGGGCGCACAAAGAAAGCGCGCCTCGTGGGGGCGGATGCGGTGGCCGACCTCGCGGTATTAAAAGTAGATGGTGTCGACGTGAAACCACTCAAGCTCGGCGACTCGGACATGGTACAAGCGGGGGATTTCGTGCTTGCGATCGGCAATCCATTTGGTTTCGAAGAAACGGTTACGGACGGGATCATCAGCTCCAAGGGGCGCCCGAATCGTGTAGATGGCTTTGGCGACTTTCTGCAAACGAATGCCGCCATCAATCCGGGCAACAGTGGCGGGCCGCTAATAAATCTTAGAGGTGAAGTAATCGGCATTAACACCGCGATCATTTCGCGCAGTGGTGGCTCGCAAGGTATCGGATTCGCCATCCCGTCGAACACGGTGCGCGTTGCGCTGGAGAGTTTGCTAAAAAATGGCCGGATTATTCGCGGATATCTCGGAATTCAGTCGCGTGCGGGTCTGCCGGGTCAAGCGCAGCCGTCCTCAAAAGGTGTAGTGGTCGATGATGTGATTCCCGGTTCACCCGCAGCGGAAGCGCAGATGCAAAAAGGCGACATCATTATGCGCTTCGACGGACACGAGGTTAAAAATTTTCCCGAACTGCGGTCGCTGGTTTCGCAAACGCAGGTAAACAAAAAAATCGAACTGGAAGTGCAGCGTGATGGGAAATCCGTGAAGCTAACTACGGCCTTGAAAGAGCAGCCGGAAAATTATCAGACGACCGGCGTCATTCCCGTTCCGAATCAACCGCAGGCGACGCCTCCTCCCAACGAAGACCAGCCCGATGAAAACGATGCGTTGAGTTCAGTGGAAGTAAGCGAATTAACGCCGGCTCTGGTCCAGCAACTGGATTTGCCGAATAACGTTCATGGCGTTGTCGTGACAAGCAACGACGCTGGCGCCGGCGAATTACAGAAAGGCGATGTGATCGAGGAAATTAATCAACGGCCGGTCCGGTCGGTTGACGATTTCAAGAAGATGGTGAATTCGCTCGATCCGAATCAGACCCAGGTTTTGTCGGTTTGCCGTCATCGCACTCGTTCGTTTGTGGTCGTGCGCCCGCAGTAACTTTCACTCTATCTTTCGAACGGGGAGAAACGTGCGCCGCATCCATGACCATGATGGCCCACCGGTCATCCCGAGCGTAAGCAAGGGACCTCAGGAAAGCAGAGAAAAGCATCGTAGTTCGAAAGCGCGTAGCGACCACCAACCAAACACTTACATCGCGGGGTCCCTCGCTAGGCTCGGGATGACGGTTGCTTAATCGCACTCTCACGTCGATTGCCGGTGCTCTCCAATTGCCTAACGAATCAAAGAAGTTCGGCAATCTGGACTGCGTTTAGAGCGGCGCCCTTGAGGAGCTGATCGCCGGAAACCCAAAAGGCGAGACCATTATCAAAAGCGCAATCGCGCCGGACGCGTCCGACCTGGCAATTATCTTTGCCCGCGACGGTAAGTGGCATCGGATACTTATTCGCGTGCGGCTCATCCACCAACTCCAGGCCCGGCGCCTTAGCCAGAACTTCACGTGCCTGTTCGACGGAAATTGGGCGATCAAATTCAGCGCTGACGGCGACGGAATGTGCGCGATAAACGGGCACCCTTACGCATGTGACTGACGCGCGAAGATCGGGATGATGCATGATTTTGCGCGCTTCATTTTCCATCTTCCTTTCTTCTTTGGTGTAGCCGTCTTCGAGAAAAATATCGACGTGTGGCAACACGTTGAAGGCGATGGGGTGTGGAAAAACCTCTGCGAGCGGCGGTAAATTTTGCGTGCTGGAATCAATTTGCTTCTTCAGTTCCGCAATGGCGCGCGCGCCGCTGCCGGAAACCGCCTGGTAACTTGCAGCAAAAATCCGCCTGACATGAAACGTGCGATGCAGCGGATAAAGCGCCATCAATGCGACCGCGGTCGTGCAATTCGGGTTTGCGATTAATCCACGATGTTGCCGCACGTCGTCGCCATTGATCTCGGGAATGACGAGAGGAACATCGGGCTCCATGCGGAAGACCGACGAGTTATCGATCACGATCGCGCCACTCTTACGCGCGGCAGGCACAAACCGACGTGAGATTTCGCCGCCCGCGCTAAAAAAAGCGATGTCTATGTTATCGAAAGATCGTTCCGATAATTCTTCAACCGCGACGGTCTGATTTTGAAATTCAATCTGTCGACCCACTGAGCGCGATGAAGCGAGCGGTCGCAGGCTGGCGACTGGAAAGGAGCGCCGTTCCAAAACGCTAAGCAATTCGGCTCCGACCGCGCCGGTCGCACCCACAATTGCAATATGGTAACTCTTGTTCATCGGCTGCCGCAGTTTATCGTCGAGCGTTGTTCATGCAAACGCAGCCAAGAAGCCTGCACATTTCGGTGCGCGATCAGCGCCTTACGGTCAAAGCCGGAGACGAGCCCATTCGTTCTTACCCGATTTCGACTTCGCGCTTCGGCCTTGGTTCGGAAGAAGGGAGCCTGAAAACGCCACTTGGCCATTTCCGTATCGGGCAAAAAATTGGAGACAAAGTCCTCAGTGGCACCATTTTCAAAAATCGACAGCCGATTGACCAGACCAGACAGGAGCTCTCGGACGATGATTTGGTAATGTCGCGCATTCTTTGGCTGCATGGTCTGGAAGAACACAACGCCAATACGCGCGACCGATATATTTATATTCATGGCACGAACCACGAGGACCAGATTGGCGAGCCGGCCAGCCACGGCTGTATTCGGATGACAAACGCCGATGTGATTGAACTGTTCGATTTGGTAGATGAACAGACACCGGTGGTTATCGAAGCCTGAACCCGTTTTACTTGTCTTGAAAAAGTGGAGAAAAAATCGTTGCACCGATGCTCTTCCCCGCCTAAAAGACGGCAGCAACTTGCTAAGAAAGGAGGCGAAAGTTAATTGAAATTACTCAAAGCGATCATGATCGTGGCGGTGTTAGCCGGTGCCCTGAGCTTGGGCGCTTGCGCACAGAAGAAAGAAGCCCCGATGACAACGACTGCGACGACCGGTTACTCGAAGTAACTTGTGTCGTCCGTCTCTGGACAACTTTAACCTAAAGGCCAGGCTGTTTACTCGGCCTGGCCTTTTCTTTTTCCACCTCAGTAGTATTACAATGCGATGCTCGAACTAAACGGCCAGGCGCTTTCTCTCGCGGAGATCGCCGCGGTGGCTAACGATTGTGAGCGCGTGAAAATTGCCGATGCGGCGCGGATGCGCATCGGCAAGTCGCGGAATATCGTTGAGGAAATCGTGGCGCGCGACGCGATTGTTTACGGCGTCACCACGGGTTTCGGGAAACTTTCCGAAGTCCACATTCCCCGCGAGCAACTCCGTGATCTGCAAAGGAATCTCGTGCGCAGTCACTCCTGCGGAGTGGGCTTGCCGCTTTCCGCGGCCGAAACGCGCGCGATGATGTTGTTGCGCGCAAATGTTCTCACGCTCGGATTCAGCGGAATTCGTTTTGAGGTGATCGAGCTTTTGACGGAAATGCTCAACCTCGGTGTGCATCCCGTTGTGCCGGAAAAAGGTTCGGTCGGAGCGAGCGGCGATCTTGCTCCCCTCGCGCATCTTGCGCTGGCGTTGATCGGCGAGGGTGAAGCATTTTACAAAGAGAAACGTTTGCCGAGTAGCGAGGCGCTGAAACAGGCGGGACTGAAGCCGGTGCAACTCGAAGCGAAAGAAGGCCTCGCATTATTAAATGGAACGCAGGCGATGCACGCGGTCGGCGGCCTCGCGTTGTATCGCGCAGTGTCTCTGGCGAGAATTGCCGATATCGCCGGCGCGATGACGCTGGAAGCGCTTAAAGGAACACCGGCGGCGTTTGATGCGCGCATTCATAACGCGCGTCCACATCCCGGCCAGCAGGCCGTCGCCGCGCATTTGCTCGAGCTCTTGAGCGGAAGTGAAATTCGCGAATCGCATCTCAAAAATGATCCGCGGGTGCAGGATGCCTACAGTCTGCGTTGCATGCCGCAGGTGCACGGCGCGGTGCGCGGCGCGCTCGATCATTGCGAGAACGTCTTGCGCGTGGAGTCCGGCTCCGCCACTGATAATCCTCTGGTCTTCGCCGAAAGTGGTGACGTGATTTCTGGTGGCAATTTTCATGGCGCTCCGCTCGCCCTTGCGCTGGATTACGCGGCAATCGCGATGACCGATCTCATGAGCATAAGCGAACGACGGATCGATCGGCTCGTTAACCCTGATTCGAACGAAGGTCTCCCGGCATTTCTTGCGCGAAAACCTGGACTCGAATCCGGTTTCATGATCGCGCACGTCGTGGCCGCATCGTTATTGAATGAAGCGAAAGTCTTGTCGCATCCGGCGAGCGTCGATAGCGTGCCGACTTCCGGCGGAAAAGAAGATCATGTTTCCATGGGAATGACGGGAGCGCTAAAGTTGCGGACCATCGTGGAGAACGCAGAGAACGTGATCGCAATTGAATTGCTTGCCGCCGCCGAAGGAATCGAACATCGGCGCCCGTTGAAGGCGGGCGCAGGCGTTGAGCGAGCGTTTGGTGTGTTGCGTTCGATCGCGCCGGCGTTAACCGAAGATCGCGCTTTGTCTGGGGATATCGCTCGGGTAGCGACAGCAATTCGCGAAGGAAAATTCACATCATGAGCACAAGCAGAGTCGTGCGCGCACCGCGCGGGAATCAGTTGAGCTGCAAAGGCTGGCATCAGGAAGCGGCCATGCGCATGTTGATGAACAATCTCGATCCTGACGTCGCGGAGAATCCCGGAAAGCTGATTGTCTATGGCGGGACAGGACGTGCCGCGCGCAGTTGGGAGGCGTTCGATGCGATTGTGCGTTCCCTTCAACAACTGGAGAACGACGAAACGCTGCTCGTCCAATCCGGTAAACCCGTCGGCGTTTTCAAAACACATGATGAAGCGCCACGTGTTTTGATCGCGAATTCAAATCTCGTGGGCCAATGGTCGAACTATCCGGAGTTCAATCGTCTCGAGAAACTTGGCCTAACGATGTATGGCCAGATGACCGCGGGTTCCTGGATCTACATTGGCAGCCAGGGAATTGTGCAGGGAACTTTCGAAACTTTCGCGGCGGCTGGCGAGAAACATTTCGGCGGATCGCTCGAAGGAAAATTTGTTGTCACCGGTGGGCTCGGCGGCATGGGAGGAGCACAACCGCTCGCGGCCACGATGAATGGCGCACTGTTTCTCGGCGTGGAAGTCGACCGGTCGCGAATCGAGAAAAGGTTGAAGAGCGGTTATTGCGACAAGATCGCTGCATCGCTCGATGAAGCGCTCGCTTTGATCGAGCAAGCGCGCGAGAGCAGGCAGGCGATCTCGGTCGGACTCGTCGGTAATTGCGCCGATGTTTTGCCGGAAATGGTGAAACGCGATGTCGTGCCGGACATTCTCACCGACCAAACCAGCGCGCACGACGCGCTTAATGGTTATGTCCCTCACGGCATGACTTTGGACGAAGCTCTTGCGCTACGCGTCAAAGATCCCGACCAATATGTTGAGCGATCGATGCGTTCGATGGGAGTGCACGTCGAGGCGATGCTCGCGCTCCAGCAACGCGGCGCGATTACGTTCGACTATGGTAACAACATTCGCACGCAGGCTAAAAAAGCCGGCGTCGAAAATGCGTTCGATATTCCGGGATTCGTTCCGGAATACATCCGGCCGCTCTTTTGCGAGGGGAAAGGTCCATTTCGCTGGGCGGCGCTCAGCGGTGATCCGGCGGACATCGCATGCACCGACGCACTCGCGCTCGAACTTTTCCCGAAAGACGAGGTTCTCGCGCGCTGGATGAAACTGGCGAAAGAGCGAATTCATTTCCAAGGCCTTCCCGCGCGCATTTGCTGGCTCGGTTATGGAGCGCGCGCGGAATTGGGTCTCGCCATGAACGAACTCGTTAGGCGCGGCGAGATTAAAGCGCCGATTGTGATTGGGCGCGATCATCTGGACACGGGTTCGGTCGCTTCGCCATTTCGCGAAACGGAAGCGATGCTCGACGGCAGTGACGCGATCGCCGACTGGCCGTTGCTCAATGCTCTCGTCAACACTGCCGGCGGAGCGTCGTGGGTTTCCATACATAATGGCGGCGGGGTCGGGATTGGCTACTCGCAGCACGCCGGAATGGTTGTCGTTGCCGATGGAACAGACAATTCGAAGCGGCGCCTCGAACGCGTGCTCACGAGCGATCCTGGAATGGGCGTGATTCGGCACGCGGATTGCGGTTACACGCGCGCGATCGATTTCGCAAAAGCTCACGACATTCGAATTCCGATGCAACCACACGCACGCGATTAAATCATGCAAAAGCTCATCGAATGCGTTCCCAACTTTTCTGAAGGTCGCGATCAAAATGTCATTCGACAAATTACGGCTGCGATTGAGTCGGTGGACGGCGTTTCGTTACTGGACGTCGATCCCGGCGCGAGCACGAATCGCACGGTCGTAACTTTCGTCGGAACGCCCGAAGCCGCGGTTGAAGCAGCATTCCGCGGAATCCAGAAAGCCGCCGAGCTCATCGACATGCGCAAGCATACCGGCGCGCACCCTCGCATGGGCGCGACCGATGTCTGTCCATTCATCCCGGTGAGCAACGTCAGCTGGGAGGACGCGATAGAGTGCGCGAACAAATTAGGAAAGCGCGTTGGCGACGAGCTGAAGATTCCAGTCTATCTCTATGAAAAGGCGGCGAAGGATCCATCGCGTTCCAATCTTTCGATCATTCGCGCCGGTGAATACGAAGGCTTTTTCCAAAAAATAAAACAACCGGCTTGGAAACCGGACTTCGGCGCGCCTGTATTCAATGAGAAGTCGGGCGGGACTGTTATCGGCGCGCGTGAATTCCTTGTCGCTTACAATGTAAACTTGAACACAAAGGCAGTGCGACGAGCGAACTCAGTCGCATTCGATGTGAGGGAGCAGGGGCGCTTTAAGACGGAAGATGGCACACCTCAGGGGAAAAAGGTGCTCGACGAGAAAGGCGAACCAGTCCGCATCCCCGGGATGCTGAAGCACGTGAAAGCGATCGGCTGGTATGTCGAAGAATATGGAATCGCGCAGGTCTCGATCAACCTGACGAATATCGAAGAGACGCCTTTGCATGCAGCTTTCGATGCGTGTGTGGAATCAGCGAGCAAGCGCGGCTTGCGCGTCACCGGCTCCGAGATTGTTGGGATGGTACCGAAGAAATCGCTGCTGGACGCTGGACGATATTTTCTTCGCAAACAAAAATGGTCCGAAGGTGCGTCCGAGGAAGCTTTGATCGATATGGCGATTCGTTCTCTCGGCTTGAGCGAACTGAAGCCATTCGATCCGAAAGAGAAAGTCATTGAGTTCAAGATTGAAGCTGCAGCTTCGACAAAATCGCTCGTTAGGCAAACGGTGCGGGAATTTTGCAACGAAACGCTGAGCGATTCTCCTGCGCCAGGCGGCGGTTCGGTCGCGGCATTGATGGGTGCTCTGGGAGTTTCGTTAGGCGGAATGGTCGCAAATCTTTCTGCGGGTAAGCGCGGCTGGGACGAGAAGCTGGAATTTTTCAGCGATTGGGCCGTGAAGGCCCAAAATTTAAAAGATGAGCTGCTTTTTTTGGTGGATGAAGATACGGCAGCATTTAACCGCGTGATGGCAGCGTTCGCCTTGCCGAAGGATTCGCCGGAAGAAAAGATCGCGCGTGTTGGCGCGATTAACGAAGCGAACAAATACGCTGCCGAAATTCCGCTGCGCGTGATGGAGACCGCGGTGAAATCGTATGACTTGTTAGGCGAAATGGCGGAGAAGGGGAATCCGGCCTCGATCTCGGACGTGGGAGTGGGTCTTCTTGCGACACGCGCCTGTGTAACCGGCGCGGGGATGAATGTGAGAATTAACCTGGCGGGGCTGAAAGATGAAAAATTCAAATCGGCCCTGGGGGCCAAACTTCAAAAAATTAGCGCGGAATCTGAATCGCGATTTGAAAAGATAAGCGCGATTGTTGAGGGCAAATTGGGATAGTGGGAATCGGCACACCGGACGCTGCCGCGACAAATTCAAATGCTGGCCGTTCTTCACGCATCCCAATTAGTTACGCTGGCAGGTCCGCAGCGTGCGCGCGTCAGGTCTGAGCTTAACGACATTTCGATTATCAACGACGGCGGGATGCTGATTGATGAAGGCCGGATTGTCGCGGTTGCCACATCAGCGGAAATCGAGAAACAGATTTCCGCGAACGCCGAAATTGTAGATGCGAAAGGAAAAACGGTTTTGCCGGGTTTCGTCGACGCGCATACACATCCCGTTTTTGGTGGAAATCGCGTCGATGAATTCGAGCAGCGATCAAAGGGTGCGACTTACGAAGAAATCGCAGCTAGCGGCGGAGGCATTCGCTCGACTGTGCGTAAGACGCGCGCGGCTTCCGAAGATGAACTCTTGCAGCAGGCGTTGAAACATGCGGATTGGTTTTTGCGCAACGGAACCACAACGGTGGAAGCCAAATCCGGATATGGATTGTCGGTGGAAGATGAATTGAAGCTGTTGCGCGTGATCCGGAAACTGAACGCGGAAAGTCCGATCGAATTCGTCCCGACATTTCTCGGCGCACACGCTGTGCCGGAAGAATTCCGCAGCGCACCGGAGCAATACGTGGCGCTGGTGATTCACGAAATGCTGCCGCGCGTCACGGAAGGACAATTCGCCGAGCATTGCGATATTTTTTGCGAGCGCGGTTACTTCGATATCGCCGATGCCGAGAAAATTCTAAATGCCGCCAAAAAGGAAGGGCTGCGACTGCGGATGCACGTGGATCAACTAAGCGATTCCGGCGGGGCGTTTCTCGCCGCAAGATTGGGGGCACAGACGGCAGATCACCTGGAGCAAACAAACGCCGCCGGCATTTCTGCGCTGGCGGAGGCGGCGGTGCAACCGGTTCTGCTTCCAGGTTCGGTTTATTCGTTAGGTAAAGATCGTTATCCGCGCGCGCGCGAAATGATCGATGCTGGATTGGCTATTGTGCTCGCGACTGATTTCAATCCAGGTTCGTCGCCGACGACTTCGATGCCGATGATTTTGTCACTTGCGTCGACGCAGATGAAGATGTCGCCCGCCGAAAGTTTGAGCGCGGCGACGATCAACGCTGCCTACAGTTTGAATCGCGGCGACAAAATCGGATCGCTCGAAGCTGGCAAGCGCGCCAACTTTTCGATGTTCGATTGCACGGATTATCGCGAAATTGCTTACTACTTTGGCATCTCGCTGTTGCACGCGGTTTATATTGGTGGAAAACGCGTCCTCTGAATTTGTAGCGGCGGCCTGCGGTCGTCGCACCTTTTCTACGCCCGATTCGAGCGACGGTCATAGACCGCCGCTACAGTGAAGCAGGAGGCACAGGAATTTGCGCATACGTTCCCGCGCCATTAACGTCGCTCCCTCATGAAGGTGGAAGTAGAACATCAGCCGCAATCGACCGCGACATTGCGCATCGAGTTGCCGGCGGAACAAGTCTCGAAGGAATGGGATGCGATCGCGGACAACTACGCTCGTTACGCGCGGATTCCCGGTTATCGGCCGGGTAAGGCGCCAAAACGTGTAATTGAAGCAAAGTTTCGAAAGGAAATTCAGGAGGAGCTAACGAAGAAACTCGTTTCGAAAAGCTATCATGAGGCGATTGCGGAAAAGCAGTTGCGCGTTGTTTCCCTAACGAATGTTGAAGACGTAGAATTTGCTCAGGATCGTACCATGAAGTTTCGCGCAACGGTCGTGACCGCGCCGGAATTCGATCTGCCGGAATACAAAAAGATTCCGGTACAATTGCCGGATACAAATGTTTCCGAGCAAGATGTTGACGCTGCCCTGGAACGATTGCGCGATCAATCCGCGGACTTCGTCGATGCACCCGATCGAGAGCTGAAGATGGACGATTTTGTCGTTATCGATTTTGAAGGATCGGTAGAGGGAAAGCCGGTGGCCGAGGTGGCGCCGGAGGCGAGCAAGAATTTGCAGGGCGGCAAGAAGTTTTGGCTGCGCCTCGCGCCGGATAATTTTTTGCCTGGATTTTGCGAACAACTGGTTGGTCACAAGCGCGGAGACACGTTGCTCATTCAGGTGAAGTTTCCGGACGACTTTGCTGTGAAGGAGATGGCAGGGAAAACTGCGGACTACGCCGTGACGGTGAGCGAAATTAAGGACAAAGTCTTGCCGGCGTTGGACGACGCGTTTGCGGAAAAGGTTCTGCCCGGCAAAAAGCTCGACGAGTTGCGACACACGCTTGAGCACAATCTCGAGCACGAAAAGGAACATGAAGTCGAACGCGCGAAGGAAAACCAGATCGTTAAGTTTCTGAATGAACGCATTCAGTTTGATCTTCCGCCGACGTTGCTGACGCACGAGACGCGGCGCGCATTAAATGAGCTGGTACAGCGCAATCGCGAGCGTGGCGTTCCGGACGAAATCCTGAAGAGTAAAGAGAAGGAATTGGTGGAAGGCGCGGGCGGTCTCGCGGCGCATCGTTTGAAAACCAACTTCATTCTCCATCGCGTCGCGGAGCAGGAGAAGATCGCAATCACGCGCGAGGAAATCGACAAAGCCATCCGCGAGCAGGCGGCGCATTACAACGTCTCGGTGGATAAAATGCGCAAACAACTTGAAGAAAATGATGGAATTAATGGCCTCGCGGAGCAGCTCTTGCTGGGTAAGACCCTTGATTTCCTAAAGGCGAATGTTACCATCGAAGAGGCGGAAAAATCGCCTGCTGAGACGGTTACTTCGGAACAAAAAACATGACGACATCGAACCAAAATCAGTCCCAGTCCGTGCTGATCCCGATGGTGGTGGAGCAGACGGGGCGAGGGGAGCGCAGTTACGATATTTACTCGCGCTTGCTGAAGGACCGGATCGTTTTCATCGGCACGCCGATTGACGATCACATCGCGAACCTGGTTATCGCGCAGCTGCTTTTCTTGCAAATGGAAGACGGCAAGAAGGACATTAACATTTACATCAATTCGCCCGGCGGCTCGGTTACGGCGGGTCTGGCGATCTACGACACGATGCAGTTCCTGACGTGCGATACGACGACGTATTGCCTGGGGATGGCGGCGAGCATGGGCGCTGTGCTGCTATGCGCGGGAACGAAAGGGAAGCGGTTTGCCCTTCCCAACTCTGACATCATGATCCATCAAGTGTCAGGCGGAGCACAAGGACAGGCGAGCGACGTCGAGCGTCAGGTTGATTACATGTTCAAGCTCAAGAAGCGCCTGATAAAAATCATTTCACAGCATACGGGCAAGCCGGAAGAGCAGGTGCGATTGGATTCCGACCGGGATTATTACATGTCCGCCGCTGAAGCAAAAAATTACGGATTAGTCGACGAAGTGATCAAGTCGCGTAAAGAAATTAAGCTCCTCGATGGGGCGGTTCCTGACCGTTCCACAGCCATCGCGGAAGCCGCTTTACCCCGGAAAGTGGAGGAATAAGAACTGCTCCTAAAGG
>CAWGQU010000039.1:0-13947 GCA_963824795.1 uncultured Verrucomicrobiae bacterium | reverse complement strand
TTTCTTCGCGATTTCAGCGACGAATTTCACGATCAATTAACTTCTGGCGCGGAGCAGTTCTGCTTCTGTAGCGGCGGTCTATGACCGTCGCTCAAATCCGCCGCCCCAGAGAATAGTGCGACGGTCATAGACCGCCGCTACAGACAATCATTAGTCGCGCTGAAAATTTGCGATAACCTCCCGGTAGATCCCGAAGAGGTGTTCGAAAACGCGCACCCAGCCATACTGCTTCTCCGCTACGCGTGACGCCATTTGACCCATTCTTTGGAGTTTGCTTTCGCTGAACCGTTCGATCGCAGCTGCCAGAGCTTCCGGAGAATTTTCCTCCGCCCACGATCCTTGCTCGTGGAAAATGATGCGGTCCATGTAGCTGCCGCGAATCCCGACTACTGGTGTACCGCAAGCCTGACTTTCGAGCGCGACGAAGCCGAAAGTTTCCTGAACGCCGGGATGAACAAAGAGATCCGCCGCGCGATAGTAACGCGCGAGTTGCATTGATTCGGTGCAATACGGAATCCAGGTCACGCCTCCGAATTCATCTCGCAGCCGACGCAATTGCTCGCGCTGCGCGCCGTCACCGATTACCAGCAGATGAAAACGGCCCGGATAACGTTGCGCGAGCATTGCGAAACTGCGGAAGAGTGTCTGCGTATTTTTTTCCTGCGCCAGGCGACCGATATAAAGGAGCAACCTTTGCTCAGGTGTTACGCCTAACGAGTCGCGGGTCGACGCGACATCGTCAGCATCGGGACGGAAGACTTCGGTGTTCACACCAAGATTGACTCCGCGCACATTTTCGACTCCCCATCCCTCCAACAATTTCGCGAGTCGCAATGAGGGCACGAAGGTTACTTCAAATTGATTGTAAAGCTTGCAGACATAGCGACGCGCCGCATCCATCACGATTTCCGTAGCGGTTTGTCCGAGATATTTCTCCGCGCTGCGAAGGTACGCTTCCGGAAAATGCGAATGGTAAAACCCTGCGACTGGGATGCGTAGCGCATGGCCGGAGGCAATCGCTTTCCAGGAAGTTTGATAAGGATCGCCAGATTCGATGATGTCCGGTCGTTCGCGCTCGAAAACATTCTCGATCGCGCGAAGATTGAGCAGCGCTCGATAACGCGAGGTGCGAGACAAGAGCGGCGAGTGGATCGAGTAGATGCGCGAGCGATTAGTTTCGATTACTTCGGTTTTCGCATCCGGGATAATCAGAATGTGCTCATCGTCCTCGGTGGCGTTTTGAATGTAGTTGATCTTTTCATGAACGTATCGCTTTACGCCGCCGCTTAACGGCGAATAGAACTGCGTTAGATCGCAAATCTTCAAATCAATGGAATGGCCTAACGAAGATTAGTGCGAATGCGAATCGAGGTCGCTTAAATAACGCTCCGCTTCGATGGCAGCCGCGCAACCCGAGCCGGCAGCAGTGATAGCCTGTTTGTAAACGCGATCGGCCACATCGCCCGCAATAAAGATCCCGGGATGCTTACTCTCAGCCAGGCGCCTGGCAATGAGATAGCCATCGGGATCGGTCTCCAACTTCCCGGCAAAAGCTTTCGTGTTCGGATCGTGACCAATCGCAACAAAGACGCATGCGACTTCGAGTAGCCGCTCCTCGTGCGTTTTCGTGTGACGCAATTTCACCTGCTGCATTTCTCCTTTTTCATCGGGAAGATATTGAACAACAACCGTATTCCAGATCGGCTCGATCTTTTCGTGCGCGAGCACACGATCCGCCATAATCTTGGAAGCGCGCAAGGAATCGCGGCGGTGGATGAGATACACTTTCGAGGCGAATTTTGTGAGAAAGAGCGCTTCTTCCGCCGCGGAGTCGCCGCCACCAATCACGCAAACCGGCACATTTTTGTAGAATGCACCGTCGCAGGTCGCGCAACTCGTTAGGCCGTGGCCGATGAGTTTCTCTTCGTTTTCCAAGCCGAGGTAACGCGCAGAAGCGCCACTCGCGATGATGACAGATTGGGTTTCCAGCCAATCGTCGTCCGCTTTGACGCGCAACGTATGGTCGCGCATTTCGAAATCGGTCACCTCTGCGTAGGAAAAACGCGCGCCAAACTTTTCTGCCTGCGTGTGCATGTTCATGATCAATTGCGGGCCATCGATGCCATCGGGAAAACCGGGAAAGTTTTCGACGAGCGTCGTGGTCGAGAGCTGCCCGCCGGGCTGCGGACCTTCGAGAACAAGCGGCTCCAGTTTCGCTCGCGCAGCGTAAATAGCCGCGGTCAAACCAGCGCAGCCGCTCCCGATAATGATCACTTTCTCCATGCAGGAAGCTACCATGGCGCGCAAGGACGGGAAAACAATCGCGACCGTTGCTGCATCTGTGCTTCCGCCTATTTTGCGCGATGCCCGAGTTGGCCGAAGTCGAATACTTTCGCAGAAAATGGAACGACGGAGTCGGCCACAAAGTCCTGAAGGTAAGGATCCATCCAAAGAAACGCGTCTTTCGCGGAACGGATACGCGCGGACTTGTTGAGCATTTGACCGGCGCGAAACTTCTTCGGTCGGTTGCGCGCGGAAAACGAATGCTCTTTGAATTCTCTGACGACAATTTTCTCGGTTTGCATTTGGGAATGACTGGGAGAATGCGAATCGAAAACGCCGCGTTCCATCCGGAAAAGCACGATCATCTTGTTCTTGAACAAACCGCGCGAGCGCTCGTGTTTCGGGATTCGCGGCAATTCGGGCGCGTTCGATTTCATCACGGAAAAAGCAAACCGGATTGGTGGAATTCCGATGTTCCGGAAATAAGCGAACGCGGTTTCGATCAGAAGTTTGTCGACGGTTTTCTCGGCCGACACCAGAAGGCTCCGATTAAAGCCGTCCTGCTGATGCAAAATGGCTTTTCCGGAATTGGTAACTGGATGGCTGACGAAATTCTGTGGCGCGCAAAAATTCATCCGGGAACGCGCTGCGCGAAGTTAACCGGGAAGAATCGTGCAGCGTTGCTCAAGGAAACAAAGTTTGTCGCACGTGAATCTCTTCACACGCTCGGAAAGGATTTTTCGGATCCGCCAAAATCGTGGCTGATCCACCAGCGATGGAAACCCGGCGGTGTTTGCCCGAAACACAAAACCAAGCTTCGCCGCGCGACGATTGGCGGACGAACCACGGCGTGGTGTCCGAAATGTCAGCGTTGACTCGTTAGGTAATACGAATCGTGATCCGATGAAATCCAGTCACGCCTGATGTGAACGGTCGCTTTTCATCATATTCCTGCAATTTGCCATCGCCATCCGTCGCGCGCACGACGAGGGCATAATCGCCCGCCGTCTCGGGGCGCCAGTCGCAACTCCACAGCGCCCACGTCAGTTTCGTTCCCGGATAGTCCAGCTTGGTGTCGCGCCACGTTTGTCCATCATCGAAGCTCATTTCGACTTTGGAAATTCCCCGATTACCGGCGAAAGCGACTCCGCGAACCGTGAGGCCACTAGCGACATCGGCGCTCTTGATCGAAGCCCAATCGCTCGGGGCATCAATGCGAGATCGCGTCGGAACAATAAAGTCCGGGCCCCAGCCTTGTTTCTCGTAGAAACCAACTGCATCTGCGCCCGCGACTTCGATCCGCGTGATCCATTTGACGTGTTTCTCACCGAAATATCCCGGCACGATCACGCGGGCGGGAAATCCATGGCGGTCCGGCAGCGGTTCGCCGTTCATCTGATAAACAACGAGCGTGGCCGCATCCATCGCCTTCTCGAGCGGGAAAGTGTCTGTGTAGTTATCGACGCCATGCAGACGAACCTTGGCCGCGCCCTCAATCGGACTGGAGGACTCGAGCAACGTGCGCATCGGGATTCCTTTCCACAACGCGTTACTCATCAAACCTCCGTCGAGAAGATTGCTGATGCACATCAAGGTTGTCTCCTGTTCCACTGCCGGCATCGATTTCAGTTCATCGATGCGATAAGTGCGCGGCGTTTTTACAAGGCCGGTTATTTCCAGTTGCCAGTGTGCGGCGTCGACACGCGGATCGACCACGTTCTTGGTCACACAGTAGAACTGCTCGTTAGGCGTGATCGGCTTGATGTTGGCGCCTTTATATTGCGTGCCGTCGTAACTGAATGTTGCGGCGCGATAGAGCTTTCGAATAATCGCAGCCCCTCCACCAGCGATGACCACTCCCAATCCACCGAGGAGAAACGCGCGTCGTCCCAGGCCGGGACTCCATTCTTCCTTGCCGTTTACCGATGACGGCCGCGTGAGGAAACGAAATGCCAAAACGAGGGTGCGTTCAAAAGCGACGAACGCGATAAACAAACCGACAAGCGTAATGACTGTTGCCAATGTGCCTGGGAATCCGCGGTAGTTCGTTCCGAGCACCGGCCAAAGAAAAACGGCCACAGCAATGAGTGGAAGGAGAATGAAAACCGCAATTGTGCCGAAAGCGTTTCGCCCTTTCGCGTTGCGTCGAAACAATCCGTAAATGGCGCCGCCCAGCGCACCGACAACAAGTTGGCCGCCGATGACCGAACCGACGCCGAGCTGCTTCATGTGGTTGTAACCGCCCACACGACCCATCAGTTTGAGGAAAGTATTGGCCGGAATAAAAACGGAGAGCCGATCACCGAAAATCAGGAGCGGCGTCGCGACGCCAAACAACCAGGCGAGCAACAGCATCACGACCGTCATGACCATGCCGGCGAGAAATCCGGCGAACAGACCGGCGCTAATGACTTTACCGCGGCTCACAGCGGCGACTTTGCGCATCAGAAAACGAGCCGTCGAGATTTTCCTTCAGCTGCGATCCGCACCAGCGTGGCAAGAATTCGCGCGCCGGCGACAAAGGTTCCACGCAGCGTACCGGAAACTTTCGATTCGCCGCCAGCGCGTCGCCGATGATCGACAGGAACTTCGAGAATTCGCAGACGTGCGCGCGCAACACGCATCTGCATTTCCAGGTTCCAGCCGTAGGTCATTTCTTTCATGCCAAGCTGATCCAGAACCTCACGACGAATGGCGCGAAACGGAGACA
Source organism: uncultured Verrucomicrobiae bacterium (assembly GCA_963824795.1). Taxonomy (GTDB): domain Bacteria; phylum Verrucomicrobiota; class Verrucomicrobiia; order Chthoniobacterales; family UBA10450; genus JBBQFI01. The sequence goes on along the minus strand of CAWGQU010000039.1, from coordinate 8,954 downwards.
TATCGGTGTAATGCGCGCCATAGAGAAGTCGGAGCAAAAACCCCGCAGCACGTCCCGAGAAAATTTGCTGCAAGTTCATGCTTCCCGGTTCGCGCTTGCCGCGCGTACGAGACCCGATGACAAAATCATATTGTCCGCAGGCGATTGGACTAACGAGTTGTTCCATCAATTCTGGACAATCACTTCCGTCGCCATCGAGAAAGACAACGACCTGAGTTTGCGGAGAAAGTGCACGTACTCCAGCAGCACACGCGCGTCCGTAGCCTGGTGTTGGCTCGGAAATTACTCTCGCGCCGGCAGCTTGTGCACGTTCCGCCGTGCGATCTGTGCTGCCGTTATCCACCACGATCACTTCGTCAGGCACGCTAGTCGTTAGGCAAGCTCGCACGACATCGCCAATCGGATCCTCCTCGTTTAGCGCCGGAATGACGACCGACACATTTGTCGCATTCATCAAAGAACAAGCGAGGCCAGCGAGAAATAGAAAGTCAGAGCGAAGAAATCGGTGACCGCGAGTGTGACGGGGCCGGCCGCAATTTTCGGATCAAGTTTCAATCCATGAAGAACGGAGGGAACGCTGAATCCGAAAACACAGGCCATGAAGAGTGAGACGACGATGCTGATGCCAACAACGAGCGCGCCGTTTATATCACCGCGCCACAACCAAACGATGATCGCCACGATAAATCCGCATGCCAGACCAATGAGCAGCGCCGTCGCACTTTCGCGGCGCAGATTTTCGAGAAACCAACCGCGCGTCGGCGTTTGCACACGTAGCGCCTGAATGGTCAGCGTCATCGATTGCATGCTCACGCTCTCGTTCAAGCCAAGAACCATGGTGAGAAAAAATGCGATGACGAGACTGCCCTCGAGAGTGGCTTCGAATGCACCTGCCAGTAGCGCACATGCGGTTCCCGCTGCAACCGTGGCGAGCAACCACGGAAATCGATAGCGAAAGACGCGCCAGGGCGACGCTCCGCGAATTTGCGCGAGATGAAAACCAAGCGCTTCGAACACATCTTCGCTCGGAACGGGAGGATGCTGACCCTCCTCGCGTTCTCCGGCTTCCAGCATTTCTTCGGCAAACAAACTCACATCCACGACGCCGATGACGCGACGTTGATCGTCGACTACGGGAAAGGCGAAAAATTTGTAGAGCACGAAAAATTCACATGCCTCCAAGACAGTTGCGCTCGCAGGAATCGCGATCACACGCCGAACCATGATTTCATCGAGGCGACTTTCCAACGGAGCCGTAAGTAAACGTCGCGTCGGCAGAACGCCGACAAGCTTCTTCTCCGCATCGAGCGCGAAAAAATAAATCACGCGCTCGCCCACGCCTTCACGCCGGATCCGATCGAGCGCAGCGGCCACACTCATTCCAGCATCGAGGAGCGGGAAATCCTTGCGCGCGTGCTCGACGATGAGCGAGTTGAAATCAGGACTGGCTGCTGCGTCGCTCATCGCTCGATCTTACGCGGTGAACAATGCCTTTGTCGCGGAGAATAGTCGCGGCTTCGCTGAAGTAATCGCGTACATCAGATTGCGCTCGAATCCAATCCAGATAACGGCCGATGCCGGTGGCGAGATCAACCTGCGGTTCGTAGCCGACAGCGCGAATGCGGTCCGTTCCACTCGTTAGGTGACGCATTTCGCCGGGGCGGAATTCGCCATTGATCTCCGGCGCGATATGGATGTTGAGCGCATCGGAAATCAGCGCAGCCATTTCACGAACCGGGACTCCGCGGCCGCTACCGACGTTTACCGCCATCCCATCGAGTGCATCGGCGTTAGCAACGAGCAGATTGGCGCGAGCAATGTCTTCCACAAAAGACATGTCGCGCGTTTGCTCGCCGTCTTCGAAAAAAACCGGCGGCAAATTGTTCAGAAGCCGTGTGCAAAAGATCGCGATCACGCCTGTATAAGGATTGAAGATCGATTGGCGTGGCCCGTAGGTGCAGGAATAGCGAAGCGCGACCGTCGGAATACCGATTTGTTTTCCCCAAAGCAGGACCAGCTTTTCCTGATCGACCTTCGTCAGGCCGTAAACGGTCTCTCCGCCAACGGGCGCGTTCTCGGGAGTCGGTGCGCTTTCAGTCACGGCGCCACACAGCGGACAATGCACCGACCAATCCCCCGTCTGCAGTTGTTCCACCGGACGAACTCCAGGGAAAACAAGCCCATCACGAGGGCAAATCCCGGCACCCTCACTGTAAACCGCCTGCGATGACGCAACGATTATCTTCTTAACCGGCAGATTTTTCTCGCGGATCACTTCCAGCATTTGCGCTGTGCCTAACGAGTTTACATGAACGAATTTCACGATCTCCGGCATGTATCCGCCATACGCGGCCTGATGAAAGACGATATCGATATCGTCGAGTGCGCTCGTGATCGCAGCGCGATCGCGCAAATCCCCCTCAATAAATTCGGCATCCGGGCAAATCCACGCCGGCTTCCCGCGACGGTGCGTTTGCGGCTCAAGATTATCCAGGATGCGCACCGACCAGCCTTCGCGCACAAGCAAGTCAGCAATGTGTGAGCCAATCAAGCCAGCTCCGCCAGTCACAAGCGCTTTCCGTTTTTTCATTCGTTAGGCCAAATCCGCTCGCGTCCTCCTTGTGCCATGAGATCTTCCAGGAATTGCTTCGTCGCTGGCGCGTTTTCGTCAGGAGCCGGTTGCGAGAGGGACCTGCATAACCGTTGCAATGTTGCACGATCGTCAACGTCGAACCACGCGGGTAATAGGTGGACATCCAACTGCAGCTCCGCAGCCCGTTCGATTGTCTGCTTCAAGACTTTTTCGGTACTCCAGTCGATCTCTTCAAAAACTCTGCGATGTAATTTCTTAAGTCCGATCAGGTAATATCCGCCGTCGTCAGAAGGACCGAGTACGATTCGGTCGCCGGGATTTGCCAACGCTTGCACCGCTTCCTGAAAAACGTGCGGCGGCACTGTTGGGCTATCCGAATTAATCAGGCATAACGATTCGAAGCCGAGTTGGAAAAGATCTTCCGCAGCCAAAAATAAGCGGTCACCAAAGTTCTCGCCACGTTGCGCGACGAGACTGAAATCGTCCGGTAAAATTCCGCAATATGAATGCTCAGCTCCGACCGGCGTGTAAACGGCGATTCCCAATGCATTGCTGTCCCGCGTCGTTTGCGCGATCGCAGCGGCAATATCGCGTAAGAAGCATATGTTCAGCGCTGCAGCTTCTTCAGGAGTTAGCGGTGGAGTTAAACGCGTTTTTACGTTTCCTGCGCGAGGCGCTTTCGTCATGATGGCGAGAGCACAGGAGCCGGCGCGAATCCGCGGTGAGGTTTGAGGATTTAGAACACGCTGCTCCACGGGCTACGATTGCGTCAATGCGGTGAGGCAGTTTTAGCTCTTCTCGCAAAGGGCGTACTGATAGCGTCCGTCCTGCCACGTCCGCATGTCTTTCCACGGTTGGGTGGCAAAGAGGCTCTTAAATGCTGTCTGCGATAAGACCGACGCTTTCCGTGGTTCACGATAACCATTTTCGTAGCGCGTCACGCCAGCAAGCATCCACATGGCAAAAAGAGGAAGAGATGCCCAAAAGGAATAACGCGGTTCCGCGACAAAGCACTTCCCGCCAGGCCGCAGAATTCGGAACATCTCAGCTACTGCTTTTTCGCGAACTGGCAGGATTGTTAGAAGCCTTGATGCAATCAAGTTATCAAAACTTTCGTCACCATACGACAGCGCTAAAACATTGAAGCGTTCGAAAGCGCAATTTGCGAGGTTTAGCGCGCGAGCCTTCCCCCGAGCCCATTCTAATTGCTTCTCCGAGCTATCAACACCCAATACAGACAACTGCGGAAACCGGCTGGCCAAGCGGCAGGAATAAAAGCCGGGACCACACCCCAATTCGATCAAGCGCGTTTCCCTCGACGGACTCCAATTCGGCCAGAGTCCGGCAATGATCCGCTCTGTGTCATCGCGAAAAAGTTTTTCGCGACAGAATATATAGAGCCAGGCAAAGCGCTCGAATAAACTTTCGTCCTGTTCGCTTCGTCGTGGTTCTGGAGCTTTCTACTGGCGGGATTTGTCTGGGAATGACCGCACTAATTTCTGCGGTGTTTGAAAGAGAAACTTCTTTCGCGAGCTGACTCATTGTTCAGAAGAGTGTGGTCATCTCACTGAAGGCTGGAATTTAAATTGTGCACAGCTTTAAAATGAATTCTCTCTTATAAACGCAACTAACCTTAATCTTAAGTGTGCGAATAAGTTGGTTTGTCGCCCGGGAAAGCTGGTTTGTCGATAAGATGATTTGCAGCGCCAGCAAACTGTCATGAACACAGACAGACGAGAAAATATTGGGCAATATTCGAAGTTGTTGGCCTCTTATTCTGTATTGCATTAACAAGGACGAATGAATCGTTCATGGCTCCTCATGCTTGTGTTTCTTGCATGGTGTTCCCTTGCGGAAGCGAAGCGTGTTGAAGAGTTGTCGCTTCTGGAGATACAGCGTGTTCTTGTTGGGAAAAGATTGGTGGATTTGACGCATGCGTTTGCTCCGGGAATTCCGCATTGGCCAGGTTTCCCCGATGAGAAACGCGAGGTGATTTATTCCTTCGACAAAGGTCGGGGATCATTGGGTGCCGGTTTTTTTGCGGAAATGTTTTCACATGTTGGACAATGGGGCACGCATGTCGATCCACCAGCGCATTTTGCGCGCGGGGGAAGAACAGTTGACCAAATCACGCTTAAAGAAATGATTCTTCCACTCGTCGTGGTCGACGTGCATGAGGAGGTGGCGAAGAATGCGGACTACACCTTAACAGTCGAACGCCTGAAGGAATGGGAAAAGCAACATGGGAGAATTCCGACGGGCGCATTTGTGGCCATGCGCACCGACTGGTCGAAGCGTTGGCCTGACGCTGAGAAAATGGAGAATAAGGACAGCAAAGGCGTTGCGCATTATCCAGGATGGAGCATGCCGGCGCTCAAATTTCTCTATGAAGAACGCAAGGTTACTGCTTCAGGACATGAGACAACTGATACGGATCCAGGAATCGCTACGACGAAAGACGATTACTCTTTGGAAACCTACATTCTGAGCCACGACCATTATCAGATTGAATTGCTTACGAATTTGGATCAGCTACCTGAATCAGGAGCGATGGTCATCGCAACGTTTCCGAAACCAAAGGGCGGGTCAGGATTTCCTGCGCGGGTCTTTGCGATTGCGCCAAAGTAGTTAGGAACTTTCGCCTTCGCGTTGTTTTGCGGGAAATCGCGCAATAGAGAATGGTTTTCCCGACTTTGTCGCACTACGCTACCGATCTGGTGCTAAAGCATTGCTTAACTATGAGACGGCAACGGAGCGCATGGCGTTTGCACGCGGGTCTTGGAGATCGAAAATATTTAGAATGAAGAACGCACGCCGCCGCGTACTCTACATTCAAATTGGAAGTCTTCTGGTCGCTCTGATTTGTGCGGTCTGGATTCGGCATGCGCTTCCTGTGGCGGACTCTATCGCCGCTATTCAGCAGCGCGTCATGCAATGGGGAATATGGAGCGCAATCTGTTACCCCCTGCTCTATGCGTGCTGCAATGTTCTGCTGTTGCCGGGAGGTATTTTGAGTATCGGGGGCGGGTTTTTCTTTGGACTTTGGTGGGGTTTCTTAATCATTTTGGTCGGGAATGTGACAGGAGCCGCGCTGTCGTTTTTTCTTAGCCGTGTGGCGGGTCGGAGCTGGCTGGGAAGAAGACTATTGCGGACCTCGACTTATGAAGCACTCGAGCCCGCCGTTCGGAGAGAAGGCTGGAAAATAATTCTGTTGAGTCAGCTGCACCCACTCTTCCCGACCAGCTTACTCAACTACCTTTACGGCCTAACGACAATACGTTTTCGGACGTGCATGCTTTGGGTTGCAATCGGTCAGGCTCCTGGTCTGTTTTTGTATGCTTATTTGGGAACGCTCGGTCAACTGGGCTTGAATCTTTTTCGAGGCAAAACGCACCCACACATGGTGGAATATATTGTCTGGGGTTTCGGCTTTGTTTCATTGACGGTATTGGTTCTGATTATGGGGCGAATTGCCCGACGTCTCCTTGAGAATACGGAGCGAGCCGAAGAGAAGGTGCCCGAGCAGCGAGAGGCAGCCAATCCTGTTGTGGCATCGTAACAATTTGATTACAAGTGTATTATCGAAAACATGACAGCTGACAGTGAGTGGGATGTCATAGTCGTTGGTAGTGGACACGCTGGGGTGGAAGCGGCTTTGGCGGCGTCGAGAATTGGCGGTCGCACACTACTGCTCACCCAAAACCTGGATACGATTTCGCAAATGTCATGCAATCCGGCGATCGGCGGCACTGCCAAGGGACACGTGGTGCGGGAGATCGACGCGCTCGGCGGTGTAATGGGGTCGAACGCCGATGCCACTGGCATTCAGTTCCGGCTCTTAAATAAGTCAAAAGGTCCGAGCGTCCGTTCTCCGAGAGGTACAGTGCGATAAGAAGGCCTATCAGTTTCGGATGAAGGCGATGATCGAAAGGCAGCCAGGATTAGATGTTAAGCAAGGTGCGGTGAGCCGTCTTATTACCGAAAGAGGACATGTAAGAGGCGTAGAAACTGATTTTGGAACAATATTTCGCGGTAAGGCCGTAATAATTACGGCAGGAACTTTTCTTCGCGGCCTGCTCCACGTGGGAGACAGAACGAAATCGGGTGGTCGGATGGCCGAGTCGAGTTCGACGTTAAGCGAAAACCTTCGGTCGCTTGGTTTCGAGGTCGGTCGATTTAAAACAGGAACTCCTTGTAGAATAAGCCGACGCTCTATCGATTTCTCATTTTGCGAAATTCAAAATGGAGATGATCCACCTCCGCGCTTCAGTTTTCTGCCTATCCATCGATCGGGGTCGGCTGAGATCTTCACGCTCAATTACGATGAGAACGGCACGTTCCACGTGGAACAGTTGCCATGCTGGATCACGCGTACCACGCCGGCGACCCATGACGTCATCACCGCGAATTTGGAAAAATCCGCCTTGTATTCTGGCCAGATCGCTGGGACGGGGCCCCGATATTGCCCTTCGATAGAGGACAAAGTCGTCAAGTTTGCCGGCCGAGACAGTCATCAGATTTTTCTGGAACCCGAGGGGAAACATACCGACGAGTATTACGTCAACGGCGTCTCGACGAGCTTACCTTACGACGTTCAGCTGGCCTTTCTAAAAACGATACCTGGTTTGGCGAATGTTGAAATTCTCCGGCCCGGATACGCTGTCGAATACGATTATTTTCCGCCCACACAGCTTGACCACACGTTAGAAACCAAACTCGTCGAAGGCCTCTATTTTGCCGGTCAGATCAATGGCACTTCGGGCTACGAAGAGGCTGCGGCGCAGGGCTTGATCGCGGGAATCAATGCCGCCTTAAGAATCCGCGGAGAACCTCCATTCGTTCTACAGAGATCGGAAGCGTATATGGGCGTTTTGATCGACGATCTCGTTACGCGCGGAATCGACGAACCCTATCGACTCTTTACGAGTCGAGCTGAAGACAGAATAAGTCTTCGTCACGACAATGCGGATGAACGCCTTACCGAACGAGGTTTTGCGGTCGGAACAGTTACGGCCTCTCAACACGAAATATTTCTTCAGAAGAAAAGAAGGCTCGAAACTCTGCGCGGGATGGCGTTGGAGCAAAAAATCGGCGGCGAGCGATTGTGGCAAAGAATGAAAAGCTGCAGTTTCTGCCTAAGTGAACTTCCGGTGGACCTTCTTAAACAGGCTTCCGCAGATTTTTGGGACCTTATTGCAATCGAAGCGAAGGTAGAAGGGTACGTCCAGCGCCAATCGCGGCAAAATCGGCAGTCACGAAACCTGAGAGACGAGCGATTTCCTCCCGAGCTAGACTACAGCATTATCACTGGGATTCGGCGCGAAACGCGGGAGAAGCTCGTGCGTTTTCGACCAACCACTCTCGAGGCGGCGAGCAGAATTAAGGGCGTCCCGGTCGCGGACATAAGAACATTATCTATTTGGCTGTCAAACAGTAAGTTACGTCTTACTAACATGGTGGCAAGAGGGCGCTCCTCCGGCGCGCAATTGTTGTAAATACTTGGGCCATTTTTCGTGTCTATCTTCATCACGGTCGCGATCATCAGCTATCTACTAGGCTCGTTTCCGAGTGGGTTCATCGCTGGGCGACTTGGCGGCGTGGACGTGCGTCGACACGGTAGCGGCAACATCGGTGCAACGAATGTATTGCGTGTGCTCGGAAAAAAGTACGGCTACGCCGTGTTTTTTTGTGACGCGTTCAAAGGCTTTCTCGCTGTTCGTCTGGCTATCTTTCTCGCGGAACGTTTCGAGACGACTCGCTTGCATCCGGATTGGTTTGGAATTCTTGCTGCGCTTCTTTGTGTTTTCGGGCACGCGTTTCCGGTTTGGTTAAAATTCAAAGGCGGGAAAGGTGTCGCCACTTCTGCGGGCACGATGTTGGGCTTGGCCCCAGTGGCAACGCTTGTTGCCGTGGTGGTGTGGATTGTTGTCTTTGAATTGACCCGCTACGTTTCCGTCGCGTCGGTAATCGCAGCGGTGGCTTTACCAACTGCGATTGGGATACTGTTGAGATTTCACATGATGAACAGTGCTGTCATTTTTTATTCTGCGATCGTCCTTGCGACCATGGTGTGCTGGCGGCACCGTTCAAATTTTGCGCGTCTCGTTAGGGGAACCGAGCAACGTTTTACGCGCCGATGACTTTGCAACGGATTGGAATTGTTGGTACGGGAGGTTGGGGCACGGCGCTCGCGGTTCTTTGGGCGAAGCAGGAAAAAAAGATCACACTTTGGGGACATAATTCCGATCGGGTCGAAAGGATCAAGACGACTCGCGAAAATCCTGATTACCTTCCCGGCGCGAAATTGCCTTCCTCCATTGACGTGACGAGCGATCTGGCTGCGTGTGCGGAAGCAGATCTG
>CAWGQU010000038.1:0-16148 GCA_963824795.1 uncultured Verrucomicrobiae bacterium | reverse complement strand
GCGCAAAAAACCATCGAGCCCGCGCGAACTGCTTGTGAATACGGACCGACTGCAGCCGGCGCTTTCGTTTGTCAAATTATCTTCTTTATTGGGCAGATTCTAGCTGGAAAAAATATTCACACAATGCCGGGAAGTTTACCAACGAGTCATCCTGAGCGAAGCGAAGGACCCGCAAGGCCTGTGCAGAGCCCCAACCATAGAGTTCCCTCGACTTCGCTCGGAATGACAAATGAGGGAATCTCGTCAATATTACACGCTCAATGGTCAATTGGATTTTAAAGAAAATTCTTGGGTCGAAGAATCAGCGCGAGATCAAGCGTCTGAGACCGATCGCGCGGCAGATTAACGAATTCGACGAGCAGTTTAAGGCGCTCTCGGACGATGAGCTTCGCGCCAAGACTGTTGCCTGGCAGCAGGAGCTGGCTGCCATTCCGGAGATAACGGAGCAATGGAAGAAGCTGGATGAAATTCTGCCGGAAGCGTTCGCGGTGGTGAAAAATGCGGCGCGGCGTTTGACCGAGCGGCAGCACACTTTCGAAGTCTGCGAACAGCCGATGACGTGGGACATGGTGCACTTCGATGTGCAGCTGATCGGCGGCATCGTTCTGCATCGCGCGCGCATCGCCGAAATGGCGACCGGCGAAGGCAAGACCTTGGTCGCGACGTTGCCGTTGTATCTCAATGCGCTGACCGGACGCGGCGCGCATCTTGTCACGGTGAACGATTACCTCGCCCGGCGCGACGCCGAGTGGATGGGCGAGCTTTACAAATTTCTCGGTCTCACGGTTGGGGTCATTCAACACGATCAGCCGCCCGAGGTTCGTCGCGAACAATACGCGATGGATATTACCTACGGGACGAATTCCGAATTCGGTTTCGATTATCTGCGCGACAACGGCATGGCCACGACGCGCGAGCAGCAAGTCCAGCGCGGTTACAATTACGCCATCGTCGATGAAGTGGACTCCATCCTAATCGATGAAGCGCGCACGCCGCTCATCATCAGCGGACCGGCGACGGTTTCGACGCATCAATACGACAAGTGGAAGCCGCTCATCGAACAGCTCGTGCGCAAGCAGAACATGCTGGTCAATCGCCTGGCGAGTGAAGCCAAGGAGGCGTTCGACAAGAGCGATTTCGAAGCCGGCGGATTGCTCATGTTCAAGGTGAAACTCGGGCAGCCGCGCAACAAGCAGTTCCTGCGCATGATGGAAGATCCGGAGAAGCGCAAAGCGATCGATAAAGCCGAGCTGCAGTTTTATCAGGACTCGCGCAAGGAGGAACTCTTCGCGCTGAAAGAAGAATTGTTTTTCACGATCGATGAGAAATCGCAGGAATCGGATTTGTCGGAACAAGGGCGCGCATTCCTGAATCCGGACGACCCCGATTCATTCGTGCTCCCGGATTTGATCAGCGAATTTACCGAGATCGATTTGGACCCGGCGCTCTCCGACGAAGAAAAAGAAAAAAGGAAAACGGACCGCCAGCAGCATTGCGACGCGCAAGCCGAGCGCATCCACAATATCTCGCAGTTGCTGCGCGCTTACTGCCTCTTCGAAAAAGATGTGCAGTATGTGATTGAGGAAAACAAGGTCGTCATCGTTGACGAATATACCGGACGAAAAATGCCGGGGCGCCGTTGGAGCGATGGTCTGCACCAGGCGGTGGAAGCGAAGGAAGGCGTGCAGATCGATCGCGAAACGCAGACCCTGGCCACGATCACGATTCAAAATTATTTCCGGCTCTATCACAAACTTGCCGGCATGACTGGAACTGCCGAGACGGAAGCGAACGAGTTTCACGACATTTACAAACTCGATGTCGCCGTGATTCCGACGAATCGGCCCGTCGCGCGCAAAGATCATAACGATCGCATCTACAAAACGCGTCGCGAAAAATACAACGCGGTCATCAACGAGATCAGAGATTGCCACGCCAAACAGCAACCAGTGCTGGTCGGCACCGTGAGCGTGGAAGCGAGTGAACTACTGAGCCGAATGTTGAAACGCGAAAAGATTCCGCACAACGTCCTCAACGCGAAATTTCACATGCAGGAAGCGGAGATCGTGCAGCGCGCGGGCCAGCCGGGTACGGTCACGATTTCTACAAACATGGCGGGTCGCGGTACCGACATTAAGCTCGGCCAGGGCGTTCCCGACGCGGGTGGATTATTCGTTATCGGCACGGAGCGTCACGAATCGCGCCGCATCGATCGGCAATTGCGCGGACGCTGCGCGCGCCAGGGCGATCCGGGTAATTCGCGTTTCTATGTCAGCTTCGAAGACGATCTCATGCGCAACTTCGGCGCCGCCGATCGCATGACGAGAATCATGGAGCGCTTCGGTCTCGAAGAAGGCCAGGAGCTCGAGCATCCGTGGCTGAACAAATCAGTCGAGACCGCGCAGAAACGCGTCGAGCAACGCAATTATCTCATCCGCAAACGCACGCTCGACATGGACGACGTGATGAACAATCAGCGCGAAGTCGTTTACGGCTATCGCAATGAAGTGATCGACGCGGAAGAACCGCGTCCGCTGATTTACGAGGTCATCGATGAAGCGGTGCCCGCGAAAGTGAAGGAATATCTCGGCGACGAGCGAACCGCGGAGCCGAACTACACTGGCTTGTTGCATTGGGTGAACACGACGTTCCCCCTCGGCCTAACGAAAGAACGCGCACAGTTCGAAACTCGATCGGTTGAAGAGAATACGAAATTTTTGATCGAGAAAATCAAGGACGCTTACGAGCGGAAATCTTCGCATGAAGAACCGACGGCGGTGAAAAGCCTGGAGCGTTACATCATTCTTAACGCGATCGATCGACTCTGGCAGGAACATCTCTACGCCATGGACGCGTTGCGCGAGGGCGTTTATCTGCGCGCCTACGCGCAGAAGGATCCGCTTGTGGAATACAAGGCCGAAGCCTACGAGATGTTCACCGAGTTGATGTTCAACATTAAGAACGAAGTGCTGCACAATCTTTTCCGCAGCACATCGAACTTGCAGGCATTCGAAAATTTCCTCGCGACCTTGCCGCAATTTCTCATGCGCGAACATGCGCCGACTTCGCCGACCGGAGCATCGGATCGCGTCCGTGAACCGCAACCGGTCGGCGCCATCGCCGGCGTGGAGGGAAACGGCGATGGCGCCGGCGAAGTGAAACTCGATTTGCCGATTCGCCGGGCGATGCCGAAAGTCGGCCGGAATGAACCGTGCCCGTGCGGAAGTGGGAAAAAATACAAGAACTGCTGCGGCCGCACCGCCTGATTCAGAGGCGGACGCGAATCAACGACTCGTTAGGCGTTTCATTGAGGAACTCTGGAACGGCCGCAAGGTCGAGCTGGCCGACAAATTAATTGCGCGCGATTGCCGGACCCATCAACTGCGCTCCGGCGCTGCCACCACATCAATAGTGCGCGGGCCGAACGAGATGAAGACGCATGTCGCTGAATGGTTGCGTGGTTTTCCTGATCTGAAATTCACAATCGAGCAGGTAATTTCCGCGGACGACAAAGTCTTCACGCAAACTCTGATGGAAGGCACGCACACGGGTATGTGGCTCGAGATTCCGCCGACCAACAAGCCGGTCACCATTCGCATGATGACGGTCCACCGAATCGCGCGTGGAAAAATTGCGGAAGACTGGGTCTTGGTAGAGTCGCTCGGCTTTTTCCAACAACTTGGCTTGATTGCACCGACGTTCGAGCTCTTCAGTCGCGCTAAGGAGCGGTAGGGGAACAGCGCTAGAAGCACGTTTGAAAAAATAGTGTTGTCATTCTGAGCGCAGCGAAGAACGTCGCGAATCATCCCGCCGGTTTCATTGTGAGGTCCCTCGCTTCGCTCGGGATGACAGAGTTGGGCTGTGCGTTTAATTGAAGCAGTCTCGTGCTATCACGAAAATTTTTTCAAACAGATCCGCTAGTCTGTGCGTCCGAATTGATCGGCACGACGCTCGTATGGGGGCGCTGCGCAGGGTTGATCGTCGAGACGGAAGCTTACCTCGCGGAGAACGACGAAGCGTCGCACACGTTTAGTCGTCCCAGTGCACGCAGTTTCATCGAGCGGAATAAAGCGGGCGCTTGTTACATCTATTTTAACTACGGCGTGCACTGGATGCTTAATGTCTTGGTCAAAAGCGGTCCGCGAAATGGGTTGATCCTGGTTCGCGCTCTCCAACCGACGCGCGGAATAAGTCTGATGAAATCCCGACGCGGTGTCGAAGATTTACACCGCTTGTGTTCGGGGCCCGGCAAGTTAACGCAAGCGCTCGACATCGACGCGCGCCATCACGAAATCGATCTGTGCCGCGATCCGCGCCATCATTTTCTCGCGCGAGAATCGGATGAGATAGATGTAGTAACTGATCCACGGATCGGTATCAGCCGGTCGAAGGATTTTCACTGGCGGTTTACCTTGCGCAATAGCCCGTTCGTTAGTCGGGCGGTGAGATAAGGTGGATCGGCCTCTCCGAGGACGATGTTAAACAAATGCGGCATTGCCGCCTGAATTAACATCGAGCTCGGAGAGCTCGATCACCGGCGCGTTGACTGGGTTGGCGATTCGCCGAAGTTCCTCGGCGTCAAATGAGCAGCAACAAACAGCGCGTTTTACTCGGCATGAGCGGTGGAGTGGATTCCAGCGTGGCCGGTTATCTTTTGCGCGAGCAGGGCTACGATGTGGTCGGCGTGACGATGAAGGTTTGGCCGCAGGACTGCATCTCGCGCGCGGAGGATAAATGCTGTGGCCCGCAGGCGGTGGCCGATGCGCGCAATGTGGCTCACTCGTTAGGCATTCCGCATTACGTAGTCGATGAAGCGGACCAGTTTGAGAAGCTCGTAATCGATTATTTTTCGAGCGAATACCAGGCAGGCCGGACGCCGAATCCGTGTGTGATGTGCAATGAGAAGCTGAAGTTCGGGAATCTTTGGAACAAGGCGGAAGCGCTCGGCTGCGATTACATCGCGACGGGGCATTATGCGATTATCGAGCATCATGGCGAGCGCGCGGTGCTGCGGAAAGGTGTCGATGCACGCAAGGATCAGTCATATTTCCTTTTCAGCTTGAGACAGGAACAATTGCGGCGTGCGTTGACTCCGCTCGGCGGAATGTCGAAACCGGCCATTCGGGAAATCGCACGTTCGTTAGGCTTAAAGGTGGCCGATAAGGTCGACAGCCAGGAAATCTGTTTCGTGCCGGGGAATGATTACAAGACATTTCTGCGCTCGCATCTGGGCGAAAATGAATTTCATCCCGGTGGGATCTACGATTTGTCGGGAAATTTTCTCGGCGAACACGATGGGATCGAAATGTTCACGGTCGGGCAGCGCAAAGGTTTACCCGGCGGCTCGGCGCAGCCGCGTTACGTCGTTGATATCGATGCAGAAAAAAATCGCGTGATTGTCGGTGGCGCGGAAGATGTGATTTCCGATGACTTCGAAATCGATCGCGTAAACTGGATTCTGGGGAGCGCACGCGCCTCGCGTGCCGCGGACGGCGCCTCGCCGGCCGCTTCAGCGGAAGATTCATCTCGGCGAGGCGCCGAGATGGGCACGCGAGGCGCGTGCGCTCCCCAGAGTATCGAATGCGACGTAAAGATTCGTTATGCCCACGCTGGCACGCGCGCGACGGTGACATCGCTACCACAGAATCGTGCGCAAGTGCGATTGCATTCGCCGCAAAAAGCGGTCACGCCGGGACAGGCTGCGGTGATCTATGATGGTGATGTCGTACTCGGCGGCGGCTGGATTTGCCGACGTGCGGCGCTCGTTCCAGCCTAACGAATGCCATGCCGGCAATGCTTTCGCATGGCGACGCAGGCGAGGCGGATGAAATTTTGCTCGCGCTGAGCACGTTTCCCGATCGTGGCACGGCGCAGCGGATCGCGGAAGAATTGGTGGTTGGCCGCTTTGCAGCCTGCGCCAACGTCGCCTCGACAGTCGATTCGATTTACCGCTGGAAAGGCGAAGTCGAAACGGCAAGCGAAGTGATCGTCTTTTTTAAAACGACAGCGAATCGCTTTGCTGCATTTCAGGAAAAATTGAAATCACTCCATCCATACGAAACGCCTGAGATCATTTCGTTTCGCATCGACAATGGCTCGCCGGAATATTTGCGCTGGGTTGCGGAAAATTGTTCCCTATAGCGGCGCTTGATTTGTAATCGACGCGTTTTATATGCGCTGGATGAACTCTTCTCGCCTCTTGCGAATTCTCTTCGCGTTCGTCTTTTTCGTCGCAGCAACCGCTTTCGCGGCGGATCGCGTCATCGCGCTTAAAGCCGCGCATCTCTTCGACGGCAAATCGAAAGCGCTCGTGAGTAACGCAGTCGTGCTCGTGCAGGGCAATCAGATCACCGATGTCGGAACCAACGTGCAGATTCCCGCCGATGCGCAGGTGATTGATTTGGGCGACGCCACGTTGTCACCCGGCTTCATCGACGCGCACACGCATCTCACGCTCGATTATTCCGGTAACTATAATGAGCGCCGCCTCAAGGAGCTTGATCTTAACGTTTCGGAGATGGCGTATGAATGTATCGCCTACGCCAAAGCGACACTTGAAGCGGGATTCACTTCGGTGCGCGATGTCGGGAGCCGCATCACCAACACGCACGATTTCCCTGATGTTTCGTTACGCAACGCTATCAATCGTGGCCTTGTGGAAGGGCCGCGCATGCAAGTCGCTACCCACGGCATCGGCGCGACCGGCGGTCATTTCGATCCGTTCAACGGCTTTCGCGACATGCTGTTCGGACGCGAACCGGATTGGACAGACGGAATCGTTGATGGTCCGGAGGAGATTCGCAAAGCAGTCCGCTACGAAGTGAAGAATGGCGCGGATGTGATCAAGGCTGCAGTCTCCGGCGGCGTTCTTTCGTTGAAGGACGAAGTCGATGTGCCGCAATTTTCGCCAGAGGAAATGAAGGCACTCGTGGATGAAACACACCGGCTGCGCAAGAAAGTGGCGGTGCATTGCCACGGCGATAAAGCGGGACACGATGCCATTCTGGCCGGCGTTGATTCGATCGAGCACGGTTCGTTTCTGAAACCGGACACGCTGAATTTGATGAAGAGCAAGGGCACGTACCTGACGCCGACGTTGCTGGCGACCGAATACATCATGCCGCGTTTGAAAACGTATCCGCCCGCGGTGCAGGCGAAGGCACAAGCGGCGGCGGATGCGCGCTCGGAAATGTTTCGGAACGCGGTGAAGATCGGGGTGAAGATTTCGTTTGGGACGGATGCGGCCGTTTTCCCGCATGGACAAAACGCGAAGGAATTTGCGTTGATGACTGGATTTGGAATGACGCCGATCGATGCCTTGCGTTCTGCAACTTCGGTCGATGCCGACTTGTTAGGCGTATCGCAAAAGCTCGGCACGCTGGAAAAAGGAAAGCTGGCCGACATCATCGCAATGCCCGGTGATCCGACACAGGATATCACCGCGACGGAACGTGTTTCGTTCGTGATGAAAGACGGCAAGATTATCCGAAACGGTCCAGCGACGACGTCGCCGACGGCGGCGGCCGCTGAGATGCCTGAGGAATTGTCGGCGCTGGAGTGAGATTAGTGCGAAAACTTCTGAAGCGTTGTCATCCCGAGTGAAGCGAGGGACCTCGCGATCTCAGGAGCGGTAGCCGATGCTCTTTCGTGAGGTCCTTCGCTTCGCTCAGGATGACCAGCGATTCGAACGTCGGGATCGTCCGAATTTCTCTTTGACAGGGACACGCTGACAGCTACTTTACGCGCCCGCCGCTTCGGATAGCGGCAGGACTAAATCAGGAGAGCTTTCGAGCTCGTTTGAACTGAAATCATTATGCAAAGAAATCGCAGTAAACGTTATCGCGCCGCCGCCGAACAGGTGGACCGAAGAAAGTCGTACAGCCTGCCTGATGCGGTTTCGACTTTGAAGAAGTTGCCGCCGACAAAATTCGATCAGACCGTGACGGTTTCATTTCGTCTCGGGGTCGATCCGAAGCAGTCCGATCAAATGGTGCGCGGAACCTGCCCGCTCCCGCATGGAAGTGGCAAGGCAGTGCGCGTTCTCGTTTTCGCTGAAGGCAAGGCCGCGAAAGATGCGACCGAAGCCGGTGCCGAATTTGTCGGCTTCAAGGACATGATCCAAAAGGTTCAGGAGGGTTTTCAAGATTTTGATGTCGCCATCGCGACGCCGGCGGCGATGGCTGAAGTCCGCAAACTTGGCAAGGTTTTAGGTCCGCGCGGATTGATGCCCAATCCGAAAACTGGCACGGTCACCGACGATACGGCGAAGGCGGTCGGCGAAGTGAAGGCAGGTCGCGTGGAATTCAAACTCGACAAAAACGGCAACGTTGCAGTGCCCGTCGGCAAATTTTCGTTTGCGGAAACTGCGTTAGTGGAAAACGGAACGGCAGTCATCGAGGCAGTCGTGCGCGCGCGCCCGGCGACAGCGAAAGGCCGTTTCCTCGAAGGAATGACTTTGAGCGCGACCATGTCTCCCGGTTTGCATCTCGATCCGTCACCGTACTTGAGCACTTAAATTTTATGAGACCCGAAAAAGCGAACATTGTCTCCGATCTTTCGGCGAAGCTGAAAGATTCGCTCTTCGTTCTCGTCACGGATTACCAGCGGATGAAGGTGGATCAGTTCAGCGAGCTGCGGAATCGCCTCGCGCCCGCAGGAGCAGAAATGCACGTGATCAAGAACAGCTTTTTGAAACGCGCGATCGCCGACTCCGGTCTTCCGGATGTTGGCAGTTCATTGACGGGTCAGACTGCGATCGTGACCGGGAACAAGGATGTCGCGCCAGTCGCAAAAGTTTTGAAAGCGTTCGCCGCGGAATTCAAAATTGCGACGCTGAAGGTCGGCATTGTCGATCGCGAGATTTTACCGAGCAAAGATGTGGAAGCGATGGCTGATCTTCCATCGCGTGAAGTGCTCCTTGCGCAACTGCTCGGGCTATTACTCGCTCCGGCGACGCGTTTGGTAAGAGTTCTGAACGAACCGGGCTCGGCGTTCGCGAGATTGCTAAACGCAAGGGCAAGCAAAATGCCCGCGGCGGAATCGGCGAAACCGGAAGCGCCTGCTCCGGACTCAGCGAAACCGAGGCACCTGCGCCGGAAGCAAAAGAAACTCCGGTTGAAGCGGCCGCTTCTGAGGAAGCGCCCGCTGCTGAAGTGAAGACAGAGACGCCCGCGGCCGAACCGGCGAAAGAAGAACCGCCCGCACCGGAGGCAAGTGCATAAGAATTTTCGCGACGCCGTGATGGCGTTTCGAGCAACAAAACAGAAAATTAACCGGGTCGGCGGCTGTCGATCTTAATTGCGCGAAAGCTTTCGTGCGCGGCAATTGGAGAAAACAAAATGGCAGATACAGATAAAATCGTGGAGCAACTCAGCGGACTGACCGTTCTCGAGATTGCTGGTTTAGTGAAACAACTCGAGGAGAAGTGGGGCGTGAGCGCCGCAGCTCCAGTGGCGATGGCCGCTCCAGCCGCAGGTGGTGGTGCAGCTGCGCCAGCAGCGGAAGAGAAGACTACTTTTGAAGTCATCCTCAAGGAAATGGGCGCGAACAAAATTGGCGTGATCAAGGAAGTTCGCGCCGCTGTTCCTGGTCTCGGTTTGGCCGAAGCCAAAGCTCTTGTTGAAGGCGCGCCGAAGACAATCAAGGAAGGCGTGACCAAAGCGGAAGCCGACGAGATCAAGAAAAAGGTCGAGGCGGCCGGCGCGAAGGTCGAAATCAAGTAATCGAGAAATTTTAGCAGCGAGCGGCGCGCAGAAAAAACTTGCGCGCTCGCTCCCTGTGTGGCAGAACCTCTTTTCGTTAAAGATAGGAATTATTTTTAACCCGGCGCACGACGGAACAATAAACAGGGAAGGCAACAAAACGGTGAGGTCGAGTTGACAGACCACCGATTTGCTGCCATTTTTGCGCTCTCCGCCTTTGGGGTAAGTGCCCTAACCATTAACCGCCCGAACTTCGCGGCTTTGTCTGCAAGACATCCGTAGAGGTTTTGTCGTCCAGATCCAACTATGTCAGAACGAATTGAATTCGGAACTATTAAAGAGGGGATCGAGCCCCCAAACCTGATCGAGGTTCAGCTAAATTCATACGTCGAGTTTCTGCAGAAGAACGTGCCGTTCGCAAAACGGAAAAACTCCGGATTGCAGGCCGTCTTCAAGGAAGTCTTCCCGATCGAAAGCTACGACGAGAAAGCGGTTCTTGATTTCAGTCATTACGAAATCGGCGAGCCGAAGCTGACTTCGCTCGAAGCGCAGCGCGAAGGGCAAACCTATAGCGCGCCGCTTCACGTCACTTTTCAGCTGCGCGAAGAGAAAGGCGTCAAAGAAGAAAAAGTTTACATGGGCGAAATCCCGCTCATGACGCCGCAGGGAACTTTTGTCGTTAATGGCGCAGAGCGTGTGGTGGTGAGCCAGCTGCATCGCTCGCCTGGTATCGCGTTCGAATCGAGCATCCATTTGAACGGGAAAGTCCTTTACAGTTTCCGCATCATTCCGGATCGCGGTTCCTGGATCGAAGTGCAATTCGACACGAGCGATCTCCTTTACATCTACCTCGACCGCCGGAAACGCCGCCGCAAGTTTCTCGCGACCACTTTCCTTCGAGCCCTCGGATATGGTTCCGATGAAGAAGTGATCAAACTTTTTTACAACATCGAGACGCTGAAACTAAGCGAAAAGGTCGGCGAAGAGGAACTCGCGACGAAGGTGCTGACGGCAGAAGTTCTCGATGGCGAGACAACTATTGCGCGCGCGTTTGAGCCGCTCACGGCCGCGACTGTGCGTCAGATCATGGCCCTCGGTATTAAAGACGTAAAGGTGATCGACATTTCGCATGACGACACCGTCGTAAAAGCGCTGAAGAAAGATCCGGCGCACGATCAGGAGGAAGCGCTCAAAGATATTTATCGGAAGTTACGCCCTGGGGATCCGCCGACAGTGGCGAACGCGCGTGCACTCTTGAAGCGTCTTTTCTTCGACCCGAAAAAATACGATCTCGGTCGCGTTGGTCGTTACAAACTGAATCAGAAGTTGGGAATCGACGTCGATCTCGGCGAGCGCATTCTTACCGACAAAGATTTCATCGCGGCGATCAAATATTTGATCAATCTGCGCCGTGGCGAAGGTACATTGGATGACATCGATCATCTCGGCAGCCGTCGCGTTCGGACTGTTGGTGAACTGCTCGCTAATCAGTGCCGCGTTGGTCTCGCTCGCACCGAACGACTAGTGAAAGAGCGCATGACTTTATTCGACATCAACGTCGACGGTATGACGCCGCAAAAATTGATTAATCCGAAAGCGCTGAGCGCGGTAATTCGCGATTTCTTTGGACGCTCGCAGCTTTCGCAATTCATGGATCAGACGAATCCGCTCGCGGAGTTGACGCACAAACGTCGTCTCTCGGCTCTCGGGCCCGGTGGTTTGAGCCGCGATCGCGCAGGATTCGAAGTTCGCGACGTTCATCCGTCGCACTACGGACGCATTTGTCCGATTGAAACACCGGAAGGTCCAAACATCGGCCTCATCAGCTCGATGAGCACCTTCGCGCGGATCAATGAATTTGGCTTTATCGAAACTCCGTACCGCAAGGTGGAGAAGGGCCGTGTCAGCGATCAAGTCGATTATCTAACTGGCGATCGCGAGGAAAACTTCCTCGTCGCGCAGGCGAATGCTCCAATTGATGCCAAGGGACATTTCACTGGCGAAAAAGTTTCCGTTCGTTATCGCGGTGACTTTTTGGAAGTGGAACCGTCGAAAGTCCACTACATGGACGTTTCGCCGAAGCAGCTCGTTTCGGTTGCAGCGGGTTTGATTCCGTTTCTCGAACATGACGACGCCAACCGCGCGCTCATGGGTTCGAACATGCAACGCCAGGGCGTGCCGCTGATTGTTTCGGAAGCGCCGCTAGTCGGAACCGGTCTGGAAGGCAAGGTGGCCCGCGATTCGCATGCGGTAGTGCTGGCGATTGAAAGCGGAAAAGTCGCGTCGGTCACGGCTGATCAAATCATTGTCACCAAAGACGGGCACATGCCCGAAGGCCGCAAAAAATTAAAGAGCGATCATGACGCCGGCATTCACGTTTACGAGCTGAGAAAGTTCATGCGTTCGAACGCGGGGACGTGCGTGAATCAAAAGCCGATCGTTCATCAAGGACAGCATGTGAAGAAGGGGCAGGTCATTGCTGACGGACCGAATACCGACAACGGCGAACTCGCTCTCGGTCGGAACGTCCTCGTCGCGTTCATGCCGTGGAACGGTTACAACTTCGAAGACGCCATCATGATCTCGGAGAAGGTCGTGAAGGAGGACATCTACACCTCGATTCACATTGACGAATTTGAGATCGGCGCGCGCGATACAAAACTGGGGCCTGAAGAAATTACGCGTGACATTCCGAATGTCAGCGAAGAAGCGCTGCGCAACCTTGGACCGGACGGCGTTATTCGTGTAGGCGCTGAAGTGAAACCCGGCGATATTCTCGTCGGCAAAATTACGCCGAAGAGTGAGACCGAACTGGCGCCGGAAGAGCGACTCCTGCGTGCGATCTTTGGTGAAAAAGCTGCGGACGTTAAGGATACGTCGCTGACTGTTCCGTCGGGGACTTATGGGATCGTTATGGACGTGAAAGTTTCATCGCGCCGTGAAATTGCGCGCGAAAAACTGACGCCGACAGAAACGAAGCGCCAGATCAAGTCGATCGGTGAAGAACACAAGCGAA
This sequence comes from uncultured Verrucomicrobiae bacterium, assembly GCA_963824795.1. GTDB lineage: Bacteria > Verrucomicrobiota > Verrucomicrobiia > Chthoniobacterales > UBA10450 > JBBQFI01. The sequence continues at coordinate 3,431 of CAWGQU010000038.1, read as the reverse complement.
AGAAAGAAGAGCTCACCGAACAGCTGACGGATTCGCTTTCGAACATTCTTCTCGGCGAAAAAATTCCGCTCGATGTTGTGAACGCCGAAACTGGCGAGATCATCATCCCGGCGAATCGCAAGATCACGAAGACGCTGCTGCGCAAGCTGGCGATGGTTTACGATCACATCGAGATCGACCCGAGCCCGATTCGCAACAAGATCCGCGAGATCATCGCGTCGTACGAGCACAAATTTGCCGAGCTCGAACTTGAGCGTGAGCGCTCGATGGATCGCGTCGAAAGCGGCGATGACATCGATCCGGGAATGATCAAGCAGGTCAAAGTTTACATCGCGAGCAAACGCAAGTTGAGCGTTGGCGACAAGATGGCGGGACGTCACGGAAACAAAGGCGTCGTCGCGCGAATCGTTCCGGAAGAAGACATGCCGTTTTTGGCGGACGGAACGCCGGTTGAGATTGTTCTCAATCCGTTAGGCGTGCCGAGCCGTATGAACGTCGGTCAGGTTTTGGAAACGCACCTGGGTGTCGCAGCAAAAGCGCTTGGATTCAAAGTCGCAACGCCGGTGTTCGACGGAATCTCGGAAGCAAAGATTCGCGAATACCTGAAGGATGCGAAGAAGGTCGACGGATTTACCTGGGTGCAGGAGAACGGCAAGTCGCGCCTGTTCGACGGACGCACGGGCGATCCTTTCGATCAGGAAGTCGTCGTTGGCTACATCTACATGATGAAGCTCGGCCACCTCGTGGCGGATAAAATTCATGCGCGCGCGGTCGGTCCATACTCGTTAGTCACGCAACAGCCGCTCGGCGGTAAGGCGCAATACGGCGGCCAGCGTTTCGGCGAAATGGAAGTGTGGGCTCTGGAAGCGTATGGCGCGGCTTACACCTTGCAGGAATTGCTCACGGTGAAGTCGGACGACGTGCAGGGACGCACGCGCATCTACGAGTCGATCGTGAAGGGCGACAATTCGCTCGAAGCGGGCACACCGGAATCTTTCAACGTTTTGATAAAGGAAATGCAGTCGTTAGGCCTCGACGTAAAAGTCGGCGGCCAGGCGCCGAGCCCTTTCCTTGAGAACGTAGCGTAAATGCTGCCGGTCATGTTGAGCGAAGTGAAACATCTCTCGATCCGTTCAAGGACGTTCGTGAGGTCCCTCGCTTTCGCTCGGGATGACAAGGCGGGGCGGAAGGAAATGCAGCACAGAAATTTCAAAATAATTTGCGGAGAAGAAAATAAATGAACGAACATTCCTGGCGTGAGTTAGTAGGCGAAGAACGCGCGGTTGGTTTTGATCAGGTTGCGATTGGCGTCGCGTCTTCCGACACGATGCGGTCGTGGAGCAAAGGCGAAGTCAAGAATCCGGAGACGATCAATTATCGGACGTTTAAACCGGAAAAGGGTGGACTGTTTTGCGAACGAATTTTCGGGCCGACGCGCGATTGGGAATGCTCGTGCGGGAAATACAAACGTATCAAGCACAAAGGCGTCATTTGCGATCGCTGCGGCGTCGAAGTGACGCTTGCACGCGTGCGTCGCGAACGCATGGGGCATATCGAACTTGCCGTCCCGGTTTCGCACATTTGGTTCTACAAGTGCATGCCGTCGCGCCTCGGGCTCATGCTCGATATGAGCGCGCGCCAGCTCGAGCGCGTCATCTATTACGAGGATTACATCGTCATCGATCCCGGCAAGACGCCGCTGACGAAGACGCAGTTGCTCAACGAAGTCGAATATCGCGAAGCGCAGGACCAATACGGCGAAGATTTTGTCGCGGGAATGGGTGCCGAAGCGGTGAAGAAACTTCTTACCGAAGTCGACCTGCACAAGCTCAACAAAGAGCTGGAAGTGGCGATGGGGAACACGAAGAGCAAACAGATTCGCAAGAAATTGGCGAAGCGTTTGAAACTAGTGCAGGGCTTTGCATCCTCGCATGCGCGACCTGACTGGATGGTGCTCGATGTTCTGCCGGTAATTCCGCCGGACTTGCGTCCGCTCGTTCCGCTCGAAGGCGGACGTTTCGCGACTTCCGATCTGAACGACCTCTATCGTCGCGTCATCAACCGCAACAATCGTCTCAAGAATTTGCTGCAACTGAAAACACCGGACGTCATTATCCGAAACGAAAAGCGCATGCTGCAGGAAGCGGTTGATGCGTTGTTCGATAACGGTCGTCATGGCCGCTCTGTCACCGGCGCGGGCAATCGTCCGTTGAAGTCGCTCAGCGACATGCTCAAGGGCAAGGGCGGACGGTTCCGTCAGAACTTGTTAGGCAAGCGCGTCGACTATTCCGGTCGTTCGGTCATTGTCATCGGTCCGGAGTTGAAACTCAATCAGTGCGGGTTGCCCAAGAAAATGGCGCTCGTGTTGTTCGAGCCTTTCATCATTCGTCGGCTGAAAGATCTTGGCTACGTCCACACGGTGCGCAGCGCGAAAAAGATGATCGAACGCCAGACGCCGGAGGTTTGGGACATTCTTGAAGAAGTAACGAAAGGGCATCCGGTGCTGCTGAATCGCGCCCCGACGTTGCACCGTCTTTCCATCCAGGCTTTCGAGCCGCAATTGATCGAAGGTGAAGCGATCCGGATTCATCCGCTCGTTTGCACCGCCTATAACGCGGACTTCGATGGCGACCAGATGGCGGTGCATGTGCCGCTATCAGTCGAAGCGCAAATGGAAGCGCGCATGCTGATGCTGGCGCCGAACAATATTTTTTCACCATCGAGTGGCAAACCGATTACGACACCATCGCAAGACATCACGCTTGGATGTTATTATCTGACGCAGAATCCGCGACGCGCCGCAGGAGCGTCTGCCGAAACACGCCTCCCGCTCTTCGCAAATGCGACTGAAGTAGAGTTCGCGATGACGGATGGAGCAGTCAAAACGCACGACCGCATTCGGTTTCAAAATCCCGATGTGGGCGAGCAAACGATCTACGGCGATCCGACCACGCGCGTTCTCGAAACGACTGCGGGTCGCGTCATTTTCAATGAAATCTGGCCGAAGAAACTCGGATTTTTTAACAAGGCTGCCGGTAAGAAGCAGCTCAGCGATATTATCTGGCGTTGCTATCAGGTCGCCGGACAGGAAGGAACGGTCGAAACGCTTGATCGGTTGAAAGAACTTGGGTTTGCGGAAGCGACGAAGGCGGGAATTTCCATCGGAATTTCCGACATGATCATTCCGAAGGAGAAGGAAACCGAGCTCGCGAATGCTTACAAGCAGATCAAGATGGTCGAGCAACAGTATCGCAAAGGCATCATTACCGATGGCGAGCGTTACAACAAAATCGTCGACATTTGGACACACGCTGGCGACGAAATCTCGAGCGTCATGTTCCGCACCCTCGAACATAACGAGGGTCGCAAGGAATTGAATCCGGTCTACCTGATGGTGGATTCGGGCGCGCGTGGCAATCGCCAGCAAGTAC
>CAWGQU010000037.1:0-38968 GCA_963824795.1 uncultured Verrucomicrobiae bacterium | reverse complement strand
TGAATCCGGCCGACCCGGCCGATGCCATCGCGCATCTTGCGCCGAAGTTGCGACCGATTCTGCGCCGCGCGCGCGAGCTTGGTGCGTTCATCAATTTCGACATGGAAGCTTACGCGCACAAAAATACCACGCTCGAGCTTTTGAAAACGCTCTTTGCCGAGGATGAATTTCGCGATTGGCCGCACGCTGGGATAGTCATCCAGGCTTATTTGCGCGATTCCGGCCGCGATCTGAGCGACCTGATCGCGTGGGGTCGCGAACGCGGAACGCGTTTCAGCGTGCGCCTGGTAAAGGGCGCGTATTGGGACTACGAAAAAATTAAAGGACGGCAGAACGGCTGGCCCATCCCGGTCTTTCTACAAAAGCCGCAGAGCGACGCGAATTTCGAAGCGCTCACAAAAATTCTTCTCGAGAACGAATCGATCGTCACTGCCGCTTTCGGTTCGCACAACGTCCGCAGCATCGCTCACGCGCAGGCCGTGGCGAAGCAACTCGCATCGAACGCAGTCGTTTCGAATTCCAACTGCTTTACGGCATGGCCGGCCCGATCAAGCGCGCGCTGGTCGCGATGGGTTATCGGGTGCGCGAATATTGTCCGGTCGGCGAATTGTTGCCGGGCATGTCTTATCTCGTTAGGCGCCTGCTCGAAAACACTTCCAATGAAGGATTTTTGCGAGCAAAGTTCTCGGACAACGTTTCCGCGGCCGAACTTTTGCGCGATCCCAATGAACTCGTTAGGAAATGGCGCCACTCTTGACGGAGGGGAGCGCGCTGTCGTGCCCACCGAATCTCGACCATCCAATGGCGCATCGCTTGACACGTCGCCTCGTGATGCCTATGAAAACGCCCCGCTTGTGAACTTCGTTTATAAACAAAGTCAGGATGAAATGCGCGCTGCCCTGGAGGTAGTGCAAAAAACACTCGGCCAGAAATATCCGCTCGTCATCAATGGCGAGAAAATTTGGACGGCCAACACGATCGCGTCGATTAACCCGAGCAATCCGGACCAGGTTGTGGGGTATCAGGCCCACGGCGAAATCCCGGAAGCCGAGCGCGCGGTTGCCGCAGCGAAAAAAGCCTTTGCGACCTGGAGGCGGACGACATTCGAAGAACGCGCGCAATTACTCGAGCGCCTCGCTGCGATCATGGAGCGGCGCCGCTACGAACTTTCGGCGCTCGAGGTTTTCGAGGTCGGCAAGGCCTGGGTGGAAGCCGATGGCGACATCCGTGAGGCGATGGATTTTTGTTTGTTTTACGCAAACCAGATGCGACGCATCGGCCGGCCGAAGCTGACGCAACACGTTCCGGGCGAAGAAAGCTATCATCATTACTGGCCGCGCGGCATCGCGCTCGTCATCGCGCCGTGGAATTTCCCGCTCGCGATTTTGACCGGAATGGTCACGGCCGCGCTCGTCACCGGCAACACCGTCATCATGAAACCAGCCGAGCAATCGGCCATTGTCGCTTATCGATTGATGGAAATGATGGAAGAAGCTGGCATTCCGCCCGGCGTCTTGAATCTTCTCACGGGCAAGGGCTCAGTCATCGGCGCGCACCTTGTCGATCATAAAGACATCGCCATGATTGCGTTTACCGGCTCGCGCGAAGTCGGATTGCGCATTTGGAAAAGCGCGGGCGAAACGCGCCCCGGTCAGGAAGAACTCAAACACGTCGTCTGCGAAATGGGCGGCAAGAATGGAATCATCATCGATTCCGATGCTGACCTCGATGAAGCGATCGTCGACACGATTTACTCAGCGTTTGGTTATCAGGGCCAAAAATGTTCCGCCTGTTCGCGGCTCATTGTTCTCGAAGAAAATTACGATCGTGTGATCGAGCGACTGCTCGCAGCCGCAGGTAGTTTGCGCGTTGGAAATCCGGAAGACCCCGGCATCATGGTGGGCCCGGTGATCGACGAGGCTGCCTACAAAAACATTCTCAAATACATCGAGATCGGAAAATCGGAGGCGACGCTCGCTTATCAAAAAACGGATGTACCCGAAAAAGGATTTTTCGTGCCGCCAACGATTTTCACAAATGTCCGGCCAGATTTTCGCATCGGTTGCGAAGAAATCTTTGGCCCTGTTCTTAGCGTCATCAAAGTGCGCGATCTCGATGAAGCAATTGCCGCTGCGAACTCGACTGAATTTGCTCTCACCGCCGGATTCTTTTCACGCAGCCCCGCCAATATCGATCGCGCCAAGGCTGAGATTGTCGCGGGCAATGTTTACATCAATCGCTCCTGCACCGGCGCAATTGTTGGTCGTCATCCTTTTGGTGGATTCAAGATGAGCGGCGGCGGCACAAAAGCAGGCGGTGTTGATTATCTGCTAAACTTCGTCGTCCCGCGCGTCGTTACCGAAAACATCATGCGTCACGGTTTCGCTCCGGAATCAACTCCGGAATATCGCGAAGAGTTTCTCTGGCCGCCGAAACATCCCTGAATGATGATGCGCGATGCTCTATGTCGTCGCGACACCGATTGGAAATCGCGACGACATTACGCTGCGCGCGCTTGATGTTCTAAAGTCGGCGAACGTCATCGCGGCGGAAGACACCCGCCATTCAGGAAATCTGCTCAAGCATTTCGAGATCCGAAAGCCGCTCGTTAGTTATCATCAGCATAACGAAGCGATGCGCACAGCGGAACTGGTGGAACGAATCGCCGCCGGAGAAAATATCGCGTTGATTACAGATGCGGGAATGCCCGGACTTTCCGATCCGGGAGCGCGGCTTCTGCGCGCATGCGTCGAGCGCAACCTTCCATACACAATTGTGCCGGGGCCATCATCGATTCTCACGGCGCTGGTTGGTTCGGGCTTTTCGCTCGATCGATTTTACTTTGGCGGATTTCTGCCGGTGAAGAGCGGTCAGCGCGAACGCGAACTGCGCGCGGCAGCCGAGCGCGAGGAAACCTCGGTTTATTTCGAGTCGCCTTATCGCCTAACGAAAACACTGGCGGTTTGCACAGCGGTCATGCCGGAACGACAACTGTGCGTCGCGCGCGAATTAACAAAGAAATTCGAAGAGTTCCGTCGTGGAACGGGCGGCGAACTTCTTTCTCATTACGAATCCAAATCGCCCAAAGGCGAGATCACATTCGTGATCTCAGGTCGCGACTGATTGCATCACCGCAGCGAGCGTTACCGCCGGTCCGTGACAATGTTTCGGATCGTCGTGCAGGATCCGAATCGAATCGAATCCCGCGCTTACTAATACTTCCTTCAGCGAATCGAGCGTAAGCCAAAAGGACTTTGGCGAAATGCCGCTGAGCGGTTCATCCGGGCCGCCTTCCACATATTCGCGTCCTTTCAAGCCGTCGATCGTCAGGTTATCCGGATTGTCTTCGGCGTAATGTGTCCAGATGAAAAGTCGTGGAGCGACGTTGCCAAGCTGCGCGATCAATTTCCACGGCTCCGGCAGGTGATAAAGTAAGCCGGAACAGAAGACCGCGTCGAATTTTCCGAATGTCGCCAGGTCGGCATTTTCCAAATTCGCTTCTACGAAACTCGCGTTCTCGATGCGCAATAATTCCTGCACGAATCGCGCGCGCGCGATGTTGCTTGCACGTGCTTCGACGCCGAGGACGCGTTCGACTTCAGGGTGTCGAGCCAGCGCAAACGTGTGGCCGCCTTCGAGCGAACCGAGTTCCAGAATAGTGCGAACATTGGGAAACGATTCGAAAAATTGATCGACCCGTTCGTCCTCCAAGGCGTGAAAATTACCGCCGGACTCCACGCCATCGATGACAAAGTGCGTGATCCACGGCCCACGCTTCGCAAATTCAGCCTTTAAATCCATTACCTGAGGCAAGCGAGCCGGCGGCGACCTTTCCGCTTGTCAAAATGGGCCATCCGTGTGACTTTCCCCGACTTTTTTCGGAGATTCTCATGGCTTTCGCAATCATCAAAACCGGTGGGCGCCAGTTTCGCGTGGCGGAGGGCGACATTATCGATGTCGACTTTCTCGACGCGGAACCGGGCAAGGAAGGTGTTTTTGCTGAGGTTCTCTTTCATGCGGATGGCAGCAATCTTACGCACGGAACGCCGCTCATCGAGGGCGCTACTGTTGAAGGCGAAATCGTCGAGCAGCGCAAAGATAAGAAAGTTATCGCGTTCAAGTATCGCCGCCGCAAAGGCTATCATCGCACCGTCGGGCATCGCCGGAAATTAACCCGCGTGAAGATTACCGGCATCAGTCTCAGCGGAAAGTCTTCCAAAGCGAAGAAGGCTGCGAAATCGGAGGCTTAAGTCATGGCGCATAAAAAAGGACAAGGCAGTGTTAAGAACGGGCGCGATAGCGTAAGTAAACGGCTTGGCGTCAAAAAATTTGGAAGCGAACTCGTCGTTGCGGGTAACATAATTATTCGGCAGCGTGGGACGAAGTTTCTGCCGGGAAAAAATGTCGGGCTCGGACGCGATTACACAATTTTCTCGCTCGTAGATGGCCAGGTGCGCTTCGATCGAGCTGGTCGACGAGTGAATGTCGATCCGGTCACGAAATCAATATAGGCGCGCTCGTTAGGCGGCCTTGGTTTTTCTCCTCGAACCGAATTTGATGATAGGCAAAGCCGCGCCCTTTGGGGTATAAACGATGACCCTCATGAAATATCACACTTACCTCCTGTTTGGCGCTCCCGGCAGCGGAAAGGGAACGCAGGGAAAAACCCTTGGCACCATCCCCCGCTTTTTTCACTGCCCGTGCGGCGATGTTTTTCGTTCGATCGATACCCGCACGAAAGTCGGAAAGGCGTTTTTGGAATTTTCCAGCAAGGGACAGCTCGTGCCTGATGACATCACGGTCGAGTTGTGGGAGGAAGCGATCGATGCGGCGGTGGAGGCGCACAAGTTCAAACCGGACATCGATATTCTCGTGCTCGATGGCATTCCACGGAATGTCAGCCAGGCGAAAATCATGGACGAAAAGATCGACGTGCAAAAAGTTTTTCACCTTTCCTGCCCGAATCGCGACACGCTTTTCGCGCGCCTGAAAAAGCGCGCGCTCAAAGACAATCGTCTCGACGATGCGAACGAGCAGGTCATTCAGCGCCGCCTCGCCACTTACGAGACGGAGTCGAAACCGGTGCTCGAATATTACGGCAAAGATCGCATTACATGTGTTGACGCCACGCAACCGCCCGCGAAAGTTCTACTCCATATATTGGAGAGCGTCGCCGACGGCGTGAATGGGCAACATGCAGCAGCAGTTTGAGAATCTAACCGCTTCCAGTCTTTACTGCGATAAATGCAAAACCGCGATGCCGGTGCGCGAGCGGTTGCTGCTGGTTCTGCCGGACAAGGAAATTTTCGATTATCTTTGCACGGGTTGCGGTTCGTCCGTTGGACAACGTGAAGTGACCGCTGGCGAAAAGGTAATGGCCCAAAGCATGGCACGCCGCCGGCCGCGGCGAACACGCGCAGTTCATCCTCTGTTGCCGTAATTCAGTTTCTCAAACGCTGAAATTTGTTTCCTGTCCGACGCCAGGAATAATTCGCGAGATCCCTCGGTCGCCGCGGCGACCTCGGGATGACAACGAAGACGTGGCCGCCGCCACTTGCATGTCATCCTGAGCGCAGCGAAGGACCTCCCGAACTACCTTCACGCATTCATGATCGCAACAGCCGCACAAATTATCCCCGGCAAAATGCGCCTGGCCTTCATCGGCACGGGCGACATCGGAGTGCCCACGCTGCGAAGCCTGCTGCAATCAACCGAGCACGAACTCGTCGGCGTCGTTACACAACCGGACAAACCCGCAGGGCGATCGCAAAAGTTAACTGCGCCGCCGATCAAAGCGGCACTGGCTGATTCCGTAATTCCAATCCTTCAGCCTGAGCGCATCAAATCTCCCGAGACAATAAAAGCGATCCGCGAATGGAACGCTGATGTGATCGTCGTGATGGCTTACGGCCAAATTTTGCCGCGCGCCCTTCTCGATCTCCCGCGCCTCGCCTGCCTGAATCTGCACGCGTCGCTTTTGCCACGACACCGCGGCGCTGCGCCCATCCAAGCGGCGCTTATCGCAGGCGATCGCGAAACCGGCATTACCGTCATGTACGTGGATGAAGGTCTTGATACCGGCGATATTTTATTACAATCGCGGCTGGCAATTTTGCCTAACGAGACTGGCGGAATGTTGCACGATCGACTGGGCAAGCTTGCGCCCAGCGCCTTGCGCGAAGCGCTTCAACATCTCGCCCGCGGAACCGCCCCGCGCATTCCGCAGAATTCCGCAATCGCGACTTACGCTCCGAAACTCAAACGCGACGACGGAAAAATCGATTGGTCGGAACCAGCAGAATTAATTGAGCGAAAGATTCGAGCGTTCAATCCGTGGCCAGGCGCGTTTATGAGATTGGCGGGACGAAACCTGAAAATATTCTCCGCGACAACTATCGATCTCAACGGAAAACCTGGGGAGATCTTGCCAACCGAAAATGGATTCAGCGTCGCTGCCGGAAAAGCAGCGTTGTCGTTAGGCGAAGTGCAGCTAGAAGGAAAGAAACGCGTGAGTGCGGAAGAATTTCTGCGCGGCCATGCATCGCTGGTACGTGGCGCAGATTAGATCCGGGGAACACACGCGCCTCGCGTGTTGGTTTCGGCGCCTCGTCGAAACAGGCTTTCCTTCTTAACTTAATGCTCCGAAACGAAGTCCGCGATGGCGAGGGCGCCATCGCCGGCACGCGAGGCGCGTGCGCTCCCCAGATTCTCCACCATTTTGCTTTCCAACGCCCCCCGCCTTCTATTTCATCATGACGCGCCATGTCGACTGAAAAGCCACGCCCCGCCTACAAACGGATAGTCCTCAAATTGAGTGGCGAAGCCGTGCGTGAAATCGGCGCGCGCGAAAATATTTCCCCGCAAATCGTGCGCGAGATTGCCGAGCGCGTGAAAGAAGTCGTCGATCTTGGTGTGCAAACGTCGATCGTGATCGGTGGCGGCAACATCTGGCGCGGGTTGTCTGCGAGCCACAAAGGGATGGATCGAACGACGGCAGATTACATGGGCATGCTCGCGACCGTGATTAATGGCCTTGCGTTGCAGGCTGCGCTCGAGCAAGTCGGCGTCGTCGTGCGCGTGCAATCGGCGATTGAAATGAAGAACGTCGCCGAGCCGTTCATCCTGCGACGGGCGGTGCGACATCTCGAATTGGGTCGTGTCGTTCTCTTCGTCGCCGGAACGGGCAATCCTTATTTCTCGACCGATACGACCGCCGCGTTGCGGGCGAGCGAAATCGGCGCGGACATTATTTTGAAGGCAACGAAAGTGGATGGAATCTACGAACGCGATCCGAAGAGCGATCCGACCGCCAAGCGCTACGACAAAATCACTTTCACGGAAGCGCTGACCAAACGCCTGCAGGTAATGGATTCAACCGCATTTAGCCTTTGCATGGATAACAAGGTGCCGATTGTTGTTTTCGATATGCATAAACGCAGCAATTTTCGCGATATCGTGCTCGGTAAGAAGGTCGGCACGCTCGTGAGTGAATAACGGCATTGCCATTTTCCGCCGCCGATTGAAAAGTTGATCGCATGACCGCCGAAGAAATTTTGTTCGAAGCCGAAATGACGATGGAGAAAAGCGTCGATTATATGGTGCACGAATTCGCCGCCGTTCGCACCGGTAAAGCTTCTCCCGCCCTGGTCGAGAATGTGGACGTCGAAGCCTACGGCTCGTCGATGAAGTTGAAGCAACTTGCGCTTATCACAACGCCTGAGCCGCGACTGCTTGTGGTCCAGCCGTTTGACGCGAGCACGGTGCAGAACATCGAGAAGGCTCTGAAAGAATCCAAAATCGGGATTATGCCGGCGGTGGATGGGAAAATTATTCGACTGCCGATCCCTGAACTTTCGGAAGAACGGCGTAAGGATCTTGTGCGTTCACTCAAGCAAATGGCGGAGGAAGCACGCGTACGGGTACGCGCGAATCGCCGCACCGCGATGGATGAAGCCAAGAAATTACAAAAAGGCGGCGGTTTGACGGAAGATCAGTTGCACGATCTTGAAGACAGTGTGCAAAAACTGACCGATCGCTTTGTTAAATCGATCGACGAACATCTCGAGCGCAAAGACGCCGAGGTGATGAAAGTCTGATAATCTTCCTCTCCCTGTTCCTCTTGATCTGATCCTCGACTGAAAGATTAAGAGGCAGAGACTAAAGTCTGATGAGATCGAGCAGGAACTGGCACCAGAGATAAATCATCCCGCGCCAGGAATATCTTACTTCGCCGTCCGGAGTCTGTGTCAGGACACCGCGCTCGATGTTGTGCGCTATTTGCTCGCGCAAATCATTTTCCACTTCCACCTGCACGCGATCTTCATCCAATGCATCAATCACCTCGGGCGCGACGTTGTGCTCTTGCAAAAATTTGCGGTGGCTCTGGTAAAGCTGCCAGAACGATTGGTCCGGCCGTTGACGATTGATCCGAAAAGTCGGGGTCAATTTCAATCCATAGGAAAGCGGATAATTCCAAGTCGTCCAAATGATGCCGTCCCTGGCCCGCGATGAGATTCGCAAATAATAAAACGAAAGATCGTGCTGCTCGTTAAGGCAGATCGTCGCCTGGGACCGATCTTCCTCCTTATAATAAAGGCGAAAAAACTGCCGGTAATCCTCCCAATCCCAACCGGCATCCGAAATGTGCGCAAAGCCCTCGCTTTCGATCTCGTGCGAAATTTCATCAAAGCTCGGGAACACGTCGGCCGACGGCGGACTCTTCGGGCGCAGCCGTTTTTCCTTTGGCAAACGCAACGCGCGAATGCGCGTCAAAATTTCCAACCACGGCAGGAACAACCAACTCAACGCTCCGAGGGCGCCGTAGACAAAACTTCCGGTAACAAAATAAACAGCGAGGAATGAAGCCGTCAGAATCCCGATCGCTCCCGCCTTTTGCGCGAACGAAGTTTGATAACTCCGCAGAGCAATGCTGAGCACGAACACGCCCAGCGTCATGAGTAGGCCGAAAAGCATTATGGCTCGATCTGATGCTGGCGCAGAAATTTCTCCAACTGATCTGTATCGAAATTCGCGAGCACCTCGTCGCCGGCCACCAATGTCGGCACGTAAGTTTGATCGGAGAGCTCTCTCATTTCCGCATACGCTTCCCGATCCTGGCCGACATCAACGATGGAAAACTTATAGCCGTGCTCGGTCAGATAATCCTTCGCATCCATGCACCACGAGCACCATTCCCGGCTATAAAGTTTGATTTCACTCGGCACGCGGGAATAAACAAGCGCATCCCGTGCCGTCAACCGCCGCGAGTAAAGTATCGAGCGTTGGAGGAATCCAATTATCGCCTGCAATAACGGAACAATCCCAGCACCGACGCCCCGCCCCCAAAAAGCATCAGATTCGCAGGCTCGAGCACGGTCTGTGGATCGCTCAAGACAAGATTGTTCGCACCGTAGTTCACTTGAAATGAAGCAAGGCCATCCGCTGTCGTTAGGCGCGCTCCGTTAGCGACGTTATCAAACACGCCGCCGAGAAGGTCCTTCGAACGGAACTGGGTGTTGTTGATACGAAATGCGTGACAACCAAGCTTAGCGCCACGAGCAATATCCGGAGGGTTCGTTGCATGCCGAGTTTGCAGCAAGCCTTCCGCGAACTAGCAAGACAAGACGACCGATTTTGATCAATAAGACTTTGCCCAAACAACGCGACGCACACTCTGCTGACCGGTGAAGATGCATTTCCCAGTCTCTGCTTCGCCGAAAGGTATGACGCGAATCGTAACTTTGAGATCGTTCTTTATTTGCTCTTCGACCTCACGTGAGCCATCCCAGTGGGCAAGAGCAAAGCCGCCGTGAATTTCCGGTTTGTCGGATTTTTTGGACGTGAAGAAATCGTAGAACTCTTCCTTTGAATCGATCACCCGGGTGTGCGTATCGCGGAATTGCTTCGCGCGCTCGAAAAGGTTTTGCTGAATGGAATCGAGAGTCTCACTCGCACGCCTAACGAATTCGGCAACAGGTAGAATCTCTTTATTCTTCACCGGTTGATCGCGACGACTTACGGCAACATTGCCTGATTCAAGATCTCGCGGGCCGAGTTCCACACGCAGCGGCACACCTTTCTTGATCCATTCCCAATTCTTCACGCCGCCGCCGAGGTCGCGCTGGTCAAGTTCTACTTCGATAGGCGCGCCGTGAAAATTTAGCTCTCGTAGTTGTGATGCGAGAGTCTGCGCTGCCTGCAGGACGGCGGCACGCGTCTCTTCCTTTGGCGTGATGGGAATGATGACGATGTGTGTCGGCGCGATGCGCGGCGGAAGAACGAGCCCGTCGTCGTCGCTGTGCATCATGATAACGGTGCCGACTAAACGCGTGCTCGCGCCCCAGCTTGTAGTCCAACCAAATTCCTGTTTGCCATCGCGCGTCTGAAATTGGATTCCGCTCGCGCGCGCAAAGTTTTGCCCGAGAAAATGTGACGTGCCGGCCTGGATCGCCTTTCGATCCTGCACCATCGCTTCGATCGCTAATGTCTGCACCGCACCGGGAAAACGTTCACTCTCCGATTTTTCACCGCTGTAAACCGGAATGGCGAGATGATCGCGCACGAACGTCTCGTAGACGTCGAGCATGCGCTTCGTTTCTTCGCGCGCTTCCGCTTCCGTTTCGTGAACAGTGTGACCTTCCTGCCAGAGAAACTCCGTCGTTCGTAGAAAGATGCGCGGCCGCATTTCCCAGCGCACGACGTTGGCCCATTGGTTGATGAGAATGGGAAGGTCGCGATAGGATTGCACCCACTTTGCGTAGCTCGCGCCAATAATTGTTTCGGACGTTGGCCTAACGACTAATGGCTCAGTCAACGGACTCGCCGGTTTCATCTTTCCATCCGGCCCTACTTCAAGCCGGCTATGAGTAACAACTGCGCATTCTTTCGCAAAGCCTTCCACGTGCTCGGCTTCTTTCGCGAAATAACTCAGCGGAATAAATAGCGGAAAATAGGCGTTCTTGTGGCCGGTTGCTTTGAACATGGCATCGAGCTGCCGTTGCATGTTTTCCCAAATCCCAAAGCCCCACGGCCGAATAACCATGCACCCGCGTACATCGGATGGCTCGGCGAGTTCCGCCGCGCGAATGACCTGTTGATACCACTCGGGAAAATCTTCATCGCGTCGCGGAGTGATCGCAGTCTTGGTAGATTTTGGTTGTTCCGGCATGACGAAGTCGAAACATGTACCCGCACGAAACGAAATCGCCAGTCGCCATTTCGACGAAGGTGGGACGTGCTCTCCGAGCGCTTTGATAAAACAAGTGCGCCTTTGGCGCCAAATTAACATCGAGCTCGGAGAGCTCGATCCACCTACTCGGCGCGCGCGACGAGAGTTTCGCTGCGTTCGCCGCGTTCAGCAAAGGTCCCGGCGAATTCAATGCTGCAGACACTGCGATAGCGCGCGTGCGAACCATACGCGGCGCCAGCAACACCAAAGGCCGGATTGAAAATGTTCTTTCGATGTTTCCGTCCGCGCAGACCATCGTCGATGATGAGTGCGAGCACGATGTCGCGCGCACTCGATTTGCCGTAGGAAATGTTCTCGCCCCAGCTCGATCCCCATCGGCCATAACGATTCATGCGATCAGCCGGACTACTCGAATCGCTGCCGCCGTGGCCGATGAGTCCATTCGTCTGATCCGCGCAGTGATCAGCCGCCGCCCGGCACATTCCCGGAGACACCGCCAAGGGAGCCTCGGGTTGAGCCCTCCGTAGAAAATTAATGGCTTCGTCCAGCGCACTGACACCTTCTTTTGTGCGCATCATCGTCCGGCCTGGTAGCACCAAAATGTTCCCACGAAAATGCGCGCGAAGTTCTTCGATGAATGTCGCGTACTCGGCCGGGTTGGTCCGCGCCAGGTTCATCTCGTGAATGACGGCACGACCGGATACAGCATTTCCGTCCGAATCCGAAGAGGCAACCGCGAGCTGAACACCAAGAAAAAACGCCAGAGCGGAAATGAAGCGCATTATGGCTTTTATGAGCAAAACAGGTGCCATTCCCGACCCAGCAGATGAACGTGCAAAACTCACGGCGAGAGGTTGACACCCACTTGCGACGCCAGTAGCTTCCGAGCCCTTCCTCCTCTGGATGAAAACGTTTTCCGCTAAAGCCAACGAAGTTCCACGCAAGTGGTGGATTATCGACGCCAAGAATCAGGTGCTCGGCCGCGTCGCGGTCAAAGCCGCCAATCTTTTGCGTGGAAAAGAGAAATCAATTTATACGCCGCACGTGGATACCGGCGACTTTGTCGTCGTGATTAATGCCGACCAGGTTCGACTGACCGGCAAGAAGGAAGAGCAGAAGACCTACATGAGTTTTTCTGGCTTTGTCGGCGGCCACAAAACCGAGACGGCTCGGGCTCGTCGCGCGCGACATCCCGAGTTGCTGGTGGAACGCGCTATCCGCGGAATGATTCCGCATAATCGGCTCGGACGCGCCGTGTATCGGAAGCTGAAAGTTTACCGTGGCGATCTGCATCCGCACGCGGCGCAGCAGCCGGCTCCAGTCACAATTTCCTAGCCCAACGAGTTTATTTTATGGCGCAGACTGAAGAGTTTATTGCAACCGGACGCCGCAAGACGTCGGTCGCTCGCATTCGCATGACTGCCGGTAGCGGCAAAATCGAAATCAACGGCCGAAATTTTGAAGATTATTTCCCGACCACGCCGCTGCAGAATACGGTGCTGCAGCCCTTGCAGGCCGTGAAGATGGCGAACGCCTACGATCTATCCATTAACGCGACCGGCGGCGGACCGACCGGACAAGCGGGTGCAGCGCGGCTCGCGATCGCTCGTGCGCTTCTTCAGGTAGACGGAGATCTTCGCACGACGCTCAAAGCCGAAGGCTTGCTCATGCGCGATCCGCGAATGAAAGAGCGCAAGAAGTCGGGCCAGCCCGGCGCTCGCAAACGCTTCCAATTCTCGAAGCGATAAGTTTTCGACGCCGATGTAGAGGCGCTTGTGCAGGCGCCTATTCAACAATTCGGCGCTTGGCACAAGCGCCTCTACATCCGCTACGGTTTTTTCGGCGCGGGATTTGGCGGCAAGGCTGCCGTCGGCGCAGTGGAAGCACTCGGGGCGACAGTCGGACTCGCATTTGCCGGAGATGGCGAAGGTTTCGCTTCGTCTGCCGGCCGCAGCAATCGCAATTCCCGCGATGCTTCGCCCGAGAGATAACTCTCGCGATATTGCGTCATAATTTTTTCGCAGATCTGTCGCGCATCGTCGATCTTTCCTCTCGCTTTCAGCAAGTGCACTTGCTGAAGCAACGCGAATGGAGCGACGTAACCTTTCGGGTCACTCGCGGCCAATCGCTGCAAGGTAGAGAGCGCTTCAGCCGGTTTTCCCATGGATTCGAAATTCGCAGCCATCCCCAATCGCGCTGTCCCAGCCAGTTCGTGCTCGGGGAATTTATCGAGAAACGTCTGCAACGTTGCGTTGGCTTGTTGGAAGTCTTTTTTTGTCCGAAACGATTCTGCCAAGAATAAATAAGCAGAGGCGCTGGCCGGTGTTCCTGGATAACGATCGATGACCTGGCGATATTCTGAGTCTGTTTTCGCCTTCCCTAAAAGTTCCGCGGCAGTCGATTCCTGCCGGTCGGTGTAAATCCGATAGCCCGCGAAACCAGCCGCGCCGAGAACGATGACAAGCAAAGCCGCGAGCAGTTCCGTTTTATAACGAAAGAAAAAAACCGCGGGGTCGGCCGTCGCGTCGCGGGAAGGTGGTGGAACTGTTGGCATAGGCTCTAATAGGCGGCGGAGATTACCGGCGCGAGCTTGCTCTTATGCCACGCGAATGTTTACTGCGCAAGCGTAAGTGCGATTTTGGCAATCGCCGCGACTCGTTAGGCGTAACGGCTCTCGCGCACTTCAATTTTCCCCGAGCGGACGCGCGTCTCGAAGCAAGGTTGCGAGAATGCTGTCGGTCCCTCGATCGCGCTGCCGTCTTCGAGCGAAAAAAGCGAGCCATGCCACGGACAACGCACACACATTCCCTCCAGTTTCCCTTCCGACAGCGGACCGCCAAGATGCGAACACTTGTCGGCCAGCGCGAAGACTCGCGCGCCGCGTCGCAACAGCACGATCGGGATCTCCTTCACTTCCGCCTTCGTCAATTTTCCTTCCGGCAGATCCGCTTCGTCCATCACCGGGATGAACTTTGCTGGCAATTCCTGCGGCGCGTGGTTCACGCCGATCTTTTCCTTGAAAACAAGATGGCCGCCGAGATAGGCGCCGGCCGAGGTTAGGACAAATCCGGCGAGGCCGGTCAAAATTCCTCCGCGCCGCTCACCATTGCGGCGTTGCCACCAGCTTCCGAGATAACAAAGTGTGGCGGCAACGTTTAGAATTGCGTGCAACGCGCCGACACGTTTCGGTTTGCCGCTCGTGAATTGCCAATCGTTCAGGCCCGCAACCGCGGCCGCGCCCGCGCCGATGAGCCCGATTCCCACCGCTGCATCTGCGCCGCGAGAAAATGTTTCGTCGTTTGTCGAAAGTTCGTAGAGATCGAACGCAGTCGATACCGTCCATGCCCCGAGCGGCACATCAGTCAGGACAGGATGCAATGGGTGACCGAGCCATATGCCGTGCAAAGCGTTTCGCACCTCTTGCGCGACCGGACTTTTTTGATTGAGCGCGGCATCGGCCGTAGCGCCAAGAGCAATTTCAACCGGCTTAAGCCACTTCTGTTCGTTGATCAGATCTCCGATACTCTCCATGCATCTAATTCGAATTACGATGCAACATCGGTTCGGCCTGAATAAGACCGTGCATTCGCGCAGGCACGATTTGCTTGTGATGGCGCAAGAGAAACAACCACCGGCAGAAACGGCGCAACCCACTACGCCGCCAATGCAAAACCCGGAGAAACCGCCGGAAGAATGGGCAACAGGCAAGGAACCGATGACCGGTCCACAGCGTTCTTATTTGCAGACGCTCTGCCGCGAAGCTGGCGAGGAATTCAACGAGAGCCTAACGAAAGCCGAAGCCTCGAAAAAGATCGACGAACTTCAGACGAAAACCGGGCGCGGCAGAAAATAGGTGGATCGAGCTCTCCGAGCTCGATGGGAATAATGGCGGCGAAGCCGCATTACTCTAACAACGCGCTCGGAGAGCACGTTCCACCTTACGCTCGTAGTTTGATTTTTGCAGAACTTCGCGTGTCAGCCTTGAGATAATTCTTCATCAAAGCCAGCGCCTGATCGTTTTCTTTTTTTGTATTTGAAACAGTGCAATCGCGCGGCACGACCAGATTGTAATCGCGCATGTAGGCATCGTTCGCGGTAAAAAGAACGCAGTAATTGCCGGCGATGCCGGTGAGAATGAGGGTTCGCGCGCCGAGATAACGCAGCAAAGTTTCCAACGTCGAGGAAAAGAAGCCGGAATGCTTTGGTTTCAGGACAAAGTAATCGTCGCCATCGGGCTGAAGTAGATCGACGATTTCACGCGCTTTACCTTCGCGGCAATGTTCCACCAGTCGCCGAAAATCGGAACGCCAGCGTCCAAAGTTGTCGTTCACGTAGATGACCGGAATGCGCGCCTTCTTTGCGCGCTCTTTTAGTCTGGCGATCCTGGGCGCCATCGCCGGCGCATAACGCATCAGCTGATTCGCTTCCGGAAAATCGAGATCGTTGATGACGTCGATAACGAGAAGCGCCGTTTCCGATTTGTCCGGAGCGCTACCATGAAGGTCCTCCTTTTTCGTGCGCATTACAGGGGAGGACGAGTAAACGCCTAGCTTTTCTTCCGCCCGCCGGATTTCTTTCCGCCTTTGCGACCGCCTTTCTTCGACGGTCCTTTGTTTTGCTTTTTTCCGCGACCGCTTCCGCTTTTCTTTCCGCCCTTATCCGATTTGTTCACCGTGGCCCATGCCCGGCGCGCAGCTTCTTTGCCGCTTACGCCGCGTTTCTTGTAACCTTTCTCAATCTTCTCCGCTTTGCGCTTTTGTTTCGACGTGTATTTTTTCTTGCTGCCTCGAGCCATAAATTATTCCTCCTTCGTTAGTCCCCAAAAGAGACGGTTTCCGTTTTCAAATTCTTAAACGCGTCTCATTGCGCGATCGGATTTATCCCGCGCTAACGCGGTAATACGCTCGGCTTTCATTTTTCCGGCGATAGAATTTTTGTATGAATGCGTTTTACGATTTCCTTCAACCGTGGCTCGGCCTCGACATCGCGCCGAAAGATTTGACGTTCCTGCAGATCTCACTGCGCGGCGTTGTTGTCTTTGTCGCCACACTCATCACGGTGCGGCTCGGCCAGAAACGTTCGCTCGCACGCAAGACCACCTTCGATGCCGTCCTGCTCGTTATTCTTGCGTCGGTCCTTTCGCGCGCGATCAACGGCAGCGCCGCATTTTTCGCAACTCTTGGCGGCGGCCTCGTGCTCGTCCTGCTGCACCGGTTGCTCGCATTGATCGCGTACCATTCACACTGGTTCGGAATCATGATCAAAGGCCGGCCCGAAACCATTGTCGAGAATGGTCACCTCATTCCAGGCATCATGCTTCGCAATCACATTTCAAAGCACGATTTGGAAGAAGACCTGCGTCTAAGCACGCATCACGAAGACATCGACCGAGTCCGCCTGGCCCGGGTCGAGCGCAGCGGCGACATCAGCTTCATTTGTTAGTCCTCTTCGCGCGCGCGAATCGCTCTTCATTGAGCGTTGGACGTTGAACGCTGAATGTTGAACGTTTGCTTCGTGATTCCGCACGACAAGCTC
Organism: uncultured Verrucomicrobiae bacterium; assembly: GCA_963824795.1. Lineage (GTDB taxonomy): Bacteria > Verrucomicrobiota > Verrucomicrobiia > Chthoniobacterales > UBA10450 > JBBQFI01. The sequence continues at coordinate 22,245 of CAWGQU010000037.1, read as the reverse complement.
TTCATTCCCGGCCCCGTTGAAGTTTCAGAAAAAACGCTGGCCGCATTCTCGCATCCGATGATCGGCCACCGCGGCGACGCCTTCAAAAATCTTTACCGCGAAATCCATCCAAAGCTGCAAACATTGTTCGGCACCAAGCAGCCCGTTTTTCTTTCCACCTCCTCCGCCTGGGGCGTGATGGAAGCCTCCATCCGCAACCTCGTTGATCGCGGCGTCCTTTGCTGCATGTGCGGTGCCTTCTCCGACAAATGGCTCGATGTTGCCAAACGCTGCGGCAAGAACGCCGAGGCACTTCAAGTCGATTGGGGAAAACACATCGATCACAAAGACATCGACGCCAAACTCGCTACCGGAAAATTCGACACGGTTACGTTGATTCACAACGAAACCTCAACCGGCGTCATGAATCCATTGCCGGAAATTTGCTGCACGCTCGCCAAATATCCCGACGTCGCGCTTATCGTCGACACCGTCTCCTCCTTCTCCGCCATGCAGATCGATATGGACGCGCTTCAAATCGACATCATGCTTACCGGCTCGCAAAAAGCGCTCGCCTTGCCGCCAGGCTTTTCTCTTTTCTCCGTTTCCGACAAAGCCTTTGCTCGTGCCGAAAAACAAAAGGACCGCGGCTACTACTTCGACTTTCTCGAATTCAAAAAACAACAAGCCGAATGGATGACACCGACCACGCCGAGCATCGGTCACATCTTCGCCTTACAATCGAAGCTCGAAGAAATCTTCGCCGAAGGCCTAACGAATCGTTACGAACGTCATGCGCGCACGAACTCACTTGTGCACGACTGGGTTCGCAAGAACGGCTTCGATTTCTTCGCAGAAGAAGGTTTCCGCTCGAAGACACTCACCTGCGTGAAGAACAGTCGCGATGTCGATGTCGCGAAGCTCGTTCGTGATCTTCGCGAAAAACATCATCTCGTCATCGACGGCGGCTACGGCAAACTCAAAGGCCAAACCTTCCGCCTCTCCAATATGGGCGACGAAACCGAGGAAACTGTTTCACATCTGCTCGCATGTCTCGACTCAGGTACTGCACGAAATTATCCGCAGTTAGTCTTTCAGTTGCAATTCAGACATTAATACGACTAGCTTTGTTCTGAGAGTGTAGCGAGATGAAAACTCAATTATTGCAGACCGGTATTTATACTGTGGCTGAAGCGTCTCGACTTGCCAAGGTCTCGTCCCGACGGATTCGTCGTTGGCTTCAAGGATACGAATTCAAGGTAAAACACGGGCGGCATCGATCTCCTCCTGTGTGGAATAGCCAACTCAAGCCGATTGATAATGCGATGGCTCTTGGATTTCTCGACCTTCTGGAGATTCGCTGTGTCGATGCGTTTATTTCCGCTGGCGTGAGTTGGAAGACGCTGCGCCAGGTGTATGACCAAGCGTGCGAACTGGTTGGGCATTCCCATCCGTTCTGTACAAATCGCTTCGCGACGGACGGCCATACCATTTTTATGGAATTTCAAGAGAGGAACGATGAAGTTACTCTTTGGGATATGCGAGACGTGCAACGCGTATTCGATCGAATTATTCGGCCATTCTTGAAAAACATTGAGTTTGATAGCGGCAGAGTACCTCTTCGATGGTGGCCGTGCGGAAAAAATCACCAAGTTGTTCTTGATCCACGTCGGAGTTTTGGTCAGCCAATCATTTTTCGCGATGGAATTCCGACTCAAGTCCTGGCGCGGAGCGTCCGTGCAAACGACTCTCTCGAAGAGGTCGCGCGATGGTTCGAAATCAAATCTGCATCCGTCCGTGAAGCGGTTGAATTCGAACAAGCGCTGGCCGCGTGAGGTTTTTCTTCGACAATAACCTCGCTGCTAAGCTTGCTCACGGGCTCGATCAAATGATCGAGCCCGACCACCGCGTATTCCATCTAAGGGATAAATTCCCACCCAATGTAGAAGACGTAGTTTGGATGAAGTCGCTAGCAAGCGAACAAGGCTGGATAATTATCACTGCGGATGTTCGAATCAGCCGTAACCCACACGAGATCCGTGCTTGGGAAGAAGCCGGGCACACGATATTCTTTCTCAAACCCGGTTGGACCGACCTTACATTTTGGGAGCAAGCCAACAAGTTCACGAAGTGCTTTCCGCAAATTATTAAAGAAGCAGCGCGTGCCGAACGCGGTGCCGCATTCATAATTACCGTTAACGGGAAGATCGAGTCGTTCCCCTGAAAAAGAGAAGGGCGCCTTCGTTTCCGAAAGCGCCCTTCATATTTGATGGCGATAAGCCGAATTCTGTCCCCCGAATTTCTTCGGATCGATGATCATTTATCTCAACTCACTCGCGTGAGCCGCCCGCTGCGCTTGCGCGCAACGTGATGCGACGATACCCGAGGATCGACGGACCGGCTGTCCTCCCTCTGTTTTGTCTTGCACCGCATGGGGTTTTTCGTGCCGCGCGAATTACTTCGCGCGCGGTGAGCTCTTACCTCGCCTTTTCACCCTTGCCTGCACTTCTTTCAAAGAACCGGCGGTGTCTTTTCTGTGACACTTTCCGTCGCCGCAATTTTACAACCGCGGCGCCCGCGTGTTCTACGCGGCATGCTGCCGTATGGTGTTCGGACTTTCCTCCAGCAAGCCTAACGACTCACCAGCGATCATCTGCCATCGGCGAAGAATCTACCACAATCAGGAAGGCGGGAAAGCCGGATGACGAATCAATTATACCGTGCTTCCAGCTTTTCGGCGCCAATTAAGTGCGGCGTAGACCAAGTGATACACGCCAAATGTTCCGCCCATCAGCACATTGGGGACGTTGATCGAGATGTAGCCTTCAATCGAATTGGCGATGACGGGCACCGACAGGCTCGTAAGAAGAAAAGCCCATCCCAGTCCCACGATCCCTCGCGGCGCAAAGAGCGATGTCGAAAGCAGCATCAGGCCATAAAATGTGATCCAGACGACGACGAGATTCAGATCTTGGGCACCCAGATAGCCAGTCGTGAAAAACCAGCCGGTAAAAGCAGCAGGGATGATCGGGAACGGTTTGAGTTGATTGAGTGCAAGTTTGAATTCGGCGGAAAGAAATGGACGCCCGCTGCGTCGAGCCTCCCGCGCGAGAAAGAACAGCGACGCCGCCATTTCAAGAATGAAGATCGAGATCCAAAGCGTCGCGAATTCGCGCGCGCGAACCGATCGACCAATGGTAACTTTGGTCTCGTCGTTAAGATAAATTCCGAGCGCAACAAGGACTGACAACATCCCAGTGAAAAGCGCGACGCGCGCAAAGATCGCCTGATAGGTTTCGGACCGTCCGATTAACGAACTAACCACGCGCGCGTTGCCATCAACGCCAGTATTCCCATTCATCGCGTTGATTACTGACATGCATTGAATTTTTTGCCACGCCAGTTTTAGATCGGCGACGGCGCCGTCATCAGGAAAATAATGATCATCGCGAGTGCGATGATCGAGCTTGGCGATCATGCCGCCAATGGTCCCTAACAGACTTCCCCAACCTGCTCGCCCGGCAGAAACCATTTTTTTCCCGGCAACGAATTCCCCGGCGATGGCACCGATCACCGGCCCGATGAAGAGACCAATGATTCCGAAGAAAATCCCGACAACCGCGCCAATGGTCGCACCAAGCATTCCCCACCGGCTCGCACCGAATCTTCGCGCACCCCAGTAACCGCTGGCAAAATCCAGCGCGTAGGAAACTAAGGTTAGTAATACAAGAACGATGATCGCGCTCCAGCCGATGCTCTTCGCTGGTCCGAGCATGATGCGGTGAAGGACCGCAGCGAAAAGAATGATGGTGGTTCCGGGAAAGACCGGAAGGATTGTTCCGAGCAATCCTGCCGCCATGAGTACGATCGCGATCAACCACCACAAAAGTTCCACAACCTCCTTCTAAGCGAGGTCGTTGCCGACAGCCAGAACGGTCAAATTTGAATCGCTTTTTGCCGATCCTCTGCCAGATATTGAAATTGCTCTAGAGCAACGCCGGCACGGGAAATTCGCCGGTGACTGAATATGAGCGGCGACGAAAAATCCGACGGCGCGGAAACGAAAGCCTCGTATCCGAGGAAGTACTGGTGGCTCATCCTCATCGCGCTGCCTGTGATGATTGCGTTGATCGGAATTTTGCCGCAGCTCATTTCAAAGAAGAAAGCCGATGCTCCCGCGGGCGGTTTCAATAACCAACAGAATGGCGATAGCAACGTCGCGATCAATGGAAGCGGGAATATTCTTAACAGCGATCTCTCGACCAAAACTTACGTCATCAATATGGCGGCGATTGAAAAAGAGTACAGCAGCGTAAAAGGCGAGGCGTTGCAGGATGAAGAGTTGAAGAAAGAAATCGAGAAAGCGATTGGACTGCTCGGTGCGGGCAAGGCGAGCGAGAGCGCAACAGCCTTCAAAGCAATCACTCAGAAGTTATCGCTCCCATCGTTACAGACGGACCTTGGCGTCGCTTATCAAAAAGCAGGCGATACCAAGGCAGCGACGCAGGCGTTTTCAAATGTGTTGCAACAAGATCCGAATTACGCTGCGGCAAATCATAATCTCGGCCTGATCAAAGTGTCGCAGGGCGAGTTGGTCGATGCGCGCAAGCATTTCGAAAAGTCGAGCGAGATCCCCGAGAGCAAGACTCTCGCCAGCGCGATCACAGAGGAATTAAAGGTTCACGCCTACGAACAGGAACCCAACGACGACCCGGCGCACGCCAACATTCTGCCGCTCGAGAAAACCGTTACCGGCAATATTCCCGATCAATCGGACAGAGATTTTTTCAAGATCACAACGCCGGCAAAATATCGCGACATCCTTCAAATCCGAATCGAGAATCGATCAACGACGCTGCGGCCAGGCGTCAGTATTTTCGACGCAAACAAGTCCGCCTTGTCCTCGGCGCACAAGGAAACGCCGGGCGCGGATCTTGAGTACGCCTTCGTAGTCCCGCCGGACACGACGTTTTTTGTGCAGGTGTATCCCGATTATTACACCTCCGGCGGCTACAAACTCACCGCAACGCCGCTAAAGAAATATGACGCTTTCGAGCCTAACGAAGACATTCTGCATGCCGCCCCCATTGATATCGGCAAGCCAATCTCCGGCGACATCATGGACCCGGGGGACTCGGATTTTTATAGTTTTAAAACGCCATCGCAGGGCAAAACGATAAAGCTTCACATCAAAAATGAATCAACGACGTTGCGACCGGGTGTCAGGGTTTTCGATGACAACAAATCGGAACTCTCCGGGACACATAAGGAAACGCCTGGTGCGAACCTTGATCATTCGTTCGCTCGTGCAACCGAACGCGAACTACTTCGTGGACGTTTACGGCGATTATTATACCAGCGGCGGCTACACGCTTACGCTAACTGCGGAGTAGGAGAGCGAGCGACGCAATTCATTCGGTTGAAAGAAAAAATCGCGATTCGCCCGCGACAGCAAATCTTTTGACCGGCCGCTCGCCACTTCTTACCTTGAACTCCTCTACTCACCTCACACCTGAAAATATTATGGCACTCGCTGTCGGCACGAAAGCTCCAGACTTCACTCTTTCAACCAAAACAGCCGACGGGCCGAAGCAGGTGAAGTTGAGCGACAACTTCGGAAAGAGTAACACGCTGCTTTTGTTTTTTCCGATGGCGTTTACCGGGACGTGCACCACAGAAATGTGCGGCGTGACGATGGATCTTTCGGCCTACAGCAGTCTGAATGCGGCGGTCTACGGGATCAGCGGTGACAATCCGTTTGCGCAGGAAGCGTGGGCGCAAAAGGAGAAAATCAGCGTGCCGCTCTTGAGCGATTACGAGCACAACGTGGCCAAGGCATACGATGTCGCCTACGATTCATTCTTGCCGCAGATCAATCTCGGCATGGGCGGAGTGCCGAAGCGCGCGGTCTTCATTGTCGATCGCGAAGGCGTGATTCAATACGCAGAACACGATGACGATGCGCGGGCATTGCCGAATTTTGACAAAGTGAAAGCGAAACTGGCGGAGCTGAAATGAGCCAGTTACCGCGGTGTCATCCCGAGCGAAGCGAGGGACCTCACAATGTCTGAGATGATTTGCGAGGTCCTTCGCTTTCGCTCAGGATGACAGGCGAGATATGAATGACGAATTCAAAACGTTAACGAAATTCGACGCGGGCAAAGGTCGCGAAGGATTTTTGCATTCGCTGCCGGCGTTGGAAGAACAAGGCATCGGCAAAATTTCGCGATTGCCGGTCAGCATTCGCATCGTTCTCGAATCGGTGCTGCGCAATTGCGATGGCAAAAAGGTTCAGCGCAAAGATGTCGAGACGCTGGCGAAATGGAATGCGAAGAAGCCGGCGAATGAAGAAATTCCTTTCGTCGTAGCGCGCATTGTTCTGCAGGATTTTACCGGCGTGCCTTTGGTGGTGGATCTCGCCGCCATGCGCAGCGCGGTGCAGCGACTAAAAGGCGATCCGAAAATCATCGAGCCGCTCGTGCCGGTCGATCTCGTGGTCGATCACTCCGTGCAGGTTGATTTTTTTGGTTCAGCGCAGGCGTTGCGATTGAATCTCGACATGGAATTCAAGCGCAACCGCGAGCGCTATCAATTTTTGAAATGGGGACAGCAGGCGTTCAAGACTTTCCAGCTTATTCCGCCGGGAATCGGCATCGTTCATCAGGTCAATCTTGAATATCTGGCGAAGGGGGTGCTCAGCCGTAAATCGAGAATCGAGAATCGAGAATCGGAAATTTTCTACCCAGACACGCTAGTCGGAACCGATTCGCACACGACGATGATCAATGGGCTCGGCGTCGTCGGCTGGGGCGTGGGCGGAATCGAGGCGGAAGCCGGAATGCTTGGTCAACCTGTTTATTTCTTAACGCCGGAAGTCGTCGGCGTGCATCTCACCGGAAAATTAGGCGAAGGTGTGACGGCGACCGACCTCGTTTTGCACATCACACAAATGCTGCGCGCACAAAAAGTCGTCGGCAAATTTGTCGAGTTTTACGGCGAAGGCGCGGCATCGCTGCCGGTGCCGGATCGCGCCACCATCGGAAACATGTCGCCTGAGTACGGCGCAACCATGGGATTTTTCCCGGTCGATGAGGAATCGGTGAAATACCTGCGCGCGACCGGACGCACGGATGAGCAATGCACTGCGTTCGAAAATTATTTCCGCGCGCAAAAAATGTTCGGCATACCGCGCAAGGGCGAGATCGATTACAGCGTCGATCTCGAATTGAATCTCGGCGACGTCGTGCCGGGGGTGGCCGGACCAAAGCGACCGCAGGATCGCATCAATCTTCCGGAACTCGGCGACGCTTTCCGCACGCTCTTGCAAAAACCGGTGACCGATGGCGGTTACGGAAAGGCCAATATCGATTTAGGTGCGAAGTATCCGGTTCAACTAAATGGTTCGCCGCCAAGTGACGGCGACATGCCGTCGACCGACAAACCGAATCAGGGAATCGATCCAGGTGAAGAGCGCAACAAGCTGGAGATGGTTTCCAACCGGCCGACGCCGGATACGGCGGACGAATTGGAAGAGGAACACGCCGATCCGTTTCATCACGGACAAAGCAAAATTGGGCACGGCACGGTCCTGATCGCGGCGATCACGAGCTGCACGAACACGAGTAATCCGAGTGTGATGCTTGCGGCCGGTTTGCTTGCGAAAAAGGCGGTCGAGCGTGGATTGCGTGTCGATCCTGCGGTGAAGACATCGCTCGCGCCCGGATCGCGCGTTGTGACCGACTATCTCGCGAAGACAGGACTGCAAACATATCTGGATCAACTTGGATTTAATCTTGTCGGGTACGGTTGCACGACTTGCATCGGAAACTCCGGACCGCTTCATCCGAAAATCGAAAAGGCGATTAACGATTACGATTTGGTCGCAGCGTCGGTGCTTTCAGGAAATCGAAATTTTGAGGCGCGCGTGCATCAGAACATCAAAGCGAACTTTTTGATGTCGCCGCCGCTCGTCGTCGCGTTTGCGCTCGCGGGTCGCGTCGATCTCGATCTTTCGCGCGATTCACTCGGCAAGGATAAAAATGGAAAGGAAACTTATCTGCGCGATCTCTGGCCTTCGTTAGGCGAAATTCGCGATGCAATGCAATCAGCGCTGACGCCGGACGTTTTCCGCAAGCTCTATCGTGATTTCGCGGATCAAAATCCGAAGTGGAACGAGATCCCGTCGAGCGTCGGTGAAGTTTATCAGTGGGACGAGAAGAGCGATTACATTCACGAGCCGCCGTTCTTCAAGGATTTCTCGATGGAGGTGGGACACATCAGCGAGATTCGCGGGGCACGTCCGCTTGGGATTTTCGGCGATTCGGTCACGACGGATCACATTTCTCCCGCCGGTGCGATTAAGGCATCTTCGCCCGCCGGGGAGTATTTGATGTCTCGCGGCATCAAGCCGGAAGACTTCAACAGCTATGGTTCGCGCCGCGGAAACGATCTCGTCATGACGCGCGGGACATTCGCCAATGTGCGAATCAAAAACCTGATGGTGCCCGGAACCGAGGGCGGTGTGACGAAGTATTTTGGAGGGACGCGCGCCGTCGCGTCCGATGTAGCTGCCGCCGTCGCCGGCGGCAGAAAGCGCGGTTCTGCCGCTGAGACAGCGGCAGCTACAACAGACGGCGAGACAATGTCGATCTTCGATGCGGCGATGAAATACCAGGAGGAAGGTGTGCCGCTCATTATTCTGGCTGGTCACGAATACGGAACCGGGTCGTCGCGTGATTGGGCGGCGAAGGGAACGCGTTTGTTAGGCGTGAAAGCTGTGGTCGCTGCAAGTTTCGAGCGCATTCATCGCTCGAATCTCGTAGGCATGGGCGTGTTGCCATTGCAATTTCTCGACGGCGTAACGGCACAGTCGTTAGGACTCGATGGTTCGCAAACTTTCTCCATCGGCGGATTGTCGGACGCAATTCAGCCGGGCGCGCGATTGACGCTCGAGATTCAAACGAAAGACAAGCAAATGCGCTACGTGCCGGTGAAATTGCGCATCGATACGCCGATCGAAGTGGATTACTACAAGCACGGCGGAATTCTGCCGTTTGTGCTGAGGCAATTGATGGCGCGCTAGTTTTTTGTAGCGGCGCTCTGTGAGCGTCGCACTTCGGGATCGAGCGACGGTCATAGACCGCCGCTACAGGCTAATCGAGTTCGCGCACGCGGTAGCGAATCGAAAATCTTTCCGCTTCCGGCACCGGCGAGAGATCGCCGCGCTTGGTCGCACTCATCCATTGCGACCATGTTTCGTCCTCTTTGCGCGGCGTCGGCGGAATTTTGACATCGAACATCTGCGGAGCGCTTGATTCATACCCAACCGAAGCAAGCAGCGACCGATCGGCACTGTGCGTCATCAGATTCGAATGACCGGAAATGGTGACTTGATCCGCCTGCCGGACGATTGAGTTCCAATCGACAAAGCCGTAGCTATTTTCATTTCTGGTTTCGTAAAGGCTCACGCGGATGGCAGACCCGTCGGGCTGCTCCGGAATCTTAACCGAAGCGGGAACGCGCAGTTCGAAATCCAGGGTCAAATGTTTGCCGTCGATCAGCGGCGGCTTATCCATTCCCAGATAAAAGATTCCAAAGAGAAATCCTGCAATCACGCCTGCGACCAGAAGCGAGATGCCTTGTGCTTTAAAAAATCCAACCGCTCCGGGTTGCTTGATCAAGAGCGAAACAATCAGCCCGATGATGCCTCCGCTGATAGCACCGAGCGGTCCGCAGAAAAAAACGACCATCATCGCTCGACCACCTTCCATGTTGGAAACGTGCAAAGCGGTGGTGATGTAATCGCCGACGAAAATTCCAAGCGTACAACCGGCGACCGCGGAGATGCAGACGATGAGAATGATTCGAAGCGCGCGCATTTTAGCGAGGATTTGCCGTCATGGCCTCGACTAAAACAGGATCGTCGATCTTTCGCCAGACTTGAACATGCGAGCCTTCGGCGATGAATTGCGACGCTGGCGCCGCAGAAAGCGACGTAACGAATTCATCGCCATAAAGCGACGACACATCCGCTTTGAAAGTCGCACTGTTCGCGGGCCAGATTTTCCAGCGCGGGTGTTCGACACGATATTCACTCGTGCGTTTTCCAGACGTGTATCCCCAATAATGCTCAGTGATGAATTCTTCGTGCGATTCGGCGGCGACCGTCATCGTCTCGCCGGTTGCGCTCATAGAAAGCGATTCCCATTTTTTCCCGGGTCGCCATTCGTAGCTGACCGACACGCCACTGGCATTATCGACGATGGAATGCCGCATCGGTAACGCCGAATACCGCTCCCCGTAAAATACTCGCGCCACGGTTGCAATGGCGCGCTTCGGAACCAGTTCGCGAATGAAAACGACGCCGCGTCTCCAGCCATCGACCGATTTGCGTTTCACGTAGAAGCGCAGATTCACTTCTTCGAAATTGCGATGCATCGGGACGGCGATTCCGAGAACACGCGTATCGAGAAAAAGAAAACCGACGACGCTGAGAAATGTTTCGCCTTTGTAGAAGTCGAGCTCGGTTCCATCCGGGACAAAAGGCGCAAGGATTTTCGGATCGACGACGAAATTCATCATCGCGAGGTAGCGCCAGTTGGCCGTGAGAAACGGTTTGAGCATAGGTGGATCGAGCGCTCCGCGCTCGATGTTAGAAGTCAGGTGGCGAAGCCGCAAATTATTAGCATCGCGCGACGGAGCGCGCGATCCACCACCCTAGCGCAGCAATTTTTCGAGCGCCGGATCTGGCGCGGCGCCGAGCGACGTTGCCTTGGCGTAGTGACGTTTTGCCAGTTCCTTTGATGGCGGATTCGACGTCGCGTAAATCACGGCAAGATTAAAATGCGCATCGGCGTAATCCGGATTCGCCTCGATAGCCGCGAGCATTTCTTTTTCCGCCGCTTCCTGCCAGCCCTTCTGGCTCGCGGTGATACCGAGATAATTGTGCGCTGTCGCGCTTTTGGGGTTAATCGCGAGCGCTTTCGTCAACTCAGTCAGCGCCTCGTCAAATTTGCTTTGCCGATAATAAACGATGCCGAGCGTCGTGCGCGAAAACTCATCCTTCGGCGCAATCGTGATCGCCTTTTTCAACGTCAGCTCTGCCGCTTTTAATTTTCCCGTGCGGAAGAGAACGACACCGAGATTGGAAAGCGAATAAAGGTTGTTCGGACTCTTCTCCAGAAGATCGTGATATTGCCTCTCGGCCGCGCGATATTTTCCGCGATCGAAATTTTCCTTCGCTTCGCGCGCTAATGGAATCAATTCCTTCGGCACGCCAGGCTGAAATGTCGTTTGGACATTTGGCCCCGGCGGATTGTCCTCGGTAGAATTCGCAGAGTTTGTCGATTCCGGCACAGGCGGCAGGCCATCCTCTTCGTCGGAATCTTTCTTCGAATCTGGATTATCTATTGTGACCGGCACTGTCGATGTGCGCTTCGCAACAGCGAAGCTCGCCTTGATTGCCGTCGGATTGCTGTCGGAAATTGTCACGACTGGTTGACGCAAAAGCGCAAGCTCCTCGTTGCTGAGTTTTGTTACCGGCTGCGCCAGCAATTGGATATTCTGAGCGAGCACGTCCGATTTGATTTTTAGTTTGTCGAACTCGGCCAGCATCAATTTCCTGGCCTGATCGCGACGCGCTTCTTCCTGACGTTCGCGAATCACGATGCCGCGAAGGATGTCGTTTTCTTTCGTTAGGCGAGCGGTTTCCTCCGCATTCGCGCCAGTGAGCCTCGCTTTCTCCACTTCGGCCGTGGCTTCATCGAGATCCGAGCGCAAATCCGCGATTGTGATTTCAAAGTCCTGATTCTGTTTTTGGCTTGCGGCGAGTTGCTTGCGCAATTGCTCGAGCTGTTTCTTAACATCGGCCAGTTCCTGTTCTTTTTTTGGCTTGTCCTCGCCGATCTCGCGCACGGTTTTTTCCGCATTCGCGAGCTTCTCTTTCAGATTGGCGTTCTCAGCGATGAGGGTCTGCACATGATCCTGCGCTTCCTTCGATCCTTTGAGCTGCGCGATCGCGGTATCGCGTTCCTGCGTAACACTTGCCAACTGCCTGGTCGCATTGGCTAACTGAAGATTAGCGGCATCCTTCTCTTTTTCCGCGGAGGTTTTGCTGGCTTCGGCTGAGGCGAGCGTTTTCTTGAGCTGCGCAATTTCGTCGCGCAATACCTCCTGCGCCTTGCTATCGCTCTTTCCGCTCGATTGGAGTTTGCCTAACGAATCCTGCGCCTGCGCCAGTTGCGCGCGCACATCATGCTCGGCTTGTTTGGTCTTCTCCGCCTCTTTCTGCGCTTCCACCAGTCGCGCATTTGTCTCGCGCAACTGAGCAGCGACGGCTTCTTTTTCTTTCTGCGCCGCAGTCAAATCGCCGCGCGATTTTTGCAGTTGCGTCTCCAATTCGTCCACGCGACTGCGCAACTTTTTGGTAGCCTCCTGAATCGCGGCGTCACTCGGCGGAGGAACGGCTGCGATGGAATGGTCCTGGGCCGAACGCTGCGGTGGTAAATTTCCAGTTGGCTCCCTCGATCCCGTTTCTTGCGGCGAAACAGGTAAGGCGGGATTTGCGCCCGCCGCCGGCGCCATCGCATTCAGATCCTTTTGCGTTCCGACCTTTTGCTCAACGCGCAGAATACTTTCCCCAATCTTGCGGCTGCGGTATTCAACGATGGCCGGCTGCCACTCTGCATGACGCTTGCGCAGTTCGTCGAGCAAACTTCCGGCAAAACGGAATTTCGCGAGCGCGTCGCGAAAATTATTGTCGTGTTCGAGTTTCTCGCCCTGCTGCGAAGTCATGTAAGCCTTAAGAAAGACTTCGCTGGGATCCTCCGATTGAGCGCGAACTATCGGCGCGAGAAAAATCGAAAAACCGGTCAACAAAATGACACCGATTTTTTTCATGAAATGGTGAGCCGGACGATAGCCGACACGTGTTGGGTTGCAATCATTGCCTGCGGCACAAGTGATAACAAAGCGTGCTTTGTGCCAAAACCCCCTGAAGGAAGCCATTGCCGCTGTCGCTGTCATCCCGAGCGAATGCGAGGGACCTCGCGAATATCTCTTGGTTTCTCGCGAGGTCCTTCGCTTTCGCTCAGGATGGCAATGCTGAGGGTTTGCAATCGGCTATCGAAAACCTAAAATCTTTCCCTTGTTGGTGGCCATAGCTCAATGGTAGAGCCCCAGATTGTGGTTCTGGTTGTTGCGGGTTCGAGTCCCGTTGGCCACCCATCCTTTTCTAAAAAATGCATGCTCCGACTTCACCTTATTCACGCTCCAATCCCTTTCCAGCCAAGCTTCTTGTCAATCGACGACTGACGGCGCCTGACTCGCCCAAAGATACGCGTCACTTCGAACTCGATCTCACCGACTGGGGTTTGAGTTTCGAAGTCGGCGACTCGATGGCGATCTACGCGACAAACGATCCGGCGTTGGTGAATGAGATCATCGCGGCTCTTGGCGCGACCGGCGACGAAATCGTTCCAGCAGGCAAGACCCAGGTTTCTTTTCGCGAAGCGCTCCTTCGGAATTATTCGATCAAGGGCGTAACGCCGAAATTTTTGAGAGCGATCGCGGAACGCGCGTCGGCGGCCCCGTTGCTCAAGGAATTGCTGCAGCCTGACCGAAAACAGGACCTTGAAACTTATCTCTGGGGAATGGAAGTGGTCGACTTTCTCGTCGAACACCCGTCGGTGCGATTCACGCCGCAGGAATTTGTCGGACTCTTATCGAAATTGCAGCCTCGGCTTTATTCCGTCGCTTCAAGTCTCAAGCGATATCCCGATACCGTTCACTTCATCATCGACGTCATTCGCTACGAAAGTCACGGCCGGGAACGTTTGGGCGTAGCCACGGGATTTTTGGCGGAGCGCGCGCAGAATGTTCCAGTCCCCGTTTATCCGAGCAGCTCGAAAGCTTTTCATCTGCCGGAAAATGGCGATACGCCGCTCATCATGGTCGGACCCGGAACGGGTGTGGCCCCGTTTCGCGCCTTCCTGCAGGAGCGAAAAGTCCTCGGTGCGCGCGGCAAGACATGGCTCTTCTTCGGATCGCAGCACGAATCATCCGATTATTTTTATCGCGAGGATTTCGAAGCGTTCAAAAAAGAAGGATACCTCACGCGCATCGATACGGCCTTCTCGCGCGATCAGGCGCAAAAGATTTACGTGCAACATCGGATGCAGGAAAATGCGGCAGAAATTTGGAAATGGCTGGAAGAGGGCGCCGAGTTTTTTGTCTGCGGCGACGCCAAGCGAATGGCGAAAGATGTCGATGCCACGTTGCGGAAGATCGTGCAGACGCAAGGTGGAAAAGACATCGAAGCCGCCAACGAATACATCGAGAAGCTAAAAAGCGACAAGCGCTACAAGCGCGACGTGTATTAGATACACGCTCCGTTTGCCTAACGAATGGCGAAATAGCGCACTTGATTGCTCGCGAGGTCTCTCGCTACGCTCGGGATAACAGGTTTTAGTGTGATAACGGTCATTCTGAGCGAAGCGAAGAACCTCGCGATCTCAAGAATAACGGCGAAGCGCAGATAAGCGCGCTGATCGCGGCAAAGACTCCGCCCGCGATCAGCCACCACGGGCGATAGATCAGGGTCAAGCGTCCTTTTGTTCCCGCAGGAACTTCAACGGTCGGGAAAAGACCGCGATAGGAGCTGACATTTAAAGTGCTCGCACCAACGCGTGCACGATAGCCGCGAAAAAATGGCCGCGAAAATGTTAGCAGAGCTGAGTGTGCACCGCTCGGAACATTCACATCCGCGACGACGCGATTGCGTGAATTTTCAATTAGGGACACCGCGGCAATCGCGAATTGGTCGTTAGGCCGTGAGTCCAAAATCGGAACCGACCGGATTCGTTCGAATGCTCCGCCACGCCGGTGATAAACGCGACCTTCCGTGTCCGAATGAACCAACTCCCATTCCGTTTCCGGTTTCGGAACAAGCTGCATTTCATTCGCGACAATGATTCCATCGACACCGAGTTTCGCCAATTGACCATCCCGGCCCGCCTCCGATCCCAACAAGTAATTTGCCATGTCGGGATCGATATCGCCGTGCACGTATGAATCGAACGCACGCGCAACACCCGCGGTTCGAACGGGGCTGTAACCGTTGATGAAATGAAGGCCTGCCCACATCGAAGTGCTGCCGGGTCGCACGATACGACCCATTGGCTGTTGGTCTTTTGGATAACCGTAAGCGCTGTCGGGCGGCGGATAGATGCTGAGATAAAGGCGCTGCGGATCGAGCGGCGCGGGCGATAAAAGCTCCTGGCTGAGATTGAATTTCGGAACGCCGCTATTGGTTGGCAAGCAAAGATAAGTCGCAAGTAACACGGCAAACGTGATCACTGCCGGCATCCATCTTTGCAGACCGCGGAAGCCCGTCGGCAACGAATCAATTATTGCCCAGAAGAGAGCGAGACAGAAAAGGATCGTCACAAACGGCCACGCATAGAGACCGCTTGTTCCCGTGAGCAACATCGCAACGATGGCGAGGGCGACTATGATTAGTGCCCAGTTCGCGGCGCGAGAAAGAAAACGTCGCGGAGATAACTCCAAGATCTGCAAAGACTCCGCTGCACAAAGCGCAAGAAGAAGGTGCACGAGCGGTAGCCAGCGAAAACTCCATCGAAAGAGATTCGCGCTCGGGAGCATGGAAATAATCAAAACAAGAACGAGCAGCGCCAGTTCCCACTTGATTCGCCTAACGAGTGAAAGCGGTTGCGTTAACAACCCGGCAAGCAAGGCGATTGGAGCGACAAGACCACAGGCCAATTCCGCGGAAGTATGCGGCGCGCCCCGCGAAGAGAAGTTCGTCCAATTGACGGTCCAATTCGGCAGAATGAACGCCGGCAATGCGGCCGGCGGAACTAGCCATTGAAAATGTGAGGACGCCGGATCCACCTGACGCGCTGAACCGTGGATGTAATCAAACAAGGCCAGCCAGGCCGGCGCGGAAAGACCGAGGCCGAGAATCGAACCGAAGACCAAGGGCAGAATCGAGGAAAGTTTTTTTGTTTTGCCTAACGACTTGAGCGCGAGCCACGCCGTGACAAGGCCCAGCATCCCGACTGTGTAAGGGAATCCGCCGGTCACGAGAAGATAGACAAACGGTGCGGGCCAGAGAAATCGCCACGGACCACGCCGAGGATCGAGCGCGCGTTCCAATCCCCACCACGCCCACGGCAACCAAGTCCATGCGCCGAGCGCGCCGAACCAATCCGTCGCGCCCCAGCACATGATCCAGCCGTTGAGCGTGGCAACGAGCGAGACCATCATCGAAAGCGGCGCGCTCAAATTTCTTCCGCGCGCGAGAAGATAGGCACCCATCGCGAGCGCGAAAAGATGCGTTATCGAAAGCGCGGCGGCCTGTTGTGGAAACGTGAGCGGGAATTTCCAAATCAAAATGACGGCGGCGTTAACGAAGACCGAAAACGTTCCGTATTGAAACTCGCCAGCCAGATTGCTGCAGATCCACGAATATGGACTGAGCAAAGGCCAATGCCCCTCGGACCAACTGCGAGCGACGTCGGCAAAAACGGGAAGGATCGAGATTTCGTAATCGTCGTTCCAAAAAAGAAGTGGATTGTGCCAGAGCAGAACAAAGCAGAATAGGACGACGACGATTCCGGCGGAGAGTGCACCGAATATTTCAGAGCGTGCGGATCGCGGCTCGACCATGCCGCGATTTTAACGTCCAACGCTCAACGTCCAACGTGCAACGTCGAATGCAGAAAATTGAAAGTTGAACGTTGAGCGTTGGACGTTGAACGTTTTCTTCTTCATAACACGACCGGAGTGCCTTCGGTCATGACGAGAACCTTGTCTTCGATGCCATGCGCGCGCGCGCACGCGAGCAAACGCACCGGCGGCTCATCGAGCGGTTCGTATCCCAAACGAAACGTCCCGTAATGCATCGGCACGAGGGTTTTCGCGCCAAGTTCATGAAACGCTTTGACGGCTTCCTCCGGATTCATGTGAACTTCGCGACCGGTCGGCGCGTCATAGGCGCCAATCGGAAGAAGCGCGACATCGATCTCGTAGTGCTCGCCGATTTCTCTAAATCCAGGGAAGTAAGCGCTGTCACCACAGTGAAAAATGTTTCGCCCGTCAACATTAAGGACGAACCCGCCGAAGCCGCGATGCAGATCGGCAAGAAAACGTGCGCCCCAATGATAACACGGCGTTAACGACACCTCGACCGGTCCGAGTTTGATGCTCTGCCAATAATCGAGTTCGTGCACAATTTGAAAACCGAGATCGTGCACGAGATTTCCGACACCGATTGGGACGACGATCGGCTGATCGGCGGCCACCTTTCTCAAGGTGCGCCGATCGAGATGATCGAAGTGCGCGTGCGTAACGAGAACAAAATCGATCTCGGGTAAATGATGAATCTCGAAGCCGGGCTGCTTGAGCCGCTTGATCACTTTCATCCACTTCGCCCAGTTTGGATCGACAAGCAGATTGACTTCGTGGGTTTGAATCAGGAACGACGCATGCCCAATCCAGGTGATGCAGATTTGGCCGGGCTGAATTTTTGGAAATTGCGGCTGCGAATGAAGTCCCGGCCCGCTTCACGAAAAGCGAGGGAATAAGAACACTCGTTAGGTAATTGCGTTTATGCCAATCCGGACGCGGACGCAATTTTACACGCGTGGAACGCTTGTTTTCGGCGCCATTGCCCGCCGCCTGACGAACAACGTTCCTCCGGCTTTTCTTCGAAAAAGGGATCGGCACTTGCGCCGAACCATATAAACTTCGCACACCGAAGCAAAAGTTTTCGCGGCAATACGACCCCCAGTGACGACACAAAACGACAAATGGCCACGCCAACCGTTTGTCGGATTAGCGCTCACCGCAGCCCTCGGGATTTTGTGCGCGGATTTCGCGCCAACTACGACGCACTTTGTTCTAGCCGCGATTGCACTTCTGGCCGTCGTCGCCCTCTTTTCGCAAAACTCGATTGCGACTTATGCGTTTGTCGCCGCGAGCTTTTTTTATCTCCACAGCTTGCGCGTCATCGACACGCCTGCTCTGCGGCTGGCCGCTGAAATCGGCAATCAACCGCGGAACTGCACGGTTGAAGGAGTCGTGGTCAGCGAACCAAAGTCTTCGCCCAGTGGATTCGTGTCGTTTCTGTTCGCGTTACAAACAATCGGATCGGAAACCGAACACCGATCTTCGCGCGCCACGATTTTCGTTCGCTCGCGCGCAGCCGCTGAGTTTGGCGATGAACTCCAACTCTTCGGAGTGTTGGAACCGGTTTTCCCTCCACGCAATCCTGGCGAATTCGATTTCCGCTCTTATCTGGCGCGGCGCGACGTGCGCACGCAGCTGTTTGTGAGTTATGAAGGCGACCAAACACTTATCCGCCACCGCGGCGGGAATCACGTTTTGCGCGCGGCGCAAAAGTCCCGACGCTGGCTGCAAAAGGTTCTTTCGCGCGGGTTGGAAGATTCGCCGGATGTAGAAGGACTGATCACCGGCATGGTGCTGGGTCTGCGCCATCAGACTCCCGAGGACATCGAAGAGCCATTTCAGCAAACCGGCACGCTGCATCTCTTTGCTGTCGCCGGTTTGCATGTTGGAATTGTGGCGCAGCTTCTTTGGATCGTGACGCGCGTTGCGCAGCTGCGCCGTCGAGTGGCCGTGGTTCTTATCATTCCCGCGCTTCTGTTCTACGCTGCGATTACCGGGCTGCACGTTTCAAGCGTTCGCGCGGCGCTCATGAGTT
The DNA here is from genome assembly GCA_963824795.1 of uncultured Verrucomicrobiae bacterium. Lineage (GTDB taxonomy): Bacteria > Verrucomicrobiota > Verrucomicrobiia > Chthoniobacterales > UBA10450 > JBBQFI01. Next base: position 3,524 of record CAWGQU010000037.1, on the reverse strand, counting down.
CGGTGCTCCTCGCTGGTTTTTTGGCGGAACGGCGAGTGTTCACGCTCAACAGTCTCGCCGCTGCCGCGATGCTGATTCTCTGTTGGGATACAAACCAATTATTTTCACTCGGGTTTCAACTCTCGTTTTCTGTTGTCGCGGCAATCATCTTGTTCGCGGATCGCATTTTTCAATGGTTGCGTCGGGTTTTTGCAGCCGATCCATTTCTACCGCGCAGTTTGTTTTCTCGGACCCGACGCATCGCGGATCGCACAACCGAATTAATCGTGCGCGGAGCTTCCGTCTCGTTTGCCGCGTGGCTCGGCTCGCTTCCGCTGATGCTTTGGTATTACAACCTCGTCACGCCGATTTCGTTACTCGCAAATCTCATCGTCGTGCCGATTGCGTTTTTCATTCTCGCCGCTGGCTTACTCTCAATCATTGCCGCGCCGATCTCCGCGACTTTGTCGGTCGTTTTTAACAACACGAACTGGCTCCTTGCCCAATTGGTTCTCAGCGTTGTTCATTTCTTGGCGCAGGTACCGACCGGACATTTCTACGTTGAGCGCCCCCACTGGCCCGCGGGAACCCGCGCCGAAATCACGGTCCTCGATCTCGGGAGCGGAGGCGCGGCGCACGTGCGTACGCGTCGGAGCGACTGGATGTTCGACGCCGGTGCGCAACGCGATTTCGAGCGCGTTGTTCGCGACTATCTGCGCACGCGCGGAATCAATCGACTCGATGGGCTGTTAATCACTCATGGGGACAGTGGTCATCTTGGCGGAGCGAGCGCGCTGCTTCACGATTTTCATCCGCGACAAGTTATCGATACATCTGCGCGGGACCGTTCGCCCCTTCATCGAGCTCTCATTGCAGAAATACAAAACTATAAAATCGATCGGACATTGGTCGCCACTGGCAATGAGCTGACTTTATCCAAGAGCGTTCGTGTCCGCGTTCTTTTTCCGCCGCAAGGCTTTCAGGCAAAAATTGCAGACGACCAGGCATTGGTTGCGCAATTGTTGATCGACAAAAAGCCGCGCGTTCTTTTTCTCTCCGATAGCGGCCAAGACACGGAAGAAAAATTGCTGCGCAGCGGCATCGATTTACATAGCGATGTCATCGTAAAAGGCCAACACCATTCGGGAATCTCAGGCTCGGCCGAGTTCATCGACGCGGTGCATCCGAAAGTAATCATCGCCACTTCCCGCAACTTCCCGAATAGCGAGCGAATCACTGACGACTGGGCGGAGATGATTCGCTCTACGCGGAATCAAATTGTTCCGCCAGGATGAAAGTGGAGCCGTTGAATTGAGATTTTTTCAGGACGCCTGGGAAGCGCGCTCTTATCTAACCGGAGAAACTTTCCGCAGCACGAGCCGATGAATGTCCAGACCGCGTTTGCGGAAATGCTTTTCGAAAGTTGTTGTCGGCAAAACCAGATCGTCGGCCGATCGCGGCACAAACTTCTGAATTCTCACTGATTGTTTTTGAATTTCATCGAAGTATTCGCGCTCATCAGTCGCGATGACAAATGAGCCTTCGGGCGCGAGCGCACGGTGAATTGCCTCCAGGAATTCTTCCGTGACGAGCCGCCGACTTTGATGACGCCGTTTTGGCCAGGGATCGGGAAAGAGCAGGAAGAAGACGGAAACGGAATTTGGCGGAAGCAGATGCGCGACGGCGTAAGAGCTTTCGATTCGAAGCACACGCGCGTTGTTCAGATTTTCGTTTGCGATTTTCCGGGATGCGCTGCGAACGCGACCGAGAAGACGTTCGATACCGAGAAAATTGCACTGTGGATTTTGCTTCGCCAACGCGACGAGAAACGAACCATCGCCGCACCCAAGATCTACTGTGAGTGGAGCCGGGTGGAGAAAAACCGATTTCAGATCGAGCAGTTGAAAATAATTCTCCGGCACGTACTCGGCCGTGAACGCCGGGCTAATCTGCTTGCATTGCTTGCATCCAACATCACCTATCGCGCGGAAGTAATGTTGGAACAAAAACGTTCTCTGAATGTCTAATCGGCCATGACGAAATTATTTACTGCGCTCATTGCCAGTCTTGTTCTCGCGGCGAGCGCAAGCGCGGCGGACCAATCTCCTTCCACGACGAAGACGGCAGTTTTCGCCGGCGGCTGTTTTTGGTGCATTCAGCCCGCGTTCGACAAAACTCCGGGCGTGATCAAAACGATCGTCGGCTATTGCGGTGGGACCGAACCGAATCCGACCTACGAGCTTGTCACTTCGGAAAAAACGCAATACCGCGAATCGATCGAGATAACTTACGATCCGCAAAAGGTTTCGTACGATCAGCTTCTCGATGTCTATTGGAAGCAGATCGATCCGACGCAGGCGGACGGTCAATTCACGGATATCGGTCCGAGCTATCGCGCGGCAATTTTTTACGGCAACGACGACGAGAAAAAGATCGCCGAAGCGTCAAAGGCCAAACTCGCGGAGTCGGGAAAATTCAAGAAGCCAATCGTGACCGAGATCTTGCCGGAAATGAAATTTTATCCGGCGGAAGATTATCACCAGAAATATTACCGTGAGAATTCCGCTCACTTCGAGGCCTTCGAGCGCGGCTCAGGCCGCGTGAATTTCAAAGAGAAGGTCTGGGGAAAACCGTAACTGCGTTCGAACCGAACGATCGTTCTAGTTCTGCGTGACAGAGGCGAGCGACAAACGATTTCGATTAACCGCGGCGAGTCCCAAAATGGCAGCCGGCGCCACATCGCTCGTATTCGCTCCCGAAAATCTGTAAAGCTGAGCCTCCGCCGGTTCGACAAATTCCGCTGTCGTCACTGCGAGAGGTTTGTGAATGATTTTGGAAAGCTCCATGGCGAGCACGATGGCGATCGACCGCGGATCGCGCGTATAAACCGGGATCGGAAACCCGCCGGAATTGCGGTCATATCCGTAGATGGTGCCATCAGTTTCCCAAACGCAGTAAGCGTGACCAGCCAGCTGGTTATCAAACCGAACCAGCAGAACTTTTGCCCAGAAATTTGGGTCGAGCCGATGCTGCGTTTGCACAACGGCGAGGTAGTTGCACGCCGAGATGACGCATCCGTTCAGGATGACGAGGTCGTCTTCACCAGGATTCAGGACGACCTTTTGCTGACAGGAGGAGAGAGCGAGAAGAGGGAGGGCAAGGAGCGAAACAACGGAGCGTCGTGTAAGAAATTTCATGGGTTGGCATGAGAGACCGACGTGAGCTGCGTCACACTTTTGAGAAGTATTATATTTCTCAGAATAACACCAGAACAATCTGGTTGAGTTGCCATTTTGTGTCATTTCAACCCGCCTATCCCCACTCCGTTTTGTTCGGCGAACAGCCCAAAGTCAAGATTTCACGTCAAAGAGTGGACGAGAATCCTGTTCCAAAAGGCCACTCCTCATCAGTGTTTGGCGCAATTCGTTCCGGTCATCTCCCAGTCTCGCAATATCCGCAGGTCGCTCGTAATGCTTGCTAGGTCATCAGCATCATCGGGCAATGCCCGGCCGAACTCAGCGCGTTGCATATCCGCGGTCACGGCG
>CAWGQU010000036.1:0-23479 GCA_963824795.1 uncultured Verrucomicrobiae bacterium | reverse complement strand
GGGGAGTTGAACCCCTGTCCTCGTCGCTGTCCGCGCAGCCATCTACATGTTTATCCGGTGTTAAAGTTTAAGGAGCCGAACGTTGCACCGGCACACTGCCGGCTCCCGAGCATCCACGAAATTCCTTCACCCTCCGGCGCGGTCGCTCCGCCGAAGAATTAGCCTGCTGTCCACGTTTGGCGCCGTAGCAGGCGTCCAGCTCCAAACGTCACGGTCAATTAAGCCGCGAGAGCGAGATCTTGGTGATCTGCGTTTATTTGTTTTGGTCCGGATTTTAACGAGGCCAACGAACCATCCTCGACATGCCGTCTGCGTTTCAAACAATGAGTCGAAACCAGTACGCCCCCGTTTCAGGAGGAAAAAAGATAACGCAAAGGGCGCGGCATTGCAATGGAAGGAGATTGCCTAACGAGTCTGGCGCCTTTCGCACTCGCCTTTTCCAAACAGTGTAAGCCAGGCTCAAACGCGAGCGCCGTTCTGGAAACAGAACCTGCGGGAAAAGTACCGCTGCGCCGCGCTCACTTTACTGGAAGCCAACAAGCCGGTGGCAGCCGAAGTACTTGTAATGCGCCTCACGATTCAGGCTAGTTAATGGAATGAATGCATCTGGTAAAACAGCGGTCGTAGCGGGAGTCGGCCCGGGCTTGGGCGCGGCGCTGGTACGGAAGTTCGCGCGCGAAGGTTGCCGCGTGGCCATGTTTGCGCGCTCGCACGATTATCTTGAGCAACTCGTTGCTGAAAATCCCGATTCGAAATTACTCGCGGTGCCGACAGATATTTCGAATGTCGAGCAGGTCAGGCGCGGATTTGCGCGAGTGCGCGAAGAGTTTGGCGCGATCGATATCCTGATCAATCACGCCAGCGCTTCAGCATGGAGTGGAATTTCAGAATTAACGCCGGAGAAATTCGAGCACGCGTGGCGCGTCACAACTTTCGGCGCGTTTCTGTGCTGCCAGGAAGCGGCGCGCGACATGATCGCGCGCAAATCCGGCGTGATTCTTTTTACCGGGGCGACTTCTTCCATTCGCGGACGCAAAGGCTCGATCGATTTTTCGAGTGCGAAGTTTGCGTTACGCGGTCTTGCTGATTCGCTCGCGCGCGAATTGTGGCCGCAGAACATTCACGTCGCTCACATTATTATCGATGGCGTGATCGATCCGTCGCCAGCTGAACGAAAAAAGGAGGACGAGCCGATGCTTGAGCCTGACGAGATCGCGGAAACCTACTGGGCGATCGTCGAACAAAAACGCAGCGCCTGGACTTTCGAACTGGAAGTACGCCCGAACCGCGAAGAATTCTTTCTCTAAGAATTCGGCGATCGCTTCTGCACGTCATGGAGACGATGGAAAACGCTCACACGCCAAAACGAAACGAAGCCTGGCAACTGACCAAAATCACTTTCCAGGAATGGTGGCATGACGACACATTTCGGTTCTCGGCGTCGCTTGCTTTTTACACGATATTTTCGCTCGCGCCGGTTTTGTTGATCGCCGTCGGTGTGGCGAGCTTGTTTCTGGCGCGCGAAACGGCGATCGACAAACTCATCGCAGAGGTGCAACGGCTCGTCGGTGCACAGGGCGCACAAGCAGTCAGACAAGTTCTCGAAGCTTCGAGCGGTCTGGGAAAAAGTATTCGGGCAATCGCGACCGGCCTCGTGACACTTCTCCTCGGGGCATCGGCCGTGTTTGCCGAACTGCAAGCAGCCTTGAACAGGATTTGGGACGTGCAGGCCGAAGCCAGACGCGGCGTGATTTTGAAACTGGTGCTGGATCGTTTGCGCTCCTTCACCATCGCGCTCGCTGTTGGATTTCTTCTGCTCGTGTCACTCGTGGTCAGTGCCGCAATTTCCGCGTTGCAAAATTATCTCGACGCATGGATGCCGGGGATGCCGGCGGTCTGGCAATCGCTCAACATCATCATGTCCTTTGTCATCGTCGCGGTGCTCTTCGCGATGATTTACAAATATCTTCCCGACGCACGGATCGATTGGAAAGACGTCTGGATTGGCGGAGCCGTAACTGCAGCGCTGTTCACCGCCGGCAAATATGCTATCGGCGTTTACATCGGGCAGACGGCAATGGCGAGCGCCTTCGGCGCAGCCGGTTCCTTCGCGGTCTTGTTAATCTGGGTTTACTACTCGGCGCTGATTTGTTTCTTCGGCGCTGAATTTACTCAGGTCTACGCGCGTCGGCACGGTGCCGCGATTCGACCCGAGGAGCACGCCACACGCGCGGGAAAGAAAACGGACGAGTTGCCCGCAGCCTAACGAACGCGCCATCCAATCATTTGTGCGCGCGAATAATTGTCACTGGCGTTCCGCGTTGCAGTAATAATCGCAGTTCCTCCAAATCGTTCTCGAACAGAGCGATGCCATGGTTGGGCGAGGTTGATCGCCAACGCTTTCTGCCGGCTGTTCCGAAATTTCCACGGCGGAATCGGAGACGCCGTTCTCTTCATCCACTCCGTAGAGAACGTAACCGCGATCACCCAGATGAATTCGCGCTTCTGCCTCAGCGCGATCTTTCTCGGTCTCCGGCGCGACAATTTTCCCGTCCTTCCAAAATGTTGTCGCGGTTACTTTGGTTGTGACGCGCGCCGCCCGCGAGCGCGGCAGATTAATATCGACGATTGGATATTGTTTAAAAAAACCATCGCCGTGATGAACGACGGCGCGTTGATTCGGTAAATCGAGCGTCAATGTAAAATCGGAATCGGGTATCAAGAGTTGTTCGCCCGGATGAAGCAGATCGGATTGAAGACGGTTGGCGCGACGGATCGCCGCCGGCGTCGAATCAAGCTTGCGCGCGATTCGCCAGAGCGAATCGCCGCGTTTCACGACGTATTCGGATTTGCCGAAAAGATTGTCGGTCGCAAAAAACATCTCGGTGTTGACGTCGCCAAGTAAATCTCGCGCCGCCTGTGACTGCGGAGCATTCGGATAAATCCGGAGTTGCTCGCGCAAGAGTTTTTGCGCGTCGGCCAATTTGCCTCTGTCTTCGAGCTCTCGCGCCTTCTCGATCTGCGCCATCAAAGGATGCACATAAACGGCGGGCTTTGTCCGCGGAAGATCCGAATAGGGATGAAAAACGCGATAACCGAAGTAAGTGCCGCCGCCAATGACGACAAACGCGAGCAACAAAACAATTATAAATTGAATGCGGGTCATAAGGCGATCCGCTGGATAGCGCAACGCACCTGTCATTAGCCTTGCCACGATCTCGAGTTGTCGCCAGCGCGATCTGATCTGGAGCCGCTGGTGGCTTAACGCGGAGGCAAATCGCGCCGAAAAATCGGACTCAATTGCAGATAAACGGCGCCTTCGCCGCCTTTTGCGCCGCCGACCCCAAAGTAAAGTGGTCCGATGATTGTGTCGGCGCCGAGAAACACGCTCCCGCCAAATTTCAAATCTCCGGCATCGAAGTCGCCCAAACGCGCGTAAACATCGCCCGCTTCCACGGAAAATCCGGCATAGAGACCGCCACCTACCGCTGCCGGTAATTTTGTCAGCTCACGGTAATAGATCAGCTCGGCGAGAACCGCGTTCTGATCGTAAAGGCCACGCCGCGCAAACCCGGAGAGTTGCAGAAATCCGCCTAACGAAGAACGATCGTAAAACGGCAGATCGGAATCGTTCAGGCTGACTGCCGCCAGCACACGCGGAACGATGGTGTTCTTGCCAAAGCTGATTGGCTTATAGAGTTGCGCTTCAAGCCGGCTGTAATTTTCTCGCGCGCCGAGTTCCTTCATCGAAAACGTCGCGAGCGCGCTCCCGAACAAACCGCTTTGTGGAAAATTCGTGCGATCGAGTGTGTCGATCGTGAGCGCGGCGCGGATTTCACCGCGATCGAACCAGCCGTTAGCATTTCGCGGCAATTCGAGAGCGCGACCAATGTGGCTGGCCCCTCTGGTGTATCCCACACGCAATTCGCCGAAATGGCCGATTCGCAATCCTGCATCCACTCCCGCTCCCAATGTCTGCAACCGAAACGCCAGCCGATTGTCGTGCGCGTTGAGCGCGGAGATAAAGTCGTTTTCGTAAAGCAGATTAGTGGCAAGGAATAATCGCCGCGACGATTCGATCGGCTGATACAATTCCGAAAAGATGCGCGTCAAATCGCCGAGGCTGAGAAATGTTTCCCATTCCGCGCCTAACGAGTTCAACTCGGTCATGCGAAAAGAGAGCAGGAGATCGGCGTCCGTTTCTCCGGAAGAGTTGTAGGCGAAATCGAATCCGGCGTTGAAGTAATTCGGTCCGCGCTTTTTCTCTTTCGTCTCCAACAGCAGACCGTATTTGCCCGCTTCTTCGATCACGTGGAAATCGACAATCTCCGTGTTGCGGAAACCTTCGAGACCGAGCAAATGCTTCTCGAGCTGCCACATTTCGATGCGCTCGCCCGGCGCAAACTTGATCTGTTCCTTCAGACTTTGCCGAATCGGTCCGGATGGACCCTTCACTTCTACGAATGAGATTGAAGCTCCGTTTTGACGCGGCACGCGCTGCGCAGCGAGATAGCGATCGAATTGTCCGGAGGAAAGCGCGAGGTGGCGCAACTGATCCGCTTGCGTCAGCGTTTTCTCATAGCTGACCGGAATGTTTTTCACCGCGCCCTCGAAATCCACTGAGCTCGCGCCGGGCAAGTCGAGCCGCACATACACGTCGCCACTGCGCAGCGTGCGGATTTGCGCGAACGTGTCTCGCTGGATCAGGATGTCGAGCATCTGATTGGTCACAGCGACGGCGGACTGGAGTTCTTCGCTGCTCTTCAATTCTGGTCGCACGTCGACCGCGATCACGATGTCCGCACCCATCGCGCGCACGGTATCGATCGGAAGATTACTGGAGAGCCCGCCATCGACGAGCGAACGGCCTGCGATGTCGAACGGTGTAAACACGCCAGGCGCTGCAATGCTGGCGCGCATTGCGTCGGCGAGGTTGCCATTACGCAAAACAACTTTCTCGCCGGTCGAGAGATCGGTCGCGATCGCGCGGAAAGGAATTGGCAGCCGATCGAAATCGTGAATGTGGCGCACGGGAAGAGTCAGCTCGCGCAGACTAACGAGTAGTTTTTGTCCGGAAATAAATCCGACCGGAAGCTGCACCTCGCCCGCGCGTGAAATGCCGATCTCCAAATTTTGATTCAACTGCCGGTCCCGTTCCTTGTCTCGAAAGGAGCGACTTTCACGCGGTGGCGTGTCCGAAAGCAGATAGCGCCAGTCGGCCTCGGCGAACCAATGTTCCATCGCGTCTGGCGACATGCCGCTCGCGTAAAGGCCGCCCACGACTGCGCCCATGCTCGTGCCGGCGATGTAATCGATCGGCACATGCAATTGCTCCAATGCTTTCAGCGCGCCGATATGCGCTACGCCGCGCGCGCCGCCGCCGCTGAGGACAAGTCCGATTTTCGGCCGACGCTCGTTTGACCGTGCGTTGCGTTTCGCTTCTTCCGCGAGCGCGCGCTGCGCAAACGAAACAGTCGTGATGAGAGCGACGAGAGCGAAAAAAACGCAGCGCACCTGGAAGAAAACCGCAATGCTGCGCCCGTTCATTTCTTGCTTTTACCGCTCGCGCAAACTTTTGGCCATCCTTGCCTGTGAGCTTTATCACACATGCCCGCAGACCGGTTCATCTGAAGAATGTTCTTGCGCAGAACAAGGTGGTGCCGGACGACTTTTGCTGCATGTCGGAAGGTCTGCCATTCGATCAACGGGCCTGCTTCATCGCCGGCCAGGCAAAGTCTGGCACGACGCTGCTCGTTGCGCTGCTCGACAATCATCCCGAATTGCTCGTGCTTCCGGAGGAGACCGCATACTTCCCCACTGTTCTCACCAAGTACGGAAAGCGATCGCGTCGCGAGCAGTTCGATTACCTAACGAAAGAATCGCTTTCGAATGTTGTCTTCGGCGGACCGTGCAAGTGGGGCAAGCGCGACTATTCCTATTTTCCCACCGAAAAGTTCCTTCGCCTGTTTGAAGAACGCGCGTTCGCTCCCGCAAATGCGGAGAAAGACCTGCTCATTCTCATGCTCGAAGCGTATGCCGAGACAATTGGCCGCTCCCTCGATTCCGTGAAACGCTGGGTCGAAAAGACTCCGGCCAATCGCAATCATCTTCCCGCGATCTTTGATCGATTTCCGAAGGCAAAGGTGCTTCTCACCATGCGCGATCCGCGAGCTATCCTCGCGGCCCAGATCGCCTTGGAAAAAACGAGAAACCTGCGGCGCTTTTCGATTTACTATTGTGTCAGCCATTGGTTGAAAGCAGCGACGCTGGCAGCGGAGTCGCTGCGCGGAGACGACTCGCGCACGTTTGTTGTTCCCTACGAAAAGCTTGTGCTTGATCCGGCGCAATGGATGGAAAAGGTTTGCGGGTTCCTCCAGATCAGCTTTGACCGGGAGATTGTTTTGACACCGACGAAGGCTGGCAAATTCTGGAGCGGCAATTCTGCCGCTGAAACTGATTTTTCCCAGATCAGCACCGAACCATTGACCCGCTGGGAAACGGAACTTTCGCGCGACGAGATCGGCTGGGTGGAATGGCATTGCCGCGAACTGATGCCGATTTTTGGCTACAAACCTCGGTTGAACCGGCGCGAGCTGCGCCATTTTCTCCGGCCCATTCGTTACGAAACACCGCGCGAATACTTGAAATCGCGTCTCTATTCTTATCGCGACTCCCTCCGATCGCACGGTAGTCCATAAAACGTGTCGCCTCTTCGGCTTAATCTGAGCAGTCGCGCCCGCCAATTATCCGGGGGCGACGCGATCATTGTTTCGATACCGAAGAGTGGTCGCACGTGGGTGCGTGCATTTCTATGCGCCTACTATTGCAAACGCGCCGGAATACCGTTCACACTCGAACCGGGTAAGTCTGCGGTGCCGCGCATCGTTTATACGCACGACGTTTTCGAGCAGCGCACGAAAGCCGACCTGTGGGGCAAAGTCCGCGGCAAGTATCTGGTGCCGGCAGGCGAATTACGCCGCGCCAAAATCATTCTACTCGCGCGCGATCCGCGGGACGCTTTTGTCTCTCATTACGTCCAGCTCGTGCGACGCTCGGCTGATACGCCTAACGAGCTAAAACAAAAGACTCTTAGCCAACTCCTGCGAGATAAAGCATTCGGCATTCGCGCGATTGTCGATACGATGAATCGCTGGCTGAAGGAATTCAGTCGTCGCAAAAACTTTTTGCTTATTTCCTACGAAGCGTTGCGAGCCGATCCGAAAAAAACGTTTCCAACGGTTTTGGCGGCCCTTGGTGAAGCTTCGCCTGACGCCGAAGCATTTGCGCACGCGCTCGCCTTCTCCGATTTCGAAAATATGCAAAAAATGGAGGCGGCCGGCGCTTTTGATTCCAAAATTTTGAAACCAGGCGACGTGACCGATCCGGAATCGTTTAAGGTACGACGTGGAAAGATTGGCGGTTATCGGGAATATCTTTCCGAGGAGGACCAACGCTACGCCGCCGAAGTCCTCGCCGACTTGAATCCGCGCTTTGGCTATCATTCGTGATCAACAATCCAACAACCTTGCAACCAGCGCTCGCGTGAAAGAAACAAAAACTCGCCTAACGAATCACGAAAAGAAGAGCCCGGAAGAACTCGAAGCCCTTAACCGGGCGATTCTTTCTTCCGCGCTCGACTGCGTCATTATCATGGACGCGCAAGGCCGCATCATTGAATTCAATCCTGCCGCAGAGCAGACCTTCGGCTATACACGCGCACATGCCGTGGGGCAGGAGTTGGCCGAACTCATCATTCCACCGGAATTGCGAGAAAGACATCGCCGCGGTCTGGCCCAATATCTCGCCACTGGCGAAGGACCGGTAATCGATCGGCGCATCGAAATTGCAGCGATGCGCGCGAACGGCACCGAGATTCTGGTCGAGCTCGCGATCACCGCGTTTCGCCTCGATGACATACCCGTTTTCACTGCTTATCTACGCGACATTACGGAGCGGGTGCGGACCGAACGCAGGCGCGCAGCGCAATACAGCATCGTCAGTCTACTCGCGGGATCATGGTCGCTGGCCGAAGCCGGCGAACAAATACTCCGCGCAATCGCCGGCAGTGGGAATTGGACGTTTGGTTCCATCTGGCTTTGCGAAAAGGCCGGGCAAACACTCCATTGCGCGCGCAGCTGGCACACGGGAGATGAGCAGCTCAAATTCTTCGATCAAATCACGCGCCAGACGCGGTTCAAGAAATCGGTCGGGCTGCCCGGGCGCGTTCTAGAGTCGAAGAAGCCCACCTGGATTCGAGATGTGACCCTGGACAAGAACTTCCCGCGCGCGGAAGTGGCCGCGGCATCGGGATTACGCGGTGCGTTCGCCTTTCCTCTCTTCGCCAACGACGAAGTTAATGGAGTCGTTGAATTGTTTGAGCCCTCCGTTGTGCAGCCCGATGACGATTTTTTGCAAATGGTCGATTCGTTAGGCATTCAGATCGGCCTCTTTATTCACCGTCACGAGATGGAGAAGGAGTTGCAGGAAGAGAAAGATAACGCGGAAGCGGCCAATGCTTCGAAAGATCGTTTCCTCGCCACTCTCAGCCACGAACTGCGAACTCCGCTTACGCCGGTTCTCATTTGGGCCGGCGGAATGATCAAGCAACCCGATCTGCCGGCCGATCTCTTGGAAGGCTTGGAAATGGTTTGCCGCAACGTGGAATTAGAAGCGCGCCTGATCGACGACTTGCTCGATCTCACGCGAATCGCGCGCGGCAAGTTGCAGCTCGACCTGCGCACGGCGGACGCGCACGACTTAATGCGTCACGCCATGGACATCGTGCGGACCGACATCAGTGCCCGCCAGATCAATGTGCTCATCGGCCTCGATGCGCCCCAACATCGTGTCGTAGTCGATGCCGCGCGTTTGCAGCAGGCATTTTGGAACCTGCTGCGCAATGCCTACAAGTTTACCGACGATCACGGAACGGTGTCCATTCGTTCAAGCAACCCGATGCCCGGTAAGCTTCGGATCGTGATTGCTGATAGCGGCGTTGGCATCGAGCAGGAACATCTCGAAACAATTTTCAAAGCTTTTGAACAGGTCGGCGCTCGCCGTGGCGGACTTGGGCTCGGCCTGGCCATCAGCAAAGCCGTGGTGGAAATGCACGGCGGCAAAATCTACGCCAAGAGCGAAGGCCTGGGAAAAGGCGCGCAGTTCGTCATCGAATTGCCGCTCGCCGAAGAAGCGGAGCAGTAGCGGCCGGAAAAAATTATTTCAGCGGACGCGCCACCAGAATCCCCGCGTCCGTGTGATACCGATAAAGATAACTCGATAGGCGCGAATCGACGACGACACGACCATAATTATATGGCGCTGACGCGTGCATGAAATGCAAACCGTTGTTCGTGCGCAGCGCGAGTCCGACATGCGACGTGGAATACAAACCGTTACGATCGCGGGAAACAATTCCAATGATGTCGCCATCGCGCAGTTTCGATTCGATGCGAGCGACCCGACTTTTTGGAATCATGTAAAGCGGGCGTGAACTTACGCGCGCTTCCATTTGCGCGAGCGGGCGCAGCAATCGGCGATTTGCCCTCAAGTATCGGTAATGTCGCCAGCCCACGGTCATCTCGCGCGCGGAATGCCGGACACTCACGCCGCCGAGATTGCGCGTGAGATCATCGACCAATCCACGCCGATCGTTGTCGTAAAGCCAGTCTTCGAGATAATGCAGTCGCGAAAGATAATCGCCGGTGCATTCGCCGCCGCGATAACGATCGAGCTCGATGTAATGCAGCAATCGCGCGGGCGTCCACTCGTCGGGCGATTCGTCGAGCATGCGGGCAAAGCCGAGCGCGATTTCAAAAAAGGTCCAGCAATCCAGCCCATTGAGATTGGCAGAAGCGGCTTCGATGTGATTGTCGATTTCGAGCGTGAAAGATTTATAGCGCGTGCCGACAAGAGCCTGGCCGACGGCAGCAGTGCGCTCGCCGATCGGCAGCGATTTCCAATCCCTCTTTTTCGCGAGAGTAACCAGTTGATCGAATCGATCGCGACCTTTGAAGACGGTTGTGAACGGAAGCCGCGGTTCGGCCCATGCGACAGAACTGAAGAGGAAAAAAGCGAGAACGAAAATCTTGACAGCGCGCATGCTAAAAATGTTTGCGACAAGATAGCCGATGCGCAAGTCACGTGCCGCGCGTTGTCATTGTAAGCGAAACGAATAATCTCGCGAAAGCAGGGGAGCGTTGCGAATGCCTGGGCTTATTTGTGAGGTCCTTCGCTACGCTCAGGATGACAAGGCGCGCCCCTTGGACTTTACGATTTGCTCGGCGCGCTCGGGACGAGGAGAACCGGACACGTCGCGCGCTTTAGCACACCTTCGGTCACGCTGCCGACGAGCAAATTATACATCGCGCCGTGCCCATGTCGGCCCATGACGATGGCATCTGCGTGGATGCTTTGCGCACACTTCAGAATCTCGTCGATCATGTCGCCCATCGGTTCATGGACCGTCACGCCCAGACTCGTGCGTTCAATTTCCAGCTTCCATTCGTTGAGCTTCTTTTTTTCTTCCTCGTTAGGCACGATTGATTGCTCGCTAATTCCCGGCATCTGCATCGGCACAACTTCCGGCATGCCGAGGGCACCGTAACCGAGCGGACTGGTCGGCAGAGGTGCCGGTATATCGTGCACGTGGATGAGATGAATTCGAGCGCCGAATGCTTTTCCAAGCTCCCGCGCGAGATCGAGCACATGCGGCGTCGCCGCGGAGAAATCGATGGGCACCAGAATAGTTTTCATCTTGTTGAAGGTTCCTGCCGTGGAGTTCGCACCAGGATCTCCGTTCCATTTCCGAATCCGCTGAAGCGCAATGAATATACACCGGCTCCAACGTGCGGCGCGTTGATCACCATATCGTTGAGCCCTGCGCGATCGGCAGTAGCAATGGTTTGTCCCGCCTGGTTCACCAGATCGACGTGCAAATTGTTACCCTGCAGAACGTTTATCGGAACTTGCAGCGCGCCTTCCCCCTTCCAATAAAAATAGTGATCTTGAATCTCGACCTTGTCCGGTTGCCGATAAAACGGATTGAGGATCACGCGATCGAAGCCGTTCAACACTTGCAGATCGCACATCGGGCAACTGTGAATTTCATCCCAGATGTTCGGCAAGCCCGGTTGGAAACAGTCGCTCTTGTAGTGGAGGAAAAATGTGATGCTCAAGCTGTAGGTAAGAATTTGCCCGGGAAACGGTGGGGTGATTTCCAAAACGATCGGGTCGTGTTTCGCTCCGGTCGAAATCCAAAAGGACGATGTGTCCACGTAGGTTTGCGTCACCACGCCATTCATAAAAATCCGGGCGTTTACCTTCGTGCCAAAATCGAAAGCGAAGCCGGAAGAAAAACAGCGGCCACCTAACGCGTTCACTTCCGGGAAAGTGATGTTGAAATAATCGATGTCGTTCACGGGATAGATGCTCAGGTTTTGAATGCGCAATGTCGGTTGCCCGCCGGCACTCCACGGATAACCGCGAATCCCCCGAATGCGGCTGCCCGTTCCAAGCGGCGTAGCGCCGGCGATTGTGTTGTTGTTGTTAGGCGAAGCCGGATTCGGATTGCCGCCCGGCCGATCGAAAATGTCGGCTTGCGTCGGAATCACGTAGGGGCAAAGCCCAACTGCGCACCACGCATTCGTGACTGATTTCACTTCACTCGAATTCTCACCGTAAAGATCCGTCGCCGCGCTGATGGAACCGGCGCGCGCATCGACGAAAGCAGACGCCGAAGTGAGATAACGAGTGAGTGTCCGATAGGCAATGTTTCTCCCTTTCACCATGCCGACACCGACGACGTTGTAAGCAGAACCAAGCTCGGCGTTCGTGCCGATGCCTCCATCGCACAGCAACGCGAACCAGCGATTCTGCACGCTACCGTTATTGTGCGGATCGATGCTTGCCGTCTGCCAGAAATTCCCTTTGTAGGTGTCGGGGTTGTTGAAATTTTTTGGCACGAGCAGATCGCGGCAAATGGCTGGCGCGACGCAACCTTTATCGTCGCCGATGACCCATTCCTTTTTTGTTCCGCCTTCGAGCCATTGCTCGGCCATTTGACCAAAAATATCGCAAAACGATTCGTCCAATGCGGCGGATTCCTTGGTCGCGTCGTACGTCAGGTTGGCGGTTTGTTCGATGACGCTGTGCGTGAATTCGTGTCCGATGATGTCGAGCGTGTTGTAATCATCGTTGTCGCCGGCATTCGCCAAGCCGATGCGAATGCTGCCGCCACCGCCGGTCGCATTCTGCCCGGCATTCTGCATGTTCGGATCGTTGAAGATCGTCATGTTCCCGTTTTTGCCGTCGTAGCTAAGGCGATTGTGGATCAGATGGTAATAGTCGTAGACCGCGCGCAGACCCCAGTAGGAAGTCACGACCGAAGGATTGTTGCCGGCCCAATTGTTGTCGTCGTCGGAGATGTCGACGCGCTTGTTCGCCGCATCCAGCAACGCGGCGGTAAGCAACGTTCCATCACAATCATCCACCAGATAAAAGCGATCGCCTTTCTTCTGCGTGTTCATGCTCTTTGTCCCGCGAAATGTGACCGGACCCGATCCGAGATAACACGACGGAAACAGCGGCAGCTCTTTTACCACCGAACCATCCGCTGCGTTGATGTAGACCTGCCGCGACTTGTCGAAAGGCGTCACGTAGACCTTGAACATCCAGGCTAACCGCCGCTCGCCGCCCGTGCTGTTCGGATCTTCGGTAAAAACCAGCTGGCCTTTCGGACGATAACCGGTCGCAGTTGTAGCTGGATTCGTCAGGTCATCGACGAGCTTATCGTCACGGAAATATCGCTCGGCCGGGATGCGCCGATGAACGATTTCCCATGCCTGCTCTTCCGAGATTTGCGGCGCGGTCGTCCGCGGTTGAAAATCGTAAGCCAGTTTCCCATTTGCCGAGACCGCCTGGCCATTTTTTGCCCTAACGAGAAATTCCGCATTCTCTACTTTGATTTCGTGAAAGAATTGCTGGTAGCGAAAATGCGTTATGCCGAGCTCGTCTGTTTCCTCCGGCTTCGCCACCATTTCGTTACCGGGCGGCAAATGAAATAACGCCGCGTGGTCCTTAAAGAGTGTTTTCGGATTAATTTTTGCGCTCGGCTTGAACGTGATCCAACCAGGCGTGACCACCGGTTCGGCGATATCTGTAATATCGCCTTTCGGTTTCTGTTCCTGTTTCGATTTCTCGCATGAAAACAGGAATGAAACGGCGATTGCCGGAACGAGCAGCTTGAGAAAAGAGGCGTTCGGTTTCATAAGAAAAATCCCCGCGCCCTTTGTTCCATTTTTTTGCAGCGTAGGAAGTTCGCATCTTCCGCTCAAGCAACAAGATGAGACATGGAAATGAGATGCGACAGAAGCGAGCCGTCGTATTTTTCGGGATGCCCGACCTGTTCGCCAATGAAGAAAATGAGGGGGTCGCAGAAACCGACGCCGCCGCGCCTCTGGCGACACGCATGCGTCCGCGCTCGCTCGAGGAGTTTGTCGGTCAGGAGCACATTCTTGCGCCCGGCAAACTTCTGCGCCGCGCAATCGAAGCGGATCGATTGCCTTCGGTAATTCTATCCGGACCGCCCGGGACAGGAAAAACGACGCTCGCGCATATCATCGCGGAAATGACGCAGGCGAAATTTGTGCGTCTCAGCGGCGTCGAAAGCAACGTCGCGGAAATGCGGCGCGTGGTCGCGGCAGCCACAAATCGCCGACACAATTCCGGCAAGAAGACAATCGTGTTTGTCGATGAGATCCATCACTTCAACAAAACGCAGCAGGACATTCTGTTGCCCGATGTTGAAAGCGGAAATCTGCGATTGATCGGCGCCACCACCTACAATCCATTTTTCTACGTCAACAGCGCACTCGTCTCGCGCTCGCAGGTCTTCCGGCTGGAACCGTTACGGCCTAACGACCTCATCACTCTGATGAAACGCGCGTTGGCTGACAAAGAACGCGGGCTCGGTAACCACAATGTGAAAATTACCGATGAAGCGTTGAGCTTTCTCGCGGAAGTAAGCGACGGCGATGCGCGCAAAGCATTAAACGCAATTGAGATTGGCGTGCTCACAACACCAGCCGCTCGCGATGGCGTGATTCATTTCGATCTCGCCGTTGCGCAGGAAAGCATTCAGCAAAAGGCGGTCGTCTACGATCGGGTGGGCGATGCGCACTACGACACGATCAGCGCATTTATTAAGAGCATGCGCGCGTCCGACGAAAAAAACGCGATCTACTGGCTCGCGAAAATGCTGCACGCGGGAGAGGATTTCCGCTTCATCGCGCGCCGCATCGTGATCTTTGCGAGCGAAGACGTCGGGCTGGCGGATCCGGAAGCGTTGCCGCTCGCGATCGCCACACAGCAAGCCGTTGAGTTCGTCGGGATGCCGGAAGCACGCATTCCCCTCGCCCACGCCGCTGCTTACATGTGTCGCGCACCGAAGAGTCGCGAAGCATACGAAGCTCTCAATGCCGCCACCGAAGAGATTGAATCGGAACAAACCAAGGCCGTGCCGGAGAACCTGAAGAACAAACACTTCCCTGTGAATCCGGAAGGATAAGAAGGTGGAACGCGCTCTCCGAGCGCGTTGTTAAAAATAAGCGGCTTCGCCGCCAATTTAACATCGAGCTCGGAGAGCTCGATCCACCATCGCAGCTTACTATTTTGGATGGCTAGATCCGCTAACGAGTTGCTCCAGTGCCTGCATCCGCGACTCGCGCGTTGGTTTCGCGAAACGTATTCGAATTTTACCGATGCGCAGTTGCGTTGCGTGCCCGCCATCATCGATCGCGAATCAATCCTTCTCACCTCGCCAACCGGCAGCGGAAAAACGCTCGCCGGTTTCCTCGGTGTTTTCGATTACTTATTGAGACGAATCGACGATGACTCGCTCGCTCCCGGCGTACAATGCATCTACGTCTCACCCCTGCGCGCTCTCGCCTACGACATCGGAAAAAATTTGCGCGCGCCGATCATCGGCATGGGTATGGAAAAGGAACTGCTCGTACACCTGCGCACAGGCGACACGCCGGCGGCCGATCGCGCGAAGTTTCGTCGCAACCCTTCGCACTTTCTCGTTACCACACCGGAAAGTCTTGCGGTCCTGCTCGCGCAGGAAAGTTACGCGATTCATCTGCGCGAAACGGCTTTCGTCATTGTCGATGAACTGCACTCGTTCGCCGGAAACAAACGCGGCGCTGATCTGAGCATTTCGCTGGAACGGCTCGAGCGGCTTCGCCGTTCGAGCAATCCCGATGTTCCGGCGCTTTGTCGCATCGGCCTTTCGGCCACGGCCGCGCCGCTCGATTTGCTCGCGCGTTTTCTGGTTGGCGAAGAGCGCGCATGTCACATCGCCGAAGCGCAGATCGAAAAGAAGTCGATCGTCGAAGTTTTTTCACCGATTCGAAAGCATCCGTATCCGCCGGCCGGCTTCACCGGCGCGCGTCTTTACGCCGAATTGGCGGAACTGATCCGCTCACGCCAATCGGTTCTTGTTTTCACCAATGTCCGCTCGGCCGCGGAACAAATCGGGCTTCGCCTGCGAGAACTGCTGCCCGAATTGAGCGACCAGATCGAAACCCATCATGCATCGCTCGATCGCAGCGTGCGACTTGCAGTAGAAGATCGACTCAAGAATGGCGAACTGCGCGCGGTCGTTTGTTCGACCAGCCTCGAACTCGGTATCGACATTGGCGCGGTCGATCTCGTCGTCATGGTAGCGACACCGAAGGGTGTCTCGCGCGCGATTCAACGCATCGGACGTTCCGGTCATTCGCTCAATCGCACCAGTCACGGCGTTTTGGTTGCGACGAACATCAACGACCTTGTCGAGGCGACTGTCACCGCCAAACTCGTCAAAGAACGCGCGCTCGATCCCATCCGCATTCAACACAAGCCTTACGACGTTGTTGCCCAACATTTGGTCGGTCTCGCGGCGCTCGCTCCCATTGCCGTCGACGAAGCTTTTGAACTCGTTAGGCGAGCGCATCCGTTTCGCGATCTCACGCGCGAGGAATTTGACGCCATCGTCCGTTATCTCGAAGGCGGCGGCGCTTCCTTACAAAAACAGTATGCCAGTCTCTTCGGGAAAATTTCTGTGTGCGATGGTGTTATCGCAATTGCCCATCCGCGAATCGCACGGGAGTTTCTCGTCAACATCGGAACGATTACTTCCGATAGTTTCGTCGATGTTCTGCTGCGTCGACGCCGGCTCGGATCGGTGGAAGACAACTTCATCAAGCAATTAAATATCGGTGATCTTTTTGTCCTGGGTGGGCGCGTCGTGCGGCTGATCGATACCGGCGTGCAGGAAGCGTACGTCGAGCGCGCCGATGGACATTTGCCGACTGTTCCGCGCTGGAACGCCGCGAAGATGCCGCTTACATCCGGGCTCGCGCGTGCGGTGCGAAAGCTACGGACCGATCTCGAGCATCAATTGCGGGAAAATTCCGACGACATCGTTGCGCAGGACTGGCTCGTCGAGAATTACAATCTGTCGATGGCAAACGCGCAGGCAATCGTCGAGCAATTCCGCGCACAAGCGTCGATCTCGGAAATTCCGAGCGGCAGGAAGCTGCTCATCGAACTTCATCGCGAAGACAATCTGACGCATTATTTTTTCCATTCGCTTATCGGCCGCAGCGCAAACGATGCGTTGTCGCGAATCGTCGCGCTGCGAGTGAAGAAACGACTTGGCGGAAACGCGCTGGTGACGATCGATGATTACGGATTCCTTCTCACGCTGCGGCATTTCCAGGAATTACCATTGAGTGAATGGCAGGAATGTTTCGCCCGAACCAACGCGGAGGAAGATTTGTCAGCGGCTTTACGTCGTTCGGAATTGGTGAAGTGGCAGTTTCGCGGCGTCGCGCAGACCGGGCTGATGGTCCCGCGCAATCTTCCCGGGCGTCAACGAAAGCAAAAGCAAATGAACTGGAGCGCGGAAGTTTTGTTTCGTGTGCTCGAAGAACACGAACCGGAGCATCCGCTTTTACGCGAAGCGTACCGCCAGGCAAAACACACATTCCTCGATGCCGATGCTGCCTTTGTCTTCATGGAGCAGGCAAAAAACTTCGATTGGCGATTGATCGAGCTTCCGGTCATCTCACCATTTTCATTTCCGATTTACGCAAGTGTGATCAAGGAGAGCATGATGCTGGAAGACCCGGCAAGCGCGCTCGAGCGCATCTATCGTGAGATGTACGCGAAAGTCGAATCTGCGACCGCCGCAACAAAAGGCGCAATTGCCTAACGAATGCCGTTTAAGGATCACTTCTCAGGTCACGCGAGCGATTACGCGAAATACCGCCCGCATTATCCGCGTGAGCTGTTTGCGTATCTTGCCAGCGTCACGTCGGACCGAGAATGCGCCTGGGATTGTGCAACTGGCAACGGCCAGGCCGCCGTCGCACTCGGTGAATTTTTTCGACATGTCATCGCGACCGACGCGAGCGAAAAACAAATCGCGAATGCGCAGCTGCACGATCGCGTGACATACCGCGTCGCGACCGCGGAAAAGAGCGGGCTCTCGGACGCCTCAGCTGATTTGATCACGGTGGCGCAGGCTTTGCACTGGTTTGACCGCGAAGCTTTTTTTGCAGAAGCGAAACGCGTCCTGAAACCGGACGGCCTGCTGGCGGTTTGGTGTTACGACCTGTTCAAGGTCGCGCCGGAAATCGATCGCCTGGTGGAAGAATTCTACCGCGAGACCGTTGGACCTTATTGGGATTTCGAGAGGCGACTCGTGGAAACCGGATATCGCACAATAGATTTTCCATTTGCCGAACTTTCGCCGCCAAGTCTTTGCATGCAGGCCGACTGGTCAGTCGATGATGTCCTCGGATATCTCCGCACGTGGTCAGCAACAAAAGGCTTCATCGCCGCCCGCGGCTTCGATCCGGTTGCCGATTTGAGCGCGAAAATGCGATCAGCTTGGGGAGAGCCGGCCGTAAAAAAAGTTACATGGCCTGTCAGCCTGCGCGTCGGCCGACTTCTTCTGTAGCGGCGGTCTATGACCGTCGCTCGAAACCCGATGGTGCAAATTTTTAGCTTGCGATTTCCTTCTCCAGGCGAGTTCCAAACTTGCCCACTTAAAAAATGCGACGGTCACAGACCGCCGCTACAGAAGAACAGAAAGAGAAAAGAGGGGAGATCTTGCGATCAGCCCCTCCCCCTTCTGCGAGCTTTTTCTATCTGCCGTTGTTTTGCGAAACTACTTCGTTCAGTTTGAAGATCGGCAGGAACATCGCGATCACGATTCCGCCAACGATTACGCCGAGAAAAACAATCAATAGCGGCTCGATCAACGAGGTCAGTGCATCGAGCATGGCCTCGATTTCTTCGTCCCAGAAATCGGCCATTTTTTCCAGCATCGTATCGATTTTGCCGGTGGCTTCGCCGGCCGCGACCATGCGCAACAGCATCGGTGGGAAGATTGGTTTCTTCGACATCGCAACAGAGAGGTTGTCGCCCTTCTCCACATCCACGCTCACACCGCGAATACTTTGTTCGACGACATGGTTACCGGAAGAACCGCCTACAATCTCGAGCACCTCCAAAATCGGAACGCCGCTGCGAATCAGCTGCGCAAAGGTGCGCGAGAAGCGCGACATCGCGATCTTGGAAAGGAGCGGTCCGAAAATTGGTAGTTTTAGTTTCCATCGATCGCTTAGTTGCTTGCCACGAGGCGAGCGCATGAAGAAGCGTATTCCAAAAACCAAAAGGGCGATTCCAGCGATGAGGAAATACCATTCGCTTCGCACGAATTCACTGACGTCGATGAGGAATTGCGTCGGGGCAGGAAGTTTTGCGCCGAAGTCTTTGAAAATTTCGCCGAAGATCGGCACCACTTTCACAATCAGGAATGTCGTAATCGCGAAAGCAATGCAGACGACAATGACTGGATAAGTCATGGCCGACTTCACTTTTTTGCGCAATCGAGCGCTCGCTTCCAGGAATCCCGCGAGACGATCGAGGATCTCTGCGAGCAAACCGCCGGCCTCACCCGCTTTGACCATGCTGATGAAGAGGCGATTAAAAACGCGCGGATGTTTTGAGATTGATTCGTTAAATGTTTCGCCGCCCTGCACGCGCGCAATCACATCGCTGATCACGTGCCGCAGATTTTTCTGCCGCTTCGGATCGCACTGTTCGTAAAGCGCAGTCAACGCTTGCACGAGCGAGATGCCCGCTTCAATCATGGTGGAAAGCTGGCGAGTAAAAAGAACGAGATCGGTTTCTTTGACCGTCCAGTTCTTCTTGCGGACCCGCGTCGCCGCCGCCTTTTTTTGCAGCGAGAGAACCATCAAGCCCCGGCTCATGAGACTGGTTACTGCGTTGTCTTCATTGAGCGCATCGTGGACGCCCGAAACAATACGTCCGGAGGCATCGCGCGCTTGATAAGAGAAGGTCATCATACTTATGATATTTTCACTCGATATAGCACATCGGGTGCCACGCTTTCCCGCTCTCGAGCATTCCCACGCTTGAGTCAGCCGTTTCCGGGCCGATGATCGACCCATGCCGCCCGCTAACGACTTAATTCAAGTTTCAGCGTCGCTGCATTTTTGGCAGTGCTACGATGCGAACGCCAAAGCCGATCTTTTCTCCACCGCCGTTCAAACGTCCGACGGACTTCTCTTTGTCGATCCAATCCCTGTACAACCGGAACTTTTGCGGCAGCTAACCGGTGAACTTCCGATCGTCGGCATTTTCGTAACGAACGCGAATCACTGTCGAGCCGCCGTCGATTTCGCAAAAAAATTCGACGCGCCGATTTTCGCGCACTGCGCGACCCGCACCGCTTGCGATTTACCTTCAGCTCGAGAAGTCGAGAACGGCCAAGTGTTCGCCGGGAACGTTAGTGCCATCGAAATTCCAGGAGCGGCCACGGGCGAAATGGTTGTCTATCACAATCACGAGGGAGGTTCGCTGATCGTCGGCGACGCGCTCATCAACTTCGAACCGTACGGATTCACTTTCCTGCCGCCGAAATATTGTTCGAATGCCAAAGAGATGCACCGATCCCTGCATCACCTTCTCGATTACAAATTCGAGCGCATGCTTTTCGCGCATGGCACTCCGCTAATGCATTCCGCGAGAAAAAAGCTCGAAGAACTTCTGCGAGATAAAGAATGATTTTGCGAAATGTCAGCTGACTCAGCCGCGGCAAATCAGCAGAATGCGATCGCGCGCTTTCTGCAGCTGATCCGGTTTTCGCATACTGTTTTCGCCTTGCCCTTCGCGCTCGGCGCGCTTGTCGTAGCCGCGAACGGATATCCTTCGGTCCGCGTTTTGTTACTCGTCATTCTCTGCATGGTTTTTGCGCGAACGGCAGCGATGCTCTTCAATCGCATCGTCGATTGGTCGCTCGATCAGCGAAACCCCCGCACCGCGACACGCCACCTTCTGGTTTCGAAAGCGGCAGCCCTAGTCCTTCTCATCTTTTGCTCCGTCGCATTTGTTGTAACCGCGTTCGCTATCAACCGAGTCACTGGAATGCTCGCCCTGCCCGCACTTGGAATTATTTTCTTTTACTCCCTAACGAAGCGTTTCACTGATGCGACCCATTTTTTTCTCGGCCTCGCCCTCGCCGTGGCGCCGGTCGGAGCGTGGCTCGCCCAAACAGGCCGGCTCGCGCTGCCACCACTCATCCTCAGCGTCGGCGTGATTTGCTGGGTGAGCGGCTTCGACCTCATCTATGCGACGCAGGATTACGACTTCGATCGTCGAGAAGGTTTGCGCTCACTCGTCGTTAAACTTGGAGTCGCCCGCAGTCTTCGTCTCGCGGAGTGGTTGCATCTGGCGATGTTCGTCGCGCTGGTTGCATTTGGTGTTTTCGCAAGCCTCGGTCCGATTTATTTCGGCTCACTTCTGCTCGTCGCTGCAGCGCTCTTGTATGAGCATCGCGTCGCCAAAAAACTCGATGTTGTCGCAGTTAACCGCGCATTTTTCCAAAGCAACGCGTTTGTCAGCGCCATCTTTGTCGTCGCGGTCTGTCTCGATCGTTGGCTAAAAAGCTACTGATCGAGTTGCGCGATGCGTCGCGCGTGACGCCCGCCTTCAAACGGCGTCGTCAACCAGATACGCACAATTTCTTGCGCCAGCTCTTCCGGAATCAAACGCTCGCCTAACGAGAGGACATTCGCATCGTTATGCAATCGCGAAAGCTTCGCGCTCTCTTCATTCCAACAAAGCGCACAACGCACCCCGCGAACTTTGTTTGCTGCCATCGCTTCACCGTTGCCGGAACCTCCGAACACAATTCCACGATCGCATTCGCCGTTCGCAACAGCTTGCGCCGCCGGGCGGATAAAGAGCGGGTAATCGACCGGCTCTTCGCTCCACGTGCCGAAATCCTTCACTTCATGACCCAGGGACACGAGCAGCTCTTTAATTTTTTCCTTGTAGCGAAATCCGGCATGATCGGTGCCTAATGAAATTTTCATTACTCGTTAGGCTCCGCCATGTAATTTCGCAAGGTCGGTCCAAATCTTGCGTTCCGCTTCCGTAACTTTCTTGGGGATCTGGATTTGCGTCAGAACGTAAAGATCGCCGCGCGTTCCGGTGGAGGACAGCAGCCCGCGGCCGCGCAAGCGGAACCGCTGGCCGCCCTGAGTTCCAGCTGGAATCTTCATGCGCGCCGTCCCTTCGAGCGTGGGAACGTGTATCTCCGCGCCCAGCACAGCCTGTGAAGGCTGAATCTTCACTTCGTGAATGAGATCGCTTCCTTCCACGGTGAAATCGGGATGCCGCGCCAATCGCACGCGCAAAAACAAATCGCCGCTTTTCCCTCCGGCCGCGCCTGCTTCGCCCTGACCGGCGAGGCGAATGCGCTGTCCTTCGCGCACTCCCTTGGGAATTTTCACCTGATAGGTTTCGGTCTTCTTCGAGCCACCACGCCGAAACGAAACGGTTCGCTTCGCTCCATTCAATACTTCCTCCAACGGAACCATGATGTCCGCTTCCACATCGCTGCCGCGTTCTGCACTCGCTGCTCTGCGACCAAAGCCGCCACCGCCAAACGCCGACTGACCGCCGCGGCCACCGCCGAAAAACGCTTCGAAGAAATCGCTGAAGCCGGTCCCGCCGAATTCAAA
This sequence comes from uncultured Verrucomicrobiae bacterium, assembly GCA_963824795.1. Classification (GTDB taxonomy): domain Bacteria; phylum Verrucomicrobiota; class Verrucomicrobiia; order Chthoniobacterales; family UBA10450; genus JBBQFI01. The sequence goes on along the minus strand of CAWGQU010000036.1, from coordinate 1,379 downwards.
TTCCACGCCGCCGTTGCCGCCGCCGTATTGGTAAAATCCGCCCGGTTGTTGTCCGCCTCCCCAACCCGGTGGCGGTTGAAATCCGCCCGGCTGATTCCAGTTCGCGCCAAGCTGATCGTATTTTTTCCGCTTCTCCGGATCGCTCAGCACTTCATAGGCTTCATTGATCTGCTTGAATTTCTCTTCCGCCGTTGCCTTGTCCTTCGCCTTGGCCATGTCGGGATGATATTTCCGCGCCAGCTTGCGAAACGCGCTCTTGATCTCGTCCTCGCTCGCTGTTTTCGAAACGCCGAGCGTCTCGTAATAATCTCGAAATTGAACCGCCATTGTTAAATTCGCTCCGAACTTCTGCGCATCGCGTGTCCAGTGCAACTCAAGGAGCGCTCGGCCCGACAATCAAGCTTGCACCGCAATTCTTGATTCGACGCGCAGCGCAGCGAATTTAAAAAATGCACGAGCTCGGGAAGATGCTGATCATCTTCGGCGTCGCCATAGTCCTGATCGGCCTCGCGCTCTGGAGCGGTTTCGGCGCGGGCTGGTTAGGCCGCCTGCCCGGCGATATCCGGATCGAGCGCGGCAATTCCGCTTTTTATTTCCCAATCGTCACCTGCATCATCCTCAGCATCGTTTTGAGTTTGATCTTCTCGCTCTTCCGCAGATAAGGGCGATTGGTTTGCAAATGCGAAGCGCTTCGCTGCGGCAACAACGTCTCGAAGCGCACGTTGCAAAACTCCTTCAGTGTCGACGTTGTTCCGGCATGATTCCGCCGCCGGTCTCCGGCGGTGCTGTCGTTAGCCGCATCATGATCATCGGACAAGCGCCCGGCGTTCGCGAACCAGTCTTGAAGCGGCCTTTCGCGCACACCGCCGGCAAGACTCTGTTCCGCTGGTTCGAGGAATTCTGCGGCTTCAGCGAAGCGGACTTGCGACGAAGAATTTATTTCGCTGCCGTGTGCCGCTGCTTTCCTGGCAAAGCACCCGGTGGCAGCGATCGCGTTCCGAATCCGCAGGAAATTCAAAACTGCTCTTCCTGGATGAACGATGAATTCGCAATTCTTCGACCGCGTCTCGTCATTCCTGTCGGGCGACTGGCAATCGCGCGATTCATCCCGTTCTCGAAATTAGAAGAAGTAATTGGCCGGAGTTTTTTGATGCGCAGAAATCGCCACACCTACGATCTGATTCCGCTGCCCCATCCATCGGGCGCGTCGCCCTGGCACAAGATCGCGCCCGGAAAAAATTTGCTCCATAATGCGATGCGTATGATCGCTCGTCACGACGCCATTAGAGAATTAAAGTGAAGCCAGCACGATTGCGTGTGTATCTCTTCTCGGCGATTCGTTGCACGCTTCGCCCCGCCGCCGTATAGCAGCGAACACT
>CAWGQU010000035.1:0-44869 GCA_963824795.1 uncultured Verrucomicrobiae bacterium | reverse complement strand
GCGCGGACTTGATGCACATTTATTTTGGCCATACCGGCGTGCATCTTTTGCCTTTTATCGAACAGTGGAACAAGCCGTGTGTCGTCTCGTTTCACGGCGCGGATGTAGCGAGCAAGCCGGAGGTAGCAGATTACGATCGCAAGCTGCGGCGCCTCTTCGAGGCCGTTCCGCTAATTCTCGCTCGCTCGCAATCGCTCGCTGACCGCCTGATACAGCTCGGCTGTCCGTCTGAACGACTGCGCATCAATCGCACCGGTGTTCCGCTGAAGGACTTTCCGCTGGTGCAACGTGATCTGCCGGTGAATGGACATTGGAAATTGCTTCAGGCATGCCGCCTCATTCCAAAAAAAGGCGTGTCCACTTCCATCCGAGCCTTCGCCATTCTGCAAAGAGAATTTCCCAACGCCGAACTTTTCATCGCCGGCAAAGGTCCATTGCAGCCGAAGCTTGAAGGCTTGGCGGCGCAGCTGGGTATTTCAGACAAGGTGCATTTTTGCGGATTCCTTAGCCAGGAGGAATTACTGAAGCTTTATGCGACGAGCCATCTCTTCCTGCATCCGAGCGAAACAGAACTCGATCAAAATCAGGAGGGGATTCCCAATTCCGTCCTCGAAGCGATGTCCACCGGTCTCGCGGTGGCGGCAACGCGGCATGGTGGAATTCCCGAAGCAGTGCATCATGGACGAACGGGATTGCTCGTGAAGGAAGGCGACTTTGTTTCACTGGCCGAATCGGTCGCTGCGATCCTGCGTTCCCCAGAAACGTTTCGCGAGATGGGTTCGCTCGCGAGCGAATCGGTGGCCGTGAACTTCGAGCAGTCCGAACAGATTCGGCAGCTGGAATCTTTTTACGATGAAGCGATCGCGATGACTCAGCCCGAAGAACAGACTTCGGCAGCCGAGCCGTTGCCCGTTCCGACGAGCTTTCCCGAACACGTTCGGGTGGAAGTAAAATCGTAAAAACTGCGGTCCCGCCAGACTAACAAATTTTCGGAAAGTTGGCTTGTCATCAGCGCAAAACCAGCTTTGGTATGCGCGACCCAAGCGGCCCTTGTGTTCGAGTGCGTGGCTTATGCGGCTGTGCACCTGCAAAAAGGTCGGGCCGTTGCCGTTAAAACCAGAAAAATATGCGCCGTTATACATCGTTGCTTCCGCTGATTGCCGCATTCTTTGTGGCACTTTCGCTTGCGCCGATGACACTGCGCGCGGCCGAGCCCGCGGAACATAAACCGCTGCCGCTGAAAGCGGCGGGCTTGTATCACATCGGGAAATTTACTGTCACCAATTCCATGTTGGTGACGTGGATCGTGGCGGCGGGGATTATCATTTTTGCTCAGGCCGCGACACGAAATATCAAACGAATTCCCACGGGCGCGCAAAACTTTTGGGAATGGTTAGTCGAAGGCCTCTACGGTTTTCTTGAAAGCGTGATTGGCCGGGAGTTGGTAAAAAAGACATTCTGGTTTTTCGCCACGATCTTTATCTTCATCTTGTTCCTGAATTGGTTCGGTTTGATTCCCGGGGTCGGCACCATTGGATGGGGACATCACGATCCGGCAACAAACATATTTCACGTGGATCGTCCGCTGTTACGTGGTGCGAATGCGGATTTGAATCTCACACTCGCCATGGCCTCGGTATTTTTCCTCCTTTGGATTATCTGGGCGATTCAAGCCAATGGCATTGGCGGTTTCATCCTTCACTTATTTGGTCCGAAGGGCGAAACGTCGGGTTTTTTGAAAGTGCTCATGATCGTCGTTTTTTTCCTGGTCGGCTGGCTGGAAATCGTCTCGATCCTGTTCCGCCCGGTCTCGCTCAGCTTTCGGTTGTACGGAAATATTTACGCGGGCGAGAACATGCTGGAATCGATGGCCAACCTGGTGCCCTCGCTCTCATGGCTAATTCCAATTCCGTTTTATTTCATGGAATTGCTTGTCGGAATTGTGCAGGCCCTTGTCTTCATGTTATTGACGGCGGTTTTCACGCTCCTGATTGCGCAACACGAACCGGGGCACGACGCACACCACTGAGAATTTCGGCGAAAGATTGCGGATGAATCGCAAAGCCCGCCGTAAACAACCAAAGAGAAAAATATGATACTACCACTACTGGCAGAAATAGGCGGAAACATACACGTCGGTCTTGCCGGTCTCGGCGCCGCGATTGGCGTCGGTTTGATCGGCATGGGCGCATCTTCGGCCGTCGGCCGCAATCCCGGCGCAGCCACCGCGATTTTGGTGCAGGCGATCCTCGCGATTGCTTTTGCCGAAGCGATTGTTTTCTACGCCATCTTTCTTGTTCACTAATTCCACCGCGAACGCGTTGAACAAATCGACGCCTGTGATTTTATGAGCGTGATCCCTATTTTGGCGGCAAACGCGGGCTTTGGCGAAATGGTCCGTGAAACCGGAGAAACTTTCGGATTCAATATCTGGCTTTTTCTTTCGCAGGTCATCAGTTTCACCGTTGTTGCGTTGCTGTTAAGAGCTTTCGCCTACAAGCCGATCTTAAAGGTTTTGGAAGAGCGGCGGCAGCGTATCGAAGAGGGACAACTCAACGCCGATAAAATCAAACAGCAGCTGGCCGACGCGGAGCAGCGTCACGCTGAAATTCTGGCGAAAGCAAATGCGCAAGCGCAAAAGATGATTGATGAAGCGCGCGAAAGCGCCGGACATCTGAGCGAGCGCAGGCAACAGGAAGCGGTCGCGACTGCGGAGCAGATTGTCGCCAAAGCGCGCGAGGCGACTGCGATCGAGCATGAACGCACCATGGCCGATCTGAAACGTGAACTTGGCCGGCTCGTCGTGGAAACGACCGCGAAAGTTACAGGCAAGGTTTTGACGACAGACGACCAGAAGCGCTTGCAGGAGGAAGCGAGCCGGCAGCTCGCCTCGTGATCCTATGAAGGTGCGCAAAGAAACACGGCAACTGGCGCGCGCACTTTTGCGGGCTAGTTTCACTGACAATCAGCTGGACAAAGGCCGCATCGCGTCGGTCGTGCAATCGCTGATCAGCAAGAAGCCGCGCGACTACATCAAAGTATTAGAGGATTACAAACATCTGCTCCGGCTCGAACTGGAAAAGCGACATGCGCGAATCGAAATCGCAAGCCCGCTGGATGACGCGACGCGTTCGAAAATCCTCGCGACTTTAAAAAAGAAATACGGGAACGAGCTCACAACAGAGTTCGTAAATAATCCCGCGCTCCTGGGAGGAGTGCGGATTCGTGTGGGCAGCGATGTTTGGGACGGAAGCGTGCGCAATCGCCTGCAACGTCTCGAGCAACAACTTTAACGAAGCAAAAACATGAGCAGCATATTGGAAGAGATCGAAACAAAAATCGCCGGACTTAAAACTTCGACGACCAAAAGCAACGTCGGTGTAGTGCGCGAAACCGGCGACGGCGTCGCGCGCGTGGAAGGTCTGAGCGACGTCATGCTCAATGAGATGGTCGAGTTTCAGAACGGTGTTTATGGTCTTGCCCTCAATCTCGAAGAGACTGAAGTCGGCTGCATTCTTCTCGGCGACAACACGCTGGTGATGGAAGGCGATGAAGTTAAAACCACGGGCAAACTTCTCCAGGTGCCCGTGGGAAAAGCGCTGCTCGGCCGCGTCGTTAACACTCTCGGTCAACCGCTCGATGGAAAAGGTCCGATCAAAACTGAAACATTTTATCCGGTGGAAAAGATCGCGCCTGGCATCATCAAGCGCCGCAGTGTCAGTCAGCCGGTGCAAACGGGCATCATGGCGATTGATGCGATGATTCCGATCGGGCGCGGTCAGCGCGAATTGATCATTGGCGATCGCGCGACAGGTAAATCCACCATCGCGGTGGATACGATTATCAGTCAGGCGCGCCTGAACAAGGCCGCTGAGGATGGCCAAATTAAAGATTACCGGCCGCTTTATTGTATCTACGTCGGAATCGGCCAGAAAAATTCCAACATCGCGCGAACGCTCGCTGTTTTGGAAAAGGAAGGCGCGATGCCTTACACCACGATTATTTCCGCGCCCGCGTCGGAGAGTGCGACCAACCAGTATCTAGCGCCGTTCGCCGGCGCGGCCATGAGCGAGTGGTTTATGGATAACGGCATGGACGCTCTTATTATATATGACGATCTGTCCAAGCACGCCGTCGCTTATCGCCAGGTGTCGCTGGTTCTAAAGCGCCCTTCCGGTCGCGAAGCATATCCGGGTGACGTTTTCTATCTGCATTCGCGCTTGCTCGAGCGCAGCGCGCGCGTGAACGAAGAAGCTGGTGGTGGTTCCGTCACCGCTTTGCCGATTATCGAAACGCAAGCCGGCGACGTTTCTGCTTACATCCCGACCAACGTTATCTCGATCACTGACGGTCAGATTTATCTCGAGACCGATTTGTTTTATCAAGGTGTGCGTCCTGCGATTTCCGTTGGTCTTTCGGTAAGTCGTGTTGGGTCCGCTGCGCAGATCAAGGCCATCAAGCAGGTGGCCGGCAAGATCAAACTTGATCTGGCGCAATTCCGCGAACTCGCGGCTTTCGCTCAGTTTGGTTCCGATCTGGACGCGGCCACGAAAGCCCGCCTCGATCGTGGCCAACGCATCGTCGAGCTCTTTAAACAAATTCAGTATCGGCCGATTCCGGTGGAACAGCAGGTTGCCGTTCTATGGGCGATGCAGAATGGATTTCTCGACCCGATTCCGGTCGATCGCGTAAAGGAATTCCAACTCAAGCTTCAGGAATATCTTGATACGCGAAAAGAAAGCCTGCTCCGATCGATTCGCGAGAAGAGGGAGATCGACAAAAATCTCGAAGGAGAATTGGCGAGCGCGCTCAACGATTTCAAAGCGACGTGGCAATGATTTCCTTTGGATCGCCCATGATCAGCAAGCGCTCTCTGCAAAAGGTCGAAGAGGGAATTCATTTGATTCGCGGCCAGCGCGTGATGCTCGACTCGGACCTGGCCGAGATTTATGGCGTCACGACCAAGCGGCTGAACGAGCAATTGCGACGAAACCAAAAGCGTTTCCCCAGGGATTTCGCGTTTCAGCTGACCAAGACCGAAGCCACAACTTTGATGTCGCAATTTGCGACCTCAAACTTGCGCGGTGGTCGACGATATCTGCCGTGGGTATTCACGGAGCATGGCGCGATTATGCTCGCCAGCGTCTTGAATAGCGAGATCGCGATCGCGGCCAGCGTCCGCGTTGTGCGCGCGTTCGTCCGACTACGTGAAATGATTTCGGCGAACGCCGAACTCGCGCACAAGCTCTCGGAATTGGAGCATCGCATGGATGGCCATGATCAAGCTATCGCGCAACTCTTTGCCGCCATTCGCCAGTTACTTCAACCGCCGGTCAAGCCGAAACCCGAAATAGGTTTTCACGTGCGCGAACGCGCGGCTGCTTATCGTGTAAAAAGGACAACGTCTCGTTAGGCAATGGCAAATACCCAAGACATACGTCGCCGGATCAAATCGATCCGCAACACTGCGCAGATTACGAAGGCGATGCAGATGGTCGCGGCTTCGAAGATGCGCAAGGCGCAGCAGCATGCTCTGGCGGGTCGGCCGTACGCGACGCTCATGAACAAGGTATTGGTTTCCTTGCAGGAACGCACCGATTCCAAATTGCATCCGCTTTTGCAGGTGCGGCCGGTGAAGAAGGAACTCGTGCTCATCGTCAGCACTGACAAGGGTTTGGCCGGTGCGCTGAATACAAATTTGATGCGCGAAGCCGGACGCTTTGAAGCAGAAAAAACTGGCTACGTGGTCGCCGGGCGCAAGGCGCGCCAATTTTTATCACGCACGCGTCGCGAAATGCTGGCCGATTTCGAATTAAAAGATTCGCCGACTTTTCTCGAGACGAAGCCGGTTGCGAAATTTTGCGTCGATAAATTTCTCAGCGGCGAAGTGGACAAAGTTTCCGCGCTCTACACCCATTTCATCAACACGATTAATCAGCGTCCAGTCGTGCAAACCCTCTTGCCGATTAGCAGTTTCGATGCGGTCAAGACTGAGCAGGAAAAAGCCGCCGCAAAAGAACATCGTGATCCCATGAATGAGTACACTTTCGAACCGGCACCCGAGACCGTGCTCGATTTCATGTTGCCCTACTACATTCAATACCAGGTTTTCCAGATGATCCTCGATGCGCGCGCTTCGGAGCACAGCGCGCGCATGGTCGCGATGAAGAACGCGACGGATAACGCGCAGCAGTTCATCAAGGATCTCACGCTCGAATACAACAAAATGCGCCAGGCCAGCATCACGACCGAGTTACTCGAAATCGCGACCGCGCAAATGGCGCTCAGTTCGTAATCAATTCATGAATACAGGAAACATCGTTCAGGTCATTGGTCCCGTGGTGGACGTGGAATTTGGCGGCCACAGCAAGGTGCCAAGAATTTATAACGCGCTCGAAATCGAGTACGAGGTGAACGGGAACCCGACGAAGCTGACTCTCGAAGTGCAGCAACATCTGAGCGATCGCTGGGTGCGGACGATTGCGATGTCCTCGACCGAAGGGTTGAAGCGCGGTATGCCGGTTACCGATACGGGCAATCCGATTTCCGTTCCGGTGGGCGAGGGGACGCTTGGCCGTGTTTTCAATGTTACGGGCGATCCGGTCGATAACCTCGGACCAGTAAAATTCACGAAGCGCTATCCGATTCACCGCAAGGCACCGGATCTGACCGAACAGGACACGAGCGCTTCAATCCTCGAAACCGGCATCAAGGTTATCGATCTCGTCTGTCCGTTTACGAAAGGCGGAAAGGTCGGCGCGTTCGGCGGCGCCGGCGTCGGAAAGACCGTCATCATTCAGGAATTGATCAATAACGTCGCGATGAAACACGGCGGGTTTTCCGTGTTCGCCGGTGTCGGTGAACGCAGTCGCGAAGGCAACGATCTTTATCACGAGATGAGCGAAGCGGGCGTTATCGATCTGAAAGACATCAGCAAATCGAAAGTCGCGCTCGTTTACGGACAAATGAATGAACCTCCTGGTGCGCGTTTGCGCGTCGCGCTCTCCGCGCTCGCCATGACGGAATATTTTCGTGACGAGCGCAATCAGGACGTGCTGCTCTTCATCGATAACATCTTTCGTTTTTCACAAGCGGGTTCGGAAGTTTCAGCGTTGCTTGGTCGCACGCCATCTGCCGTTGGGTATCAGCCAACACTCGCCGCCGAAATGGGCGATCTTCAGGAACGAATCACTTCGACCAAGAAAGGATCGATCACTTCATTCCAGGCAGTATACGTTCCGGCGGACGATCTGACTGACCCGGCGCCGGCGAACACGTTTGCGCATCTTGATTCCACCATCGTACTTGAACGCTCGATCGCGGAGCTCGGAATTTATCCCGCGGTCGATCCGTTGGCATCAACCTCGAAAGCGCTCGCACCAGAAATCGTGGGCGAGGAGCATTACAACGTCGCGCGCGGTGTGCAAAAAGTGCTGCAGCGTTACCGCGATCTCCAGGACATCATCGCGATTCTCGGAATGGACGAGTTGAGTCCCGAAGATAAGCTCTCCGTCCTGCGCGCGCGAAAGATTCAGCGCTTCCTCAGTCAACCGTTTCATGTCGCGGAAGTTTTCACCGGCTCAAAGGGCCAGTATGTTTCGATCGCGGATACGGTGCGCGGATTCAAAGAGATTCTCGATGGTAAACATGATGAAGTTCCAGAGCAGAATTTCTACATGAAGGGCACGATCGAAATGATCAGCGAGTAATTTCGATTTTCGATTGATGCGATGAACGAACGGGAAATGAAGGCGCGAACGAAGAAGTTCGCGTTGCGGATTCTGGATTTGGCTGATGCGCTTCCGAAAAGTCGGAGCGGTAACGTGATTGCCGGACAAATCGTAAGAAGCGGTACTTCGGTTGCTGCGAATTATCGTGCGCTCTGCCGTGCGAAATCGCGCGCCGACTTCATCAACAAAACGAGCATCGTCGAAGAAGAGGCTGATGAGAGTTGTTTCTGGCTGGAGTTGCTAATCGATCGCGGTCTGCTTTCGACGCGCCGCGTTCAACCATTATTGATCGAAGCAAATGAGCTGACTGCGATTTTTGTCGCAAGTCGCAAGACAGTGCGAACATCAATCGAAAATCGAAAATCGAAAATCGAAAATCTATGACGCTGCGTTTGGAAATTGTTACACCGGAAGCAACGGCTTACTCGGAAGATGTCGAGCGGGTCACTATTCCCGGATCGGAAGGCGAGCTTGGCGTTTATCCAAAACACGTCCCGCTTTTGACCATGCTGAAGCCAGGCGAATTGCGCGTTTTGAAGAACGGTCGCGAAACGGCGCTCGCGGTCGGCGAAGGCTTTGTCGAAATTAAAGGCGATGCGGTCTCGGTGTTAACCGACATGGCACTCGAATCGGAACGCATCGACGAAAGCGCCGCGGAAAAAGCGGTGGAGCGCGCACAAGCCGCGATGAAGGAAGATCACACCGCCGAAGAAGTCGCGGCCATTCAGGCTTCGCTGCAAAAAGCGCTCGCGCAGTTACACGTCAAACGCCGGCGGCATCATTCGTGATTCGTTAGGCCGACTCACCGGCTAAATGCAAGCGCCAGAAAAGCTCGGGATTATCGCGGGCAACGGCGTTTACCCTCTTCTGCTCGCTCAATCTGCGCGCGCTGCGGGCGTAAAGAAAATTGCGGCCGCTGCGTTTACGAACGAAACCAGTGAAACCCTGGCTACGCTTGTTGACGATATTGAGTGGCTTCGCGTCGGACAGTTGAGTCGTCTTCTCAAATTCTTTCGGGAGCAGAAAATTCAGAAAGTGATCATGGCCGGCCAGATTGCGCCCAAAAATTTGTTCGACCTGCGACCTGATTGGAAAGCGTTGCTATTGCTCGCGCAACTGAAACGACGCAATGCCGAATCCATTTTCACGGCGATCGCCGACGAGCTGAAGAAAATCGAAATTGAGATGTTACCGGCAACGACATTTCTCGAAAAATTTGTTGCGCCTTCAGGCTTGATTGCCGGTCCGAAATTATCGCGTCGCGAAGAGCAGGACGTTGCTTTCGGATGGGGAATCGCGAAGGAAGTTAGCCGCCTCGATATCGGCCAGACCGTTATCGTGAAAAATGGAACCGTCCTTGCGGTTGAAGCGTTCGAAGGAACAAACGAAACCGTAAAGCGCGGCGGGACTCTTGGCCGTAACAGCGCGATCATGGTGAAAGTGGCGAAGCCCGCCCAGGACATGCGCTTCGACATTCCTGTCATCGGCGTCGAAACCGTGCGCATTGCCGCGGAATCCGCGGTCCGCGCGATCGCGGTAGAAGCGGGTAAGACTTTGCTACTTGAAAAAGATTCTCTGATCGATCTTGCCGAGCGCTCGGATATTTCGATCGTCGGCAAGTAGCGCACCGTTGTACGCTGCGCCCGAATGCTTTCGGGGCAGAATCCACCATCAATCGAAGCCCCGCATAAAATCCACTTCCCCCGTCCGACCTGAGCTGCGCCCTTTCTCTTTGGAATTTCCACCCTTCACATCCTTCTTAGGCGGTAAATCGGGAACGTCCTGTTCCGATTCTTTCCCCTTTTCGGATTCTTGATCTTGTTCTTGTTTTGCCATCGCTAATTTTTTTTAGCCGACCATTTCCGTGGACATTCGCGTCGGTCCGTTTTGTAGCAGATTGAATCGACGAACAACATAATTCTTCCGGATTCTTCGCTGCGAATTCTGCAGTTTCCATATTCTCCCCAACCGTTGGAGCGGTTGCCCTGCCGATGGAAATCGAGGAGTGGTGATTTCTTTTGCAAACCCCCAATCCGCGGTCGAAAATCCGCAACTCCGACATTTGTCGCGAGCACGCGCAAGCGTTCGGTGCGGGGTCTTAGCTCAGTTGGTAGAGCGCCTCAATGGCATTGAGGAGGTCAGGGGTTCGAATCCCCTAGGCTCCACTTTGATATCGATTCGGTTGATTGCGATTCGATCGCAATGTCCAGATTCCCATCGAGTTTTGTGACGTGAGTCGTGACACCGTCGCGACTGCGTTCGAAAAGCAGATCGATTCGCGCGGCGCCTACGCGCAATTGCTTGATCTCCACGCGATCGACATTTTTCGGCAGAAGCGGTCGCACGATGTGCAATCGACAATCGAAGGCTTCCGGGACGAGGCCGAGAATTACGGTGAGCAAATAGGGAACTGTCCCTGCCGCCCAGGCCTGCGGCTGACAGGCGATCGGATAATGAGCGGGCGCGCCGGTTTCGCGAGCGTTCCCGCCGAATAACTCCGGTAGACGGCAATTGAATTGTTCGCTCGCGTCGATTATTGCGTTCATCACGCGCAACGCAGCTTCGTCGCATGCATAACTCTTCATTCCGGCTGCAACCAATGAATTATCGTGCGGCCAAACGGTGCCGAGATGATAACCGAGCGAATTGTATCGATTGGAGTCGCTTGAAAGCGTGCGGATGCCCCAGCCGCTGAACATTTCTGGCGAAAGTAAACGATCAACCGTGCGCCGCGCGCGATCGGGCTCGGCGATGCCGGACCAAAGTGCGTGGCCCGCATTGGAGGACAAAACAGCGGCGGGAGTTTTGTCGTTCTGAAGAGCGAGTGCGTAATAACCATCCTCGAGCCAGAAATCGCGATTGAAACGTTCGCGCAATAACTGTGCCTCCTTTTCTAGAGTCCGTGCGCGGATGTCATCACCGGCGCGCCGGTAAAGCTTTGCCATTTCGCTCTTCGCTTCAAAGACGTAACCCTGCACTTCGACGAGAGCGACAGGTGGTCTGGCTAACGAACCGTCGGCATTAATGATGGCGTCGCCGGAATCTTTCCATCCCTGGTTAACGAGTCCTCCTTCGCTCTTGCATTGATATTCGACGTAGCCGTCACGATCGCTATCGCCGTAGTGATCGATCCAATCCAGAGCGGCATCGATGTGTGAGCGTAACTCAATAAAAACGCGGAGATCTCCAGTCCATGTTGCGTGGCGACCTACAAGAACGAGCCAGAGCGGCGTGGCATCGATGGAACCGTAATATGGTGTGTGTGGAATCTCTCCCAGATTCGCCATCTCGCCTACACGCAATTCGTGGAGGATCTTGCCCGGCTCTTCGTCGCGCCATTCGTTGATTTCCGTGCCTTGATGATGCGCGAGCAGTCGGATTGTCTGCTCTGCGATTTGCGCATCGTAGGCGAGCATTTGCAAAGCGGTGATAATGCTATCGCGGCCAAACAGTGCGACGTACCAGGGAATACCGGCGGCAAAATAACTGGCGTTGCCAGAGCCGCTGCGGAGCATCTCAAGGTCGCCTAACGAGCGGTCGAGGGTGCGATTGAAAAGCTCGTTATCGCTACGAACGCGCATCTGTTCCGTCGCATGCGAAGAGGTTGGCGGCTTTGGGATCGCTCGCATTGCCGATTCGGAAACGAGCAGGGAAACCTGTAATTGCATTTCGTAATCAGGCGCGAGAGCGATTTGATACATTGCAGCGCCGTTCCGTCTTTCACTCGGCGAAGGTGATAACTGGATGATTATTTCCCGGTCGACCCGATCGGCGCCTTCGTAAAGGAAGTGCAGGCCGTCATTTTTCCACGACGGGAGATGGAGTTTTCCCCGTCGCGCCTGGGACATACCGCGGACGGCAAAGATATCTTCGAATTCTGCGCGAAGACTTAGCGTGAGTGAAAAATCGATCGGACGGTTCGTTCGGCTTCGCAAAGTGATCGTATCGAAAAGTGCCAGGCGTTCACTGCTTACGGTACGTGACCAGTAAATCTCGAATGCGCCTTTGAGCAGTGTCTGACTGCCGACGTGTAGTTGCGGATTGCAAAGTCGCAGTGAGGCTGTTCTCCCTTGTTCGGCTTCGCTCTCTAGCGGCTCGGGTTTCTCTCCTTCGATCGTAAGCGTGTAGCCATTAAGAAACCGGCAGTCGTGATAGTAGAGTCCAAGTCCATGCGCGTGGTCGAGCGGAACATCGCCGCCGGGCTCGCACAGGAAAAATAGATCGCCGCTCTTGATGGTGATCTTTTCATCGCCGGATGGCATTTCACGAATAGAGCACGTCATTCTGAGCGCGGCGAAGAGCGTTGCAAACTACGTCGGAGATTGTTCGTGAGTTCCCTCGCTGCTCTCGGGATGACTTGCGGCATTCCGGCACAAGATGACTTGTAGCGCCCCAGATATATCCGGGGCCTATGAAGGAATATTCCCTATTTCGCTTTCGGGCGCCTGGCTGTCTTGGCCGGTTTTGCCGTGGGTGACGGCGAGGCGGTGGGAGAGGGCGTTGCCGGTTTGTCAGGCAGCAACGCACTTCGATCTTTCAGAAATCCTTCGACGCTAATTTTCGAAATCAGGAAGGGCCGATCCTCTAACTTCTTTTCCTTTGCGAGCCTGTCTTCGAGTTCCTTTTGTTTTTTCTGAAATTCCTGATCCAGCCGCGTCTTGTCTTCCGGCTTCTCATCTTTCCCCGGCGTGCGTTCTTTCGGCAATTGCGCCGTCACCGAAACCAGCACGGGATAGTTTTCATCCTTCAATTTTCCGACACGCAAAACGTAAACGAAACCATCGAACGTCTCGATCGTCACCGTCGTCGGATGATCGAGCCCGGTCTCGGCTGGTTTGGCGTCGGGCGCGAGAACATCGGTAAACGTCGACCCCGTCAACGAATTCACTACGCCGGTAAACTTTAGCGCGTCCACTTTCTCGCCCGACTTCGCGCCAACAAATTCCCATGGCTCGCTCGCGGAATTCCGCGCCACTTTCCAATTCATTTCCGGTGTCGCGCCGGCGATCGCGATCGATTTTGGATTTTCGATTTTTATGAAATCGTGATCCAGCCACTGTGCGGGCTTCGGGTCGACTTCTGTCAATAGATCGCTGATCAAGACCACGCCGCTCGAACCATCTTCCGCTTTAACGTAGCGTCCCACCGGAATTGGTCCCTGAGCGAACTGGGAATCGGAGTCGCGCATATATCTCTTCCCCAATAATAAGGCCGCGAGTCGCTTCTCTTTGGCATCTTTAAAGTCGAGCAACGTTCCGCTCTTTGCGCCCTGACCGGGCGGGAGCAATTCGAGCCGGCCAAGCTGCGAGGGACCTACCGGCACATCTTGCACCGCAGGCAGTTCCCAAATCTTTCTGATCAAGCTGCTGATCATTTCGAAGTTTGCCGGATAATCAGCGCGTTCGGCCACTCTCCAGACATCGGCTTTTTTCACGAGGTTAAGCTCGGCCTCGCTGGTCTTGATCGTGATGTGCGAAACGTCGTTAGGCGAAAAGCTGACGATTTTTTCTTTTACCGCAGTGGCACTCTTCTTCCACGATTCCGCATTGCGCTTGTAAAAGAACAAGCCGATGCCGCCGAAAATGACGAGCAGAATCAACAGAAATGTTAGTTGTTTCCCTCTCATGCTGCGGCGCGTTTACGCTTCATGGCGGCGAGGACGAAGCCCGCGATAATGACGAGCAGAGGCATCAGCGCAATGTTGAGCCACTTCGTTCGATTCTCGAGCGAATCGATTTCCGCCCGAAGTTTCTTGCGCATTTCTTTCAACTGCACTTTTACGTCCGCTTCCGTTTTGCGAAAATTGCTGAGCTCCTGTTGTTGTTCCGGCGAAAGAATAAAGCGCTGGCCGCCTTCTTTGCTCTTCTGCAACTCGTTAACCTTCCGCTGCGTCTCCGCGAGATTCTGTTCGAGTTCCTTGATCTTGCTTTGATAATTGGCGTTTGCGTCGGCCTGCAACTTTTGCACGACGGTGAACGGGCGCTCGCGCGAAGCGCGGCTGCGTACGGCGATGAGATTGCTGTCGCCCGCGAGTTGCTCGACCACGCCCTGGGCAAAAGCGAGATTGCTGTTTATCGGCATGATTAACCGCTGATTCAGGCCCTGAATTGTCTGCACCGATAGCGGGTCCTGAATCATGTCTGCATCTCCGACCAAGACGACAGCCGTTGGTTGCGCCGATTCCTTTAGACCGGGTTCGGCCGGCTTTTCGTCAGGTTTCTTCTCCGCATTTGTCTTCGCCGGTTTCGGCTTTCCGCTGGGGAAAGCGGTCTTGAATTTGCCGGTCAATCGAATCGCCAGCGAATATTCGATCCCGCTCGAGACAAAATTATTCTGGATCTGCCCGCTCGACATCGCCGCCATCATCGGATCGACCAATTGCGATTGTTTCGAAGACTTGATCAGAACCGTCCTCGTTAGGCCATCAACCGGCTGACCGGAGAATGCGCCGGTGAAGGCCATGAGCAAATTGTCGGCGTCCGCGGTAACGACATCGTCCTTATTGATCGAGTTTTCGTTCAATGCCAGGACGGCAGGATTCGGTCCCTGTTGCAGTTGCGCGATGTGTTCCATGTCCGCCACGACTTGCGTGACGCCAAACGTCAGCCCCCACGCTTTGAACAATTTTTCCAAAGTCGATGAACTCGGAGGCGGCATCATTCCCGTTTGCGGCGACGTGTGATCAAGCGCGCAAAACGGATCGACAAACGCAACGAGCTTGCCTCCGCGCATCAGGAATTGATCGAGCGCATACTCGGTAGTTTCGGAAATCGCTTTCGGATGAATCACCAACATCAGCTTGATGTCGTCCGGGATCTTGTCTGCGGTCATCTCGACTTCTTTGACGTTGAAGTCTCGTTTGAGCTCGTCGATGAAAGCCCACGGCGGTTGATTCTGACCTCTCTGCATCATCATCGGACTCATCTGACCCATCACGGGCAATGCACTCATCACGCCGATAACCGGCTTGTCGGTAGTCATGACGCGAGCAATCGCGCGCGAAATGTCGTACTCGAGCAGACGTTCACGCGCCGGCGCCAAAAATGGGATGGCCTGCTTTTGGTCGAGCATCGTCACGCTCAAGCCGAGATAAATTCTTTCACCCGTCCGCAGCGGCTGAGGTTCAATGCCGTCGAGTCTCGCCGAATCTTCCGCGTCGGAATCCGGCTCGGGATTCAGCCGCTGGATTTCGATCTTGCCGTTGGAAGCTTGGCGGTACTCATCAAGCAAGTCATCGACGGCTTGTGCGTAAGTCGTTAGGACAGCCGGCATCTGCGATGCATTCTTTGTGCAGTAAAAACGGATTTGCACCGGCGTATCGAGTTTGCTCAGGATCGCTTTCGTGCCGGCAGAGAGCGTGTGAGCTTTTTCCGCGGTGAGATCGATGCGGCCGTGCGCGCGGGCCGCGATGAAGTTCAAAGCGATGAGAATTAACCCGACCGCGACCACGCCAACGGTGGAATATAAAAACGTCTCGAGTTGTTTCTTTTTCATGAAATCCAGGTTCGCGTCCCTATCCGGCGCGATGCGCGCGAATAATCACGCTCGTGGTGAAAAGTGAGAAGGCGATGATCGAAAGGAAAAACAGGATGTCGCGCGAATCGATTACTCCTTTCTGGATGTTCTCGAAGTGCGTCATCACACTAAAAGACGCGATCGTCTGCACCAGCCACGGACTCGCCCAGTTAGTCAGCAGATCCATCACCGGCCACCAGCCCGCGAGAATAAGGAAGAGACAGATCACCACGGAGACGATGAAGCTGACAACCTGGTTCCGTGTCATGGCCGAGGTCAACGCGGCGATCGACAGATAGGTTCCGGCGAGAAGCAGGCTTCCGATGTAGCTTCCCAGAATCACGCCGTTGTCCGGATGTCCGAGATAATTGACGGTAATTACGATCGGGAAAGTCAAAGCAAGAGCGAGCGCAAGGACGAGCCAGGACGCGAGAAATTTTCCCACGATCGCCTGCCACGGTGTGATCGGCATCGTGAGCAGTAACTCGATTGTGCCGAGCCGGCGTTCTTCCGACCACATGCGCATTCCGACGGCTGGAACAAGAAACAAATACAACCATGGATGCCAGGCAAAGAACGTTTGCAGGCTGGCCTGGCCGCGCTCGAAAAATCCGCCGACCATGAACGTGAAGAATCCCGCGAGCAGAAGAAATATCACGATGAACACGTAAGCGATGGGGGAGGAGAAATAGCTGATCACTTCGCGTTTCGCGATCGTAATGATGTGCCGCAGCGCGCCCGCGCGTGCTGTGCGCTCGGAATTAGTTATCGATTCCGCCGCGTCGGCGGACGTTTCCATTGTGGCTTCGCTCATGCGGAGTCGCGTGGTTTGATTTCGGATTGCGTGATGCTGCGGAAAACTTCATCCAGGCGCCCCTCTTCCGTGTGCAACTCTTCGATCTTCCAACGCTCGGCCACAGCCAGCGCACTGATGGCGCGCGCCAACTCATGCGGTGCGCCATTACTTTTAGCGTAGGCGCGTACCGCCAGCGGCGAATCGGTCAGCAGGACGGACTTTTGCACGAACGAAATCTGATCGACTTTTTGCCTAACCAATGCGGGATCTCCGTCGAGCAGCCGCAACGTCACCGCACCGGCGTGTTGCGAGCGTCGCTTCAATTCGTCAGGCGTCCCGTTCGCAACGATGCGGCCGCGATCGATAATGATTGCGCGCGAACACGCCGCCTCGACCTCTTCGAGAATGTGCGTCGAGAAAATGATGGCCTTTGTTTTTCCCATTTCGCGAATCAAAGTTCGCATTTCATGTTTCTGATTGGGATCGAGGCCGTCCGTCGGTTCGTCCATAATCAAAACTTCGGGATCGTGGATGATTGCCTGCGCGAAACAGGTGCGGTGTCGGTAACCTTTCGACAGCGTCTCGATGGTCTGATGCACGACCGGTTCGAGAAAACACATCTGGATGACCCGATCCAGCGCGCGTTGCTTGGCCTCACCGCGCAGGCCGCGCAATTCTGCCGCGAACCCGAGAAATCCCAGGACGGTCATCTCGACGTAAGAGGGCGCATTTTCCGGGAGGTAACCGATGAGCCGTTTCGCCGGGATCGGATTGTCGAGCATATTAAATCCGGCAATCGAAACTTCGCCCGCGGATGGCGGAATAAATCCCGTAAGTATCCGCATCGTAGTGGATTTACCCGCTCCATTCGGACCGAGAAATCCCAGCACTTCGCCTTTTGCAACGGTGAACGAAATACCGTTTACGGCAGTGATTCGACCAAATGATTTCTTTAAGTTCTGAACCCTGATCATTCCGTCTCTGAGACAGTTTGGTTGTGTATCACACTCAATTTTTTCAAAATTTCAAGTGTTTCCGCGCGCGCTCATAGAGGCGCTTTCAAACACGGCATGATTCGATTTTTTCCGGCCATGCAATTTTCCTTCCCGGAAGGTGGCGAAAAATCTGGCGATCAGCGGCAAACTGTTTCGCGATCGAGAATTCGATCACGCATCGAAGTTTAAGCTAGCTCCCGCCAGCTGGAGATGATCTATTCGCTGAATATAAAACAACGGCGCACTGATAGAGTCATGGCTTTGTCTGGCAGTCGACAACCCACAGCAGCCACAGGCGGCATTATACAACCAGCAACCATCCAGCCCACAAAGCCCGCGCCATCGGCTATTCCTGTCGTACCGATTCACACGACGTCATAGCCCAACGCGGCCGCTCATCATCCATCTCACTCCCGCGTCGCCGTGCGCAACTCATCCCAATGCGGAAAACGCTCATTTTACCAATACTTCTGTCCTTACGACGCTTGCGCGAGGCAATATGCCAACATCCGCATGTGCTCATCGGGATTGGTTTGGTAACATTGGGAGGACTCGGAAAGATTGAAGCGGCCTCGATTAGTATCAATTTAGGGCCATCCCAAGTTTACACCGGCGAGACTAGCAGGATCCCATTCAACGGCCTCAACGGCACCCAGGTAGTTGGCAGTGCCTCTGTGGATTTCTTGTTTAGCGATAACAAGTTCGTTCGAATATTCACCGGTACCAGCCGGGGATTCGTCGCTTTGATTGTTCTTCAAACGAATGTTGTTGGACTCCCGGGTTTTCTTAACGGAACAGGCTACCTGATTGACGCACGTGGCAATGCCATTCCTGGATTTAAGATTACTGGAAGCGCGTCGGGCAACGATGGCACGTTAAGCATTGGTCTCTTTCCTCTTTTGAGCGACGAAACCGGTGCGCTCTTTAATGGGCTGCAGAGACCGTTGGATTTCTATGGCGTTCACTTTGACTTCACATTTCCCAATCGCCCGCTCAATGCCGTGATCGGCGGTCAGTTCTTTTTGGCCGGTAGCGGGAAGCCATTTGGAATTGGACCCGGTCTACCAGCAGACCTCGGTGACGCTTACCAGGGATCCGTTACCTTGGCGAACATTTCTACCCGCGCGTCCGTGCAAACCGGTGACAACGTTCTCATCGCCGGGTTCATCATCAATGGGACGCAAAACAAACGTGTGCTGCTGCGGGCGATCGGTCCATCCCTTCCGCTCTCAGACAGGTTGATGAATCCAGTGCTTGAGTTGCACGACAATACCGGGGCTTTGATTGCCAGTAACGATGACTGGGGAAATGCGAGCAATCGCCAGGAGATAATTAATACGGGCGCGCCGCCAACCAATGCTTTGGAGTCGGCGATACTCGGCCCGCTTGCACCAGGCTCTTACACTGCAATCGTGCGCGGAGTTAGTAACACCACCGGCGTCGCTGTAGTGGAGGGTTACGATTTGGATCGCACAACCAATTCGAAATTCGCCAATATTTCAACACGCGGGCTTGTGCAGACGGGTCATGACGTAATGATCGGAGGATTTATTTTGCTGGGAGATAGTTCGCAGAAAGTCATCGTGCGTGCCATCGGACCCTCGTTGCCGCTGGCGGGTAGGTTAGCAGACCCGACGCTTGAGCTTTACGATGGCCAGGGAACCGTAATTGCTTCCAACGACAACTGGCGCACAACACAACAAGCGGAGATCATCGCGACCAGCATTCCACCTGCGAACGACTTCGAGTCAGCGATAGTTCGAACGCTCGCGCCAGCTCCCTATACGACAATCGTGCGGGGAGTTGATGGAACGATTGGTCTGGCATTGGTCGAGATTTACGCGCTGAATTAGCTCTGCTTTCACAAAGAAGAGGCGGGGGCGGGAATCGAACCCGCGAATAGAGGTTTTGCAGACCCCGACCTTACCACTTGGCTACCCCGCCGCTAGGAAACCCATTATCCGGTGCACCGACTTTGTGTCAACGCAGCGCATTCGAAGTGAGGTCAGGCTGTCTCTCCGCATTCGACGTTGAACGTTGAACGTTGAACGTTGAACGTTTCAGATCTGATCCCGATATGACTTCGCGTTCAACCGAGCTTTTTGAGAGAGCACAGAGTCGAATTCCCGGCGGCGTAAATTCTCCGGTTCGCGCTTTTCGCGCAGTCGGTCGGGATCCGTTTTTCGTGGAACGCGCGGAAGGCGCGCACATCTGGGATGTCGATGGCCGCGAATATATCGATTACGTCGGCACCTGGGGGCCGGCGATTCTCGGACATGCGCCGCGTATTGTGATCGATGCCGTACGCGATGCCGCGTCACGAGGCGTTAGTTTCGGCATCCCGAATCCGCTTGAAGTCGAAATGGCGGAATTGATCTGCCAATGGGTTCCGTCCATCGAGAAAGTGCGGATGGTGAACAGCGGCACCGAAGCGACGATGTCGTGCATTCGTCTCGCGCGTGGATTTACCGGACGTGACAAAATCGTTAAGTTCGAGGGTTGCTATCACGGTCACGTTGATTCGTTGCTCGTTAATGCCGGCAGTGGCGCACTCACGCACGGTTGTCCGGATAGTGCTGGTGTCCCCGAGAATTTTGCTGAACTGACGATCGCGCTTCCATTCAATGACATCGACGCCGTGCGGCATGCATTTCGTGAGAGCGGGAAAGAAATCGCCGGCGTGATCCTCGAGCCGATTCCAGCGAACGCTGGTCTTTATCTTCCGCGCGAAAATTTTTTAGAGGAACTTCGCGAGGAATGCACGAAACACGGCGCCGTTTTGATCTTTCGATGAAGTGATGACTGGCTTCCGTGTTGCGCGCGGCGGCGCGCAGGAAATCTACCGCATCCGTCCCGATCTCACGGCTCTCGGCAAAGTGATTGGCGGAGGTTTACCTGTCGGCGCGTTTGGCGGACGCGCAGAAATCATGGACAAACTTTCGCCGCTTGGTCCCGTTTACCAAGCGGGAACGCTATCGGGAAATCCGCTCGCGATGGCGGCTGGTTTGGCGCAATTGCGAGAACTCGACCGAATCGACGGTTGGTCGCGCCTCGAAAAACTTGGCGCGCAAATGGAAATAGCTGTGCGCAAGAGTCTGGCCGAATCGAAAGTCGTGGCCACGTTTCACCGAATCGGTTCGATGTTCTGTTTGTTTTTCACAGCCGGACCTGTCTTCGATCTGGCTACCGCGAAACAAAGCGATACGAAAACGTTTGCGCGATTCTTTAATTCCTGTCTTGAGGCCGGAGTATTCTTTGCGCCATCACAATTTGAAACCGGATTTATTTCGACCGCGCATCAGACATCGGATATCGAAAAGACCTGCGCGATCGTGAGCAAGGCACTCGCCGAGTTGACCCCATAGCTTGTTAAAATCTTTGCGCGTGCGCTCCCCTTGGACTAGGAGAGCCGCTGTGAATTCCCCGGCGTTGGGTCGCATCCGCGCGGTCGGAAAGTTCTTCTTCGAAGGTGACCGCAAATTCTTTTTGAAGGGCGTCACCTACGGCCCATTCAAACCGGATGCCGAAGGTCATTACCTCGGCTCGCCCGAACAGGTGCGACGCGATCTCGTGCAAATGCGCGAAATAGGTATCAACGTCGTGCGAGTTTATCACGCGCCGCCGCGTTGGTTTCTGGACCAATGCGCGGCCGCCGGCGTTCGAGTTCTCATCACGCTGCCTTGGGCCAAACACGTTGAGTTTCTTTCCAAGAAAAAGGCGCGGGATGAAATTACCCACGCGGTCGAGGCGGCGGTTCGAGCGAATGCCGGCCATCCCGCAATCCTTGGATATCTGGTCGGAAACGAAATCTCGCCCACGATGGTGCGCTGGCTTGGCGTACGCCGCGTAACCGAATTCGTCGAACATCTCGTTCGTCTCGGACGCGCAGTCGATCCGGAGGTCCTGTTTTCCTACGCAAGTTTTCCGCCTACGGAATATCTGCTCCCGCAAAACGTCGATTTCTTTTGCTTCAACGTTTACCTGCACGATCAGCGCGATTTCGAGCGTTACCTTTTGCGTTTGCAAAATCTGGCCGAAGAGCGGCCGCTCATGCTCGGCGAATTCGGGATGGATACGATTCGTCACTCCGAGAAGGAACAAGCCGAAATGCTCGGCTGGCATGTCGACAGCGTGGTGCGGTGCGGTTTAGCCGGCACCGTTTTTTTCGCATGGACCGACGAATGGTTTACCGGCGAGCAGGAGATTACCGATTGGGCTTTCGGGATCGTTAAGCGCGCGCGCGAACCGAAAGCGTCGTTCTTTGCTCTGCGCGAAAAACTTGGCCAGGACGATTCGACCATTCCGCATCGGCGTCTGTCCCAGACGCCTTTTGTTTCGGTCATCGTTTGTTCCTATAACGGCGCGAAAACGCTGGCAGCGTGTCTCGAGTCGTTAGGCAAACTGAACTATCCGGTCTACGAAATCATTTTGGTGGATGACGGTTCCACCGACAACACCGCGGAAATCGCGGCGCAGTTTCCAAACGTCAAATATATCCATCAAACGAATCACGGATTGAGCCACGCGCGCAATACCGGTGCGACGGCCGCGAAGGGAGAAGTTTTTGCCTACACCGATTCCGACTGCATGGCCGATGCCGATTGGCTTTATTATTTGATCGGAACGTTGCTAAGCGGCGATTACGCTGGTGTCGGCGGACCGAATGTTTCGCCGCCGGCGCGAAATTGGATCCAAGCCTGCGTCGCTGCTGCGCCGGGCGGACCGAGTCACGTTCTGCTCACCGACACAATCGCCGAACATGTCCCGGGCTGTAACATGGCCTGGTATCGCTGGGCGTTTGAGAATGTCGGCGGCTTCGATCCGGAATATCATAAGGCCGGCGACGACGTGGATTTTTGCTGGCGTGTGCAGCAGGACGGTCACACCGTGGCGTTCAGTCCCACAGCGATTGTCTGGCATCATCGCCGTTTCACGCTCAACGCATTTCGGAAACAGCAGGAAGGTTACGGCGAAGCGGAATCGATGTTGCGCTTCAAACATCTGATCTTTCTTCGGCCCGACTGGCAGCGCAAAATGGCGCGGGCAAATTTACGGAACGCCGCGTTTCAGTTGGTTCATTTCGCGGCCGATCATTTATCACGGAGTTTTTGGCGAAGGATTTTTTCAATCGATCTATCCCACGCCGCAATCGGAAGTGGCAGCGTATCTGAGCAGCATCGAATGGTTTGCCCTAACGATCTTTCTTTTTGGTCTGGGAATTTTTCTGCCCGCGCTCCGGATTGTTCCTTATCTCATGTTTGGCGGCACATTGTGCGTGGCCATTTCCTACATGCTGCGCGCGCGCATTGAGCCGAAGTACGACACGATCCCGGCGCGTTTGCTCGTCATGTTTCTCGCGTTCGCACAACCGCTCGTGCGCGGTTGGTCGCGTTATTTCACCTGGCTGCATTTCAAACGGACACCACGCGGCGTAATCAGGCGGCATGAACAATTACCGATCGCGGGCGGCTCGCGCGAGAATATGCGCCGTTTGGCTTATTGGAGCGAAGAAGGAAAAGACCGGCATCAACTCCTGACTTCGGTGCTCGCGGTTCTCGAAGAAGAAGGATGGCGTTACTCGACCGATACCGGATGGAACGAATGGGATATTCAAATCTACGGAAATTTCTGGTGGAGCATTGTTCTTCAGACCGTCACGGAATATCACGGCGGAATGAAAGCGCTCACGCGCGCAGCGATTCGCTATCGTTTTGTCGCGACTACGGTCATCATCAATCTCTTCGCCTTGAGCGTTGTGATTTATCGGCAGTTGAACCGCTCGCACATCGATCTTTGGAGTGTGATTCCGTTCGCGTGCTTTCTCATCTTCCTCGCTTTGCGCGCGCGACGTTTGAAATTGCGTGTGGCGCAGCTAGTCGATGTCGCGGCGTATCGTATCGGATTGCAGCGTATCTTCCGGCGCGGTGCGAAAGCGGCAGTGGCAACGCCCGAGGCCATTAGCGTTCCTGCCAACGTTAACTAGCGTAGGAGGAAAAATCTTCGGGAAGTGGCGCTTCGAAGTCTAATCGCTTTCCCGTGCCCGGATGAGTAAAACCGAGTTTCCAGGCGTGAAGCATTTGTCGCGGAAATTCGTTCGCCCGCGTTCGCCCGTAAACTTTGTCGCCAAGAACCGGATGACCGAGATGATGCAGATGCACGCGAATCTGATGCGTGCGGCCAGTATGGAGCACGCATTCCACCAAACTAATTCCGCCACGTGATCGCACGACGCGATAGTCAGTGCGCGCACTGCGTCCGCGCTGCCTGGTGACCGCCATGCGTTGTCGATGTTTGGGGTGGCGCCCGATGTCCGCATCGATAACACCGTGTGCCTTCCGCATCGTGCCCGCGACGAGTGCGAGATAAATTTTCTGCACCGTTCTTTCCGCGAATTGTCGTGAGAGACTTTGATGAGTTGCATCGTTCTTCGCGACGACCAGACAGCCGCTCGTTTCTTTGTCGAGGCGATGAACAATTCCGGGGCGCTCCTTTCCGCCGATACCGGAAAGTGTTCGGCAATGCGCGAGTAGTGCGTTCACCAATGTGCGCGATGTGTTCCCCGCGCCCGGATGCACAACCATTCCAGCCGGTTTGTTGATCACGAGCAGGTCCTCGTCTTCGAATAGAACATCGAGCGGAATGTTCTGGGGCTCGGTCGCGATTTTTTCCGGCGGTGGTTCGACAAGACGAATCGTATCGCCCGTGCGCAAAATCTCGCGGGATCGTGCCCCGGTTTCATTCAATGTCACATGACCTTCGCGAATCAACGCTTGAAGACGCGAGCGCGAAAAATGTGGCAGTTCGTCAGCGAGAAAGCGATCGAGTCGCATCCCGCGCGCTCGGCTCGGCACCTGCAATTCAATCGGTTCACTCATCAATTGAGCGACATTGCTCCAGCAGACGCGGCTGTTAATATCGGTTGATGTCCCAGAGCGAAGCCAACGCGCAAGTGCAATCTTGTCTGGCTTGCGGGACGCGAGTCGATACGAGCGATATCGAACCACTGGCGCGTGTTACATGTCCGAAGTGCGGCGAAAAATTTCGTGTCGAACGCGCGTTCGATAATTTCGTTCTTGTCGAAACACTCGGTGTCGGCGGAATGGGTTCGGTCTACAAAGCGCGCGACACTGCATTGGACCGTTTCGTCGCGCTGAAGCTTTTGCGGCGCGACGCGGAGGCGGGTCACACCGTGCAATTGCAGCAGGAAGCGCGGGTGACGGCTTCGGTTAATCATCCGCACGTTGTTAAGATTTTCTCGTTCGGAAGCGATCACGGGCAATTTTATCTCGTCATGGAGTTAGTCGACCAGGGAAGTCTCGACGATTCCATCGAACAGCGGAAGCAACTTCCCGAAGCGGAAGTTTTGCAAACGGCAATCCAGGTGGCGAAAGGCTTGGAGGCGGCGCATGCGAAGGGTTTGATTCATCGCGACGTTAAGCCGGCGAACATTCTTTTTGCCGATCCCACTACAGCGAAAATTGTGGACTTTGGTTTGGCTGGCGCATCCGAGCCGAAAACCGAGGGCGCAATTTGGGGCACGCCGTACTACGTCGCGCCAGAACGATTGAACAATGAAGCCGAAGATTTCCGGAGCGATATTTACAGTCTGGGTGGGACTTTGTTTCATGCTCTTGCGGGGCGACCGCCGATTCAGGAAGAAACAAATTCCGCGCGCAAGCTGCGGGAACTAAAAACTCGGCCGGTAAGGTTACGCACTGTTGCGCCAAGAGTTTCTCGCGAAACGTGTCGCATCATCGATCGTATGCTCGCGGCGGATCCGGATGCGCGTTTCGCATCCTATCAGGAATTGATCGAGCAATTGGAGAATGCCTCGCAAAAACTTGCGCAAGCCGGAAAAATAAAACGCCGCCGCGCTATCATCGTTGTCGCCGCAGCCTTAATTGCGGCTCTGACTGCGCTCGGAGTTTTGTTCCTGCCCGCGATGCTGAGCAAACAGAAAGCAGCGCTGGAGAATGCAAGTGCGATCGATGCTGCATTGCAGCAACGATATGAAGAGGCGCGGCACCAGCTCATCGCCGGAAAATACGATGAGGCTTTGACGACCTTTGAAAAATTGGCGGCGGAAGTAACGGTGCCGCGACCGATGCTGGATTGGATTCGCCTGCACGCGGGACTTGCAGCGTTACTGAATCAACAGGGCGACAAAGCGCGCGAGTATTTCGAAGCGGAAGAAAAAGCCGGAGCCTCTTCCTCGGAGCGCGGTGATCGCTCGCTCACAGAATTTTTTGCTGAGACTTCCAAGATGCTGGGTACATCTGAATCGATTCCGGCTGACACCAGCATTCGCGGAGGGAATGGAGCGCAATCATTCAGCACCTTGCTCTTTGCCTTTAAGGATTTCGATCGAGGCGACTTTGCAAACGCTGCCGTCTTTCTCGATCAATTCATCAGTGCGCAACCGGCATCACCTTATGCCTGGATCGCGGACTACAAGCCGCTCGCGCAAAAGTACCTCACTGACCTTCGCATTTACAATTCATGGAAAAACGAATCGAACACGAGTGGCCGTGCTGCTGAATTGAAAACTGCTCTCGCTAATCTTCGCTCTATCGAAACGCATTTGCAGACGCGCGGCCGGCTTGCGGAAGAGGTGAAATCGGAAATCTCGAAGCTGGCGTCGCAATTGTCAGGAAAAGAGAAAGCGGAAAGCAGAGCGCGGGAAGGTGAACGAAAGGCGCTCTTCGAAAAAGAGAAACCAGCCTGGCTGTCGGCATTGAGCGCCTACCGAAATCAGATTGCCCGCTATGATTTTGGAGATGCGCGTGATGCGATTGATCGCGCTCCGGTTTCGGAATCGTCGCTGCTCACAGAAAAAGAGAATACCGGAAAGAAAGCGCAATGGTTGGTCGAGTGGAAGAAGCGCTTGATCGATGACATCAATCGCAGTCCCTATCGCGGCCGCGTAGTCGATCGCACCGGCACAGAATACGTGGCGATGACGAGCGCCTCGGACCAGAGCCTCACGGTCGAAACATCTTACGGACCCGGCAAGCTGGATTGGCTGAAGTTCGATCCCAAAATGTTGCTGACTGTTTCGAAATTCTTCGTTAGGCCGGGCACCTCAGATACGGCAGAACGCCTTTGGCTTTGCGCGATCTTTGCTAACGAGACAGGTCTAACCGAAGAAGCCCGCAAACTTGCAGAGGCGGCTGCTGCGGCAAAGGCAGATTACCGGGCATTACTGCCGTTGCTCGCACCGTCTCGTTAGACCTGTTTGCGCCTGTAAGTGGCGCATCTCATGCTCCATAAATGGGATGCGCGCTTTGTTTCGGATACTGTTGATTGGGCTGCTGATCTCGCCCCTCCATGCAGGGCAGCTTCCGCTTACAGCCAAAGAGATCAGCCTGATGCTGCGTTCGGGTTATTCAAGTGAGGCAGTGATGCGAGAACTTTTGGTGCGGCACTTCGCCGAGACTTGTGACGAGGCGACAAAAAAGTCGCTCACTGATGCGGGGGCGAGTCCCGCTCTTGTCCAGGCGCTCGCTGCCGGAGCCTACTCTATTCCAGCGGAAGAGACGCTACGCGCCCAGCAGGCGCTCGCCGCGGAAAATAAGCGACGCGCTACGGCGGCTGAGGAGGCAAAAAAGTTCAACACACTCTATCAAGATCAGCTCGCGCAAAAGCGAGGCAAGGCGGCAGCGGCTCCGCAGAGCGTGACTTCGAATGCGCTTTACCCGTTGCTTAAAGGCGATCTGGTTTGCTGGCGAAATGGAACCATTAATCGTTTTGAGGACGAACCGATCGAGAAGAAGAAATTGATCGCGCTTTATTTTTCTGCGCATTGGTGCGCGCCGTGCCGGAAATTTACGCCACAACTGGTGGACTATTACAATCGCGTTGCTCCACAGCATCCGGAATTCGAAATCATTCTTGTCAGCAACGACCGTTCGGCGTTCGGATTTGAAACCTATCTCAAGGACACCCAGATGCCGTGGCCTGCGATCGATTTTGAAAAAGTAGCGAAGCAAGAGCGCGATCGCAAAATATGCCGGGACTGGGATTCCTGATCTCGTTCTTATCGACGCGACCGGGAAGGTCCTGTCTGACAGCTACTCCGGAAAAGAATATCTCGGACCGCAAAAGGTCCTGGCCGATCTGGATGAAATCTTTGCCGCTGGTGCAAAGCGTGTCGCACAGGGTCAGTAAGTCCCGCCGCGGCTCATCGCGCGATTTTTTCGAACGAATACGCGCACTACGCCGTCTCTACCTCTTTGCGTTGATCGATTCTCCACGTGATATTGGTCGAGGCCTAACCATGGAACAAAACCCGTCATTTCCGTCCCCTGAAGAATTGAAGACCAAGCTGAGTGAGTTCATGAAATCGAACTTCGGCGACAAGGTCTCTTTCGCGACTTTTACTCAGCCCGACCCTGCGGAAGCCGGCACGGAAGAGACGCCGCAGGAGAATCTTGAGGATGGATTCGTCTTCGACTTCCTGCCGCGCGACATCAAGGCGCATCTCGACCGTTTTGTCATTCAACAGGATGAAGCCAAGAAGGTCCTCTCGATCGCGGTTTGCGATCATTATAATCACGTCAATTATCTGCGCCGGCTCGAGCGCGAAGACGCGGTGCGCGCCGAGGAAACGGAATACGCGAAACAAAACGTTATTCTCGTCGGTCCGACCGGCGTTGGGAAAACCTATCTCATCAAGCACATCGCCGAGCTGATTAAGGTTCCCTTCGTTAAAGCCGATGCGACGAAGTTTAGCGAAACTGGTTATGTCGGCGGCGATGTCGAAGACCTCGTGCGCGAGCTCGTGCAGAAAGCGGATGATGATGTCAACCGCGCGCAATTCGGAATCATCTACATCGATGAGATCGATAAGATTGCGGCGGCCGGAAATCTGATTGGCCGCGATGTCAGCGGACGTGGTGTGCAAACGACATTGCTAAAATTGATGGAAGAAACGGAAGTGCCGTTGCGCAGTGCCAACGATCTGCAATCGCAATTGCAGGCGGCGTTTGAATTTCAACGGCGCGGTGGCAAGGCGAAGCGCGAGACGATCAGCACGCGGCATATTCTTTTTGTCGTGAGCGGCGCGTTCGAACGCTTGAAAGAGCAGGTTTCGCGGCGCCTAACGAAAGGTCAGATCGGCTTCAGCGCCAAACCTGTCGAGGTCATGGACAATGAATTGTTCCAGCTCGTGACGACGCAGGATTTTGTCGAGTATGGATTCGAGCCCGAATTCATCGGGCGACTGCCCGTACGCGTCGTCTGCGAAGAGCTGGCGCCTGACGATCTCTACAAGATCATGAAGTTTTCCGAAGGCAGCATTCTTCGGCAATACGAACGGGCTTTCCGTGCTTACGGCATCGAGATCAGCTTTGAAGATGAAGCATTGCGTTTGATCGCGGAGGAGGCAGCGAAAGAGAAAACCGGTGCGCGCGGTTTGCTCACGGTCTTCGAAAAACTATTTCGCGATTACAAATATCATCTTGCCGGCACTGGTCTGAGTCAGTTGCGCGTTTCTGCGGAGCTGGTGCGCGAGCCGAAGCGCGTTCTCGAACGGCTCATGGCCGAAGGGCATCGAGCAGGAAGAAACAGCGATGAAGCTGGATGCAAAACGGTTTGCCGATCAATTCGGCCGCGAACACGGGATCGAACTTGTCTTCGACGAATCAGCTACGACACGGCTGGTCGAACGTGCGCGGGCCGAGCGCATGACCACGCAGGAATTATGCGCGCACCTTTTTAAGGATTTTCATTTTGGGCTCAGCCTGATTCAAAAAAACACGGCTCAGAAAAGCTTTGTTCTGAATGGTGCGGCCATCGATGCCCCGGACAAATTCCTGAGCGAGCTCGTGGTCAAATCTTATTATCCCGCCAACGCCGTCGAAAAGAAGCCGGCCTGATATGCCGCGCGCATGAAACGCTCGATTATCGTTACAGTCATCATCGGGCTCCTCGTTGCGGTTATTTTTTGCGCGCTACAAGCCTACGGTATCTTATTTCGCACCGAGTTCGCGGTCACGGATCTCGTCATGCGCCACAGCAACATCGGCAAGCTTGTGGCAAATCATTGGCAGTATTTCTTCATCACGTTTTTCGCATTCAGCGTTGCCTGGATGACGGTCGAAGGCGCGCGCCGCGGATGGGCGTGGTGGGTGATGGTCGTGCTTCTGGTAGAATTGATTGGCGTGACATTAATTTGCGCGCTCTACCAGATTTTCTTCCAGCCTTTACCGTCGATCTTCGCCGCCGCCGCAAGTTTTGCTCTCGCTTACGCTTATCATTTGCTTACTCGCGGTAGTCGGGCCCGTATCGCTACGGAAATGTTTTCCGATCACGTTTCGCCGCAGCAGCTCGAGCGCGTTATTGGCAGCAAGTTTCCGTTGGAATCGCGCGCAACCAGCCATGAATCAACCGTGGTCGTCTGCGATATCGCAAACAAACATGAACTTGCCGAGGATACGCCGCCCGAAGCGCTGGCCGCGATGCTCGATGGCTTTGTTCGATTTGCCACGGAAGTATTCTTGAAAGAGGGCGCCTACATTCAATCGGCCGATGGAGAAGGAGTCGTGAGCATTTTTGGATTTCCGGCGGACGACGAAAATCATGCCGAACTCGCCTCGGGCGCTGCGCTGAAATTCCAGGAGGCCTTCGGAGAATTACGCAAATCGACAGCAGATGTATTTGGAAAATGCGAACTGCATCTTGGTTTGAGTTCGGGAGTAATTGTGGCCGCGCGTTTGCAGAGCGATCATCAAAGCGAAATCGTACCGATGGGAGAGCCGCTCGAATTAGCGCGACGTTTTTGCATCGCCAATCGCATCTATGGCTCGCGAATTCTCCTCGGTCCTCGCACGTTTGAGCTCGCCGAGAAGGCGACCGTGGCGCGTCCGATTGATTTTCTTGGCGGCGCAACCTCACGGGATCGTTTCGAAATTTACGAATTGCTGGCTCTCGCGAAGAGCGCAAAAACCGAAGACGTGGAGCGTCGCGACAATTTCTGGAGCGGCGTTGTTTACTATCGCGAAAGACGGTGGGAAGAAGCGTATGCCGCGTTTCAAAAGTCGTGGGGCACTAACGGCCACGAAGACGCCCCCTTGCAACTCTACCTTCGCCGACTCGAGCCGTTGGTTCTGCATTTGACGGAGTCGCCGGCGCCGAGCGAGATGCCGACTTGAGGAGAACGGAATACCCGCGCGCGATCCGCGATCTCATCGCGCAATTGCGGCAAATGCCTGGCGTCGGTCCCCGGTCGGCTGAGCGGATTGCGCTTTGGATCGTGCAGGCGCGCGGCGATCAGCCAAAGGAAATCGCGCGCGCCATTACCGAAACGCGGACGACCGTGCGCCCCTGCAAGCGCTGCGGCTTTTTT
Organism: uncultured Verrucomicrobiae bacterium; assembly: GCA_963824795.1. Taxonomy (GTDB): domain Bacteria; phylum Verrucomicrobiota; class Verrucomicrobiia; order Chthoniobacterales; family UBA10450; genus JBBQFI01. The sequence continues at coordinate 14,488 of CAWGQU010000035.1, read as the reverse complement.
ACCACGGACGAAATTTGCGAGATTTGCGCCGACACCTCGCGAGCGGTCGATTTGCTCTGCGTCGTAGAGCAGCCGACTGACATTCTTCCGCTGGAAAAGACGAGTGCGTTTCGTGGTCGTTATCACTCGTTAGGCGGCCGCATTTCCCCGCTCGATCATATTGGCCCCGAGGACTTGCGGATCAAAGAATTATTGGAACGCGTAGACAATGAGCAATTCACAGAGATCATTTTTGCTCTCGCCGCGGACGTAGAAGGGGAGGCTACGACGAATTATTTGGTCGAGTTGCTGAAGGAAAAGCCAATCACTCTCACACGTATCGCACACGGCCTGCCTGCCGGCGGCGGTTTGGAATCGGCTGATGAACTTACGCTATATCAAGCCCTGTCGGGCCGGACGAAGCTCTAATGCCCTCGCATTTGTCATCCCGAGCCGCAGCGGCGAGGGAGGCCGCCGAGGGTGAATTGTCACGCGAATGATCGTTTGTTATGGCAAACTTCTACGTGGGGTCCCTCACTACGTTCGGCATGACATGGCGAGCAGGCGTGCGTATATGTCGGATGCGCGGAGTTGGGGCTGCGCGGAATGCTTTCTGGGTAGAACACTTTTCAACCTTACGAGGTTGCGTTAGTCTCGTTAACCATGTCGTGCGCAAAAATTGATCCAGCGTTGCACAAGGCAGTCAAACCGCCTTGGATCAAAGTGCGTTTGCCGTCGAATCCGGTGTTCTTTTCGACGAAAGCGCTCATCTCCGATTTACGCCTGCACACGGTTTGCGAAAGCGCGCAATGCCCTAACCGCTGGGAATGCTGGAGCCAGGGCACCGCGACGATGATGATCGCGGGCGATCGTTGCACGCGCGCTTGCGGATTTTGTGCGGTCACGACAGCGAAACCGTTTGCGCTCGAAGAAGACGAACCGCAGCGTGTGGCCGAAGCGGTGCGCCGAATGAAATTGAAACACGTCGTCATCACCGCAGTGGCGCGTGACGATTTGAAAGACGGCGGCGCCAATCATTTCGCACGCACGATTTCGGCCATTCGCGAGATGGACTCATCGATCATCATTGAAGTTCTCGTGCCGGACTTTCATGCGCAGGATTCGTGTATTCAGACGGTGCTCGACGCGGCCCCGGACATCTTTAATCACAACATGGAGACGGTGGAGCGATTAACTCCAGTCGTTAGGTCGCGCGCAAAGTACCGGACATCGCTTCGGGTTTTACAGCGCGCAAAGGAACTTTCGCCGAAAGTTGTGACGAAGAGCGGCCTCATGCTCGGGCTTGGCGAAACCGAGCCCGAGCTTTTTCAGGCGATGGACGACCTGCGCGAGATCGGTTGTCAGGTTCTTACCCTCGGCCAATATCTGCGACCGACACCCGAACACCTGCCGGTCGTAGAATTCGTCACGCCGGAGCGATTCGATTCATATGGCGAAATCGCGCGCGCCAAAGGTTTCGCACACGTTGCTTCCGGTCCACTTGTGCGCAGCTCGTATCACGCGGCTGACTTTCATCCGGTCGTCCGCTGAGGATGGAGCCGATCGGAGATTCGGAACTTCGATCGTCCGTAGCCGCGGTCATTCCCGCGTATCACGAGGAAAAACACATCGGCGATGTTGTGCGTCGAACGCGACAACTACTCGATCACGTCCTTGTCGTTGACGATGGATCCGGTGATGGAACGGAAAAGCTTGCACGAGAAGCGGGAGCGGAAGTAGCCATCCATTCGGAGAATCGCGGAAAAGGTGAGGCGATCAAAACCGGACTTCGCTACTGGTTGGATCGACAATTGGAATTTGTCGTTATCCTCGATGCCGACGGTCAGCACCGTCCTGAAGAGATAGATCGCTTCGTTGCTGCCGCAGTCGCAGCGACAAAGCCAAAACTCATTATCGGTAATCGCATGAACGATACCAGCCGCATGCCGCTCGTCCGTCGCATCGTCAATCGCTACATGAGCAATAAGATCAGTCGTGTTTGCGGCCAGCAAATTCCCGATACGCAATGCGGCTTCCGCATGTTACATCGCGATCTAATTCCCGATCTGCTCGGCGGCGCAAACCGGTTCGATTACGAAACTGAAGTGCTGATCGTCGCCAGCCGCAGAGGCTGCCGCATCGATTCAGTGCCAATTACGACTGTTTATTCCGATGAAGTGAGCAGCATTCATCCCGTGCGCGACACGATTCGTTTCTTTAAATTGATGCGGCGCTATAAGGAGCTGTAGCCGCGCTTAGATATCGCGGTGCAGAAATTCTGGGGAGCGCACGCGCCCTCGCGTGCGGTTTTCGGCGCCTCGCCGAAAACAATCGCCCATAAAAGAAAAGTTCGCGATCGCGAGGGCGCGATCGCCAGCACGCGAGGCGCGTGCGCTCCCCAGATCAAAGCAATCCGCGTTTGTGCAGATCGCCAATATTCCCGCCGGAAGAGCGCTCGATCATATCAATCGTGAATTTCAGCAGACAGACTTCCCATGCATCGTCGACACCCTGGATCACTGCGCTCAACGGCTCGGCCGAATGTTCGACTTGTGATTTGGTGCGCGCGATGACGGCATCAATCGAATCGCGCGTTGTCTTTTCCGTCACTTCGGTTTTGCGAAACTGAAATCCGTAACGCAAGACGGCGATCTTGCGTGCGTGTTCGCGTAATTGGTCGACGTATCGCTCCGCTTTTTCACCGAAACCTTCGAGCAACAAGCGGCAGTAATGTTCAGGTGTCAGGATTTGCGGCCGTTCGGCGTGGATCTTTCCGTTGCGAACGCGGACCTGATCGACGCGATCCATCAATTCCGAGATGAGATAGAAACTAAAACTCGTGCTGCCGAAAGTCGCAATCTGCTGCTCGGGCGCGAGAATCACTCGAGTGTTTTCGATCGCGTAATGAAAATCGTCTTCTTTCAAGGCGGGGTAGAATAAGGGTTCGGCGAGCCATCGCAAATCATCAGGTGGGGACGAATAATTACGACGGACGTTTCGGAGAAGCGTCCCTACCTGACCGGAGTCTCGCAGACGGATCGAGCAACGATTGCCGGAACACGTGCTGAGCGCCATCGCCAAATCGCTTCGATCGTGAAAATGGCCAACGCAATCCAAATCATCGTGAAAGTGATAAGATGCGCGCGCGTGAAGGTCTCGTGATAGAGAAACACTCCGAGAAAAAAAGTGCAGGTCGGCGCCAGATATTGCAAAAAACCGACTGTCGTTAGGCGAAGATGCCGGGCCGCATGACCAAACCAGACGAGGGGGAGACCAGTAACCACGCCCGAGATCAATAACAGGAACGAGAGCGTCAGCCCCTGCGATCCGAATACAAGAACGCCTTTCCAGTGGAGGATCAAAAGATAGGCGGCTGCGAGAGGCGCAATTGCAACAGTCTCGAAAAATAATCCCGGGATTGGGCGGGTGCCGGACTTCTTTCGCAGCAGTCCATAAATTCCGAAACTGAAGCAGAGGCTGAGTGCAATCCAGGGAAAGCGACCGTAGCCAAAAGTAAGATTAAGGACGCCGATCGTGGCAAGGAAAACGGAAACCAACTGCCAGCGTGTAAGGCGTTCGCGCAAGAAAATTGCGCCGAAGAGAACGTTGACGAGCGGAGTCATGAAATAGCCGAGACTGGTTTCGATGATGTGCCCGGTGTTCACCGCCCAAATGAAAAGGAACCAATTGATCGCGATTGAAGCTCCACTCGTTAGGCAATAGAGCATGGCGCGCCGGGAACGCGCCGAGGCGAAAACTTCGCTCCAGCGTCGTTGCCAGCTGAGAAGCAGAGCGAGAAAGAGCGTCGTCCACACAAACCGATGCGCCAGAATTTCCGTGGCCGGAACGCTCTTGAGCAGTTTCCAATAAACAGGAACCAGGCCCCAGGTGATAAAGGCGGCAAAGCCGGCGATGAGAGCCGTGCGTTCCTCGCGCCTGTCGGAAACTGACTGGTGCATGGTTGGGGCTTCCTATTTCATGTTTCACGCGTATGGGCAAATAGCGTGGGAGTGATTGACCATCAATCGCCCGCGGGAGGTTCAGTGAACCGCCTATAGCAAATTTGCGACGGTCACAGACCGCCGCTACAAAGCGGTTAGTCATTTTCAAGATGCGAAATTTTTTCGGCGAACTCAAGCGACGCAAAGTGTATCGCGTCGCAGTTGCTTACGCCGTCGCGGCCTGGCTTGTCATCCAGATCGCCACTCAAACATTTCCTTTTCTCGACATCCCGAATTGGACGGTGCGACTCATTATTATCCTGACCGTATTGGGATTTCCCGTCGCGTTGATTCTCTCGTGGGCGTTTGACCTGACGGTGCACGGAATTAAGCGCACGGAAGACATTGATCCTGAACCAAAGACTTTCATGAAAGTTCCGGACAAAAGCATTGCCGTGCTTCCGTTTGAAAACCTCAGCGACAATCAGGAGAACGCTTACTTCGCCGACGGTGTGCAGGACGATATTTTGTCGAACCTGGCAAAGGTTGCCGATCTAAAAGTCATCAGCCGCACTTCGGTACGGCAATATCGATCCGGCGCCCGCAATTTGCGCGAGATTGGGATAGCGCTTGGCGTGGCGCATATTCTCGAGGGAACGGTGCGGCGTTCAGGCAATCGCGTGCGCATCAATGCGCAGCTGATCAATGCGCGCACCGACGCGCATGTATGGGCGGAGACGTTCGAACGCGAGACGACCGATGTTTTCGCTCTGCAAAGTGAACTTGCGGAAAAGATCGCGACTGCTTTGCGCGCAAATCTTTCGCCCTTGGAAAAAGCGCGCATGAAGGTGCATCCAACCGAGCACCGGGATGCTTACGATCTGTATTTGCGCGCGCGCGATTTGTTTCGTTGGAGTGGCGCGGGCGATCCACGCGAGAGCGCTGAGGAGGCGCTTCATCTTCTCGATCAGGCCATCGCGCGCGATCCGCAATTCGCGCTTGCGCACAGTCTGGCATCTCGATTTCACAACGAGCTTTATTGGTTCGGTTTTGATAAGACGCACGCACGTCTCGCGAAAGCGAAAGCCGCGGCCGAGACCGCATTGCGGTTGCATCCCGAACTCGGCGACGCTCATGTCGCAATGGCGTATCACTACTACTACGGATATCGCGATTACGAGCGCGCGCGCTCCGAACTTGCGATTGCGCTGCGGTCCACGCCGAATGATGCCGAAGTGTGGGATGGACTCGGCGCAGTCGATCGGCGACAGGGGCGATGGGACGATGCAGTTTCAAATTTTGAAAGAGCGCGTGCGCTTGATCCACACAACGGAGCGGTTATTTGGAATCTCGCGGAAACGTATTTTTGTCTCTGTCGCTTCGAGGAAGCGCAACGAACATTTGCTGCCGGCCTAACAAGTAATCCACAGGCGCATTTGTTTGCGCTGGCCAGCGCGGCGATCGATTTCAAGAAAAGAGGCGACACAAACGCGCTTCTGGCTGCGCTGGAAAATATTCCACCCGACTTTGATCCCGGCGGAGCGGTCACCACAATTTCAGTGCGCTTGAGCTTAATGATCCACGATTATGATGGGGCCGCGCGCCTGCTTGGAAATTCAACCCGCGAAACACTTAACGACAGCGGCCTGGGCGGACTGGCTGCGTGTATCGACGGTTATGGCTTTCCCCGATCGTGGTACGAAGGTTTGATCGCGCGCGGTCGTGGCGATGCGGTGAGTGCGCAACGGGCTTTTGTGAAGGCACGCGCGAGCGTTACCGCGGACCTGCTGCAATGGCCTGGCGACGCAAAGACAAATATGATGCTCGCGCTGGTGGATGCCGCGTTGGGACGAAAGGACGATGCGATGAAAGAAGGCAGGCGCGCCGCGGAACTTCTGCCGGTTTCCGTGGATGCATTCGATGGTCCCATCATTGCGACCAATCTCGCTGTCGTTTACACGCAGGTCGGTGAACACAAGCTTGCCTTCGAGGAATTGACATCCGTGCGAGAGGTAGCGAATGGCCCGACGCGCGGGATGCTCCGCGTCGAGCCGGAGTGGGAACCGTTACGCGCTGATCCGCGGTTCGAAGAGCTTCTTCGGTAGCGCGACCAGCTTTTCAGATTCGCTTATCTTACTTCTTGTCTTCCGGCTTTTTTTCTTCTGGCGTCTGGAAAAGCGGAAGGAATTGGCCGTAACCTTCTTCCTCCAATTTCGCCAGGGGAATAAAGTGTAGCGCGGCCGAATTGACTACATAGCGGCGACCCGTCGCCGAATTTGGATCCGCAAAGACATGACCGAGATGCGAATTGCTTCGGTTCGCGCGAACCTCGGTGCGTTGCATATCATGAGAGGTGTCGCTTTTTTCGACGACGTGCTCGGGTGAGATTGGTTTGCTGAAAGTCGGCAGACCCATTCCGCTATCGTACTTGTCGAGCGAACTGAAGAGCGGTTCGCCGGTAATAATGTCGACATAGATTCCGGGACGCTTGTTGTCCCAATATAAGTTGTGGAAAAGAGTTTCGGTCCCGTTTTCGCGAGTGATCCGGTATTGCTCCTCAGTCAGGTCCGAACGTAATTGCGCGTCGCTTGGGACTGGTTTCATCCAGTTGAATTTTTCGCTCCGGTTCTTCTCCTGCTGTGCGTGACTGAAGAAAAATGCACCGAAGGCAACAAGGATTGCAGCGAGCAATCCCAGCCAGAGGCTCAGATGACTCGAGTGGTGAGGTGCAGCCTCGATTTTGGGCACAAAATTTTGCGGCGACGATCGGTTTACTTTTTCTTCTCGAAGAGCGCGAGATACTCGCCATACCCCTCTTCCTTCATCTTCTCAAGAGGAACGAAGCGCAACGCGCCCGAATTAATGCAGTAGCGCTCGTGCGTCGGCCCTGGTCCATCGTCGAAAAGATGGCCAAGATGAGAATCGCCCTTTTTGGAGCGGACCTCAGTCCTCTCCATGCCATAGCTGCGATCGGATTTTTCGGTCACGTGCATTTTCTCGATTGGCTTGGTGAAACTGGGCCAGCCGGTGCCGCTATCAAACTTGTCGAGCGAACTGAAAAGGGGTTCTCCCGTGACGATGTCGACATAGATTCCGGCGCGGTGCTCATTCCAATAGGCATTGTGAAAAGCAGGCTCGGTGCCGCAATTCTGCGTGATGCGATATTGTTCGGGCGTCAATTTTTTCCGCAATTCGTCGTCGGATATTTTCGCCGTTTCTTCCGGGCCTGGTGAAGGTGTAGTCATAGTTGTAGCTGGAGTTGGAGTAACGACAGGTTCGTCTTGTTTTTGTCCGCGCGCGCGACCGAGAAACATTGCGATTCCCGCCAGCGCGATGAGCACGATCGCGCAGAAAATAAGCAATCCGCGCGACGATCGTTGCGGGCGTTTGGGAAATTCTATCACGCAAAAAATTACGTCTGTTCCGTCGTTAGGACAATGGATTTTGGATAAAGTGTTCGGCCACTTTTCCGACTAATCCGGTCGTCCTTCCTCGCGAACGCGGATGTAAGGGCGAAGTAGAAATAAACCCACCGGTGCCACGGAAGCTGCCAGCGCAAAGATCAGCCACATTGTTCCCGACCGTCGCGGACCGGTGGCCGGGCAGAAGATGGCGAGCAACCAACCGCTGGTGCCGACAAGAAGTTTGCCGATGAGAAATGGAATGTAAGCGAGCGCGCCGTACGAGGCTTCCTGACCTTTCGGCGCGATCGCGGCCGCATATTCGTACACGCGCGGTGAGTAAAACGCTTCGCCGACGGAGAACACCGCCAGGTAGAGAGCCGCCATCACGTAGTAGGGATGAATCTTGCCCTGCACCGAAAGATAACTGTGACCGAGCCATTGGCCGACCGCGCTGTCAGCTGCGGGTTGAAACCACGCAGTCGGCAGCGCCATAATAAATACTCCCGCGGCGCAGATGGCTCCGCCGATGATGACCATTCGATAGGCGGCGAAACGCTGGGTGAGCGCGCCAATCGTTGGCACCAGCAGAATGATCAGAATGGCATTGATGTTGGCAAGCTTGCCGACGGGCGCGCCGACGCCGAGCTCGCGATCGCCAAACTTTGGGAAAACGTAGTCCATCTGCAGAAAAATCGCTTTGAGGAAGCCGATGAGCAGAAAGAAAACAAGCAGCCGGAAAAAGGCGGATTGACTGAGCAGGCGCCGAAAAAGCCGGGCTGTCTCGATGACACTGTCCCGCACCGTCCCAGCGATGCGCGTCCAAAACGCTGGAGCGGAGGAGGGATCGGTAATCGTTAGGCGATCCGGCCGATCTTCGTCGCGCCGCAAAAAGTAGATCGCGGGGAAGAGCACGATCTCGAGCGCGAGACTAACGAGAAAAAGTTGTTGATGGACCGTTGGCTGGAAACCGAAAAAATCGATGTGCAATTTCAACTGGCGGACGTAATCGAAAATCCATCCGGCGGCGACGTAACCGACATTCATCACCATGTAGATGATGGAGAATGCGATTGATCGCTGTTGCGTGGTGGAATAGATCCGCGTGGCCGCGAGCAATACCGGTGTGCCGAGCGCCTCGCCCACAGCGAGTGGAAGAACACCGCACGTAAGGACCAGCCACGGAATTGTTGTCGTCGCCATGAACGTTCGCGCGACGGTGCAAATGCCAACGCCGAGAAAGAACGTGCGGCGAAGTCCGATCGCATCCGTAAGCGAGCCGGAGAGTAATGTGAATACCGTCATCGCCGGCGCCCAAGCCCAACCGACCAGCGCGCCCGCAGATTGATCGCTAAAGCCAAGATCCCGCGACAACCAAAGAACCATCGTCTTGTTTGTGATGGAATAGGCCGTGTAGATGAGAAACTTGATCCCAAAGGTGAGCCACAAGTTGTGCTGCGCATTCTTGAGCACGGCGAACTTCGCAAAGAATCCGGCAAACCCGCGGGCGGGAATAGGCCCGACAGTTTCTTCCGGCGGAGGGATCGCAGGTTCTGCGGTGCTCATCGGTTTTTTAGCGACGCGGTGACGGAGCGATTACTGCTGCATCAACTTCCGTCATACCATGTTTGCGACAAACTCCCGGCCGTCGAACAACGCAAAGTCGTCGAGCTTTTCACCTGTGCCGACAAAGCGTGTCGGAATCCCAAGTTCATCCTGAATGGAAATGACGATCCCACCTTTGCCGCTGCCATCGAGTTTTGTCACGATAAGACCCGTTAGGCCGATGGCCTGATGAAACTCGCGCGCTTGTGAGAGCGCGTTGCTACCGGTGGTCGCGTCCACAACGAGAAGAGTTTCCTGCGGAGCGGTTTCGTCGTGCTTTGCAATGCTGCGCTTCACTTTGTTTAACTCCGCCATCAGATTCGTTTTCGTGTGCAGGCGACCCGCCGTGTCGCAAAGCAGAAACTCGATATCACGACTATCTGCCGATTGATACGCTTCGTAACAAAGAGCAGCCGGATCAGCGTTGTATTGTCCGCGGATCATTTCCACGCCGATCCGATCCGCCCAAATTTCGAGCTGCTCGATCGCTGCCGCACGAAATGTATCGGCGGCTGCGAGTAAAACACTGTGCCGGTTCTTTTTGAAATAGTGCGCGAGCTTTGCCGTCGACGTCGTCTTGCCTGTACCGTTGACGCCCACTATCAAGATCGCCTTCGGTTTCGAAGGCAGCGGCCGGATGGGCGCCGGCGCGATGGGGATGCTTGCCGCCGCGGGTGCTCGGGACGTTCCGGTGTGGGCGTTGAACGAGCGCCTGAATACACGGCCCGGCCGATGACGCATGTGTTCCCGAGCGGCCGCAAACCGGTGTTCCGGCTCCGGCTGGCGTCCGGCAAGCAGATCGAGGCGACCGGCAACCATCCGTTCCTGACGTTCGGGGGCTGGACCGCGCTGGCGGCGCTGAAGACCGGCGATCGCCTCGCGGCGCCGCGACACGTGCCACCGCCGATGCTGATTCAGCCATGGGTCGAGCACGAGGTTGTGCTCCTCGCGCATCTGCTGGGCGGCGGCTCGTTCGTCGCGCGACAGCCGATCCGATACGCCACCCGGCACGAAGACAACCTCGTCGCGGTCGAGTTGTCCGCGAAGCGATTCGGCGTAACGGCGATCCGCGACGACTCGGCGACCCTGCGTCTTCCCGGGCCGCCGGGGTTGGCCGGGGGCCGACGGCACCCGATCGCCGAGTGGCTCGACCAGTTGGGTCTGTTCGGTCTGCAAGCCCACGAAACCTTCGTTCCGGAGCGGCTCTTTGCGCTGCCCAAGGAGCAGGTGAGGCTCTTTTCACGCACCTGTGGGCGACCGACGGCTCGGTCACCACAGGGTCGGGCGGCGGAGGTCGCGTGTGCTTCGCCTCGACGAGCCGGACGCCTGCTCGACGGCGTCGATCGGCTGTTGCTCCGGTTCGGCATCAGTGCCCGGCTGAGCGCGATCGAGCCCGTCGGCCCCGAGGTCCGGCACACGCTGGACATCTCGGGCCGCGACGACCAGTTGCGGTTCTTGCGGGAGATCGGCCTGCCCAGCCACCGGGCGGTCGAGGGTTCCCGGTTGCTCGAGTCGCTTGAGGGCGGCCCTCGGGACGTCGACCCCGACGCCATCCCCGGCGCGGTGTGGGACTCGGTCAAGGCAATCCTCACCGACGAGGAAAGCCGAGCGTCGACGCACGCCCCGGCCCAGCCGCGCCTGAGCCGTGTCGCCGCCGCGCTGGAGAGCGCCGATCTGGAACTCCACGCGACCAACGACGTGTTCTGGGACGAGATCACCGCGATCGAACCCCTGGGTGAGCAGGCCGTCTACGACGCGACGGTGGCCGGCGTCCACAACTTCGTCGCCAACGGCATCGCCACGCACAACTCGATCGAGCAGGACGCCGACGTCGTCATCCTTCTGCACCGTGACGACTACTACGACAAGGAGTCGCCGCGCGCCGGCGAGGCGGACTTCATCGTGGCCAAGCACCGAAACGGGCCGACCGACACGGTCACCGTGGCGGCGCAGCTGCACCTATCGCGGTTTGTCGATATGGCGATCTGAGAGGAGCGCGACGACTTCGTCGTCGCCGACCTGCGGGAACGACGCGTAGAAGCGGCTCACCGCGTCGAAGTGGCGGGGCGTCCAGGGGCAGACGACCTCGTCGGCGACCGAGCGTAGTTGCTGGACGGCTTGGGCGAGCCGACCGGGATGGCGGCCACGACCCGATCGGCACCAAGTCGGCGGGCGACCTCGAACGGCGGCTCGGGCGGTGGCGCCGGTGGCCAGGCCGTCGTCGACCACGAGCGCATCGCGGTCGGTGAGGTCGAGCGGCGGGCGGCCGGCGCGGAAGATCTGCTCGCGGCGGACGAGTTCGGCGGACTCGTGGCGGATGACCGACTCGATCTCCGCGCTCGACAGACGGGAGGACACCTGCTGGTTGAGGACTTGAACGCCGGCCGGGCCGAGCGCGCCGAACGCGACCTCGGGGGCCCATGGGACGCCGAGCTTGCGTACGACGAGGGCGTCGAGCGGGAGGTTGAGGGCATCGGCGACAGCGGCGGCCACCGGCACGCCGCCGCGGACGAGGCCGAGCACGATCGCGGACGGGCCGGCGAAGGGTGCCAGGCGCACAGCGAGGGCGGCGCCGGCTGCTTGTCGGTCCGCGTAGCTCACACGTCCTGTGTACGCCCCCTTGTCGGGTCTCGCGACACAATCCGAGTGTTGTCCAAGTTCGCGGCCGGAGCCGCGGGAGCCGCGGGAGCGTCCGGACCTCGGGAGCCGTGGGGGCCGGGTCGGCGGGATGGGCCCGGCCGGTGCGAGCCGCGTACCACACGGCGAGGAAGGCGACCGGGTACAAGAAGTACCCGAACCGGGTGGTCGGGTTGAGCACGATGGCCGCGGTCAGCCCGACGGCGCTCACCAGCGCGGCGTCGGCGGCTCCGCGCAACGGGCGGCGGACCAGCCAGACCACGATGGCCAGCCCGCAGAGGACGAGCAGGCCGAGCGCGATCGCCGACCCTCTTGGCAGTGTGGTGGCGATCAGGCGACCCAACAGCGGGGACTGGGCCGGGCTGAGGACCAGACCGGCCCCGCCGGGGTAGCGGATGACGTTCTCGACGAAGGCGTCGGCGTTGACCAGCAGGGCCGGCACCAGGCCGAGCAGGGGCAGGCCAGCGCCGGCCCGGCGAAGCGGACGAGTGAGCGACGCCGCCAAGCCAGGACCAGCAGGACCAGCGCGACCGGCCAGGCGAAGAGCTTCAGCGCCCCGGCCAGCCCGATCGCCAGTCCGGCCGCCAGGTGGCGGCCGCGGGCGGCGTACCCGAAGGCCAGCAGCGCCAGCGCCAGCACCGGGATGTCGTCGCCACCAGTGGCCAGCGTCAATGCCGCCAAGGGTAGGACGGTCGCCATCTGCACAACCCGCAGCCACCGAGCGGCGGAAGCCGAGGCCGCATCCGTGGATGCGGTGGAAGACGTGGAAGCCGAGGTCGCGTCGGCGGAGGGCGCCGCGTCCGTGGAGCGCGCCCGGCCGGCGTCCACCGGCCGCGCGGCGTCCACCGGCCGCGCGGCGTCCACCGACCGCGCGGCGTCCACCGGCCGCGCGGCGTCCACCGCAATGCCCGGCGGGCGTCCACGTCCACCGGCCGCGCCGCGACCGAAGTACCGGCAACTGCCGAGCAGCGCCACAGCAGCCACAAGCACACCGCCATCACCAGGCCGAACCCCACTCGGGCGTCGCTCAGCCAATGGTTGCCGAATACGGCGCGCGGCAGGCCGAACAGGGCCATCCCCGGCTGGTAGGGCGTGTAGGCGAGCAACCGGTCGTCAACCGGCAAGGCGGCGATGGCCGAGCGGGACAGGTACGGCGTACCCGTGTCAAGCAGCCAGCGCCGGCCTGCTCGACGACCGTGACCTCCTCTTGGCGGTGCGGGAGCACCGAGGCCTCCAAGATCAACGGGAGCCACGCGACGGCCAGCCACGCGCCGAGCGTCCACCCGATCCGGCGTACCACCGGCAGACGGAACGCCACGATGACGGCGGCTACCAAGTACGCCCAAAAAGAAATCTGTCCCCAGACGCGGTGGGGAGCAAGGCTGGACGTGAGCGCGGTGACTCCGGCGAAGGCTGCGGACAGCCCGTAGAGGAGGAGATCAGCCACCCGTGTGAGTCTGCCCGAGCCGGCTGCGCCGGTTCAAAGGCATCCGGACGACGGTGCCCTGCTGGTGCAGTGGCGGGGCGAGCGTGCCCGGGCGTCCGCCGCAGCCGCGGTGGAGTGCGGCGAGCAGGCGGTGGGCCGGCATGGCCCGGGCGAAGAGGTGGCCCTGGCCGGCGGGGCAGCCGAGTTCCCACAGCTGGAGGCGCTGGTCTTCGGTCTCGACGCCCTCCGCGACGACCATCAGGTTGAGGCTGCGGCCGAGTTCGATGGTGGACCGGACGACCGCGCTCGGGCCGACAGGTCGAGCTCGGAGACGAAGCCGCGGTCGATCTTGAGTTCATCGACGGGTACGCGGGCGAGCGTGGCGAGGGACGAGTAGCCGGTGCCGAAGTCGTCCAGCGCCAGCCGGACGCCCATCGTGCGCAGCGCGCCGAGGACCTCGTCGACGACCTCGAGCTGCGAGAGCGTCACCGACTCGGTGAGCTCGATGACCAGGTAGTCGGGCGGGATCTGGCGGGCGTTCAACCGGCGCTCGATGGCGTCGGGGAAGGCCGGGTCGAGCAGGCTGCGCGGGGAGACGTTGACCGCGACCGGGATCGGGAAGCCGGCCTGGCGCCACTCGTATGCGGCGGCCAGCGCCTGGTCGAGCACCGCGTCGGCGAACGCGGCGAGCTGGCCCGACGCTCGACGGCGTCGAGGAAACGGTCGGGGGTGAGGTCGCCGCGGTCGGGGTGGTGCCAGCGGGTCAGCGCCTCGGCCGCGATCGCCTCGCCGGTGCCGAGGTCGACGATCGGCTGGAAGTTGACCGTGAACTGCTGCTCGGCGACGGCTCGCGCGAGGTCGCCGCCCAGGTTGAGCGAGCCGACGTCGGCGGTGTCGCGGGCGTGCGAGTAGGCCACGACCCGCTGACCGTCGCGTTTGGCCTGGTACATGGCGACGTCGGCGCGGCGGAGGAGTTCGCCCATCCCGCCGGTGCTCGGCGCGGTCGCCACCCCGCCGCTGGCCTCGACGCTGATCCGCATGCTTTGCAGGTCGATCGGCGTGGCCAGCGCGCCGAGGACGGCGTGCGCGCGGGCCTCGGCCACGGCCTGCGCCGAGAGCCCGACGAACAGCACCGCGAATTCGTCGCCGCCGAGCCGCGCGACCAGGTCGTCCTCCTGGACCGCGCCGGCCAGCCGCTGGGCGACGTCGATCAGCACGATGTCGCCGGCGGCGTGGCCGAGCGTCTCGTCGGCCTCTTTGAAGTGGTTGAGGTCGAGCAGTAGCAGGGCGGCCACCCCGCGGGCCGGAACGTTGGACAGCACCTCGGTGCTGTACTGCAGGAGCCGGCGCCGATTGGCCAGCAGCGTGAGCGGGTCCTGGGCGGCGGCCCGGGCGTGGCTGTTGGCCAGCCGTTCGGTCTCGGCGAACGTCTCGCGTCGCGGAGTGCGGTGCACAGGGCGGCCGCGAACGTCCGCAGCGTGTACCGCTCACGCTCGCGC
>CAWGQU010000034.1:0-23069 GCA_963824795.1 uncultured Verrucomicrobiae bacterium | reverse complement strand
ACGTTTGCAACATATTGTCGGTTGGTTCGACAAATGGCTCATGGGAATTGCGAAACCGGAATACGATGTCGCGCCTGCCAAACCGCTGGCAAAACCTAACGAAGCCACTCCGCCCTAGGTGGAACGCGCTCTCCGAGCGCCGTTGTTATTTGATGCGCCTTTCGGCGCCGCTTTAGCATCGTCCGCGGAGCGGCCGATCCACCTTCACCTCACAATGCTTTCTTGTACTGAGGTGAGGGTCTCACGCCGCCTTTTTATGATGCGTCGTCGTGCGCTTCGCTCTTGATTTCTTTTTCGTGCCCTTGTTCTCTTCCAAACTTTTCTGCAACACCGCGACCAGATCGATCACCTTGCTCGGCGTCTTTTTCGGTTTCGGTTTCTCTTCGATCTCTTTCCCGCCCGATTCCACTTTCTCCTCGATCACATCCATGAGCGCCTCACGATAATCGTCCTTGTACTTCTCCGGATTCCATTTCGAGCTCATGTTATCGATGAGCGATTTCGCCATATCCATTTCGCGCTTACCCGGCTCACTCTTCTTCGGCACCTTCAACTTGCTGGCGTCGGCCAGCTCCTCGGCAAAATGCATCAACTCGAGAACAAGCACGCCGTCCTCCGCTTTTACGCCAGCGAGATATTGCCGCGTCTTGATCACGACTTTCGCAATGCCAACCTTGTTGCTCTTCTTCAACGCATCACGCAAAAGCACATAAGCTTTGTCTCCGCCCTTTTGCGGCTCCAGGTAATACGGCTTGTAGAAATACATCGGATCGATCTCTTCGATCTCCACGAAGTCCTGGATGTCGACAGTCTGCGTGGCCTCCAAATCGACGCGCTGGAAGTCTTCATCCTTGAGCACGACATACTTCCCCTTCTCGTACTCGTAGCCCTTCACGATCTCGTCCCACGGCACTTCCTTTCCGTCCTTTTCCGCCACGCGTTTGTAATTAATTGGACTCAAATCCTTCTCGCGCAGCATGCGAAATTTGAGTTCCTCCCTCCGCGTCGCCGGATATAGAGCGATGGGAATATTGACCAAACCAAAACTGATACTGCCTTTCCAGATTGCACGCATAAGCAGAATGGTTTCGCGCGTCACCGGCTCTTTGCGCGGGTTGCTTTTTCGGCATTCTGATTAAAGCCTCGCCCGGGGCGACATCTGGTATGTAAGTCAGATTCGATCTTAAACTGAATCCGTGAGTGATCCGTCCAGCTTTCTTTCGACCGAGCTTTTGTATGAGGCCATCGTCGATTCTTCGGACGACGCCATCATCAGCAAAAATCTTCGAGGCATTATCATGAGCTGGAACAAAGGGGCCGAGCGAGTCTTCGGGTATTCGGCTCAGGAGATGATTGGCCAGTCCATTACGAAGCTGCTTCCTCCGGATCGGCCCGATGAAGAAGCGCGCATTTTATCGCGGCTCCAGAAAGGCGAGCGGGTCGATCACTTCGAAACCCGGCGTAAGCGCAAAGATGGCCGGCTCATCGATGTTTCGCTCACCATTTCGCCCATTCGCGATGCTCAGGATGTCATCGTCGGCGCATCGAAAATCGCACGCGATGTCACCGGAGCGAAAGAGGCGCAGCGCAAGTTGGCTGAGGCGCACGAGGAATTGAAGCGAGCCGATCGCGTGAAAGCGGAATTTCTCGCCACCCTTTCTCACGAACTGCGTACGCCGCTCAATGCCATTCTTGGCTGGGTCCAGATTCTAAAAGACGGCGCGACACGCGCTGATCTCACGCAGGCCGTTTCGATCATTGAGCGCAACGTGCGAGTGCAATCACAAATGATCGAAGACTTGCTCGACATGAGTCGAATCGAGGCGGGAAAGGTGAGCCTCGATATCCAGCGTGTCGATCTCTCCGCTGTCGTCGCTGCCGGGATCGAAACGGTGCGTCCCGCGGCCAAAGCAAAAGAGATTCGACTCACTTCAGCCTTTGGAAGCGTAAACGGAATCGTCATGGGCGACAGGGATCGCCTCCAGCAGGTCGTGTGGAACCTGATGACCAACGCGATCAAGTTTACGCCGAAGAATGGCCGCGTTCACGTCGTCATTAAGCGAGCGAATTCTCATGTGGAAATTTGCGTGAGCGATACCGGCCAGGGCATCGCACCGGAATTTCTCGGCCAAGTTTTCGATCGGTTTCGCCAGGCCGACGCGACAACAACGCGCCGTCATGGAGGCCTCGGTCTAGGCTTAACTATTGTGAAACATTTAACCGAACTACACGGCGGAACGGTGCGTGTGGAAAGTGACGGGCTCGGACGGGGCGCCGTCTTTACGATTAGTTTGCCCCTGCAATCTGTACGGCACGATTTTCAAGCCGCAGCCGATGCCGGACGAAACGCGGCAGTCGATCGGACAACGGTTGAGCCTGATCTGAGCGGCGTGAAAGTGCTGGTGGTGGATGACGAAGAAGATTCACTCACTACAGTAAGCCGGATCTTGGAACGACGTGGGGCGGAAGTCCGCGCCACCGGCTCAGTGAAGGAAGCGCTGGCTGAGTTCGCGCAATTCGCTCCGCATGTAATCGTGAGCGACATCGGCATGCCGGAACACGACGGCTACGAATTCATCGCCTGCCTGAGGAAGCTGCCGGGCGGCAGGACTGTGCCCGCGGTAGCGTTGACCGCGCTCGCCCGCAGCGACGACCGCACTCGTGCTTTGCGCGCCGGCTTTCAATTACACGTGGCCAAGCCCGTTGATTTAACTGAGCTCGTCGCGGTTGTGCAGAACCTCGCGTCGCTGCGGCAAAAGTAAGGGCCTAACGAAGCGTAACTCGATGTTATTTAAATGTGCCTGAGGCGCCCAGATAGCATCGCCTTCGGAGCGGCTGATCCACCCTAACAACGCGCTCGGAGATCGCGTTCCACCTTGGTTAGCGCAGTCGGAGACTTACGCCGCGAGTTCGAGCTGGGCGCGGGTGATGCCGCGCAATTCGAAGAGACGCAGCAGCGTTTCTTCGATCAGGTTGTTTGGGCAGGATGCGCCGGCGGTGATGCCGACGACGACGGGACCGTTAGGCAACCAGAAATGGGAAACAACTTCGCGCTTCTCGTGGAGGTCGTAGTGTTGGATCTCTGTGGCGGAGACAAGCCGCGAGGCGTTGAGAACAAAATAAGTCGGCAACTTTTCTTCGCCCATCTCGGCAAGGTGCGATGTGTTGGAGCTGTTGTAGCCGCCGACGACGAGCAGCAGATTCATCGGGACATTCAGCAATTCGCGCAAAGCATCCTGGCGTTCCTGCGTCGCGCCGCAGATGGTGTCAAAGAAGCGAAAATTTCTTTCGGCTAACTCGGGACCATCGCGGTCAAGAATGGCCTGCCGGATGCGACGCTGCACTTCTTCCGTCTCGCCGCGCAGCATCGTAGTTTGGTTGGCGACACCGATTGTCTTTAAGTGAACATCCGGATCGAAGCCGGGAGAATGGGCGCCGCGAAATTTTTCGAGGAATGCCTGCTTATCGCCTCCGTGCCGGATGTAATCGCAAACGTAATCGGTATCGGCAAGCGTGAGGACGACAAGGTAGTGGCCTTTACCATCGCCGAGTGCGCGTGAGCTGGTGGCCTTGGTTTCTTCATGCTCGGCTTTGCCGTGGATAATGGAAGTGGCCGACTCACTCGCGTATTTACGGACGCGCTTCCACACGCTCATGACGTCGCCACAGGTGGTGTCGACAATCTGGCAGCCGATGTTCTTGATTTGCTGAAGAGTCGAAAGCTCTGTGCCAAATGCAGGAACGATCACCACATCGTCCGATCCCAAATCTTCGATATTGGCCTGTCTGTTTTCACCGAGCAGGTTCTTGATGCCTAACGAGGAGATTTGTTCGTTTACCTCCGGGTTATGAATGATCTCACCGACAATGAAGAGGCGGCGATCTTTAAAAACTTTGTGCGCGGCATAAGCGAGATCGATCGCGCGCTCGACTCCGTAACAAAAGCCAAATTGCTTCGCGAGGCGCACGGTGACATCGCCGACGCGGATCACACCGCCGCTGCGCCGAATCTTGTCCACGATCTCGCTGAGATAGTGCGATTCGACTTGTTGCTGCACAGCCGCCATGACGTCGGGCGTACGCAAATTTACTTTTTCGCGCGCTGTCGTGCCGCTGGAGATCAGATTCGTGCTCACAGGTAAGCGGAAGTTTACTCCGCATTGGCTCGCTATTCCAGCAACGGCCCGGTCGGTTTTTCGAACGCCTTGGAGGAAACCATCAGGCGCGGATCGGGGTCGGGTGTTTTCGAGTCGTCCACGCGCTTCACCATTTTACCAAAGGTTTCATCTTCGGGCTGAGTTGTCGCGATGTTGACCGGCGTCCCGATTTTCACGAGGGCAAAAAACTTCGGTGCGGCCTCACCGTGCAAACGCAGACAACCATGCGTGCGCGGATAAAGATGAACGAATCCCTGATGAAATCCGTAAGCGGGAGAAAACTCACACCAGAACCCCATCGGATAACCGACATAGCGGCCCGGAATCGATTTGTCCGCTTCGGCGGGAATCACGCGATCACCCTGCACCCGGAAGCCGTAGGAGCCCGAGCGTTTTTCTTCCTGTTTGGAATAGATCGTAAAATTTCCCTTCGGTGTCGGCTTTGAGGGAATGCCCACACACGTTGCCGCCGCCATCAAAAGACGGTCGCCTTCCATTACGTAAACATTCTGTTTCGCGAGAGAAACTTTTACGCGGACTTTGGAAGGATCGTGCGGTTTGTAAGCGGTGACGTGGTAGGTGCCGGTACCCATCGGCGCGATGCTGCAACTGGTAAAGACAATCGCAACGGCTAAAAGAACAAGAGTGGAAATACTTCGCATAGTTAGAGTATTGCAGAAGCGCATGCGGTGCCGTTTGTCAACCGGACACAGAGGCTGCGGCGTAGGTGGCGCGCACTTCTTTCATCTCTTCTACACTGCGCATGAGTAATTGATCGAAGTAGTAGGAAGTGTGCGCGTAAAATGGATACGCTCGTTTCGTTTGCGAAGGCCTGTAACGCCATTGTTTATACATCCAAAGCCATTGCCCGGGATTCTTGCGAATGAGCGATTCGTAACGATCCCAGCATGCCTGCGCGATTTCGGTTTCGGTTGCATCGGTGGGAATCTCGAGCTTCGGCTGCATGACGAAGCGACACTTGCCGCCCGGAAGGTGTTCGCAGTAAACCGGGATGATCGGCGCGCCAGTTTTTTTGTGCAGCCACGCGTGCGCAAAAGTCACACAGGTCTTCATGCCGAAGCAATCGATTGCTACGCTTGGCTGCGTGGGACGCAGGGTCAGATCGCTCAAAAACCCGATGTGCTGGCCGCGCTTGAGCGCTTTGTAGAGACGAATGATTCCCCCTTCGCGACCCATGATCTCATGGCCTGAGTGTCGACGAAGCGCCGCCACGATCGGATCGAGCAACGGATTCTTAAACTCCTGCATGAGTATGCGCATCGATATGCCGGAGAAGCCGAGTCCTTTCGCGGCCCATTCGAAGTTGCCGTAATGGATGGTAGGAAACATTCCGCTTTGCTTTGGATCCAGTGTCGCCATGACTTCATCGACGCCCTCGACTTTGAACCAGCGCTTGAAATTTTTCCTCGTTAGGCGCGGCGACCACGCGAGGTCGACAATGGTGCGGGCGAGATAACGATATGATTGCTTCGCGATTTCTTCGCGCTCGGCCGGAGAAAATTTATCGCCGAATGCGCACTCGAGATTGTTGCGCGCAACCTTACGGCCGGAAGAATCGAGTTTCGCCCAAAGTCCACCCAATGCATTGGCCAGATGACAACAAACACTGCGCGGCAGAAGCGGAATGATCTTTGCCGTGGCAACGACCCAAAACCATTCGTAGCGATGACGAAACTTTTTCCAACGAGAACGCACGCCGGAATTCTATTCAGCTTCGGACAAGTCGCGAATGATTGGGAGGCGAGGAATCGTCAGCTCGGGTGCGATCCCCGCGGCGCTGTCATTCTAAGCGAAGCGAAGAATCTCGCGAGAAATGCCAGGGTTGGTTCCAAAATGCGCGCCAACTTACTCGTGAGGTCCCTCGCTTCCGCTCGGGATGACCGCGTATGACGACGGCGGAAAGCGAGGGGCTGTTCCTAAGATGCGCGCTAGATCGTCTCTAGTGCAAGCTTCGCCATGTTTGCATTCAGCCGCGCCTCGAATTTTGGACCGATTTCTGCGTAAAACGGATAGGGCCTGGCCGAGCCGGCGAGTCGGTAACGCCAGTGCTTATACATCCAAACCCATGGCGACGGATTTTGCCTAACGAGTGGTTCGATCTGATCCCAGCAGGATTGAGTAATTTGTATGACGGACGTGCCTTTCTCGAACTGAAGCTGCGGATAAACCTGAATGCGATATTTTCCGCCGCGTAAGGGTTCGCAAAAAATCGGCACGATCGGCGCGCCGGTGCGTTGATGAAGCCACGCGTGCGCGTAAGTGACACACTTCTTCATGCCGAAACAATCGATCGCCACGCTCGGATCCCACGGTTTAAGCGTGAGGTCCGTCAAGATGGCGACATGACGTCCGCGCTTGAGTGCTTTGTACATGCGAATCGTTCCGCCTTCGCGCGAGGCTAACTCGTTGCCTGAAAGTTTGCGTAGCTTTGCGAAGATCGGTTCAAGCAGCGGGTTCTTGAATTCCTGCGTCAGCGTCATCCCATGAAGCCCGCGCAGACCCATGACCAGCGCCGCCCATTCGAAATTCCCGTAGTGGAAGGTGGTAAAAATGATTCCGCGCCCGGGACCGATGTCATTGAGAACTTCATCCAGACCGATCACTTCGATCCATTCGGTGAAGTTTTGCTTTGTAATACGTGGCGACCAAAACAAATCGAGCATCGCGCCGATGAAGAGCTGGTAAGATTCGCGCGCGATAGAAACCCGGCGGCCCCGAGAGAGCTCGCTTCCCAGTGCGGCCTCGAGATTGCTGAGAGCGATGCGGCGACCGGAGCGATCCACTATCGCTGCGCAAGCGCCGATACACCGACTAATCCGATAGCAGGTCTGCCGGGAAAAAAGAGGGACAGTTTTGGCGACGATGGTAAGCGCCAACCATTCGATCCAATAACGAATCTTCTTTAGAGAAAAGCCCATCGCGATTGCTACGATTTGATCATGCTCCCAAAGTTCGGCAAGCCCATGCTGCTCGCGTTGACTTGGCAGCGTTTGACTTTAACTTCTTCGACCGAGCGCGAGCGCGTTCCCGATTGTGAAAAGCGTCCTCTTCGTTTGTACCGGAAACATCTGTAGAAGCCCAATGGCGGAAGGGCTTTTCCGCCTGCTTCTTGGCAACCGGAAGGATATCGAAGTAGCTTCCGCCGGCGTCAACGCCGTCCGCGGGCAGCCGCCGAGTTTGCATGCGGTCGCCGCGCTGCAAGCCGAAGGCGTTGACATTAGTGGATTGCGCAGCCAGCCGCTGACCACGGCGTTGATCGATCGCGCGACTCATATTTTTGCCATGACCGGCGCGCATTTGGAAACGATCCATATGCTCTTCCCAAATGGAATCGAGAAGACATTTCTTTTGCGCGAGTTCGAGGAACCGGGCACGACGGTTTGGCGCGATGTCCCCGATCCGATCGGCATGAGTCGCGACATCTACCTTACCTGCGCGGAGACTATTAAAAACGCTTTACCGAGTGTGCTCGCCTTCGTAGAACAAGGCGAACTCGTCGTTCCGGGCAGTGCACGTCTCGGCGGCGGTTCGTTTTATTCCATGCAAGATCGACCATCAAATATTTCCACTGGTTCGTCCGGCGCGCCGCCGAGCACAGGCAGTCTGCGCAAAACTGATCCGGCAATTTTTGATGCGATCGCGGCCGAAGAAAAACGGCAGCGCGAAAATATCGAGCTGATCGCTTCGGAAAATTTCACGAGCCGCGCGGTGATGGAAGCGCAGGGCTCGTGCCTAACGAATAAGTACGCCGAAGGTTATCCGGGAAAACGCTGGTACGGCGGTTGCGAGAATGTCGATATCGTTGAGGAGCTGGCGATCGAGCGCGCGAAACGACTTTTCGGCGCGGAACACGTGAACGTGCAACCGCACAGCGGATCGCAGGCGAACATGGCGGTTTATTTCGCCGCAATTAAACCGGGCGACAAAATTCTGACGATGAATCTTGCGCATGGCGGTCATCTCACGCATGGCCATCCCGCAAATTTCTCAGGCAAGTTTTATCAAGTCTCGCAGTACGGCGTAGACGAAAAGACCGAACAAATCGATTACGACGCGTTGCAGAAGCAAGCGGAAGAAGTTCGCCCGGCAATGATCACGGCCGGCGCATCGGCATATCCGCGCACGATCGATTTTCCGCGGCTGCGGCAAATCGCCGATTCTGTTGGTGCGCTTCTCTTTGTCGACATGGCGCACATCGCCGGTCTGGTTGCGGGCGGACAGCATCCGACGCCGATACCGCACGCGCAGTTTGTCACCACCACGACGCATAAAAGTTTGCGCGGACCGCGCGGCGGCATCGTCATGTGCGAACAGCGTTTTGCGAAAGACGTCGATTCCATCACGTTTCCCGGGATTCAAGGCGGCCCGCTCATGCATGTCATCGCTGCGAAAGCGGTCTGCTTTCACGAAGCGCTTCAGCCGCAGTTTCGCGATTACCAGCGGCAGGTTGTCATCAATGCCAAGGCGCTCGCGGCCGGTATGAGCAAACACGGTTACCGCATCGTCTCCGGAGGAACCGACAATCATCTTATGCTCGTTGATCTGCGACCAAAGGAAATTAACGGACGACAGGCCCAGGAAGTTCTCGATCGCGCCGGCATCACGGTGAACAAGAACGCGATCCCATTCGACACCTATCCCATTTTCAAACCGGGTGGGATTCGCATCGGCACTCCCGCGGTTACAACTCGCGGAATGAAGGAAGAGGAGATGCTCGAGATCGCCGACTTAATCAACGAAGCGCTGATTGGGCGCGATGATGCTTCCGTGCTGGAACGTGTCCGCGGGAAAGTGCGCGAGCTGACACGCAATTTTCCCCTGCCCTCTTAATTTCGGAGACCGGGATTTTTCGAACTCCGTTGCGCGATGAAACAACCGACGGACAAACCTCAAAGCAATCCGCTCCGCGAAGGTCTGTCCACTCGCGCCGTTCCGCAGCCGTGTAGCATCGTCATTTTCGGTGCGACGGGCGATCTCACTCATCGCAAACTTGTTCCCGCGCTTTATAACATCGCGGCCGGAGGAGAATTGCCACCCGCTGTGACGGTGATCGGTTTCGCGCGGCGCGATAAGACGGATGAAGGATTTCGCGGCGAGCTCGAGGAAGCAGCGCGCAAGTATTCACGCCAAAGCATCCGCGACGATTTGTGGAAGGGATTCGCGCAGTCGATCTTCTATCATCGCGGCGAATTCCACGATCTCGAGGCTTACAAAACTTTAGCGGAACGCCTCGATAAATTTGATCAGGAGCGCGGCACACGCGGGAATCGTCTCTTTTATCTCGCGGTAAGTCCCGATCAATTCGAGAGCATTCTCAAGAACCTAAAAGCCGTGGGCTTGAATAAGGCGCGGCCGGAAAGCTGGGCGCGCGTCGTAGTGGAAAAACCGTTCGGCAGCGATCTCGCGACGGCCCGAGAGCTAAATCGGGTCGTAAACAATTCCTTTTCCGAAGATCAGACTTATCGCATCGATCATTTTCTTGGGAAGGAAACCGCGCAAAACATTTTGGTGCTGCGTTTCGCAAACGCAATTTTCGAGCCGATCTGGAATTCGCGTTACATCGATCACATTCAGATCACGGCGGCGGAGACGCTCGGAATAGAAGGACGCGCCGGTTATTACGAGACGGCGGGAGCGTTACGCGACATGGTGCAAAACCATCTGTTGCAGCTCCTCTGTCTCGTGGCGATGGAACCTCCGACGGATCTTCGCGCCGACAGCATTCGCGACGAAAAGGTGAAGGTCGTGCGCTCGCTGCGGCATTTCAGTGCGGAGGAAGTCGCAGCGAATGTCGTGCGCGCGCAATACAGCGCCGGCGCGATCAATGGCGACCCCGTGCTCGGTTACCGCGAGGAGTCGAAGGTTGATCCGAAGTCAGTCATCGAAACTTACGTGGCGCTGCGGATGCGTGTCGACAACTGGCGCTGGTCCGAGGTGCCGTTTTACGTGCGCGTTGGAAAACGATTGCCCAAGTCGGGCACGGAAATTTCCGTGCACTTCAAGAAAGCGCCGCTCGTTCTCTTCAACAAGGAATCCATGTTGCACGATCACAATGCGCTCGTGATTCGGATTCAGCCCGATGAAGGGATTGCATTGCGCATGCAGGCGAAAATTCCCGGAAACAATTTGCGCATTGAACCGGTGAAGATGGATTTCCATTACGGAACTTCCTTCGGCAAAGCCAGCCCGGAAGCTTATGAGCGCCTTCTGCTCGATGCCATGAGTGGCGATCCCACTCTTTTTGCACGCCGCGACGAGGTCGAAGAAGCCTGGAGTTTTATCGATCCGATCGAGAACGCATGGGCGGCAAAGAAGAACGCGCCCGATCTCGCTTTCTACCCGGCCGGTTCCTGGGGTCCGGAAGCCGCGGATGAATTGATCGCGCGCGATGGACGCACCTGGCGAAGATTGTGAGAGATCGATGAAAATCCGGCGCACAGTCATCCTGAGCGCGGCGAAGGGCCTCACGAAATTAGTCTTCGTTGACGAAAACAGAGATCGTGAGGTCCCTCGCTACGCTCGGGATGACCGCTACAAACGTTGCCTCTGATCATGCCCGCAATTGAAACAGACTCGTTAGGCACGCCGGTCGCACTCAGCGATATCGAACGCGAGTTAAAAAAACTCTGGCAACAAAATGCGCAGACGGCGACGCGTGCTTCGCTCATCAACTTCGCCGTTTATAGCGAAGAAGCGGATTCGCTTTCGCGAAACACCGAGATTGTCTCAAAAATTACGGATGAGAGCGCCTGCCGCGCCCTCGTTATTCATGCGGACCCCGGCGCCAGGGAAAATCGCGTGCAGGCCTGGATCAACGCGCATTGCCATCTCGCTCGCGTCGGCAACAAACAAATCTGTTCCGAGCAACTATCGTTTTTGCTGGAAGGGCCGTGCGTTCGTTTGCTGCCGAGCATTGTCTTTTCGCATCTCGATTCCGATCTTCCATTTTATCTTTGGTGGCAGGGCGAATTCTGCGATCCGATGGAATCGCATTTCTCCGCCTGGGTCGATCGTCTGATTTACGACAGCCAGTCGTGGCGGGACGCCGATGCGCAGTTGCAGTTGCTCAAGAAACTGCACGCCGACGCTGAAGAGCGCGTGATTCTCTGCGATTTAAACTGGACGCGGATTGTGAACCTGCGTTTCGCTCTCGCGCAATTCTTCGACCACCCGACTTCGCACCATCACTTTCCCAAGATCACGCATGTTGAAATTGATTTTGCTCCCGGGTATCGCTCCACGGCGGTGCTGCTTGCCGGTTGGATCGTGGCGCAGTTGCAATGGAAAAGCACGGATCAGCCATTGCATTTCCGAACGCCATCGGAGCGCAACGCCGAAATTGTCCTACGCGAAAAGGCAGGCCAACCGATAGGCCGTTGCCTCTTGCGCAGCGAAGGAAAGGAGTTTCGCGTGGTCCACGCCAGAGGCTCGGATCTGCTGGAGATCTCGTTAGGCGCGCCGGGAGAAACCAGCATGCGGCAGCTTATGCCTGCGGGGAAGAATGATCCGGCGAGTTTAATCAATGAAGAGCTGAACCGCGGCGGTCCGCGGCGAGTCTATCTCCGCGCGTTGCGATGCGTGCGCGATTTTTTTTAGAGACGATTATCTGCCAGTCGCATGAGTACGGCGACATGGAGGTCGCTAACTCGTTGATGGCGCTGGGATCATTCTACGCGCCGGGTGTTGTCAAAAAGAGCGTTGTCATTCTGAGCGTAGCGAAGAATCCCGCGAGGAATGCCAGGCGGGCATGGCGAAAAGATCTACAACCTAACTCGTGAGGTCCCTCGCTGCGCTCGGGATGACAACGGTCGTTGGGGATCACGTCATGCACGGGCAATCGGGGAGACAAACAGCGTCACCAAAGTTCTCACAGTCGATTCAATGGAAAATTTCTCGCGCGCTCGTGCGAGGCCTTTATCACCAAATTCACGTGCACGTGAGGGATTGGTGATGATCTGCTCGATCGCGCGCGCAAGTGCTTGCGGGGACTTAACCGGAACAAGCTCGCCCGTCACGCCCGGCTGCACCATCTCGGGAATGCCCGCGAGCGTGGTCGAGACTACCGGCAATCCCGCCGCCATCGCCTCCATGATGACGGTTGGGAGATTGTCGGTGCCGCCACTCGAGTCTGTCGTGCAAGCAAGAGCGAAGACGTTGGCAGCGGCAAGCCTGCGTCTGATCTCGGCCTGCGACTGCGCACCAACGAGCGTGACCTTTTCGCGCAGGTTGCTGTTCTCAATTTGCGCGCGCAAATCGCTTTCCAGAGGCCCTTCACCAATGATCTCGCAGCGAAAATTACATCTCGATTCAGCGAGCACACGACAGGCTTCAATCAAATCTGAAAATCCTTTTTTCTCGATCAATCGACCGACAGAAACGATCAACGGAACGGATGCCTTAAAATCCGCTCGAGAAAAACTCGAAACGTCGAGACCATTGTAGACGCATTGAATTTTTGCGGCGCTTTCCGGGAAGCGCGCTTTCAAATAGTTCGCAGCGTATTCGCTTTCCGTAACGACGGCACTCGCCGTTTCGATAAGACGATCAAGCCCAATCGCAAAAGAACGCGGAACAAAAATGTCGTTGGCGTGAGCAGTGAAGCTGAATGGAATTCCGAAGAATTGCTTAACCCAGTAGGCGGTTCGCGCCGCCATCCCGGCAAAGTGTGCGTGCAGGTGAGTTCCCTCCGGCAAACGCGCGCCGACATAGGCGGCCTGGTAGAGGCGTAAGAAATCTGTCTGTCGCCCCCAATCTTCGATCGCTTTGACTGCGCCGTCCGGAAGTTTGCGCCGCCGGATGGCACTTTGCACCTCGTGCAGCAGTGCCTTTTCCTCGGGAAGATAATTGATCTGCCTAACGAGTCCGGTATCCCAATTTTCCGTCGGCCCCTCTTCCGGAGATCGAATGGAAAAAACCGTCGGCGCGCACCCCTGGCGTCGCAATTCCACGACCTCGCGGTAGCAGAAAGTTTGCGTAAAAGACGGGAAACGCTCGAAAAGGTAGGCGAGTTTGATCATCCCTCGGACAATTAACTTGGTCCTGAACGTGCTTGTAAAGGTTTCAGCCGTTCTCCTGCACGACTCCTGCTCTAGGAAGGCCATGGCGGATAGGGATTTCTTTTCCTTTTGCACCTCACTTAAGCCCGTTGAGCTCAAAGCGATGGGCGAATTATCCAGCGTCGTCCACATGGGCGAAGGCGAAGTGGTTTACTCGGCCCAGGAACCGGCCGACGCCCTTTACATCATTAGCCGCGGCGTGGTCGAACTCGTGCCGGACCCTTCCTTGCGTGGAACGCCCAGCACTTACCTTTCACGCGGCGATATTTTTGGAGACTGCGAAGCATTGAGCGGTTTACCCCGCACGCATATGATGCGCACACGCGAGAAAGTCAGTCTGCAATGCATCCGGAGTAGCGATTTCACTGAGCTGGCCAAGCGAGTGCCCTCCTTTTTTCGCTACCTTTGCGAGCAATTGGCCAGCCGGCTTCTGCAAAGGCACCAGTCATCGCTCTCGAAAAGTCACTGTATCGAACTAAGCGGGAATCTGAGCAACTTCGACCTGGTCACAATCTATCAAACCATTCTCAGTTCCGTGCAGACGGGAGAGCTCTCTGTCCTGGACGAAAACCACCAGCGGATAGCCACTTTTTTCTTCGAAAAAGGTCGCCCTCAATCCGGACAATTCCAACATCTCACGGGAGAGGAAGCTTTCTGGCAGTTGTTTTTAAGCGAATCGCTGGCCGGGACTTTTTCTTTCTCCTCTCGCGACGAGCCCCTGGGCAAATGTGTGCAGGGAACCGAGATGAAGCGAGACGCAGGCGACCTGCTAATCTGTGCGATACGAAACCGCGATGAGTTTCAGGCACTCAAAACGAGATACCCGGATAAGACTATGAAATTGGTGCGACGAAAGCTCAATTTCGTCTGGCCAGGCGACGCTGGCACGGCATTGCAACCGATCGCCGAACAAGTCTGGCAACTCGCTTACACGACGCCGCTTTCTCTTTCAACTTTGTACCAGAAATGTTCTGGTGTGAGTTGAAAATTCTCGAGGTGATCGATCAACTCATGAAAGCGGAATTATTTCGACTCGTTCCGGCAGATGAGAAACAACCGTTGGAAGAATTAGTCATCGAAACCGCGCACGCATGAAATCCAAATTCATTGTTCTCGTTCTCCTCTGCAGCCTAACGAGCTGTTCGTACCTTACAAAACGCGGCCGCCAGGAGCACGCCTACCGGAGTTACGTTCGTAAATCGAGTTTCGCTCGCGCGAAACGGCAGCGGAAATTTAAATTCCGCACACCCCCGGTAGCCATTCGGCGGGATGCACCCGCCATGACTGCTGAGCCGGAATCGCCACAATCCATGTCCTCTTCGCCGGAGGCGCAGCAGACACCATCCCCACCCCCGAATTAGTTTTCCCGCTTTACCGGAATCGGTTTTCCGTTCTGATCGACGGCGACATAGATGAAAACCGCGCGCGTCACGCGGATTTCTTCGCCGGTCATGTAACGCTGCACCCAGACTTCCACTGGAATCGTCATCGAGGTCCTTCCGATTTTTTCCACCCAGGCGTAACAGGCGACAGTGTCGCCGACGCGCACCGGCTGTAGGAACGCCATTCCCTCGATCGCAGCGGTCGTCACTCGCGCCTTGGCAACTTTGGCCGCGAGAATAGCGCTGCCCAAATCCATTTGTGCTACGAGCCAGCCGCCGAAAATGTCTCCGTCCCGATTAGTATCTTTCGGCATCGCGATTGTTTGAATCACGAGCTCGCCTTTGGGCTTCTCAGTCATTATCACGCAGGTTAACGATCAGACGATAAGCATGCAATCGCCGTAGCTGTAAAAGCGATAGTTCTCTCGAATCGCTTCCGCGTACGCACTGAGGACAAATTCGCGCCCGGCGAATGCGCTCACCAGCATGAGAAGTGTCGAGCGCGGCAGATGAAAATTCGTCAGCAACGAATCGACCGCACGGAAATTGTAGGGCGGATAAATGAAAAGATCGGTCTCACCATTTTGCGCTACGACCTTTCCGCCTTCGTGCCGCGCCGCTTCGAGCACACGCAGCGACGTCGTTCCGACGGCAATGATGCGCTTCGCTTGATTGATCGTTTGCGCGCTGGCATCGGAAATCTCAAAGCGTTCCGCGTGCATTCGATGATCTGCCACGTTCTCCGTTTGCACGGGGCGAAACGTTCCTACCCCGACATGCAGCGTAACGAAGACATGCGGAAGCTCGCGCAAAATTTCAGGAGTGAAATGCAAACCGGCGGTCGGAGCAGCGAGCGCACCGGGCGCTGCGGCAAACACCGTTTGATATCGCGTTTCATCTTCAGGGTCGCTTTGTCTTCCGATGTAGGGCGGCAAAGGCAAATGACCGCCCGCAAGCACATCAATTTCATTTTCGAAGGCAATAATGCGCTCACCGTCGGAACAAATTTCTGCAACGTGTCCGCCTATTCCGCCGACACGCACGGTGGCACCAACGCGCATTTTCTTTCCTGGCCTAACGAGACATTTCCATCGCTTCGAATCGAGTCGTTCCAAAAAAAGGAATTCGATCTTGCCGTCATCGGAAAATCGCCGTGCCGTAACGACGCGCGTGTTATTCAGAACGAAGAGATCTCCGGGCCGCACAAATTCCTTCAGCTCGACGAATCTCCGATGTTCGATCTGTTGCTCCGTCCGATGCAAGACGAGCATGCGCGCGTCTTCGCGTCGTGGGAGCGGTCGCGTCGCGATGAACTCTCGCGGCAGGCGGTAATCGTAGTCAGACAAGCGATCGCTCATTTCCGAGCATCAAAGGGATTGCGACCGGGCGCAAAATTTGGAAACTAAATTTCATGACGCAATTTCCTTCAGCGCTCGAGACCGTTCTCGGCGCGCTCGAGCAAATGCGTGACTGCGAGCGCCCTCCGCGTGCCTCTCGCAGCGCCCTGCGTCAACTCTGGAGTCTGCCGCCCAACAGGCAACAACTCCTCGCACCGCTGCAGGAACAGGTTCGAGTTTGCACAAAATGTCCGCATCTTGCCAGGAGTCGCACACAAACTGTCTTTGGCGTCGGCAACGCGAACGCTGATCTCATGTTCATCGGAGAAGCGCCGGGCGCGGATGAAGATGCGCGAGGCGAGCCATTCGTCGGACGCGCCGGACAATTGCTGACAAGAATCATCGAGACGATGGGCTTCACGCGTGCCGATGTTTATATCGCGAATGTTTTGAAATGCAGACCAGACATGCCGGCGGGTAGTTCCGGCAATCGTCCACCTACGCCGCAAGAAATGCAGACATGCCTGCCGTATCTCGCGGCCCAGATTGAAATCATCCGGCCGAAAGTCTTGGTCGCGCTGGGCGCGACGGCGGTGGAAGGCCTCCTCGGATTTCGCGGCACGATGCGCGATTTGCGCGGTCGATGGCATTCCTACGAAAACACGCCGCTCATGATTACGTATCACCCGTCCTATTTGCTGCGCAATCAAGCGCCGTCGGAAAAGCGCAAGGTTTGGGAAGACATGCTGCAAGTGCTCGAACGATTGGAGCGACCGATCTCGGAAAAGCAACGCAGATATTTTGCTTAATTCTGTAGCGGCGGTCTGTGACCGTCGCTGAATCGATCTCATAGAGTGCGACGGTCAGAGACCGCCGCTACAGGTTCTAGCGCGATAATCGCTCGAAGCTTTTTCGCAACGCGCGCGGCGAAGCCAGGCTCAGAGTGGTGGACGACATGATTGAGCGCACTTCGCTGCGCGGAACTTTTATTTTTTTCTGCAACGCTTCCACACCCGCTTCGCGCAGCAACGCAAGCGTCCGCGCACCGATTAGCGCAGGCAACGCCGTGGCGAAGCGGACGCGAGCCGGTCGAATCGCGCAGCTGTATTCCATTCCGGCAGCGACTCCTTCTTCCGCCCTCTGTCGCCATTTGTTAAAAATCGGCGCGATTTCGGATCGACAAGAAATCATTTCGTTAGGGGAAACTCCGCGAGCCCTCAATTCCTCCTCGGGAAAATAGCAACGTCCATTCGCGAAATCCGAACCGGCATCGCGCAAAATATTTATCAGCTGTAATCCCTTTCCGTACTCGCGACCGAGATTTCGCATTTCCTCCGGAGACCGCTTCGAAAAATCTCGGACGTGACGAAAGCAAAGTTGTGTCCAGAATTCACCTACACATCCGGCGACGAGATAAGTGTATTCATCGAGATCGCTTTCTGTCGCGAGCGCGCAAACTTCCGTGGTCTCAACAAACCGGCGGACATCGAGCAGTTGTCCGGCATTAATGTGTTTCAGAACTGCACGGACATCGTCGCGATCGCTTTCCTGCAAATGTTCGAGCCAACCAAGGCAGGATGGCAACGCTTCAACGAGAGCACGCTCCCCCGCGTTTTTTTGCAACGGCGCAAAGGATTCGCGCAAACCAGAGACTTCGTTTTCAGAAAGACTGCCCTGGATGGCGTGAGCTAGTTTCTGCAGGCTTTTATCTCGCAACGTGGCGCTCGCTTCCGCGGTGTCGGCAAGCGTATCGGTCGCGCGCGCGAGCAGGTAAGCGAGCGCGATCGGGTCACGCAGCTGCGCCGGAAGTAAACGAATCGAAAGATAAAACGAGCGCGAGACCGACCGCAGGATTGGGCCGCGCAGATTATCAATGCTGGAACGTGCGCGCTTCAACGGCCTACCGTTCTTACTTCGATCTGACGGGGATCGGCTTTCCCCAAGCCGTATTGAACAGCGATAGGCAAGTAAGACGCGATCTCCTTCGATGGAGGAAGTTTTTCCCTAACCCGCCACTCGTCGATCCGCCGGAGCGCGATCGAATCAATCGCCACCGGATCCTTGCTCGCCATCAACGTCGCGTAATGAATTGCGTAGTTCGGTTCGGAGCGCGGACCAGCGGCATATTGCGCTATCAATCCATCCATCAGGTTAAGGACAACTTTCTTGGCAATGATCGGATTGGCATAAATTTCGGCGATCGTGGAGCTGCCGATGTGAGTGGAATCGCTGAAGCGCCGCCAATTATCGATGTTCGGAATCGCCATGTTGTAAAGACATCCGGCCAGACCATTTTCTTCGCTGCTGCTCATCACCGGAACGTTGATGATTTTCGTCACCTGGCTGGAAACGATTCGGGAAAAATGGCTGATGTCGCTGGTGTTTTCGGTTTCGGAGAGAATTGGAACGATTAGTCTTGAGCTCTGGAACTCCAGGTCGCCCCACACCAGATTGCCGAGTAACGGCGCGGAGAAAAACGCCTTTGGATCGTAACCATCGCGCGGCGGAATCGAGAGCAGGCGATATCCTTCGGCGTTGGGTCGATAACCGGCGTCTTTGATTCCACCAAGCTCGCGATCCCAAACAATAATACTTTCGCGGGGATGACCCGCGGCGGTCAGACCGTTCACAATCGCGTTAACCACATCGCGATGAGTCGTGAAAAGTTCCCCGCCCGCGGCGGAAATCTTGATGCCAATCTTGTCGTTAGGCGCGACGAGCGAAGACCAGGCTTTTGCGATATCGGGCTGTCGTGTGACGGCGAGGACAAGCCGATTGACCATGGCGTGCACGACTGCGGGATCCGTGTGGTAGTGATTGATTGCCGCGGGATCACGCGCAGAGTAAACGACTGAGGGAGTCGCGGTCGGCCTGGCGTTCTGTGCCAGAGCGGAAGCGCTGCACAAAAAGAGGACTGCAAATCGAATCGGCAAACTAATCAGCGGACTGTATGAACAACGGCGCGATAAACAAGTACGCGACAGCGCAGGAGGCGATCGGGCACATCTATGTGCACATTCCGTTCTGCGCGCGGATCTGTCCGTATTGCGCCTTTTACAAGGAGCGCGCCGACCCTTCAAAGACGCAACGTTTTTGTGAAGCGATCTTGCACGAGCTCAATGGAGCGCGGGCGCAATTCCCTCTCGAACCACAAACTGTCTTTTTCGGCGGTGGAACGCCGACGGCACTAACATCTGCGCAATTGGAGTTTCTTCTCGGCGGCTTCGATGACCGGCTCGATCTTTCTAAACTGCAGGAATGGACGCTCGAAGCGAATCCGGGGAGTGTTTCTGCGCGCAAAGCAAAGGTACTCCGCAATGGCGGCGTCAATCGCATCAGTCTTGGCGTGCAATCGTGGGACGACCGGTTGTTGAAAATTCTCGGCCGCGAACACAACGCGTCGCAGGCCGCAGAGTCTTTTCACATCTTGCGTGATGCGGGTTTCGATAATTTGAACATTGATTTGATGTTCGGTCTGCCGGGACAATCTCTTCACGATTGGGAGACGACGCTTGAGCGAACGATCGCTCTGCATCCCGAACATGTTTCCACTTACTGTCTGACTTACGAAGAGGATACGGAATTTTTCCTGCGTCACTCCAAAGGGGAACTGCGCTCCGATTCCGATGCCGATGCGAAGTTCTTCGAGACCGCGATGCAAATGCTGGGCGAGGCGGGATATGAGCAGTACGAAATATCGAATCATGCGCGGCCGGGTTATTCTTCAGTGCACAATCGCGCGTACTGGGCGGGCGAGAATTATCTTGGCATTGGGCCCAGCGCGTTTTCCACGATCGGAATGAAACGCTGGCAAAATGTTGCCGATTACCGCGAGTATTCCGATCGCGTTCTGAGCGGTGAGCCTGCCATTACGTCCATCGAAGAATTAAGCGCCGAGATGAAGAGAGGCGAAACAATCGCGCTTTCGTTGCGCACGCCGACCGGCGTCCCGGCCGCGTGGTTGCAGACGTGGCCTAACGAACGGGACGAATTCGTCGCCTTGGGATTATTGCATCAGCGCGACAGTAATTTTGTTTTGACGCAGAAAGGAAAACTGCTCGCCGACACCGTGGCCGAAGCTTTTGTCTGATTGAATAGAAATGCGTGAGAGCTTGTCATCCTGAGCGTCAGCGAAGGACCTCACGAAATGACTCTGCGTTCACGATAACAGATATCGTGAGGTCCCTCGCTAGCTCGGGATGACATTGCTTGTTAGGGGATCAGACCTCAAACAGCACCGTAACGCCGCTGGCGCCGGCCGAATTCTTCCACGGCGGCGAACAAATCCTTCTTTGTGAAGTCAGGCCACAGTTTCGGCGTGACGTACATTTCCGTGTAGGAAAGTTGCCAGAGCAGGAAATTCGAAAGCCGCATTTCTCCAGAAGTGCGAATTAGCAAATCCGGATCGGGATAGTAACGCGTGTAGAGATGTTTGCTGAACATCTCAACGTCGATCATTCCCTTATCAATATGACCGGACTCGATCTGACGCAGCAGACTCTTGATTCCGTCGATAATTTCGAGCCGTGCGCCGTAGCTCAGCGCAAGGATGAGCGTCAACCCATTGTTCTTGGAAGTGCGTTCTATCGTTTCGTGCAATTGCCGCTGGCAGGCGGCCGGAAGATCGGTCAAACGTCCGATCGCTTGCAGCCGAACATTCTTTTCCACCAGCTCCGGCGTTTTCTCTTTCAGGAAACGTTCGAGCAGCCGCATTAAGGCAAACACTTCGCTTTTCGGCCGCTGCCAGTTCTCGGCGGAAAATGCGTAGAGAGTGAGGTATTCAATTTTTAGATCACCGCATCCTTCCACGCATTCGCGCACGGCTTGCGCCCCCTGCTCGTGACCTTTTATGCGTGGCAGTCCGCGTTCCTTCGCCCAGCGTCCGTTGCCGTCCATGATGATGGCGACGTGACGCGGGATGATTTTGCCAGGCGCTGCGGCCATGAAAACTAAAGGACGATGGTTTGCGCGCGTTCCGGACCCACGCTCACCATCTTGAGTCGCGCGCCGGTTAGCTCAGCGATTGCGTTTATGTAATTCCTTGCTTCCCTTGGTAGATCCGTAAGTTTTTTTGCTGATTGCGTGGATCGTTTCCAGCCTGGCATCTGTTTGTAAATGGGCTCGCAGCTTTGCAACTGCGCCGCATCGCACGGTGGAACAGTCAGCCGTTTTCCGTTTAGGCGGTAAGCAACACAAACGCGAATACGATCGACATCATCGAGTCCGTCCAAGTTTGTAATCGCCAGTTGATCGATGCCGTTGATCATCGTCGCATAACGCGTGGCCACCGCATCAAACCAGCCGCAGCGCCGCGCGCGACCGGTAGTCGCTCCGAATTCGCGGCCCATTTTGTGAAGCATTTCGGTGAAATCAAAATCTTCCGTCGGCAGCGCGCCCTCGCCCACACGCGTGGTGTAGGCTTTCATCACGCCAAGAACCAAATCCATTCGGTGTGGCGGCACGCCCGAGCCCGTGCAAGCGCCGCCGGCCGTCGTGTTCGAGGACGTAACGTAAGGATATGTGCCGTGATCGATATCGAGAAATGTTCCCTGCGCGCCTTCGAACAGAATCTCTTTCCCGTGCTGCAACGCCTGATGCAAATAAACGACCGTGTTGGTGACAAATGGCCGCAGAAATTCTCCGGCAGCGAGATAAGTCTTGTTCACCGAATCGTAATCGATCGGTCGCGCGCCGAGCGCTCGCAGAATATTGTTGTTCTCCCGAATTTTAATTTCCAGCTTCTTTGAAAACAGCCGCGGCTGCATCAGGTCGGAGATGCGCAAACCGGTCCGCGCCGCTTTATCTCCATAGGCCGGTCCAATGCCGCGCTTCGTCGTGCCGATTTTGGTTACGCCTTTGCGCAATTCACGCTGCTCATCCAATACGCGGTGATAAGGAAGAACAAGATGAGCGCAATTACTGATGAGCAAATTCCTGCTGATGGTGACACCGGCATTACGCAGTCCTTTGATCTCGGCGACCAGCGCAACGGGATCGATGACAACACCGTTGCCGATGACGCAGATTTTTCCGCGTCGCAAAATTCCCGAGGGGATCAGATGCAGGACGTATTTGAGTCCGCGATGAATCACGGTGTGCCCGGCGTTGTTCCCTCCCTGGCTGCGCACGACAATATTCGCCGCGCCCGTGAGAACGTCGATGATCTTACCTTTTCCTTCGTCGCCCCATTGCGCACCGATCAGGATTGTGTTCGCCATTTTATTCGAAGATTAACGGGCAAAAAATTTTCCCGACGCATCCGGCAAGACGCAGTCGGGACTTGCCGACGAACGATAGGAAGCATGCGTTGCTTTTCAAACGCAATCTGATCGGCGAAATGGATCTTGGTTAATGCGATCGTGCGCGGAAGATCGGTTTGGGGTCATCCCGAGCGCAGCGAGGGACCTCACGAAATGATCTTTTGCAAACCACTCGGAGATCGCGGGGTTCCTCGCTACGCTCGGAATGACGGCCAAATTGTCGGAAGATAAGAATTGCTATTCTGACGCGTGGGCAGGTAGGTTCCGGCCATGCGAACCATTCTCCTTATCATTTTGATTCTCCTCTTAATCGGATCGTTGCCTGCATGGCCGTACGCCAGTGGCTGGGGCTACTACCCGGGCGGAGGCTTGCTAATCCTGATCATTTTGATCTTGCTGCTCTGGCGAGCCTAGCGCCAGTTCGGAGACAGGATGCAGGGCGCTTGCGATTGGCGCCGCAGCTGCAGCTGCATTAGTCGTTGGAACTTTTCCGCAGGGACGTAGCAACCGTCATTGCGGAAATCAACGTCTCGACGCCAACGCTCTCTTCAACGCCGCGGCCGATTGCGATGTGCTTCGCGAACGGCGATGGAAATTCCGGAGACCATCGACGTTGTATTTCGCATCGTGCGTGAAGGTGTTCATTGCGATCGGATAGGTTGTTCGCGCAGTTTTCAGTCGGCGATGCGTTAGAAGAAATTTGCTGGGATCGTAATAGTTGCTGAAATCGCGGCGGAAGGCGGCACGGTTCATCCCGATCGCAATATTCTTCCTAATCTCGAAATGCAGATGCGCGTCGTAAACGCCGTGTGCCGTGCCGATCGTCGCGAGCTGTTGTCCGCGCATCACGCGCTGT
>CAWGQU010000033.1:0-14472 GCA_963824795.1 uncultured Verrucomicrobiae bacterium | reverse complement strand
GGTAGTCGTTCCGTTCCCTGCGACGAACGGCGAGAAAAAAGCCGCGTAGTAGAGCCTTTCCCTATTGTCGTACCGTCCGAAAGTTTCGCTTTCGCGCCTGCACGACAATCGCTCTCATCGGAGCGCGCATATCTGATTCTCCGAACCGGTCTGCAATCGCCTGGGCCACCGCTTCGGTGATGATCGGCAACATCCCGGGAATTTTATCGAGCAGTGTAGCTTTCTTGCCAAGCAGCGCCGCACCGACTAAAACGGAGCACTCTTGTGTCGGAACTCGATTTGCTCAATCTCGCGCGCTCGACCACGGAACACGAAGTCACGTGGTTTGCGCAAATGATCACAATCAATTTCGCCATGGTGGTGGCGATCTACTACTTCCTGCATAGCGCAAAGATCGCGCTCAAAATATTTAGCTTCTTCGCCTACACCGTCGGGATAATGGTTCTGGTGGGCGAAATGCTGGTAGAAGCAAATGTAAAAGAGGGCGTGATTGAGGCATTGCGCGCTTTGCCATCCGAACATCTGTCGCGGCCGAGTGTTCGTTACCTTTCGGTTCACGATTCCTGGATCTCGCTCGTCACGCACATCACTTTCAATCTTTCCGTTTGGTTGCTTTGGTTTGGTATCCTTTACCTGCTCTTCCTGTGGAAACGACACTCGAAGCAACTCGACTCCCTGTGATCCTCCCGCGTTTCATCCGTTAAGATTGACAACGATGCCGTTTCCCAGAATGTATTTGATTCCACAACAACCTAACCGGAGAACACTCATGCAACTACGCATTCTCGCACTTATCGCCTCACTCTGTCTCATCAGCGCCACCGCGTTCGCAGCTGACGACTCCTTCGTCGGCAAATGGAAATTGAATCCCGCGAAGAGCCAGTTCGCCGGCTTGACCTATAAAGTCGCGGAAGCCGGGCCCGACAAATACACGTTTACCTTTGGCGACGACTCCGAGACCATGACCCTCGGAAAAGAGCATCTCACCAAATACGGCAATACGTGGTTGATCACTAAGAATGGTCCGAATTCCTGGAAATGGACACAGAAACGAAAAGGCAAAATCACATCCGATGCCATCTGGAGCGTTTCCAAAGACGGAGCCACCTCTACCTATGTGAGCACGGAAATGCGCCCGGATGGATCGACCTCGCACGATGAAACCACGCTTAAGCGAACCGCCGGCACCTCCGGCCTGGCGGGAACGTGGGTCAGCACCAAGATCAAGATCGGTTCTCCCAACAGCATCGAAATGACGAAATGGCAGACAGACGGTTACTCGATGATGAACCCGACCTACCAGGGACGCACCGACTTCAAACTCGATGGCAAAGATTACACGCCGAAAGGTCCTCGGGTCGCGAAAGGTACTACCGTCTCAGCCAAAGCAATCGACGGCCACAACATGGAGCTTACCTATAAGCTGAATGGCA
This sequence comes from uncultured Verrucomicrobiae bacterium, assembly GCA_963824795.1. Taxonomy (GTDB): domain Bacteria; phylum Verrucomicrobiota; class Verrucomicrobiia; order Chthoniobacterales; family UBA10450; genus JBBQFI01. Next base: position 13,039 of record CAWGQU010000033.1, on the reverse strand, counting down.
AGATGATAGAGACCGATCACTGGCAGCTTTCGGCGAATGGCAAGATGTTGACCGACACCATCCACTTTTCTGGCGAGAGCAAGCCAGAAGTGGACGTCTACGATCGCGAGTAAGATTCGCGTCGTTAGTAACCTAACGACTATTTCTTACACGCGCGCTAATCGTTCAATCTCAGTTACGACGCGATCGAGCTCGTCGATGAGATCGACGTGATCACCGTGCTGACGGAAGGCGGTGACGAGCGTGCGGTAGTACCAAAGTGTTCCATCCTTCTTGCCGCTAAACCTTTCGAACACTTGCGGCCCATTCCTGCGCAGATCGGCCAGGATCGCGCGCGTGTTGTGTAATTTATCCGAAGCCGAGACAAGCCGTGTTGACGCGTCGGAATTCTTGAGATGCGCAATGTAAGCTTCCTTTCGTTCACGCCATGGCGGTTTCGGCATTTGATCGGTGTCGGTGCAGCCATCCACGATTTTCGCAACATCATCACCAAACCGTTTTCGGATATCGACTAAACGTTCCGCGCCGCCGCAATCCTCCACGGTATCGTGGAGCAGCGCGCCGATCGCTTCCGTCTCATTCGCGCCATACTCGAGAGCGATCGCGGTTACGCCGAGAATGTGCGCAATGTACGGGATCCCCGTCTGCTTCCGAGTCTGGTTACAATGCGCCTGCGTCGCATACACCAGCGCCTCTTCAAACTTCTGCGACAACTTCATGCCCTCTCCGTTCCCAGTTCAAGTCACTCGCGACTTCAGCAAACCGGACAACTCCGAAATCCTTCGCAAACAGACGATCGCTTGGACGTCTTCTGCCTGCGTCTCACCCCTGTTCGCGTTAGGCGCGAGCGTTTGCACGATTCCGCAATTCGCAATCCACATTTCGAAATTCCAACCCTCATCCCGGCCTGACCATCTCAAATCGATCGCGCGTGCGGCAATACCAGTTCGGAGCGGCCATGCGTCCGATCACATGAAGCTGCTCGGTCCGAATCCGTAATTTCTCCGGATCGATCAACGCATCGCGTACATGAATGCGCCTAACGAGTCCGATCACGACTCGATTCCCGCCGATTTCGAGCGTGCCCCATTCTTTGCACTCAAGGCTGGCCGGCGTTTCGCCGATTCGCGGCGGCGCTACCACCGACGACGCCACCGCCGTTAATCCGGCGCTCTCCATTTCGCTTGCTCCATACGGAAGCGACGCCGATGTCCGGTTCATCGCTTCCGCCGTTGCTTCATCCACGAGGTTCACCACGAACTCATGGGTTCGGCGAATATTGCGCGCCGTATCCTTCGGCCCGCCTTCATCGCGATCCCCCGGAGCGAAACCGACGATGGGCGGATTCCCGCCGAGCGCGTTAAAGAAACTGAACGGCGCGGCGTTGATCGTCCCATTTTCATTCAACGTAGTCACCCACGCGATAGGGCGGGGCGTAATGAGCGAGACCAGCATCGCATACGCGCGGCTGGCATGTTTACCTTCCAGGTCGAGTTCCATCCGAATAGATACGCGCGCGCGCGATCCATTCCAATTTCAGTATTTGAAATGTCCGCTCACTCGGGCATCCTCTCGCGCATGAGCCTGCGCGGCGAAGAGCATGGAAGATCGTTCCTCAACCTGCTCGTTGAAGTTGCGCTCATAACCATCGGCGTTTTTCTCGCCTTGTGGGCGAGTAACTGGCACGAAGACCGCGAGCATCGTGCACAAGGCCGCGCCGCGCTGCGTAACTTCGCCGGCGAGATGGCCGAAAATCGTCAGGCCATTCAGCAGAACCTGCAATATCACGAAACACTCGCGCGCGAGCTGCACGAATTTCTCGTCAGCACTGAGCCGCCGACCGACGAGCGCTTTCATAAGACTGTCCACTTCGAAGGCATGCGCCCGGTCACGTTCGAACATACCGCATGGGACCTTGCCCTGGCCACGCAAGCCTTATCCTATCTCAGACCGGATTTGGCTTTCGATATTTCCAAAGTCTACACCCAGCAGAATGCTTTTCAGAAATTGGAAGACAGCTTCCTTGCCTCTGCCTTTACGCCGGTCGCCCTTTCGAGCGACAACCTCAGGGGCCGGGCCATGGCCATGGAATTCTACCTCACTGATGTTAACCTGAAGGAGCCCGACATGATTAGCAGCTACGACAAAATCATTCCCGAGGTAGACAGCGCGCTGTCTCGTTAGCTCGGCAAATGGTGGATCGAGCGCTCGTGCCAGTCCGGCTCGGACCTCGATGTGATCATGGCGGCGAAGCCGCACATTTCCATCATCGCCCGCGGAGAGGCCGATCCACCTTTCTGTAGCGGCGGTCTATGACCGTCGCACTATGAGTCTGGAGGCGCCCGCTATACATTTCCTCTCCCTTTAAGAGGGAGAGGATTAAGGTGAGGGTGTTCTCTCCGAAATTCTCCCGGTCGATCCATTCCGCTCGGCGTCAACCACGGTGAATTTGTCTAATGGTGGATCGAGCGCTGGGGCCAGTCCGGCTCGGACCTCGATGTTATCATGGCGGCGAAGCCGCATATTCTACCATCGCCCTCGGAGAGGCCGATCCACCTTTCTGTAGCGGCGGTCTATGACCGTCGCACTCTCTTCGCCGCGGGCAGTTTTGCTTGATCCGGCAAATCGATTTCGATAGGAGTAGCAACGCGGTGCTCATGAAGATTTTTTGTTGTTACACTCCTTCGCACAACAGGCTCTATCACGACGATTTCCTTCCTACGATCCCTCCCGGATTCACAGTGCAGTCCGAGGTCATCGAGATGTTAGGGGAAGGCCATTACCACAGCCCCCAGTTTGTCCCGTGCGTTGTCAAAAAGGTGGACCTGATTCTCCAAAGCCTGCGCGAGCACGCGGGCAGCGTTATCATCTGGTCTGATGTCGACATCCAATTTTACCGGCTCACTCCGGACCTCGCCATCGCAGCGCTGGGCAATCGCGACATCGCGTTTCAGGCGGCCGGCGTTCCTGCGAATGAAATCAACAGCGGTTTCTTTATCTGCCGCTGCAACGCTCGCGTCATCAAATTCTTTGAAGAAGTAAGGCACGGCCTGCAAAACGAATTTGCCGGCGAGATCGAGGAGCGCGTCATCAACAAACTCCTTCCGACGTTGAGCGACGGCGAGCTTTCCTGGTGCCAGCTTCCGCGACGGTTTTACGCGCGCAGCAACTACTGGCCACCTCCACGCGATCTCGTCCTGTATCACGCTAACTCCACACCCGGCGCCAATGGACTCGCCCGCAAACATCGCCAACTGCGTGAAGTAGCTTTGATGCAACGATTCCGTTTACCCGTCCTGCTCTATACCTGCATCAAGTACGCGCCGCGCCGCGCTCGCCGACTTTCGAATGAATGGCGAGCGTCAATTTTCGCGGCGAAATCCGCGCCCGCCATTTCCGAGATAGCAGGGCCAACGCTCTCGTGAGCGGTTCTGCGACTTGCCCTCGCGATTACATCATTTTCCCGCAGCCGACTCCATTTTCCCCAAAAACACATTGGCAAACTCGCCTCACTCGTCCAGTTTAACTCCGCAAACCCGATGAATCTGGAATGAAATAATTTATGGCGCATGTAGTTACTAATAAATGTGTGGGGTGCAAGTTCACCGATTGCGTACTGGTATGCCCGGTGGCGTGTTTCTATGAATTGGAGGGTCAACTTGTTATTCATCCCGAGGAGTGCATCGATTGCATGGCTTGCGTGGATGAATGTCCCGTGCACGCCATTTATGCTGCGGACGATGTCCCGCCGGAGTTTCAATCGGACATTGAATTCAACGCGACCGAAGGCAGACGAATCCAGGAATCGGGTCAGGGCGCGATCGAAGTGAAAAAGGATCCCTTGCCGACCGCCGCGCAAAGGAAAGCGGAATTGGGCTACTAGAAGCCATCCCTATTCAGAAGATAGCTTCCGAACTCGCGTCCCGAAATCCTTCACGCAGCAAACAAAATCACCCGATTTGCAGCGGCGGTCTATGACCGTCGCATTTGTCTCTCCAGCTCGATGAGTCCGAGAGCCGGGCGATAATTCGTCGAGCAGCCGATCGGATTGCTGTAATGGTGCCCTTTCTGAAAACTCCTCCATCTTCCTCTCCCTCTCAGGGAGAGGATTGAGGTGAGGGTGCCCTCTTTTGAAATTCTTCGCGCAAGTCGAATCCGGGTAGCGCCGTCGTCTCGGAGTCGCCGGCGACGAACAAATGCAGCTACGCTGCCAAATTTAACATCGCCCGCGGAGCGGCCGATCCACCTTTTCTGTAGCGGCGGTCTATGACCGTCGCACTTCAGTCTGGAGAGCGTCGCATACATTTCCTCTCCCTTAGGGAGAGGATTAAGGTGAGGGTGTTCTCTCCGAAATTCTCCCGGTCAATCCATTCCATTCGGCGTCACCACTGTGAATCTGTTTAAGGTGGATCGAGCGCTCTGTCGCTCGATGTTATCATGGCGGCGAAGCCGCATGTTTCTACCATCGCCCGCGGAGCGGCCGATCCACCAGCGGACTGCCAGCCCCTTCCTCGATGTTGATTCGACTCCGTCTTGCCGAAATTACTTCTCGGGGTGATCTCCCTGTGGCTCGTCAGATCCAGGATTAGGATTCTGGGGCGGAACGGACTTACTTTCATCACTCTCGGTCGTTTCCCGGGGGTTGGTAATAGGCGTGTCTGGAGTTTCTTTCGGTTGTGCCATTTCAAATCCGTGATCGAAGAAGCAAAAATAGTCGAGCAGATAATTGGCACCAAGATCAGGTCTAGCTCATTACCGTCTCCCCGCCGGCGATGGCGTAGCCGAAGGAGGTTGAGTCGCTTGAGGACTTTTGACACGGGTGAGCGTGATGAGTTCGCGACCCTCCTTGCTTCCGCTCTGAAACAGAAATGTAAGCGTGATGTGATCGGCATCGAGAAAGCGGAACTCGAGCCCATGGACGTGAGGCGCGTCGGCTGACGACAAATTGGTAGCGTCAACGAATGAAAAATTCACGATGCCCTTCGCGTTATCGATCTGCGTTGCTTTCAGCCGCGGCTGATTTCGGGCGGCGCAGTAGTGTGTCATCCGCAACTCGTCGCCATCGAGATGGTAGACACTGGTCATGGTCGGCACGCCGCCCATCGTCAGATTTTCGACGACCGCGGAATTATTCCCGGTCACATAATAGCTGGCGTTCATTGCGCCGCGATCTTTTCGAGCACCGGTCCAGGCAAATGTTCCTTCCCATTCACCGGCCAGGGTCTCGAACCGCGCGAACGCGGCTTCGCCGGATTTATCTGACGCTTGCGCAACGCTTGATCTGCTCGCACCAAGCGCAGCGACGACGACGACGACAACAACGACGACGATCGGTAGGCGACTCATGCGACAACCCTTAGCAACGGAGATGCCATCGCTTTTTTCCCCGGGGAGGGGATCGAATTGCTTAGGAAATGCAAAAGTTTCCGTCTCGCAACTGGGACAGATAATTGCGATTGTGGGATGCAAATAACCCACCCGGCGCAGCAGCAAAGCCGGGACCGCTGTTCGATAGCCAAAGGTAAGTCATCCATAATTTGTCTCACGGGCGAAACTTGCTCTCTGCGATAGTCTCGAAGAAAGTGCGCAAGCAAGTCATGGGCATCCACGCCAAAACGCCGGAGTACACCGAATCTGCCAAAACAGATTGAACGAAACTTGAAGCGAGCGCAGTAACACTTCTGCGTATGTCCGTCGATCCTGGTTCAGATCCACAAATGGAGATCGGCCATGTCCTGGCGATGGACATCGTTGGTTATTCGAAGCTGCTCATCGACGAACAAAGCCGACTGCAACAACACCTGAATGAAATCGCGCGCGCCGCAAATCAATTCCGCGCGGCGGACGCGCAGGGAAAACTGATTCGATTGCCAACGGGTGATGGCATCATCCTCGTATTCTTCGGCGACCCTAAAGCGCCGATCGAATGCGCGACCGAAATTGCAACGGCCCTGAAGAGTTATCCTGGCATTCGTTTGCGCATGGGAATCCATAGCGGCCCCGTGAGCGAATTGCTCGACGTCAACGAGCGCGCAAACGTCGCGGGAGCCGGAATCGATTTTGCGCAGCGCGTCATGGATTGTGGAGACGCCGGACACATTCTCGTGTCGAAACGCGTCGCCGACGATCTCACGGCGTATCCACGCTGGCACTCGCATCTGCACGATCTCGGCGAATGCGAAGTGAAACACGGACACAAAATTTCGCTCGTTAACTTTTACACCGATGAAGTCGGCAATCCGGAAACGCCGGCGAAGTTGAAAGAAGGCGCGGAGGTGCAGCGGTCCACGCGCGTTGCTCCCGCTAAATCGAAGAGCATCCTGTTCGCCATCGGTCTCGTCGTGCTGCTTGCCTTACTCATCGGGAGCGGGTGGTTTCTCTCTCGACGCACAACGAAACTTGCCGCGAAACACAACGTCGCTTCGACGCCAGCCGCGAGTGTTCCGGAAAAGAGCATCGCCGTTTTGCCATTCGAAAATTTGAGCGAAGAAAAAGCGAACGCCTATTTCGCCGATGGCATACAGGATGAAATTCTCACCGACCTGGCGAAGATCGCCGATTTGAAGGTAATCAGTCGCACCAGTGTGATGCAATATCGCACCGGCATCGCGCGGAATCTGCGCGAGATCGGGAAACAACTCGGCGTCGCGCATCTTCTCGAAGGCAGTGTGCAGCGCGCCGAGGGCAAGGTGCGAGTGAATGCACAGTTGATCGATGCCCGCACCGACGCGCATATCTGGGCGCAGACCTACGATCGCGATCTCGCCGATGTCTTCGCCATTCAAAGCGACATCGCCAGCGCCATCGCCGAACAATTGCAGGCGAAACTGGCGCCCGAGGAAAAGGCGCGCATCGTCCATCAGCCGACCAATAATCCCGAGGCTTATCTTCTTTACCTGCAGGCAAACGAGCTTGCCCATATCGCCGCCTCGAAACAGGACGCGCTGGATGCCGACCAACTTTACGAGCGCGCTATTGCGCTCGATCCGCATTTTGCTCTCGCTCAGGCGCGCGCCGCCATCTGGAACAGCCAGATTTATTTCATGGGGCGGCAACCGGACCGAAAAAATCGCGCGCGTGCTTTGGCCGACGAAGCGTTGCGACTGGCGCCGGACCTTGGCGAAGCGCATTTGGCGCTCGGTCTTTGTTATTATCGAATTGATGCCGATTACGAGAAGGCCTTGCGCGAGCTAGCCATCGCGAGTGCGGCTTTGCCTAACAACTCAGAGATTCTCGATTTTTCCGGTTACATTTATCGGCGGCAAGGCCGCTGGCGGGAAGCGCTGGCGGTGTTTCAACGAGCGAACGAACTTAATCCTCGAGCCGCCAATTTCGACGGACTGCCGGACACGTTGCGTTTGCTGCGGCTGTGGACCGCGGCGAGCGACGCCTACCAGCACGGTCTGCAACTTGAACCGCAGCTTACCGATGGCTGGCTCGGCTTTGCCTATCTTCACCTCGTCCAGCGCGACGATCCGGCCGAGGCCAGCGCCACGCTTAACCAGCTGTCGGAGGCGATGAAAGGCAAACCGCTCGTCGTCGTGGCGCAATGGGATTACGCGATGTTAGCGCGCGATTTTGCCGCAGCCAGGAAAGCGGTTCCGATTCTGGATCGCTCGGTGGCTGAATTTCCCGTCGTCGCTCCAGCGAAATTTTATGAAGGATGCGTCGCCTTCGCGCAGGCTGATCTCGAACCAGCGCACAATCTCTTCGAGGAAGTCAGACCTTTGTACGAAGCCGGCGTCCGCGATCACCCCGATGACCCAACCTTTCTTGCACCATTGGCGAAACTGTATGCGCTGCTCGGTCGCAAGGAAGATGCGATCCGCGACGCGCAACGTGCCGTCGAGCTTTCGCCCGAAAGCAAGGACGCAGTCGGCGGGCCGGAATATGCGAGGAATCTGGCTTTCGTTTACGCGCATACCGGCGAAGCCGATCAGGCGATTACATTACTCGCACGTTTACTCACGACACCGGGAGCTGAGCGAGTGACTCTCGCTCATCTGCGGCTGGGTTGGGAATGGGATCCATTACGTAACGATCCACGCTTCCAAAAAATCCTCGAAGGCCCTGAGCCAGCTACCGTTTATAAATAACTGTCTCGCCGTAGCGGCGGTCCCGACCGTCGCATTTGTCGCGCTAGTGGATCGAGCGCTCGTGCCAGTCCGGCTCGGACCTCGATGTTATAATGGCGGCGAAGCCGCATGTTTGTACCATCGCCCTCGGAGAGGCCGATCCACCTTTCTGTAGCGGCGGTCTATGACCGTCGCACTTTCAGTCTTGGGGCGTCGCATACAATCCCTCTCCTCGGGAAGAGGATTCAGGCACTTTGAGTCCGGAGGCGCCCGCATACATTTCCTCTCCCTTAAGAGGGAGAGGATTAAGGTGAGGGTGTTCTCTCCGAAATTCTTCGCGCCAGTCCGATCCGGGTAGCGCCGTCGTCTCGGAGTCCGTCGGCGACGAATAAATGCAGCTACGCTGCAAATTTAACATCGCCCTCGGAGAGGCCGATCCACCTTTCTGTAGCGGCGGTCTATGACCGTCGCACTTTCAGTCTGGAGGGCTGGCCTCCGTGCCGGCCTTCTTTTTGGACGAGACAGAGCTCGTCCCTCCAAACTTATTTGTGGCAATTCCGTGACATTTCGTTCCAATGCAGCCCCGTTTCTGGACAAGTCCCGAACGCAAGCGGACCGTTCGTTGTCAACCTTTTCTACCATGGAGATTCATCAACTGCGTTACTTCGTGGCTGTGGCCGATGAAGGCAGCTTTTCCCGCGCGGCCGTTCGCGAACATGTCGCGCAGCCCTCGCTCAGCCAGCAGATTCAAAAGCTGGAAGCGGAAATGGACCAGCGCCTGTTCGATCGGCTGCCCCGCTCGGTCGTGGTCACGGAAGCCGGCAAATGCCTGCTCGATTACGCGCGCAAGATTCTCGTCGAAATCGGCGATGCGCATCGTTGCGTAGACGATTTGAAGCGCGAAGTCGTCGGGCGCCTCGCCGTCGGCGCCATTCCCACGATCGCGCTTTATGTTTTGCCGAGACTGATCGGAGAATTTCAGCGGCAGCATCCGAAAGTCGTTTTCGAAATCTTTGAAGACACCACTGAAAACCTCGCGACACGGCTGGAAGACGGGACGCTCGACCTCGCGCTCGCTTCGACTTGCGGCGAAACGCCCGGTTTAAAACGCCACTTGTTAGGCAAAGAGCCGCTTTGTGTTTTGCTGCCGAAGAAACACCGGCTGGCAAAGCGAAAGACGATCAAATGGAGCGACCTCGAAGCGGAGAAATTTCTGCTTTTGCACGAAGAACATTGTCTCGCGACGCAGGTCTGCGATTACCTGGAGAAAAATCATCTCCATCCGGAGCTGACGGTGCGCGGCGCGCAACTGGCCACGATCGCTCGCATGGTCGCCGCCGGCATGGGCGTCACGATTGTGCCGCAAATGATGACCGAGAGCGATTTCACGAACGGATGCGTAGTGGTGCCGTTCGCATCACCCGCTCCGGTGCGCGAGCTCAATATCTTGCGCAACCCCTTACGCTTCGAAGGCAAGGCGGCGGCCGCGTTTCGCCACGCCGCGACTGCTACCTTTTCGGCGTTACAAGTCGTCGATTAGCCGCAAAACAAAATAGTAGGCAAAAATCAGGACACTCACGGTCCTCCGTTCCGCTGGTTTTGGTTTATCGCACCAGGGCCATTGCCGAAGCCAGCGACAAAATCGGCCACGCCGCCGCAATGATTACTATTCCCAGAACAATTAACTCCGGCAGATAATCCGGGCGTTCCCCATACGCATGGCGATCGCTCAGAAAACGAGCAATCCTCCCACGCATCGGAATGTGCGGCTCCATCGAGTCGCGTCTTTCTTGAGGTTTGCTTTCGAGGTTTGTCTGCATGCCACAAGCGACATCACCCGTTCCGCTTTTGAAATACTTTGTGCGACTCGCCGCGATAGGCGTTGCCTATCCCGGCCTTGGCGATTAGGTGGAACGCGACCTCCGGGCGCGTTGTTTCCAAATAACAATTCGCGAGATCTTCTATTCCGGGGCAGCGCGGTCGGCGCGGCGACCGCGTAGAATTAACAACGCGCTCGGAGAGCACGTTCCACCTTTAGCTGTAGCGGCATATTTGAGATTGGAGGGCTGGCCTCTGTGCCGGCCTCTTCATTGGCCGCGTCGGCGCGCGTCCGTTTGCGTTCCTTCACATCAATCGCGGATGGTACGTCAGAACGAAAAAGAGAAAGATGGCGACGAAGGCGAACGCCGAACGCCGAATCGATAATAAATCAGCCCTGTACTTCAAGCAAATTACCATGATCAGCAAAGTCAGAAGGTCTGAAATTGCGAATTGCTGACCTAATCTTGCTCCCTTGGAAAAAGCGCAGTTTTTGCTGACAGCAAGTTATGCCTCGCAAAAGGCAATTTCAGGCCAGCGCGTAACGCATTCAGGGATTGGTTAAGGCATGGAAACAGAAGGGACACACAAAAATCACAACCAAAGAAAGAGAGAACAAAATGAAAAAATTATCACTAGCTTTAATTGGCCTGATGGCGTGCCTTGTCATCGGGGTGCCAACCTCACAGGCTCAGAAATTTTATACTGTTGAGGATCTGGGAGTCGTCAAAGGCATGGATGTCAGCCAACCTGCCGCGATTAATAGTTGGGGGCAGGTAGCGGGCACGGCCTACAAAGGGGATGAAACATGCGCCTTCCATTACGACTACATCACCAAGTTCATGGATGATGCCGGCGGCTTGAACAGCCGCGGATTCGGCATCAACTCCACGGGTTTCGTGGTGGGGGACGCATTCTTCGAGACGATGGGTCCGTTGCGAGCAAGTCACGCGGCGTTTTTCAAAGGAGGAATTCCGATCGACCTCGGAGTTTTGAAGGGCCAGGTTTATAGCCGCGCCAATGGTATCAATGCCTCGTGGCAGGTAGTTGGGTCCTCGGGCCTAACACGCGATGGTACTGATAGCAGGGCCTTCTTGTGGACCAGCCAAACCGGCATGGTCGACATCGGAACGCTCGGTGGCGGATACGCTGAGGCAAATGCGATTAACGACATCGGGTACATAACAGGATCGTCTCAGACTCAAGACATGGGTCCAATGGTGACAACTCACGCGTTCATCTACGGGCCGCTAGTTGCGGGCCTTAAACCAATGCAAGACCTGGGTGTGCTGGGAGGCAGTTCCAGTTATGGAATGGCTATCAATAACTACAACCATGTCGTCGGCTATTCGACGGTGACAACGAAAGATGATCGTGTTCATGCTTTCCTCCACGATGGCAAGATCATGATCGATCTCGGATCGCTTAGTAAAAATGGATTGAAGGTGGGTAGCGATCTCAGCGTAGCTCTGGGTATCAACAATTTCGACGAAGTTGTTGGATACACCTATCTGCCGGCGGTCGGCGGAATGCCGCTGCAACAGGTGGCTTTTCTCTGGCGCCAAACGGCAACCAAGACCGGGCAGATGATTAACCTGAACACGTTGCTGTACGGCGGGGAAAAGAACTACCTGCTTATCTCCGCGATAGCAATCAATGACAATGGGCAGATCGTGGCGACCGCCTACGATATGAGCAGCGGCACTGTGCGCGCCGTTATGCTAACTCCTGCAAAGAAGTATCCGCCACCGGCACCGTAATCAGAAGTTACCTATCTGCGGTCACGCGTCTCTCCAACCCTGACCGGTTGCGAGAGACGCTGCCGCGTAACAGCGAACCGTCTCCGCGGAAGCAGCTTTGATCCCAAGCATCAGAACGAAGTTTCAAAGAAGTTCCAAGAGTAAGCTGAAGTCTGGAACACTGACCGTCTAAAAGTCTTTCAACTTACGCGGTTTGTTTTCAAAGCCATTGCGACGTGACGCCCTTCATCCCATGCATTAAATCGTGCTGGCCCACACCATGCTCAAGAGGAATATGCCATAATCAAAGTCTCTAACCTGTTTGTTAGGGGCCACTTCATTGACACCGCCCGCCGGGTAACTCTGGCGGGCGGTTGTTTTTCTCGAAGTTCGTTAGTGCAGGGGCAAACGGCGCGGTCGGCGCGGCGACCGCGTAGAACTAACAACGTGCTCGGAGAGCACGTTCCACCTTTAGCTGTAGCGGCATGTTTGAGATTGGAGGGCTGGCCTCTGTGCCGGCCTCTTCATTGGACGCGTCGGCGCGCGTCCGTTCGCCTTCCTTCACATCAATCGCGGATGGTAAGTCAGAACGAAAAAGAGAAAGACGGCGACGAAGGCGACCCCGAAAAGCACCTGGATCATGCCCATGACGAACAGGAGCCGATAAAGAAACGGTGTTCGCCACACCCAATAAGCAAGCACGCACAGCACCGCGATGGGTTCGACGATCACCGGCACGAGGTTAACGCTGTCGGGATCGCTCAAGTCGTAGTGATGGGTAACCCACCCGCCGTTATAGAGAAATCGGTAGATTACCGCCGCGGCGATGATGTTGAGCGCCGAGAGAAAAACGGCTTTCGTCGTGAGGGAAAACCATGGCGTGCGCTTCATCGCCGCAGCCTACAGCAGCGATCGGTTCGGATCAGCCGCAATTTCCCGCAACGCGGCACTTTCTACGTTCTAATTTTTACTTTGCAGAGCATTTGCTCCCGATCGGGCCTTTCGGCCCGGGTCCTGCTGATCCTTCTGGAATCATGGCCGACCCGTTGAGGATCCTCGTCGTCGAGGACGAAAAAGCTCTTGCTCATCTCACTGCAATGATGCTGGGAGGTCCAGCCGCCCAGGTCACCACGGCGAAGAACGGCTGGGAGGCACTGATCAAGATCGGCGTGGCCGACAAACCCTTTGATGTCGTCATCACCGACCACCGCATGCCGCGCGTGGGCGGCCTTGAACTGGTGCGTCAACTCAGAGCGAAAAACTTTGGCGGCAAGATCCTCGTTGTCTCGGGTCATCTCGCGGACGAGGACATTCGCGCTTACGAAGAGCTGAATGTGGACATGATGATGACCAAACCATTCGACTTCGACGAGCTGCAAGACGCGATGGCCGTCCTGAACAGGAAAA
>CAWGQU010000032.1:0-64271 GCA_963824795.1 uncultured Verrucomicrobiae bacterium | reverse complement strand
TGGCACGGTAAACGCCTCCGATGTTAGCCAGACAAAAATGAACTCCGGTCGGGTAGTCGATGTTGCCAACTTCCGCACAGATGTTACTGCGAACGGTTCCATCAACGCCTCCGATGTTGCGCTCGTAAAAACTAACTCTGGCGGGAACGCGCTATTGGCGACCCGGGAATCCGGGCAGTAATTTCAGCGAGAATAAATCCGCATTCTTCACGTGCGTCCACCACGCGCCGTTCCTCCCATGATCGTGAAGTGGAAATCCTGGAGAACTGAGGAGCGAGATCAATGTCCTCTTTAGGACTTGCGCCCGTTGCGTCCTCGAAACTACTGTGCTCGGGCAAATGAGGTCTGGTCTCCGCAAATGCAGCGCGGCTCTAGTTATTTTCAGCATCGCTTTTCTCTTTTCCTGCGAAAAACATCACGTGGACGAATTGCCGCCGGAAAGACCGCTTGAGGGTCCGGGGCACCCACCGCCCCACCTCCTCCGCCGCCAGCCGCGAACGTTTCTCCCACTCCCGCAGAATTTTTCCCGACCAGCACTCCTCGTTAGGCGAAGGAAATCCCGTATGGCCAAACAGAAGTATCTCACGTCGCCTCCGAAGATCACGACGATGCCGCCAGGCGTGCCCTATATCGTAGGCAATGAAGCGGCCGAGCGCTTCTCCTATTACGGGATGAATTCCATCCTCACGATTTTCATGACCAAGTATCTGCTCGATAAGAGTGGTCATTTGAACACGATGCAGCCGGCCAACGCGGAGGCGTGGTATCACACCTTTGTCTCGGCGCTGTATTTCCTGCCAATCTTCGGAGCGATTCTCGCCGATGCAGTCTTCGGAAAATTCTGGGTCGTCTTCTGGATCTCGATTGTGTATTGCGCCGGTCACGCCGTGCTCGCGCTCATGGGTTCGCCGGTCGCGCATATGGTCGAGCCCCGGTACCTGCTCGCGGTCGGTCTCTTATTAATTGCCATTGGCGCCGGCGGAATAAAACCGTGTGTGTCGACCAACGTCGGCGATCAATTTGGCGATTCGAACAAGCATTTACTCACGCGCGTCTTTAATTGGTTTTATTTTTCCATCAACGCCGGCTCCGCTCTTTCGACGTTGCTAATCCCGTGGCTGCTCGAGCCCTACCAAGCCGATCCCAATGGTTTCATCGCGACGAAATTCTCGCCATCCGTTGTCAGTTTCCTTGAAAACCCGCGCCTGCACAGTCCCGACATCGCGTTTGGTCTGCCCGGAGTCTTCATGGCGATCGCCACGGTTATCTTTTGGCTCGGGCGCAAGAAGTTCGTCCATATCCCGCCCGTTGGTTTACGAACCTACGCCCGCGAGATTTTCAACAAGGAGACCGGCAAAATTCTTTTGAATGTCCTGATGCCTGTCCCGTTCGTGATGATCTTCTGGGCGCTGTGGCAGCAGAATTTCTCCTCTTGGATCGTTCAAGCGGAGTCGATGGACCGCCATCTTTTTGGAATCGAATGGCTCTCTTCGCAAATCCAGACGGTCAACCCGATTTTCATTCTGATCATGCTTCCCCTCTTTTCCTACTGGCTCTATCCCTTGGTGGAGAAAGTCGTGCCTCTGACGCCGCTCCGGAAAATTGGCGCCGGATTGTTTGTGACGGCCGGCGCATTTTTTCTGGTGGCAATGATTCAAACGCGCATCGACGCGGGCGCGCGGCCAAACATCATCTGGCAGGTTTGGGCCTTCGTTATTCTGACGGCGGGCGAAACGCTGGTCTCGCCGACGCATCTTGAATTTTCCTACACGCAGGGACCGGTGAAACTCAAATCGCTTGTCATGTGCACTTATCTTCTCGCCGTCTCGTTAGGCAACCAATTCACCGCCGTTGTGAATTTCGTCATTCAAAATCCGGACGGCAGTGTGAAGCTGCAAGGTGCGAGCTATTTCATGTTTTTCGTGTGGGTCATGCTCGGAACCGGTGTGTTATTCGCCATCGTGATGCCGTTCTACAAAGGCCGAACCTATTTGCAGGATCAAACCAGCGTCACTGGGGAAGCAGAACCTGCGATCGGTTTCGCCGTTCAACCCGAAGCCTGATCCCCAGCTTTACTTGATTCGTTAGGCGAGCGTTTCGCGCTAGAAGCCTGAAACAAGTTCAACAGTGCGTTGACAATCTTCGCATCGGCCAGGCGCCCCACGCTGCCGAGCAAATTGTCTTTGAGGTGATTGACATGCCGATCGCTGGAATCACGCGCCAGCGTCGGTTTGTAATTGTCTGGGGAGCGCACGCGCCCTCGCGTGCTGGTTCCGGCGCCTCGCCGGAACCTCTGGTCGTCGCGTCGCTTAAGATCTTCGGCGGGGGCGCCGAGGACAGCACGCGAGCGCGTGCGCTCCCCAGACTCTCATATCCATGTCGCTAATTTTTTTCTCCTTCCAATCAAGCTATCCCTCAAAAAAGGACGAAGCGCGCGTTCCAAAAATGAAACGAGTTCGTCCCGCTTTCGCAAAACAATTTGAAACGCGAATGGATGCTCACGAGGGAAAAATCGACTGGTACGACCGTTGCTAAGCAGACGCGCATGAAATCAACCGCACTCAAATTCGTCGTTCTCATTTCCTTCGGTCTCGCTTTGATCGGCTGCGCATCGCAGCCCGCCACGACGACCACTTCCACCACGCAAACAACCAAGGCTCCGCTCAATAAAGAAGGAAATGGTCTCGCTTCGTTGATGCATTGAGCTCAATTTCACTTCGGTCTTCGATCAACTAGAAGCGTAAGAGCGCAAAAGATTGCGCTCTTCTGCGGATCCCGGGTAACTCTCGCATATGTTATTTCTTCATCGCGCACTCACGTATCGTTTCGCGCTTGTCGGAATTGTTTCCGGCTTGCTCGTTCCCGCAACGAACAATCTTGCCCAGGAATCTCCTTCTCCCGGCAAGGAGACACCGAAGGCGGCCAAGCCTTTGCGAATCCTGATTCTTGGCGGCACCGGTTTCACGGGACCGTTTCAAGTTCGTTATGCTTTGGCGCGCGGACATAAGGTCACCGTTTTCAATCGCGGTAAGACACATCCCGGCGAATTGCCTGAAGGCGTCGAGCAACTGATCGGCGATCGCAATGGCAAACTCGATGCGCTTAAAGGAAGAAAATGGGATGTCGTGATCGATAATCCCACATCGATTCCGGTTTGGGTACGTGACGTTGCGAAAATTCTTCAGGGAAATGTCGATCGCTACATCTTTATCTCCACCATTTCGGTTTACGCCGACACCAGCAAACCGGATGTGGATGAAACTGCGCCGCTTGCAAAATACGAAGGCTCCGATGCGATGAAGGAAACGCGCGAAACGTTGATCGCGTCGAAGTTTGCGCTTTACGGTCCGCTTAAGGCCCTTTCGGAAAAGGAAGCGGAAAAATGGTTTCCGGGCAAAACACTCGTCATACGTCCGGGTCTAATCGTCGGGCCCGGTGATGAGACGGACCGCTTCACTTACTGGCCGGTGCGAATCGATCGTGGCGGAGAAGTGCTCGCCCCTGGTGATCCGACTGATCCAGTGCAATTCATCGATGCGCGCGATTTGGCGGAATGGACAATTCGCATGGCGGAACAAGGCGAAACGGGAATCTATAACGCCACCGGTCCGGCATCGCAGCTCGGCGTGGGCGAGATGCTGAATGGCATTAAGTCGGCGCTGAATTCCACCGCGAAATTTACATGGGTGAACACAAACTTTCTCGAGAAAGAGAAAGTCGAGCCATGGTCGGATATGCCGGTGTGGGTTCCACCGCGTGGTGAAGCAGCGGGCATGGGTCGCATCAGCATCAAGAAGGCCCTTGCGAAAGGTCTGACGTTTCGTCCGCTCGCGGAGACCGCGCGCGATACGTTGAAGTGGTTCAAATCTCAATCGCCCGAACGGCAAGCGAAGTTGAAAGCGGGGCTCACGCCCGAGCGCGAAGCCGAAGTTCTGACCGCGTGGCACAAAGAGGCGAAATAAGCAAAACGTCTTCAGCGCAGTCATCCCGAGCACAGCGAGGGACCGCCACAAACAATCATGCGCGCAAAATTGCAGTGACGTTCGAGATGACTTGAGAGGTCCTTCGCTTGCGCTCAGGATGACACCATTATTGTAATGAGCACCAAGCTCGTACAGCTTCGCCAAAAAATTGTCGACGTTCGGCCTAACGAGTTACGGGCACTCGGTCTCGCTTTCGTTTTTAACTTCCTCGTTCTCGCCAGCTACTATGTGGTCCGGCCGATTCGAGACGATATCGGCGCGGCCGGTGGCGTCGAAAAGCTGCCGTGGATGTACACCGGTACGCTCATCGCCATGTTGATCGCTAACGCCCTTTTCTCCAGCATCGTCGCGCGCATGTCGCGGCGACGCTTCATTCCAATCGCCTATCGCTTTTTCATCGTTAACCTCGTTCTCTTTTATCTCCTGATGAAAACAGGATCGACCGGGCAGCAGGTCTGGATCGGGCGCGCTTTCTTTGTCTGGGTCAGTGTTTTCAATCTCTTCGTCGTCACAGTTTTTTGGGCGTTCATGACCGATGTTTTCAACAGCGATCAGGGCAAACGCCTCTTCGGTTTCATCAGCGTCGGTGGAACGCTCGGTGGAATTATTGGCGGTCTTATTACCGCATCGCTCGTCAGAAAAATTGGCTCGCTCAACCTTCTCTTCATTACCGCCGCCATGCTCGAGCTCGCCGCGCAATGCGTACGAATTTTCCCAGCCGGTTTCCGCCAGCATCACCCGGGTGGTCATCCCGAGCGCAGCGAGGGACCTCGCGAATTAGAAAGCGTGGGGCAAAAAGAGAGATCCCTCGCATTTGCTCGGGATGGCAACTCGAAAGAGGCCGAACAACCCATTGGCGGCAATCTCTGGTCGGGCATCACGCACGCCTTGCGTTCGCCTTACTTGTTAGGCATTTGCGCCTTCATGTTGTTCCATTCCATCACTTCGACGCTCGTTTATTTTCAACAGGCCGATATCACGGGACACCACTTTCAGGACCGGGCCGCACGCACGGCGTTTTTCGCGCAGGTCGATCTCACGGTCAACGTCCTCACGATTATGGTGCAGATCTTTCTCACCGGTCGCTTGCTCAAGTGGGTCGGCGTTGGCGTGACGCTCGCGTTTCTCCCGGTGATCAGCGTGATTGGATTTCTCGCCATGGGTTTCGCGCCGGGGCTGGCGTTGCTCGCCTCCTTTCAAATTCTGCGGCGCGCCGGAAATTTTGCCGTCACCCGGCCTGCGCGCGAAGTTCTCTTCACCGTTTTGCGGCGTGAAGATAAATACAAAGCGAAAAGCTTTATCGATACGTTTGTTTATCGCGCGGGAGATCAAATCGGCGCGTGGTCCTACCCGCTGCTCACGTGGCTTGGTCTCGGACTTACTGGAATTTCGTTTGTCGCCGCGCCGCTGGCGGCGGTATGGTGCGCACTCAGTTTGTGGTTAGGTAAAAAACAACAAACAATGGCGCGCGAAAGGGAACAAGAGCCTCAACTCCAAGCAGCATGAAAAATATTCTCCAATTGTCTGTCGTCTGCGCTCTCATCGGTTTGACGTTGCCGGCGTTGAGCGCGAACGCGTCACCCGACGACGAATTCCAATCCCTCGCCTCCAATTACATCGACAAGTATCTCGAGGTAAACCCGGAGCAGGCGACACAACTCGGGGATCATCGCTTTGATGATCGGCTGACCGATTATTCCGCGGACGCGTTCAACAAAGAGCTGAAGCGACAAAAAGAGTTTCGCGAAAAGCTCAACTCGTTAGGTGACGAAAGTCAGCTCGGCGAGGCGAACCGGATCGACTTCCAGATTCTGCGGGACAACGTCGATTACCAAATCTTTCAACTGGAAGAGTTGAGAGAATGGGAATGGAATCCGCTTGTTTACAATCAGAGTCTTGCCGACAGCATCTATCTGCTGGTAGCCCGCGATTTTGCCCCGGCGGAAAAGCGCATTCCGAATTTGAAAAAACGGTTGGAGGCGATTCCCACCGTCATCGCACAGGCAGAAAAAAATTTAAAACATCCGCCGCGCGTTCATACCGAAACCGCGATCGAGCAGTTACAGGGTGCGATTTCCCTGGTGCGAGAAGGGCTTAGTCCTTTGCTCAATCAGGCGCCGCAACTGGGAAAAGAGCTTGCGCCAGTCCAGGAAAAAACGGCGAAGGCTCTGGAAGATTACAAAAAATGGCTGCAGGAAGATTTGCTGCCGCGCTCGAATGGCAACTTCCGCATTGGCGCGGAGAAGTTTCGCAAGAAGCTGCACTTCGCGCTCGCCTCCGATTTATCGACCGAGGAAATCATGAAGCGCGCGCGCGCCGATCTGAAGGCGACACAGACCGCGATTTATGAAACGGCGTTGCCGCTCTACAAAAAATATTTTCCGGATGCGGATGAAAAATCGCGAAATGATAAACGGAAAGTAACGAAGGCGGTTCTCAACAAACTGGCGGAGGAACACCCTAACGACATCACCGTCGTCGGTTACGCCCAGAAAGTTCTCACGGAGACGACGAATTTCGTAAAGGAGCACGACCTTGTCACAGTGCCGGCGACGCCGATCGATGTCATCGTGATGCCGGAATTCAAACGCGGACCGGCCATCGCCTATTGCGACTGGCCCGGACCGCTGGAGGAAAACGCCAAGACCCTCTTCGCCATTTCCCCTCCCCCTAACGACTGGTCAAAAGAACGTCGTGAGTCGTTTTATCGCGAATACAACAACTACATGATGCGCGACCTGACGGTGCATGAAGCAATGCCCGGTCACTATCTGCAAGGCGCGCATTCCAACCAATTCCATGCTCCGACGCTCGTGCGCGCGATTTTTCAGAGCGGAAGTTTCATCGAAGGCTGGGCGGTCTATGCCGAACAAATGATGGCGGAACAGGGCTACGGCGGACCGGAAGTGAAGATGGAGCAGTTGAAAATGCGACTGCGCGTCGATTGCAACGCCATTATCGATCAGAGAATTCACATGGCGAACATGTCGGAAAAAGAAGCGCTCGAGCTGATGGAAAAAGAAGGCTTCCAGGAGGAAGGCGAAGCCGTGGGCAAATGGAAGCGCGCGCGGCTGACTTCGACGCAGCTATCGACTTATTTCGTCGGCGTGACCGAACATCTCGATTTGCGCGAGAGCGCGAAGGCAAAGGCCGGCGATTCGTTCGATCTGAAGAAGTATAACGACAGTGTGATTGCATATGGCAGCCCGCCGGTGAAATACGTGCGCGAAATTCTCGGACTGTAAATGGAGGACAGGCATGTTGCCTGTCTCGGCCAACAGGCTTCCAGCCTGTTTCCTTCTTTCTCGTTTCGACAAGCAGGATGCCCATCGTCCGAGACGGGCTGGAAGCCTATCCTCCAACTTTACATCGCGCCTGACCACGCGGACTTTCCGCGATGCCAAAACTAGCGACCTGGCTCCGAGCAAAGGACGAGAAATGGTTTAATCCATTTTTCGCCACGCATCCGGAAATAGAGATCACGAATGCACGCAACGGAGCGATCGCGCTCGACGACGCCGATGGTTTACTCCTCACCGGCGGTGCCGACATCGCCGAGGAATTTCTTCGTCAACCGGTGCCCGATCCTTCTGTGCTCGAAAAAGACGCCGACCCGCTTCGCGATAAGTGGGAATTCGCAGCGGTGAGCAAAGCCCTTGATCTCGGCCTGCCGATCTTTGCCATTTGCAAAGGACTACAGGTTCTCAATGTCGCGCTTGGCGGCACGCTCAAGCTCGATATTCGCGGGCACAATTTACCCGAGCAAAAGGATCACGATATCCAACCGTTGCGGAACGATCGCCACGCAGCCCATCGTTTTGAAAAAGTAAACAGCTCGCATCATCAGGCCGTCGATCGCCTCGCGGAGCGTTGCGAAGTAGAAGCGTGGTGCGCGACCGACGACATCATCGAGCAATTTCGATTACGCGATTATCCCTACGCGCTGGCGGTGCAGTATCATCCGGAACGCGGCAGCATTTACGATTCGCTCTTTCAGGATTTTTTTGCGCATGTAAAAGAGCGCGCTGCCCAATCGCTCAATCGTTAGCCGCCAGACCTTTCTTGTGTCCACCCCTCAAAATACCATCGCTATCGTTTACGATTACGATCAGACGCTGAGTCCCAGCTACATGCAGGACGAAGTCGTTTTCCCCGCGTTCGGCATCGATAACAAAAACTTCTGGAAACGCTGCACCGAGCTGGTGCGCGAAGCCGGCTACGACAACGAACTCGCTTACATGAAAGTGCTGCTCGATACGCTCGGAATGGATCGCCCGACCAATGCGGAGCTCAAGTCGTTAGGCGCGAAATTGAATTTCTACAAAGGGCTCCCCGAAATGTTCGAGCAATTTCGGGACGGCCTTCTCACGCCCGAACAGGTGACGCATGGGATCAAGGTCGAGCATTACATCATTTCCTCCGGCATGAGGATCCTGATTGAAGGAAGCCGTCTTGCGCCTTATGTCCGCGCGATTTTTGGCTGCGAGTTTGCCGAAGACGAACAGGGGCGCATCACGTTCCCGAAGCGTGTCATCAGCCACACGCAGAAGACGCAATACCTTTTTCGCATCAACAAAGGCATGCTCGATATGTCGCAGGATGTGAACGATCACATGGATGCAGACATTCGCCCGATTCCGTTCCCGAACATGATTTATCTCGGTGACGGTCCGACCGATGTGCCGTGCTTCACGGTGATGCGGAAAAACGGCGGAGAAGCGATTGCCGTTTACAATCCTGATGATCCCGATCGCGTTGGGTTCAAGAAATGTTATCAGCTTTCGACGCATGCCGATCGCGTCAGGCATATCGCGCCTTCTGATTACCGGCCCAACACACATTTGCGCATGCTGCTCGAGCAAATGGTCGAAGAGATCGCCAACCGCATGTTGGAAGAGCGCAAACGCGCGATCGAAACCGGGACCGTGCGCGCACCGAAACACTAAGGAAGCTCTGTCATCCCGAGGTTGCCGCGGCGACCGAGGGACCCCACGAGTCAGCAGATGCACCCGCTATCTGAAAATCGCGAGATCCTTCGCTTACGCTCAGGATGACTGCGATTGTTGCGCATCACACGCCGCGCTGGGTCGGCGTCCAGATGAACTTGTGCATCTGGAGTTGAAAACGAACCCGCAAATTGTCCGCCAGGATCCATTCCACGATTTCGCGCGGATCAATACGGCCAAAGATGGGCGAGAATAAAACGGCGCGACAACGCTCCGGTAATTTATAATTCAAAACATTTTCGCGCGACCATTCGTAATCTTCGCGCGAGCCGATAACGAACTTTACTTCATCGCGGTACGTAAGGTGTTCGATGTTGGAAAGCAGATTGCGCTCTACTTCGCCACTCCCCGGCGTTTTCAAATCCATGATGCGATGGACGCGTGGATCGACCTCGGAGATGTCGTGCGCACCACTCGTTTCGAGCAAGACCGTGTGACCTGCATCGGCAAGTGACGCCATCAATGGCAATACGTTTTTTTGCAAAAGCGGCTCACCCCCGGTTATCTCGACAAGCGGACAATGGTAAGCCGCAACGGCATCGGTTATTTCCGGCAGCGTTTGTTTCTTACCCTCGTAAAACGCGTACTCCGTGTCGCAGTAGGAGCAGCGCAGATCGCAAAAAGTAAGCCTGACGAAAACGCACGGCCAACCCGCCCAGCTGCTTTCGCCCTGGATGGAAAAGTATATTTCGTTAACCGTCAGTGTCGGCTCGGCCACTCCAAAGTGTAGAGCCGGTGGTGTCGGCCGCAATTATTTTGGATTTGCGGGCGGCACGTCTGGCGCTACACCATCATCTCAATGTTTCGTGGCAAAAAGGTCGTGGTCGTCATGCCTGCTTATAATGCGGCGAAAACTTTGCGTCAGACGCATGAGGAAGTGATGGAACAGGAGATCGTCGATGAGATCGTTCTGGTGGACGATGCGAGTGACGATGACACAATCGCGATCGCGCGCACCTTGCCCGGCATGAGCGTGCACGTGCAGCCGAGTAACCGCGGTTACGGTGCGAACCAGAAAAAATGTTACCAGCTCGCTCTGGAGAAGAACGCTGACATCATCATCATGGTTCATCCCGATTATCAGTACACGCCGAAACTGATTCCGACGATGGCGGCATTGATCGCGAGCGGATTGTATCACTGCGTGCTCGGCTCGCGCATTTTGGGCGGCGGCGCTTTGAAGGGCGGAATGCCGATCTGGAAATATGTCTCCAATCGCATTCTGACTTTTCTGCAAAATCTGCTCATGGGAGCGAAGCTCTCCGAGTTTCACACCGGTTATCGCGCATTTTCGCGCGAATTACTCGAACGCCTGCCCCTGGAGAAAAACTCGGATGACTTTCTCTTCGACAATCAAATTCTGGCGCAAATCTTTGCGCTCGGTTATCCGATCGCGGAAGTCACTTGTCCGACGAAATACTTTCCAGAAGCGTCGTCGATTAATTTTTGGCGAAGTTTGAAATACGGTGTGGGATGCCTTGCCACAGGCGTGCGCTATCGATTTTCGAAATCGAGTTGATCGCTTTTGGCGCCTTCGGTGATGCGACGCGCTTACTAACTGCGGAGACCAGCGTCACGAACGAGAAGTTCGTAGGAAAGAATACTCAGGCAGTAGATCGCGGCGGTTTCGACTCGAAGAATGATCGGGCCAAGCGTGATGGGCCGACATCCGTGCGTGCGTGCAAGGGCGAGCTCGGCCGGAGTGAAGTCGCCCTCGGGACCGACGAGCATCAAGACATTTTTTGGTAAAGCGCCGTGATGCTGAACATGTTCCTGAAGAATTTTCTTCAGGTGTTGTGCGTCAGTTTGCAGCGAACCGATGAGCCGCAGTTGAGACTGAGACGCTACATCTGTTTCGCGAAAAAATTGCGCGAGCTTTCGCGGGACATGGACATGGGGCAGCCAATTCCGACCGCATTGCTTGGCCGCTTCGATGGCAATGTTCTGCCATTTGCTTTGCTTCTGCGCGGCCTGTCTCCTCGTCGAGATGGACAATGGTTCGATCGGAAATGAGCGGCGCGATTTCCGCCGCGCCGATCTCGACGGCCTTTTGCACGATGAGATCCATGTTTTTCCCCTTTGGGATCGCCTGCGCGAGCGTGATGCGACACGGCAGCGGTGGCGTAGTGGATTCATGCAATTTTTGCAGATGGATCTCGGCGCCATCGAGCGCGGTAATCTCGCCGGTCAGTTCGCGGCCAAGGCCATTGAAGAGCACGGCTTTGTCGCCGGCTTTCAGGCGCAACACATCGCGCGCATGATGCGCCTCCGGGCCCCGCAACACAGGCGCGTCGGGATTCCACTCGTTAGGCGAAATGTAAAAGCGGTGCATGGCGAAAAAGAATGAATCAGAACGGAGCAGAAGAGGAAGATTCTCCGTTTACCACTTCCTCTTCTATCTCCGTTGATTTCGCGACGAGAATCAGTCTTCGATCTTTGGCGTATCGATGCCGAGAGCATCGGCCAAATCCTGCAAATGTTCCTGCTCCTGCGCGATGATTTCCCGCAACACTTCTCCCAGCGCGAACTCGCCCATGGCATCAGCCTGACGAATGCGTTGACGATAATTCATGAGCGTTTGGCGTTCGTTCTCGAGATCGAACCGGAGCATCTCCTTCGGCTTATCAGAAACTTTTACTTCTTTCGGCTTATTCACCGGCTCGCCGTTAAAATAGTCGATCTGCTTGGCGATCATGATGGCGTGCTGCAACTCTTCGCCGGCATGCTTCTCCAATTCCTGCGCGATATGATTGTATTCCGCGCCTTTCAAAGTCTGGCTGTAAATGACGTAGGCGATGATGGCTTGATATTCGCGCGCGAGATCCTCGTTGAGTAATGCGACCATGCGCTTTCGGTCAATTTTTGTTTCGTCTTTCATATTAACAATTCGGATACGGGGCTTGCTTTGAATGTTAAGAGTTCAGTCCCGTCACCACGGGAGCCGGCGATAAGCTAGCGAAACGTCGCGAAGGGTCAGCGAAAGAATTGTTTCGCGCGATCGAAGAAGCTCTTGTGCAACGGCGTGTTTTCCTCGCCGCAAAGCGCAGCAAATTCTTCGAGCTTGAGTCGCTGCTCGCCATTCAAATGTGTCGGCACTTCAACCAAGAGGCGTGCAAGCAAATCGCCGCGGCCTCGTCCGTTCACATTGACGATGCCTCTGTTGCGTAATTTGAAGACCTGACCGCTCTGTGTTCCGGCCGGCACTTTGATGTTCGCTTTGCCCTCCAGAGTCGGCACGGCCGTTTCTCCTCCTAAGGCGGCGAGAGCGAACGGAATCGGCACTTCACAGTAAAGATTGTCGTCTTCGCGCTGAAAAATTTCGTGCTCCTTCACGTGCATGACGACGTAAAGATCGCCATGTGGACCGCCGCGAATCCCTGCCTCGCCGTTGCCGGAGGAACGCAAACGCGATCCATCACCGATGCCGGCGGGGATTTTTAATTTAATGCGGCTCAGCTCTTCGAGGCGACCTTCGCCAGAACAAGCGCGACACGGTTTCTCGATAATCTGACCTGTGCCGTGACATCGCGAACACGATTGCGAAACCTGGAAAAAACCGCGCGCGCTGATGACCTGGCCACGGCCGCCGCAAGTCGGGCAATTGATTACGCGCGAACCCGGTTCGGCGCCGGAACCGTGGCATTTCGCGCAACTGTCGAATTTCCGAATCTCGATTTCCTTCTCCACACCGAAGGCCGCTTCTTCAAGCGTGATCTGCATGTCGTAACGCAGATCGGATCCGCGCTGCCGTCCTTCCTGATCGGTCGGCACGCCGCCGCCGAAAAAGGTTTCGAAAATTCCACCGACACCACCAGCGCTGCCGAACACTTCCCGAAAAATATCGAACGGATCATGAAATCCGCCGCGGCCCGCCCCCTGCGCGAATGCGGCATGACCAAACCGATCGTAAGTGGCGCGCTTATCCGGATCCATGAGCACGTCGTAGGCTTCTCCGAGCTCTTTGAATTTCTCTTCCGCATGCGGGTCGTCCGGATTCTTGTCAGGATGAAATTTGACCGCCAGCTTGCGATAAGCGCGTTTCACTTCCTCGCTCGACACAGTGCGTGTGACGCCAAGAACCTCGTAATAATCGCGCTTTTTCGTCATTGGTTAATGAAAGGAAAACGAACTACCAAGGCAGAAAGTGGAAATTGATAAGAGCAACTTCCGTTCATTCTCCAACCCCGTCTCTTTTGCTTCTGTAAGTTACGAATGGGCGGAGCCGCTCGAAACCACAACGCTGGATGGTCGGAGGAGCCGATCCTTCAGGCGATAACCGCGCCGGGTTTGTCGCAGCACTCTCCCTTCGGGAACATTGTCGCTTGGTTCGCGCGCGATTGCTTCATGCAAATTCGGGTCGAACTGTTTCCCCTCGGCCTCGATCGGCTGCGCACCACTTTCGACTAAGAAATCGTTGAGCTGCTTCAAGATCATGCTCATTCCGGAAAAAACCGGAGAGGTTTCGCCCTCACCCCGTGCGGCGGTGAGACCCAGCTCAAAATTATCCAGGATCGGAAGCAGGCGCTCGAGGAGCGAAGTGTTGGCGTATTTAATCGCGTCGTCCTTCTCGCGCGCGGCGCGCTTTTTATAATTCTCGAAATCAGCCTGGCTCCGTAAGGCGAGATCGCGAAACCGATCCAGGTCGGCTTGCAAATTTTCGCCATCGTCTTCTGTCGCGGCGCCGTCAATCGTCTCACGCGCCGTCGCTGTGGCTTTATCGTGCACGTTTTTTTTCGTCTCGCTTTTCATGTTTTCCGAATTGCTATCAAGGTAATGTCGTCGTTTTGAGGTTCCGATCCGATGAAGGTTCGAACCTCTTCGGTCAGGCGATCAATAATCGCAGGCGCGCCTTTAACCGCGCTCTGCTGCACGGATCGCATCATCCGTTCTAAACCGAATTCATCGCCCTCAGCGTTGAGCGCTTCAGTGACGCCATCAGTGTAAAAAATCAGGCAATCATCGCGCTCCAGCTCGAGGGAAAAATCGCGCGTTATCCTATCGAACACGTCTCCACTGTCAATGCCCACGGCCATCCCTGGCGGCTTCACCGGCGTGACAGTTTGCGCGCTGTTTTTGTAAAGTAACGGCGCATCGTGCCCCGCACGCGCAAGCGTGACCGCATTATGCACGTGATCGAGAATGACGTAAGCCATGCTGATGAACATATCTTCCTTGATGTCGGGATAAAGCTGCCGGTTCACCTTTCCCAAAACATCGGAAGGCGAAGGATTTCCCGGCGCGGTACTGCGCAACACGCTGCGGCAAATCGCCATGATGAGTGATGCCGGGACGCCTTTGCCCGAAACATCGCCGATCACGACCCCAAGTCTTTCATCATCCACTTTGATGTAATCGAGATAATCGCCGCTGACCTGACGCGCTGGAATATTCAGGCCGTGAATTTCGAAACCATCGAATGACGGGGCGACAGACGGCAAAAGCACGCCCTGAATTTCGCGCGCTATTTGCAGATCGTGGTCCAGCCGTTTCTTCTCGTTCGCTTCGGAATAGATAATGGCGTTGTAAAGCGCGAACGCCGATTGCTCGGCTATCGATTTGAAAATAACGAAATCGCTCTGCGTAAAGTTCGCGTTTTTTCCCGTCTGACCAAGCGCGAGCACGCCCATGTTTTGTTTGCCGTAAAGAAGCGGCGTCACCATCACGGACGTCGAGCCGAAAGGCGATGTGCGCAGTTTCGCCAGCTCCGGCGCATCAGCCAGATCGGACAAATTTTCAGCCTGACCAGTTTGCCAAACGCGCCCGACAACGCCCTCGCCCGCCTCAATCGTGCGGGTGCGCAGATGATTTTCCAGCGCGGCGGGGTCCGTCAGAGCCTTTTGCAGCACAGCATCGGGAACGTCGACAAGCGGAGGAGCACCTTTGGAAATAAAAGCCGGCGCAAGTTTGGCGCCGGTGCGATCCACCATGTAAAGCGCGCCGCCGCGAGCATCGAGAATGCGGGTTGCGCCTTCAACGATAAGCCGGTGCAAATCGCCGGGCCGAATAGTTTCGCGAAAAGCTTCCCCGAGACCGTGCAGAAAATCGAAGACGAGCGTTTCCTCGACTTCGATTTCCTCTTTCTTACGTTCGAGCTGTTGAATGCGGCGCCATTGCCACCACGCCGTCAAAATCCAACCTGCCACCACCGCACAGAGCAACGCGGGAAAAAGTGACGGCCACATGAGGAGACAGCGAGTTTACTTCGACGCCGTCTCTTGATGCAGGTCTTGTTTCAAATAGTCGAGAACGTCTTTGAACCGCGGGATATTTTCTGGCGCGGCTTCACAGAGCGCTTCGTGCGCATCGAGCATTTCTTTTTTCTGCTCCTGCTTCTTTCCTTCGCCAGATTCCGCCTCAGGTTTCGCGTTGAGTAATTCGCATTGCGGAGCTGCTGCGCCGTTCTTCTGAATGCTGAAGAGCTGATCGAGACCAAGACCGGAAAGCAATTCGTGACTGCGCTGGCCGCAATGCACAACGCGCAGATGCCCTTGCCCGAGTTCCTTCAAACGTAGCGCGACGCCAGCCATTGTTCCCATGAAAGTCGAATCGAGCATCACGCATCTATCCAGATCGACGATGAATTCGCGGTAACCCTTCTCCACCATGTGCCGTGCGAATTCCTTAAAGTTGCCGCTGTTAAGGAAGCTTCCTTTGCCCTCCACTCTCACCCAGACGTCTGGGCCGCGGACCCCTACTTGTATCGATGACTGCACGACTGAATATGAAAATATAAGATCGAGGCTGAGGGTGTCAAACCTCGTCCTATTTCTTTAAGCAGCTTCTACGCCTCTACAAATATGTGGGGTTGATAACGTTAACGGCCAATTTCGTCCCGGGGATCGTCTAGCCATCCTCGTTACTTCCATAGATAAGACCTCGTTTCTGCCACAATGTGGCCATTCTCGACGAGCAGACAGCGCCAGGCAGTGACTCGCCCATCGTCGAAAAAGTCGTCTCCAACGATCGCGAACTCGGTCCTATGATGACCACGCGCGTTTGCGTAGTGAATCTCGCGGGCCTGCGTGAATTCGCGTAACGCTTCCTGCCGATACTCCAGACGCACTGTGATGTCGGCATCGCGTTTGGCACGCCAGAAAAAGTCAAAGTAGTTCCCGGTACGTTCTCTTTCATCGAGTGCTGTGACGGCACCGTACAGGCGATACCTCGATTCAAAATTGATTGCCGCTTCCGCCACCGCGGCCGTGACGCGATTACCGGCATGGCCACCGCTATATTTATTCTTTTTCTGTTGCGCGTCTGATGTTCGGCCTAACGAAAAGAGCTTGGCTTTGCGAAATTCGAAATCGTTGCTCAGCGCAACCGGCAACGGATCGACCTTAGCCAAAACTTTCGCCTCGTCCGCGGCGCGCACGATCGCAGTCGCACCAAGAAGGAGCGCGACCAGACCAACAACACATTTCATCGATGCAATGAAACCGGTTCTCGCATCCTCTGTCAATGCAACGGCAGAATGGACAACGGTCTCTCGCGCGATTTCACCATTCGCAAGCGGGAGCGTTGCGCTACTTTTTGAGCGTGATCGATGTTCGTTACGAGCGTGGCGTTTTCCTGGCAGAGCAAGACCTCTGGCTTGATCCACGGGATGCAAAGCCATTTGCCTTTGTTTCGCATGCGCATAGCGATCACATCGCCGCGCACGAAGAGATCATTGTTTCCGAACGCACTGCGCGCCTGATGCAGGCGCGTTTGCCGGGAAAACGGAACGAGCACGTTCTCCCTTTTGGCGAGATGACGACGGTGCGCGGTTTGGACTTAATGCTGCTGCCCGCAGGCCACATTTTCGGATCGGCCCAATTCTTTTTGCAAACCGGCGCCGACTCGATGCTCTACACAGGCGATTTTAAGCTGCGTCAGGGCAAATCTGCCGAACCCGCAGAATGGCGACAAGCCGACACGTTGATCATGGAAACAACCTACGGTTTGCCTCGCTACCGGCTGCCGCCTACCGAACGCGTCGTCCAGCAGATTGTCGCTTTTTGTCGTGAGGCGCTGGAAGAGGACGCCGTTCCTGTGTTACTTGGATACTCGTTAGGCAAAGCGCAGGAGATTTTGTGCGCGCTCGGCGATGCGGGTCTCACGCCGATGTTACACGGATCGGTTTATCAGATGACGCGAATCTACGAACAATTCGGCCAATCGTTTTGCCAATACGAGCGCTACAAGGCGACTGAGGTTGCCGGGAAAGTTTTGATTTGTCCGCCGAGTGCGAATCGCTCCCGCATGCTGGAGAAAATTCCGCGCAAACGCGTCGCCATGATCAGCGGTTGGGCGGTCGAGCCAAACGCCATTTATCGTTACCAGGTCGACGCCGCATTTCCACTTTCCGATCACGCCGATTACGACGATCTGCTGCGTTACGTTGAACTGGTGCAGCCGAAGCGCGTGTTGACGCTGCACGGATTTGCGGCCGAATTTGCGCGCGATTTGCGCGACCGCGGTTATGACGCATGGGCGCTAAGTGCAGAGAACCAGATGGAACTGACTCTGGGAACATTTCTGGGGAGCGCACGCGCCCCGCGTGCTGGCGACGGCGCCCCCGCCGTCGCGACCTTTCCGCCAGGCGAGGTTTGCGGCGAGGGCGCCGCAAACGGCACGCGAGGCGCGTGCGCTCCCCAATCCGAATTTGCCGATTTCGCGCGTGTTGGCGAGGCGATTGCCGCGACTCCAGCGAAACTGGAGAAGGTGCGACTGCTTTCCGAATACCTGCGCGCTTTACCTAACGAGCAATTGCCGATCGCGACCGTCTATTTTACCGGCAAGCCTTTTCCGCAAAGCGATCTTCGCACATTGCAAGTTGGATGGTCGGTCATCTTTCGTGCGCTTATCGCCGCGAGCAAATTGAGCGAGGCAGAATTTCGGCGCATCGCCAGAAGTCACGGCGATGCGGGTAAGGCCGCATTTGAAGCACTCGATGGTCGGACTTCACCCGAGCCTTTCGGCATTTTGCAATCGCGCACGTTTTTCGACGATCTGCAAAAAGTGCGTGGACCCCTGGGCAAGACGGAACTTCTCAAAACGCGCTTCGCGAAACTCTCCGCAGACGAAGCCGAATACATCGTGAAAATCCTGACTGGCGATTTGCGTATCGGTTTACGCGAAGGCTTGGTCGAGGAGGCGATCGCCGTTGCGTTCGACATGCCACTTGATGACGTGAAAGAAGCAAACATGCTTCTCGGCGACATCGGGCAAACTGCGTTGCTCGCCTCACAAAACGATCTCCAGCGCGCCGAGCTTTCGCTGTTCCGTCCGATCAAGAGCATGCTGGCTAGTCCCGAGCCGACAGCGGAAGCGATTTGGGAACGATTTAATGTAGCCGCCGCCGCGACGGCGGTTTATGTCGAGGACAAGTTCGACGGCATTCGCGCGCAACTACATCGCGGCGGAAATCGCGTGGAAATTTTTTCGCGTGATTTGCGACGAATGACTGACCAATTCATCGAAGTCGCGGAGCAAGCGCGCAAATTTTCCGATGATATCATTCTCGACGGCGAAATCATCGCTTTCGAGCGAGGGAAAAAGCTTACGTTTTTCGATTTGCAGAAACGTCTCGGCCGAAAGAATGAAGGCGCCGATTTGTTTGCGATCGCTTCGGCCGATGTTCCTGTTGTTTTCGTCGCGTTCGATTTGTTGTGGTTAAACGGACGTTCGCTCCTGAGAACACCGCTCCGCGAACGGCGCGAGCTTTTGCGGGAGTTGAAACTGCCATCGCAATTTCAGATCGCGGAAGTTTTCCCTGCGCATTCTGCGGCGGAAATCGAAAAAGCATTCCAGGATGCGCGACGCCGTTCGAATGAAGGTCTCATGATCAAGGATCCGGAGAGTTTCTACACGCCCGGCCGGCGCGGAATGTTCTGGTTCAAACTCAAGAAAGAACTGGCGACACTTGATGTTGTTGTAGTCGCGGCCGAACTCGGCCACGGAAAACGCAACCATGTCTTGAGCGATTACACGTTCGCCGTGCGCGACGAAACAAGCGGCGAACTGCTGCCGATTGGGAAAGCCTACAGCGGCCTAACGGATGTCGAGATCGCAGAATTAACAGAACATTTCAAACGAAACACAATCGCCGATCGCGGACGTTACCGAGAAGTGAAACCAAACATTGTGCTTGAAGTCGCTTTCGATTCGGTCCAACCAAGCTCCCGACACGCGAGCGGTTTGGCGCTGCGTTTCCCGCGCATCAAAGCGATCAGGCGGGACAAGAATGTGGATGCGATCGATACGCTCGCCTACGCGCGAAGTTTGGCGGCTAAACCTGGCCCATTGTAGCGCTATCTCGGGGAAGCGCTCGGCGATGGCCTCGGATTCTCGCGGGCCCGTTTGTTCCTCTCCTTGCCGTTGTCCTCTTTTCTCGTTTCGCTGGAAACTGGGTGTCCGGGCGAAGCAATTGTTGATCTGGATGGATTCGAACTGGGTGTCGGAGCGGGAGAAGCCGCCGCCCGCTTTTTCGCGGACTCGGATGGCGTTCGATCGGGCAACTCGCGCGCATACGGAGTTGTCTTCTGCGGAGTGGCGGAAACTGTTGGCGAGGGTTTCTCCACGGTCGCCTTCGGTAAAGGCTTTACCGAAGGGGTTGCGCGCGGAGAAGCTGAGGCGACGGGTGAAGGCGATGGCAATTGAGTCTTCGCTCTCGCTTTGCGCATCTCTTCCATCTTTCGCTCCTTCACCTGCTGGTCCGATTCTTTCTTTTCCTCTCGCGGGCGTGGCGTAGCGGGCGGCACCGTCGCTCTAACGGCCGGAGCCACTGTCGCCGAAGGACGCGGTTTCATTTTTGCGCGATCCGGAAAATTTCGCACCGGCGTTTCGATCGGCTGCGCGGGCTCAGGAGTTTGCGCCGGGATCACTTTTGGCGGCGGAGTCGCTTCCGCTCGTATTTTAGCGCGAGCTTGCTCAGCAGCTTTCTTGTCGCGGATGTCAGCCCAACCGTGATCGACAACGGGCTTTGTAATCTTTTCTTTTACCGCACGCGGACGATCGGCCGGTCGCGCGGGAGCAATCACCGGCGCGGACATCTCGATTGTTTCACCGCGAACAACTGCGTGCGGATTTGCGTTTTCGAAACGCTGTCGACGTTCGAGTCGCAATCGCTGAATCGGCTGACGAGTTCGCTTCCGTAGCTCGTCGTAGTTCGGACCCTGATTTACGATCGTCGTATTATTATATGTGATGTTCGTGACGTTAATCGTCTGGTTTACGATCGTGACGTTGCGCTCGACCGGCAGGATTGTGCGCTCGGTGCGCTGCGCGCCGAATTCGTTCGTCGGAACGAAACAATATTGATCGGGACCGATGTCATAATAATGATCGGCCCAATTGTGAATGCCTCTGCCGCGATCGAAATGAGCCTCCGGAGGAAGCGGCGCCCATCCGACATAATCATCGCTTGTACGCCATGAAACCCATGCCGGCGCCCATTCATCGCCGGGAATCCAGACCCAGCCAACGCTGCGCAATCTCGCCCAGCGTCCATAGTGATAAGTAGCCCAGCCGAATGGTTCGTCCGAATCCCAGGTCCAGCCTGCGTCGGTGTAAACCCATCGGCCGTTAGTGTACGGTCGCCAGTTTCGCGAACGCTCTGACTCGTTAGGCTGCCAGACGTAGCCGTAATCGGAAACTTCGCGCCACGCGCCGTACGGTTCCAACTTCGTGTAGAAAGTGTCGTATGTTGCGCTATCTCCGCTGTCGGTATCGGGGACTTGTACAGCTTCTGTCACATCGCGCTGTTGGACATCGGCTGCGCGCATTTGCGGCGTCTCGGTCGGTGCTGCTGCCGGCTCTTCTTCCTTCTCCTTCAGCGCCTCTTCGCGGGCGTTGAGATCGGCTTCGCGCTGCGCAAGCTTTTGCTGCTCGTCGGCTTGACGTTCCGCGGCTAATCGTTGCTGGACCTGGCGCTCGATCTCGGCGTTTTTTTCCGCCTCCGTCTGCTGTTTCCCACAGGAGACAAAACACGCCAGAACGATTGCGATTCCAAGAGCACAGAACTTTTTCATCGTTAATTAGACCCCATTCGTTGCTCGTTATTCGAAGCAAAGCGCCTGCCGCGGTCGCATGCTAGGGAGCAATCGTCGGCGACGGAGTTGGTGTTGGTGTTGCGATCGGGGTAACGGTCACCGTTTCTATTCTGTCGCGACGTAACTTCTGAATGTTCGCGTAAAGTGCGAGCAGAGCGAAGGCAACCAAAACGATCGCGATTACGACCAAACCGCGTGCAGGAACTCGTTGCGGTGGCGAACTCATCGCGGTTCCAGTTGCAAAGCCGCGATCGCATTCATCACGCGATCACTTAAGCGTTGATAAAGATCTTTGCCAGCAGGCTGGAGATCGGCCTCAGAAAAACGAATCGGTTCGCCGATGACGATTGTGATGGGATGAAAGTGTAATTTCCCGCCGCCGCGCGGCAACGCTTCATGCGCACCGAAGATTCGCATCGGCACCACCGGCGCGAGTGTTTTCGCGATGACGAATCCGACACCCGGCAATGCCGGCTGCAAATTCCCATCGACCGTGCGGCTGCCCTCTGGAAAAACGAGCGCGCAATTTCCGGAACGCAAAATCCGGATGAGTGCTTTGAGCGCGCTGCGGTCGCCGCCCTCCTGATCGACCGGAATGACATTGAGTTTCGGCAGCAGCCATCCAAAGAACTTGCCTTTGAGCAACGATTTGCGCGCGAGATAGTAAATGTCGCGGTTACAGGCGGAACCGGCGAAAGGTGGATCGAAATAGCTTTGATGATTCATCGCGAGCAGGACCGGGCCTTCCTGAATCAAGCGCTCCTGATGCAACACGCGAAAGCGGAAAAACAGACGCGAAACCAACTTCGTGAGCGTGTAAACCGTCCAGTAATAAGGGTTCACGCGCTAATCGATCTTCATCCCTTTGCGCTTCAATTGTCCGATAATTTCGCCAACGACGCCGTCGATCGTGAGATTGGAACTATCGATAACGTGTGCATCCTCCGCGATGATGAGAGGCGACGCGCGGCGCGATGAATCTGCCCGATCGCGCGCGGCGATCTGATCGCGTTGACCTTGCGCAGCGCGACGTTGCAAGCGGATCTCGGGTGACGCGTCGATATAAAATTTGTAGGGCGTGTCCGGAAAAACAACCGAACCGATGTCGCGACCTTCCATGACAACATCGTGATTCGTCGCGTAATCGCGCATCATCCTCACCAGAATTTCACGCACACGCGGGACGCTGCTTACAAGCGACACGCCGTTGTTCACGCGATCGTCGCGCAAGAAATTTGTAGGATCGACTCCGGCGATCGTGATACGCGACTGATTTTCATCGAGATCGCAGACGAAGACCGCCGATTCGATTAGAGCAGCGACGGCTTCTGCATTCGCAAGATCAACCCCATGCTCGAGTGCATACCACGTGGCTGCGCGATACATCGCACCCGAATTGATGTAGGCGAAATCAAGACGACGAGCCAGTTCGCGCGCAACGCTGCTCTTTCCGGAAGCCGCTGGGCCATCGATTGCAATAACGCGGTGCGGCATACTCACAAGAACGACACTAACGAGTGAAAGGCGCGCGCGCGATAAAAACGCGCGACTGACGTTATTCTTCGAGACGTGCCGGGGAAAGCGAACCGATCACAGGTGTGCTCGCGCGCATCCGTTTCGGATTCATGAATTCCTCGAGCGTTTCTTCAAAACCGGGATACGACGTGCCGACGCAGTCTACGTCCTGGACAATGGTCTCCCCATCGGCATGCAAACCGGCGATGGCAAAAGCCATGGCAATGCGATGATCGCCAAAACTGTTGACGCGCGCTCCACGTAACGACGGACGCCCGTGAATTTCCAAACCGTCCTTCAATTCCACCACCTGAGTTCCCATCGCGCGCAGATTGTGGGCGATGGCCGCGATGCGATCGGTTTCTTTCACACGCAATTCTTCGGCTTGCCGAATAATCGTCGTTCCGCTCGCGAGTGCGCCCGCCACAGCGAGGACCGGCAATTCATCTACGAGCTGCGGGACTTCCTTCCCCTGGATAACAGTTCCTTTTAACGACGCGCCGGTGACTTCTACCGCGCCGCACGGCTCGAGTTGATCGACATCTTCAACCGCTTCGCGCAACTGCGCACCCATGCGGATAAGCACACCGAGCAATGCAGTACGCGTATCGTTTAAGCCGCTGTCACGCACGAGCAAATGACCACCGGGTTGCGCAGCGGCGGCAACGAGCCAGAACGCGGCGGAAGAAATATCTCCCGGAATCGAGAAGTCCCGCGATTCGGGAGTTTGATCGCCGAAGATAGTGACGCCACCGTCTTCTTCCTTCACGGCACGCACGAGAAAATAATTGAGCATCAACTCCGTGTGATTGCGGCTGATGGCCGGTTCGTAAACGGTTGTTTTTCCCTTCGCGAAAAGACCCGCGAGCAGTAGCGCACCTTTCACCTGCGCGCTCGCAATGGGCATCGAATATTCGATTCCACGAAGTGGCGCCCCTTTGATATGCAGAGGCGCAGTTTGATTCGGTCCTTCGCCGACAATGTTCGCACCCATTTGCGCAAGCGGCGCGATCACGCGGTCCATCGGTCGACGCGACAGCGATGCATCGCCGACCAGACGTGTTTCAAACGATTGGCCCGCGAGCAATCCCGCGAGAAGACGCATGGTCGTCGCCGAATTTCCGCAATTGATCGGGCCTGATGGCGCTTTCAGCAGACGCTTGTTTCCGTGAACCACGAGCATCGTCGGTTCTGGCTGCTCGATTTTGATTCCGAGCGCGCGCAACGCGTTGACGGTGTGCATGCAATCTTCGCTCGGCAGAAACCCGCGCAGAACACAAATGCCGTTCGAAAGCGCTGCGATGATGGCGGCGCGATGCGAGATGCTCTTATCTCCCGGTAGTGTGATCTCGGTATCAATCCGAGGAGCTCGCTTTACCCGATATTCCATTTAATCCTTTTCAATAGATTGATGAACCGGACGCTGAAGTAACGCGCCGAATCACGCGATGCTCAGCATCCGATATTGCGCTGGGTTGTCCAGCAGATGGAACGCCAGGCTTTGTGAATAACAAAGCCAACTGCAACGCGCGAATCGGAGTCTTCGGAATCCTTACGGAACAAGAAAAATCTTGTTCGTATATGGATCTTTCACTTCAGTTCCCGGCGGGAATCCGCGCACATCCACGTAACCCTGATTCGGCGCGTACGGGCTGGTGACGAAACCCGGCTTATTCGGAACGGGAACGCCGTATGGAATATCACCTTTCGTCGTTGTCTTCACCGGCGCCGCAGTCGCAGCGGGCGTGGGAGACTCCACCGCAATGGGATTATCGGGAGGAGGTGGAGGTTGATTTTCGGGATTGAAGGGCTGCTGTTGAGGCGGGTATTCGGTAGTCGAAGAGGGATAATGTGCGACGTGATGCTTCCGCACCGGCGGCTCCTCTTCGCAGGACATGACGGCGAATGCACTAAGAACAACGAGCGAGAGCGAGATTTTCATAGAGGTGTGTTCGACGGTGTTCATTTGCTTCTAATTCATACAGGATGACGTGACAATCGCTAAATACATAATCGCAGCAGGTCTCTCAGTGGATTACATTTTTAAAAAAATCGCGATAAAGCGATACAATACTGCGAACAGTCGTTTCCGAATAGAAGGTGACGCATGACTCAAGAAAGTGCCGACCGAATTCTCGTGGTGGATGACGATCCATTGAGTCGAAAACTTTTGCGGCACGCCCTTTCCACCACCGGATACGCATG
The DNA here is from genome assembly GCA_963824795.1 of uncultured Verrucomicrobiae bacterium. Lineage (GTDB taxonomy): Bacteria > Verrucomicrobiota > Verrucomicrobiia > Chthoniobacterales > UBA10450 > JBBQFI01. The sequence continues at coordinate 39,530 of CAWGQU010000032.1, read as the reverse complement.
TCGGGAATGCGGTAGCGGCACGGAAGCTTTGGAAATCGTGCATGCCGAGCCACAGTCACTTTTGCTGCTGGACTACGACATGCCGGGACTGAATGGCGCAGAAGTTTTGAAAAAACTGCGCGCAGATGAGGATCCCTCGATCGCGCAAATGCCGGCGATCATGCTGACGGGGCACGGCGGTGAGGTGAGCGAAGTGCTTTGCCTCGAAGCCGGCGCGAACGATTTTGTCACGAAGCCGATTAACATCGCAGTGCTATCGGCGCGCATCGAAACGCAGTTGCGGCTGCGCCAAATGCGACGCCAGGTCGAAAAGCAAAACAAGGAATTGGAAGCATGGCGCAGAAATTTGGAACGCGATTTGGAAGCGGCGCGACTGACCCAGCAATCCTTAATTCCGCAAAACCCGCCGCCGCTTTCAGGTTGGGAGGTCGCCGCGGTTTATCGGCCGGTCATTCAAGTCGGTGGCGATATCTACGGATGGCTGCGCATGCGTGACGGGCGAACGCTCTTTTGGATTGCCGACGCGACGGGACATGGCGCTTCTGCAGCGTTGATGACAACGTTGGCCAAGCTGCTTTTTCATCACGGGACGACAGAGCACAATTCGCCGCGCGAAATCATGGAAGCGGTAAACAACGACTTCCGCACCATCTTCGGTGCGCGTTCGTTTATGACGGCAATGTGCGTTGCCCTCGATCCTCAAAATGGCCGGGCAAGCGTCGTCGGCGCGGGACATCCACCGTTGATCGTGCAGCGACATGACGGCATGACTGAGACGATTCGCTCCTCCGCTCCTCCATTGGGTTTGGCAGAGAAATCTAAATTCGAGGAAACCGCGATCGATCTGCATCCGGGCGACGCATTTCTTCTTTACACCGACGGATTGGCTGGCGCTGAGGATGACGGCACGCATCGACTCGCGATAGAACGAGTCGTGGAAATGTTGCCGAAAAATCCTGAGAGCGCAGAAGCATTGCTTGCGGGCACGCTCGAGAAAACAATGCCGGATAATAGTAGCAAACCATTGGCTGACGATTTAGCGGCATTAGCGGTTCGGCGGGCCCAATAAATTTTTTGGAAATCGGCAAAATTTAATGTTGCCCTCTACCGAGGGAGAGATTAATCAGCCTCTATGCCGAAATCCACAGCCAAAAAAACTTCCAAGCGTAAACCGAACGCCGCCTTCATGCGCCCGGTCCAACCTGATGATAAACTCGCCGCGATCGTTGGTTCGAAACCTCTTCCGCGTTCCGAGCTCACCAAAAAACTCTGGGACTACATCAAGAAGAACGGATGTCAGGATAAGAAAAAGAGAACGATGATTAACGCGGACGATTCGCTCCGGCCGGTCTTTAACGGCAAGAGCCAGGTCAGCATGTTCGAGATGACCAAACTCGTCTCCGGACATATCCGCTAGTTTCCATCTCCCACTTCTTTCGTCTTAGCCCGGCCAATGCCGGGCTAAGTTTGTACACGAGCCACGGAATCGCTCCCCCTTGCGTGGAGACATAATTTGTCGGAAACTATCGCGTGAAAACATTTCGGCTTCCCGTCCTGATTGCAGTCCTCGCGTTGATGGGATTCTCTCCCGCGCAGGCCGAGTTATCGTGGCTGACAGATTACAAACAGGCCCAGGAGCAGGCGAAAGCGAAGAACAAATTGCTTCTGCTCGATTTCACCGGATCCGATTGGTGCGGCTGGTGCATCAGATTGCGGCGTGAAGTTTTTTCCAAACCGGAGTTCCAGGAATACGCGGACAAAAACCTTATTCTCATGGAAGTGGACTTCCCTCGCGGTAAAGAGCAAAGCCAGGACGTCCGCATGCAAAACCAGAATCTGGCGATGCAGTACAACATCGAAGGTTTCCCGACGATTATTGTTCTCAATGGCGAGGGAAAAAAAGTCGGCGAGCTCGGATACATGCCCGGCGGACCGTCTGCTTTTATCTCGGAGTTGGAAAAACTCCGTAAGAGTTAGGCGATTCCGCTAGTTCAGCCTTCGCGCGGCGATCACACGCTGCAACACGTCGCCTAGTTCCGTACGGGTAAAAGGCTTGGGCAACGCTGCTCGAAATCCGTAGCTCAGGAACTCGGTCAAGGCGGCTTCATCGGAGTAACCGCTACAAATAATCGCGCTCACTTCCGGATCGATCTGGCGCAAGCGTTCGATCGTAGCAACACCGCCAAGCCCGCCGCGAACCGTCGCGTCGAGTATCACCGCCTGGAATCGTTCACCGGCATGAAGCGCGCGCTCATAAGTTCTAACCGCCTCCACACCGTCCGGCACCGATGTCACATCATAACCGAGCGTTCCCAGAAGTTGCGCTGTGAGTTCACGAATGGCCTCGTCATCGTCCATGACCAACACGCGTTGCCGATCAAAGTTAAGACGGCGTTCCTGTGGGACGATTTTCGGTGGGGAGACTTTTACCTGCACCGCCGGTAGATAAAACGCGAACGTCGATCCATCCGCAGAAGACGATTCGAGATGAAGCAAGCCGCCGTGCTTTCTTATGATCGACTGACCAATGGAAAGCCCGAGGCCGCTGGCGAGCGCCTTGGTGGTGAAGTAAGGCTCGAACATTTTCGCGGCCACCTCAGGCGTGATTCCTTCGCCGTGATCGGAAACGCTGACCTTGAGATAGTGGCCGGGAAGAAGAATCACGTTCCCATCCTGCTTTATCTCCATGTTTTCGGCATGCAATCGCACCGTGCCGCCAAACGGCATCGCGTCTCGCGCGTTAAGAATGAGAGCATTGACTACTTGCTTGATCTGCTCGGCATCGATTTCGGCTTTCCAAAGATCGGGTGGAACCTGGATTTCCGCGCGCAGATTGGATCCGTGCAGGGCAAACTCGCAGGCTTGCGTCAACGACTGGCCAACCGCCGCGACTTGCTTGTAAGGCATGCTGCCTTTGGCAAACGTCAAAAGCTGATTCGACAAGTGCGCCGCGTACTCTGCCGCACGACTTGCTTTCGATAACGAAGGAAGATAATTCCCCGCCGCTTCCGGTGCACCGAATTGTGCCAGCCCGATGTTTCCGGAAATGACCGTGAGAATATTATTCAGATCGTGCGCGATTCCGGCGGCAAGCGTGCCGAGCGACTCGAGCTTGCTCGTCTTAAGTCGTTCTTCCTCGCTCGTCTTTCGCCGATTGATATCGCGGAAGAAAACGGAGATGCCCTGCCCGCTTGGATAGGCGTGCACTTCGAACCACTGAGTGCCCGTGGCGTCAGTCGCTTCGAATTCGAGCGCCGAGCCTTCCGCCATTTTTTTGCGGTAATCTGTCTCGAAAAGTGAGCCACACACTTTCGGAAATTTCTTCCAGAAACTTTCGCCGAGAAGTTCGTCCCGCGAGCAGTCGAGCAGAGTGGCGGCTTTCGGATTTACATAAATAAATTTCCAATCCGAATCCAACGCGAGAAATCCATCGGTCGTGTTTTCGAGAATGCCGGTCATGCTCCGCGCATAATCACGCAACGCCGCGCGCGATTCATTGCGTTCGGCCAGACCTCGAATCTGACGCTCCGCTACGGATAACCGGAGATTCAATCGACCGGCATCGACCGGTTTGAGCAGGTAATCATTTGCGCCGGCTTCGAGCGCTTCTTCCAAGGCTTTTGTGTCCGAACGAGCCGTGATCAGCCAGATGTAAGGCTCGTCCCCGTCCGGTTGCGTGCGCAATTCGCGACAAAGATCGACACCGCTTCGACCCGGCAACATCCAATCGAGAATCAGAAACGGGAACTTCTCCGTAGCGAGCGCGGTCTCCGCTTCCTCGACACTTTCGCAAGCTGTTACTTCATGGCCGCGCCGCTCGATCAATCGCTGCATGTTCCGGCGGCTGCCCTGGTGGTCTTCCACGAGCAAGATTTTCATTCCTAGGAGATTGCCTAACTAAGCAGGATAACTGCCAAAAAGTTCGCCATTATTGGCAGGACCGGCGTGCTTCTTGCGTTGCTCAAGTCCTCTGCTAGGTACACCCACAATTTGCCGTTTCGCATGATTCGCTCACTCGTGATTTCTACCTTGATTTTGGCCTCATGCCTTGGCGCCACGGCGCAGACGATGCCGGTTTCAAAAGACGTGCCGGTTCGCACGCCGATTCCAATGACTACGCCCGAATCGCGGATCTCGTTCGACTACGTGCACGTCGATGGGCCTTACATCGCGATGACTTTCGACGACGGTCCGAGCGCAAAATTAACGCCAAAATTACTCGACGTGCTCGCGGCGCATCATATCAAAGCAACCTTTTTTGTCATCGGCCAGAATGTGGTTGAGCATCCGGAAATTGTGCAACGCGAAATCCGCGAAGGTCACGAGGTTGGAAATCACTCCTGGTCGCATCCGAATTTGGGAAAAATGTCGGACGAAAATGTGCGGCGTCAGCTGAAGATGACTGAAGACGCGATCATAAAGGCCTGCGGCGTGCGACCGACTTTGATGCGGCCCCCGTACGGTTCGCTGACCCTGCGCCAAAAACGCTGGATTCACGACGAGTTCGGTTATCGCATTATTTTGTGGGACGTTGATCCGCTCGATTGGAAGCGGCCGGGTGCAAAGGTTGTGAAAAATCGAATCGTCGCCCAAACGCGGGCTGGCTCGATTGTGTTATCCCACGATATTCACCCCGGGACTATCGAAGCGATGCCGGAAACATTGAGCGAATTGGAAGCAAAAGGATTCAAGTTCGTCACTGTTTCAGAACTGATCGCCATGGCGACGCCCGTAACTCCAAAGCCGCAACCTTCCGCCACGCCCATCGAATATCTCCCGCACAATTAAGAAGCCGGCATGATCGCCGATAATTTTTTGCAGCTTCGGAGCGATCTCGAAACTGCCCTCGCGGAATTGCTCAAGCTCGAATCGCAACTGCAGCGTGAATCGCAAACGCTCGACACGATTCAGGGATTGATCACCGATATCCGCGAACCGCTTCTTTTCGTTGTCGTAGGAGAGGTGAAGGCGGGAAAATCGTCGCTCCTTAATGCACTCTTTGGCCAGGAGTTTGCCAAAGTCGATGTCCTGCCGGCAACGGATCGCGTTTACATCTTCAAGTACGGCAATGAAGAACGTTCGGTCGAAGTCTCCCCTCGCCTGACCGAACGCTATCAGCCGATCGATTTTTTGCGCAACTTCAACGTTGTCGATACGCCGGGTACCAACACGATGGTAGCGGAACATCAGACGATCACGGAAAACTTCGTTCCGCGTGCTGATCTCGTCCTGTTCGTTTTTTCCGTCACGAATCCGTGGACGCAATCGGCCTGGGAGTTGTTGCATTTCGTTCAGAAAAAATGGCTGAAAAATGTCGTGTTCGTACTGCAACAGGCTGACTTGCGCGAGGCTGGCGAGATCGAAGTAATCCGGCGGCATTTGGCGGACACGGCCCTGCAACGGATCGGAGTGGTGCCGCCGATTTTCGCTGTCTCGGCCCGCAAGGCTTTGCTCGCGCGCACCACCGGTTTGGATAAGAAGCGGCTTCTGGAAGAGAGCGGATTTACGGCGCTCGAGGAGCAAATTAACGCGATCGTCAGCTCTTCGAGCATGCGAATGCTGAAGCTCACATCGGCTTGTCGTTCCGCGCAGATCATGCTCGATGAGGTCGCGGAAGAAGTGAAAGGTTCTTTCGAAACGATCAAACGCGATGAAGCGCACCTCGCGCGTCTTCACTCGACGTTGCAGGTGCGCAAGGACCAGACGTTGCGACAAGTGAACGGATTTTTGCGCGGAGTCGAGCAGGCTTGTCGCGATTCGGCGGACGAAGGAATGAAACTGCTCGAGAAAAAACTTTCGTTCTGGCGGACGTGGAAACTGATTTTTAGCAGAGGCCAGTGGCAGCGCGATTTTCAACTCGAAGTGGAAAGCAAGTTGCGCGATTCGGTGCAACCGAAAGTAGAGAATGCGGTGCAATTACTCGAAACCGATCTGCGCGGACTCTGGCCGCAATTACAGGATACGATCGAAGCGCAATTCGCCGCCGATGTGAAGAACCGCGTCGGCAAGACCGTTCCGGATTTTGCGCGCCAGCGCCGCGAACTCTTGCAATCGATTCAACTGACGCTGGTCGAGCGAGCGACCAGCAAAGGATCCGATGAGTATCTCGCCGATATGTTGCAGGAAACGGGAGTTTGGCTGCGTTTTCCCGCGGGCGTCGCTGCCGGTGGCGCAATTGTGGCCTTGATTGCGGCGATGAACAGCGCCGCAGTTGCCGACGTTACCGGAATTCTGGCTGCTTCCGCCGCTGCCGTTGGAACCGCGTTTGTTTTCGGCCGGCGAAGAAAAATTCTGAACGCTTATCGCGCGCAATTGGAAGAAAAACGCTCCACGCTACTGCGAGCGATCGAAGAGAAATTGCTCAATGCGATTGAACTTTTCTATCACGAAATCATCATCGCGTTTCAGCCGCTCGAAACATTTTGCCTCACCCAGCGCAAAACCTACGAGCCGCTTCTCCAAAGAATCGAGGAGCTCAGGAGAAAATTCGCTGCTTTGAATTCGCAGCTAGCGCACGCGGATTAGCTTCCGCGCCTGACTTACTTCTTCGCTTTGTTCGCTGCGGGAGACTGCTTGACGAGACGTTCCTGCGCCAATCTCTGCGCGATGACAAAGTGATTGTTATCGCCGTAATTGCGCCACGGCCCCGGCGGAACATCGCGCACCTCGACAAATTGCCAGTCTGTCACATCGGTGGGTTGGAGGCCCAGATAATCGCGCACCGCAGGCGAGACATCCAAACCCGCCCCGCGATTCAGGTTTGGCTTCGGGCGTTCGTTTTGAAATACGTATTGGAAATGATCGGTGCGGAATGGTCCGCAATCTTCCCACTGTGCGTAGGCGATACGGTTACCTTTGCGAATCGCGACCCAGTGCGATTTACAAACTGACTGCCCCGGCGCGACGAAAGTCTTGCGGAACCACGGAATAACCAGGGCCGCTTCCGGCTTAGTCTGCCCATGGGTCACATCATTATACGGTAGCGCGCAATAAAATGGATTCTGCTTCGGCACGAAGGAAATCGGGATGTAATTCCGGCGAGCTGACGGATCGGGATTATCGAAGCCGCCGTAGTTAGAAGTCCAATTTGCATCCCAGGAACTCTTCACGTTAGGGACGGGATTGTTGCCGGACGCTGATTCCCCGATCCAGAAGACGGTCGTGACAATGTTTGTCTTCCACGGATAGCGCGAAACGGTGTTGCGTGAAGTCGTCGGAACGAAAACCTGGGGCTCTACTTTGAGTAAAGCCTGTTCGCGCAACTTCATCGCGTATTTCGCAAAATCGGCGCTGCTCTCATAAGGCGACTGGCCCCGTGCATAAAGCACAGCGACGGAAGACAATAAGAGCGTGGCGAGAGTGCGTTTCATCCTTGGGGCGTCCGTAGTTTTATACGAGTACGCCCTGCGAGGCAAGGCCATTCCTCCCTGTAAACTGGGCCATTCATTGTAATTACGGAATAAAAGCACCAAGCGTTCCACCCTTAAGCTCGTGCTAATAGCGTGTCTCGCTTGTAGTTCAGATCATCGGTCGCAGGATGATCGAGCGTAAAGTGCAGGCCGCGGCTTTCTTTGCGGCTGAGCGCGGAATCGACAATCAGTGACGCGACCGTCGCGAGGTTGCGCAATTCCAGCAGATCGACCGTAACCTTAAAGTTCCAGTAAAACTCCCGGATTTCGCGCTGCAGATTGCGCAAACGTGCAGCGGCGCGCTGCAACCGTTTTTCCGTGCGGACGATGCCGACGTAATCCCACATTAGGCGCCGGATTTCGTCCCAGTTGTGATAAATCACGACCAGCTCATCGACATTTTGCACGTTGCCCGATTTCCATTCCGGTAACAGAATCGCGCGCGCGGCGTGCGAAGTTGGCTGCTCACGGACAAGGGCCTCGCAAGCGCGATGCGCTACCACAGCACCTTCAAGCAACGAATTGCTCGCCAGACGATTCGCACCATGCAGACCAGTCGAGGCGACTTCGCCAACCGCATACAGACCAGGCAAACTGGTCGCCCCGTTCACATCGGTCTTGATCCCGCCGCATTGATAATGCGCCGCCGGCACGACAGGAATCGGCTGCTTCGCCATGTCGATGCCCAGCCGCAAACACGTTTCATAGATGTGCGGAAAACGTTCCTGCAAAAATTCGGGCGATTGATGTGTGATATCGAGAAAAACGCAGTTCGCACCCGAGCGCTTCATTTCCGCATCGATGGCGCGCGCTACAATATCGCGCGGCGCGAGCGAACGCTTCGGATGGTAACGCTGCATGAAATCCTCCCCGCGATTGTTGCGTAAGATCCCACCTTCGCCGCGCACAGCTTCCGAGATCAGAAACGATTTCGCCTTCGTGTGAAACAAACACGTCGGATGAAACTGAATGAACTCCATGTTCGCGATGACCGCGCCGGCGCGCCATGCCATGGCGACGCCATCGCCAGTCGCGATGTCAGGATTGGTTGTATAAAGATAAACTTTCCCGCAACCACCGGTAGCGAGAACGAGTCGATCGGAGCGAATCGTTTCGACTTGGTCTGATTTTTCATCGAGCACATAGGCGCCGAGGCATCGATCTTCCGCGGAAAATCCGAGCTTGCTGGCGGTGATCAAATCGACCGCCATGTGATTTTCCAGTAACTCGACATTCGACGCGCGCTCCAATTCACGAAGCAAAGTCTGTTCGATCTCGAAGCCGGTCACATCCTGCACGTGCAGAACACGGCGCTTCGAATGCCCGCCTTCGCGCCCAAGATCGAGCTCGCGGTGCCCGGAAACTTCGCGCTCATCGAAATGCAAACCGAGATCCATCAATTCGCGAATGCGCGCCGGCCCTTCCGTCACGATCGTTCTGACGGCGGCCTCGTCGCAAAGACCCGCGCCGGCTTCGAGCGTATCTCGCACATGCAGTTCGAAGGAATCTTCGTCGCTTGTCACGCAGGCCACGCCACCCTGCGCCCACGCCGTATTGGAGTCGGCGCCTTTTCGTTTCGTGACCACGGCTACCGACCCGTGTTTCGCTGCTTTCAGCGCAAAACTCAGGCCGGCAATTCCGCTGCCGATGACAACGAAGTCATACTCCTTCATGGAAATTGAATGTTATCGATCAATCGCGTTTTCCCGAAGAAGACCGCGAGGGCAAGAAGCGATCGTTCGCCTAACGAATCAATCGCTTGCAAGTTTTCTGCATCAACCAGTTCCACGTAATCAATTCGTGCGAGCGGCGCTCGATCGATCGTAGAGCGGGCCGCCGCGATGATATCAGCCGCGGCGCGTTGACCATTGTGCACGAGATCGGCGGCAGCCAGACATGCCTTGCGCAGGACCGTCGCCTGTTGGCGTTCTTCCGCATTCAAATATTGATTGCGCGAACTGCACGCCAAACCATCGGGCTCCCGCACAATGGGCGCACCGATGATCTCGATGGGAAAATTCAAATCGCGCACCATGCGCCGAATGATGGCCAATTGCTGAAAATCCTTTTCGCCGAAAACGGCGACATCAGGCTCGAGAACGTTAAACAATTTCGACACCACCGTGCAGACGCCGCGGAAATGTCCGGGACGCGACTTGCCGCACAGCGTGTTCGAAAGAGATGTTTCCTCGACAAACACGGATCGATCGGACGCGTACATTTCTGATTGTGTTGGACGGTAGAGAACGTCGACGCCCGCCTTCCGGCAAAGCTCTTCATCAACTGATTCAGGTCGCGGATATCTCTCGAAATCGGCGCCGGGCTCGAATTGCAGAGGATTTACGAAAATGCTGAGAGCAACTTCACCGCCAGCTCCGGCAGCCTGGCGGGCAATGCGAATCAGTTCCAAGTGACCGCGATGCAACGCGCCCATCGTCGGAACGAGCACGCGCCGGCGCTCCGCGTTTTGTGCGATGTGGTCGCGTGTTCCTCGTATCGTCGTGAAAATTTCCATTAAGCCATCAAGGAGGGGCGCCTTCTAAGGCGCCCTTTTGTTAGTCGGCGGTTGCAAACCGCCTCTCCTTGGTGGCAGCTTCATCGCGCCAACTTACTCGTGCAAATCCAGCCAAATCGCCTGCCGGGCAAAACGAAACCGGCGATGACAAAACTCTTTCCAACCGGCCCGTTGCGCGAGCGCATAAAGTTCCCGAAACGAAAATGCGCGCGCCGCTGATGCGCGTCCATCGTTGCGTGTCATCGGATCACGAAAAACAATCGATGTGAGCAGGTAAACGCCAACGGTGGTAAAGATTCCGCGGCGCAAATCCGAAATGAGCGCAAATCGTCGCGTTAGTTCACGGCAATGGCGCAGCAAGTGAACCGCGTCTTCTTCCGTGAAATGATGCAGCGCAAGCGAGCAAAGCACGATGTCGTAAGCATGCGGCTCGCCCCATTCGAAAACATCCGTCTGGCGGAAAGTGATTTCCGGGTAATCAGCATTCAGTTTTCGTGCGATTTCAATTGTGGCCGCTTGCTGATCGACGGCATCGATTTGCACGCTCGCCCCGATTTGTCTCGCGTGATCGACAATTATTCGCGGGATGTCACCCGATCCCGTCGCCAAGTCCAAAATGCGCAGAGTTTCACCGCGTCGGATCCACTCACGCAAAAAATGCCTAACGAGTGCATAGCTGCCGAAAAAGCGATTAAGCTGACGCAAATTGCGCAGATCGGATTCGAGTTCGGCGGAAACGGGTTGAGGGCGATCCATCAACTCCGGCTCGGCCGGATCGAATTGGCGCTTCATTATTTATTGTGGAAGGGGCTTTAGTGCCCCGACATTTTCCACTTTTCTCGTCGGAGCACTAAGGCCCCTCCCATTCATCCGAGAAACCGTTGCCACGAATCAGGCAACGGGGCGCTTTCGACGTCGCTGGCAATGCGGCCCTCAAATTCCGGTCTGAACGAAGTGCTCGTGCCATAGATCATGACCACATCCTCCGAACCCTCCGTGCGTATTGCGTGCGCCACGCCCGGTGGAATTACAACGGCGACGTTGTCCCCGCTGCGGTGATTGTCCCCATCGATGATGAAACGCATCGTCCGGGTGGGAAGTCCGGCACGCAGATCGTGCAGGATCATTTCCGCGACGCCCTGCACCACAAACATCACATCCCACTGCTCTTCCGCATAACGCCGCAAAGAATAATTATCGGCCTCATCCAGGAAAAGCCGCCGCATCCAATCCGAGGCGGATGTCCCTTCCGGAATGCTTGGCGGATGAACATGAAAACCTTTTGCCGTCATCGCGAACATGCGCGCTGCCGACCATTGGTTAGGCCAAAATCCAATTTGGGCCAGAACGCCTTCGTCACGGCGCGCCAGCTCGCCAAACGCACCGCGATGCCGCTGCGGATAGATCGCGCGTGAAAAAATTTCGACGCCGGGAATCCAGGCCTTCTTCACCTCCGCGTCATTACGATCCGCAGCGATTAGTCGGCGGGCTTCTACTCCTTTGCGACTGAGTTGTTCTGCGAAAGTCCCGGCGCTGTAGTCACGCATCCCGAGCGCGGAGCGGGCGTCAGCGCTGATTCCCTGCCAGAGGTTTTCTTTTTCTTTGTTCATGATTCGCTTATTCGCCTAACGAAAAATCCGCCCGTTTGCGAGAAAGATTCGGGCTGTAATAGGGATCGCGCTCGAGGACTTCCGACCAGCGTTCCCGAATCACTTTTGCTTCGCGCGATTGGACGACGCGCTGAGAGCCGGCTGATTCGTGGAGATACAATCTGGCGAATGGTGTGTAAACAATAAGATAGCCAGCGCGGCGCATTTTTAGACAGAGATCGATGTCATTGTAGCTGGCTGGCAATTGCTCCTGATCAAATCCGCCAACCTTTTCGAAAACGTCGCGTCGCGTGAGCAGGCATGCTGCCGTGACGGCGGAATAATTGCGCGTGATCTGCAATTGACGAGAAACACCGGGATGGTCGGCGGGGAAACCGCGAAAAGCTGGGTCGGCGATGTGACCAACGCCGACGACCATTCCAGCATGTCGCACCGTGTCATCAGGCGAAAGCAAGCGCGCACCGACCGCTCCGACTTCGCGACGCTGCACATGGGCCGCCATGATATTGAGCCAGTCACCATCGATGACTTCAATATCAGCGCTCAAGAACAGCAACCACGGACTGCGGGTTTGTTCGGTGGCGAAATTATTAAGTGCCGAAAAGTTGAGTGACCCGGGGAACTGAAGAACGCGATGCGGAGTGGTCGAAAAATAGGAGCGCGCTTCGGCCGAAGGGTTCTCGTTATCGACGATCACAATCTCATAATTGGGATACCGGGTAATACTCGTTAGGCTATCGACACAGCGCGCGAGCGACTCAATTCGGCTGCCCGCCGAAATAATGACCGAAATTTTTTCCTCCGTCCGGATTTCGCGTTTCACCCAGTAGGCATACGTCCGCCAATCAATTGTCACGTGGCCGGCTTCGCCCTGCCGTTGGAGATGTTCTTCAAGAACATGTTTACCGGCATCCAGCGCCTTTGGTTTTCGCCAGATATTATCGGCCGTGGAAGTGGCCGTGCGCCGCCAATGGTAGAGCACACGCGGAACGTGATAAATTCGGTCCGTCCGCTCGCTAATCCGTAAGTATAAATCGTAATCCTGCACCCCATCGTATTGCGGATGGAAAAGACCGATGCCCTCGAGCAGCGCACGCCGCAGGCAGGTGAAATGGGAAAGATAATTGTAGGAAAGAAAGTAGTCGGGCGACCAATCCGGCTTTAGCAAAGGCTTCTCGAAGCCATTTTCCGTTAGCCGATCTTCATCCGAGTAGATCAGGTCGGCGTCTGGATGTGATTGCAAAGTGCGGACGATTTCAAAAAGAGCATCGGGTTCGAGGAGATCGTCGTGGTCGAGAAAACCAACCCACTCACCTCTTGCCAGCGCGAGTCCCGCGTTGGAGGCCGCAGAAATTCCGCCATTTCTTTCGCGTCTTGTAAAACGGATGCGTTCGTCGCGCTTGGTCAGATCGGGTAACGCAGCGACCGTTCGTGCATCAGTGGACGCGTCATCGATCAGGATCAGCTCCCAATTCTCGTAAGCTTGCGCGAGGACAGAATCGATCGCTTCCTCCAACCCCGCGACCGTGGGATTAAAGACGGGCATGATGATGCTGACCATCGGTCGATGGACAAATCCTCGTGCTTCCTCTCGCATCGACGGGAGGCGCGTGGGCGAGACGCGATGTTTCTCCAGCCAGACCTGATATTCGCTGGGAGTATTTTCGTGGGGCTTCGGCTCGTTAGGCGAACGCAATCGTTTGCGCATTTCGCGAAACAATTTTTGCGGCAGACGATAGGGCGCAAGGAGGACCTGGCCGACTTTGCGCTCCGGACATTTGCGCAGCGCGTGCTTGTCTTTTTTGAGTTGCTTCAGCTCTTGCGTCGCTTCCCGTAATTTCAGAATTTTCTCTTCGAGCTTGGCGATGTGTCGATCAGCCGCTTCCAATTCCGAAGTCCGCATTCTGAGCGTCCGCTCCAGGTTTCGTGTCTGAAGATGCAGCCGGAGCAATGCCGATTCAGCAGCAGGAACGATTTGGCTGGCACCGCCGGTCCTTTGACGAACCAACCGAATGGCGCCAGAGCCGAGTTCGCCAAGGTCGCAATCATAGTCGGGCACAAAACCGTGCCCATGAAATCGATCGACCAGAATCGGCCGGATTTTCAAAAATTCTGCGCCCGGCCTCGGCACAAGAACAAGCTCATCGCTTTGCTGCGCAAGCAAATCGATTTCCTGTTCGTCAGGCTTCTCTGTTGAAGGACAAAACCAAACCGCTCGATCGAAGCGCGGAACGCTGCCGTTCCCAGCTTCGGTTTTCCCGAGCTGATGAAGGCCGGCGAGGACGGTGATCGCAAACCCCATTTCCGCGCTGCGGCGCTCAAGATCCCCTGGCTCAATCCCGACCAAAAGCAGACGACCGCGTCCCAACTTTTGCACCAGGACGCGAGCAAGATCGGAGCGAAGCGACGAGGAAGAGCTTTGCAACACGCTCACATTATATTGATTGAAGCAAGACGCAGGCAAATTTACGCTCACACTTCCGCGACTGCCCCGCATGCTAGATTTCTGCATTTATCTTCTGTATCGCGCGGGGTCGACCATCATCAGCGTCCTGCCGCTCCGCTTCGTGTTTTCTCTTGGGAAGATTCTCGGATTTTCCGCATGGCTGGTTCTGCCGAAATATCGGCGTCTCGCTTCGCGTAACCTCACGATCGCGTTCGGCGCAGACGAAAGTCCACGCGCGATGCGTCGACTCGTTCGGCTGCATTTTCAAAGCCTCGGAGCAAATCTCCTTTGCGGTGTGAAATTAAGCGCGATGCCCATGGAAGAAGTGGTTAGGCACGTTGAAGTGGAGAATCTCGAAGCAGTGCATCGTCAGTTGCGTAACGGAACTCCCGTCGTTTTCGTTCTCGCTCATCTCAGTAACTGGGAATTACTCGCGCAGCTTTTCCCTAACTACATCGGCTACGTCCGAAACAGCACGGTTTATCAAAAGCTCGGCAATCGCTACATCGACGCGCACGTGCGACGCATTCGGGGACGGACTGGAGTGGAATTGTTCGATCGCAGCGAAGGATTCCATCGCGCCATCGAGCTTCTGCGCGGTGGCGGAGCGATCGGTATTCTGGGGGACCAGCACGCCGGCGATCACGGTTTGTGGACGCCGTTCTTTGGGAGGCTTGCCTCCACGTCGCCACTCCCCGCCCTTCTGGCCAGGCGAACTGGCGCCGCGCTTATTGCCGCAACGATTCACACAAATGGAAAGGCGCGTTGGCGGTTTGTCTTTACCGACCGATTCGATGCGCCGGGTGATTCCGTGCAAACGCTCACCGCCAAAGCTAACGAAATAATTGCGGGACAGATTCGTTCCGCGCCGGAAGATTGGTTTTGGGTCCATAACCGATGGAAGACGCCGAAGCCACACTTCCTGCTATCTCACTATAAGCGCGGAATTTTTGTGCCACCTAACGAATCACTAAAACCATTTCGCATGGTCATTCGGTCGCCAAATTGGCTGGGCGACAGCGTTATGTCCGTGCCAGCCGTGCGTGCGATCAAAGCCGGTCGCCCTGACGCACATATTACAATCGCCGCGCCTGAAAAAATTGCGCCCGTCTGGAAATTGGTTCCGGAAGTCGATGAGGTGTTGCCGATTCCTGAACGATCGGTCTTCGGAACGGCGCGGGTCTTGAAACGCCAGACCGCCTTTGACGTCGCGATTCTATTTCCCAATTCGTTGCGCTCTGCCTTGGAGATGTGGCTCGCGCGCATTCCGCGGCGTGTCGGTTTTCGCGGTCATCGGCGGAGCTGGTTGTTGAATCAAATCATACGCGAGCGCGACAAGCCGGGACCGATCGAACATCAGGCCGCCCGATATCTTCGCATCGCGGAAAGCGTTGGTGGCAGAGTGGAGAAAACGTTCAACGTTCAACTTACGAGAGGAGCGGCGAGCTCAACTACGAGAATTGGTCTTTGTCCCGGTGCGGAATATGGGCCTGCGAAACGATGGCCGCCCGAGCGTTTCGCCGAGACCGCAGCGGCGATTCCGGCCCAGTGGATTCTGTTCGGCACAAAGAGAGATGAAGAGATCGGGCGCGTGATCGCAGCAACGCTTGGCGAAAAATGCGTCAATCGCATTGGTCATACGACTCTGGATGAGCTGATCGCGGAACTGCGCGAGTGCCACGTCCTGCTAACGAATGACACAGGCACGATGCACCTCGCCACGCTTCTTGGCATGCCAGTAGTTGCAATTTTCGGATCGACCGAACCGCGTCTGACCGGCCCGCTCGGCGACGGAAACATCGTCCTTCGCCACCAGGTGGAATGCAGTCCTTGTTTTCTGCGCGAGTGCCCGATTGATTTTCGGTGCATGAAAGCAGTGACGGCCGACGAAGTGATCCAGGCGGTCAAATCGCTATTGTAGCCGCATCGCTCTGTCGAGTCGCTACGGCACGGCGACAGAGCGCCGTGGCTACAACTTGCTTTCGCTGATCGATGCGGAATGATGCTCCGCATGATTGATCGCGAGGTGCCCCGCGTTCGCACCGAATTGCAGGTGATGTTCTTCGATACAGATTGCGGTGGCGTGGTGCACAACATTGCCTACCTGCGTTTCATCGAAGTCGCTCGCACTTTGCTGGCGGAAAAGCTCGGCCTTCCGCTTGTTGAAATGGCGGAAACCAAAACGTATCCGGTCGTCGTGCGAACGGAGATCGATTACCGGCGCGGCGCAAAATTAGGAGACAAACTTGCGGTGGAAGGCTGGCTCGACCAACTCGAGCGCGTGCGGTTCTGGTGCGCCTTTCGCATCGTTCGCCCCTCGGATGAGACTTTGATTGCAGAGTGCCGGCAAATGCTCGCGATTATCGAGATGCCGGCGGCAAAATTGCGGCGCCTTCCTGACGACTGGGAAAAATATCGACGCGCGACGGTTCCTTCTGCAGCCTAACGAATAATCTATGGTCGCCGGCGTTCGTACCTTCTCCATTCAGGAAACTTTGGTCGCTGAGCCACAAGCTCTGACTCCGCCGCCTACCCGGCATGCACTCTTTGTCATCGCGATCGCACTTGCCTGTCTCCTCCACGTCGCGACCGCGGGCTGGGGCGATCTCTACAACGAAACCGATGGCCAGTATGCCGGTGCTGCGCGGGAAATGCTCAAGGCGCACGAGTGGCTGGTCCCCACAAACGACGGCATTCCCCGTCTCCAAAAACCGCTGCTGCTCTACTGGCTGATCATTCTTTCCTACAAAGCTTTTGGAATAACGGCGGCGGCAGCGCGCCTGCCAGGCGCCATCGCGACCGTCGCTATTGTCGCGCTGATCTTTCTCATCGGTGAACGGCTCGGCGGTTATTGGCGGGGATTTCTGGCGAGCCTCATTTATCTCTCATGTGCGGGCGTTTTTCTTTTTAACCGCATCATCATGCCGGAAACGGTGTTCACCGCCTTTATCGCCGGTGCCATGTACTGCGCGCTTCGCGGCTATGAAAAACGTAACCATCGCCACGCTTGGTTTGCGGGTTTCTGGATTTGCTGCGCGCTCGGATGCATGACGAAAAGTCTGCACGGGCTCGCGTATCCAGCGGCTACCGTCGCGCTACTTTCGATTTTTTACCGCGAAGCGCGCATGCGTTTTCGCGAACTGCTGCGCTGGGATCTGATTCTGATCTTTCTCTTAATCGCCGCGCCCTGGCACATCTGGGCGGAGTGGAAATTCCCCGGCTTCCTGCAAAACGTCACGGCACCCGAATGGTTTTCGCACCTTTCAGGACACGCGGATGCGACACACAGCTACGACGACGTTCCACGCCTGCAATTTCTCGGTCTGCATCTCGCCTGGTGGTTCCCGTGGTCGCTCGCAATTCTACCGGGCTTGATCTTCGCCGCGCGCAAAATATTTCGGCCTAACGAAATGGAATTTACCGATGCGCTTCCACTTTGCTGGATGGGCGTGGTTTTTGTTCCGTTATTTTTTATCGGCGAGCGGCAGGATTATTATTCGATGAGCATGTGGCCGGCGTTTGCGCTCTGGATCGCATCGGCCTGGGAATGGATGCCGCCGAAGCTGCGCATCACAGGCGCTGCAACGATCGGCGCGGTCGGTGTCCTTTTTTTGCTGATCGCCTTGTGGTTTCCGCAACTGGTGCAAAACGCACATGCGCACTGGGGCGCGAGCGCACACCGTTCAACTGCCTGGCGAGCTATCATTGATATTCCAACCTGGGCCTGGCTGGCCTTCCGTCCGTATGTCGCCGTGGTTGGTGGGACTCTCCTGCTGGGCGCGGGCGCAGCAATTTATCTCGTCGTCTTCAACCGGCAAAAGCTTCCCCGCGTCGCCCTCGCCCTCGCGATGATTCCTACCGGCCTCATGATGATTGAAGGCACCGCCGCGATGGCGCCGTATTTTTCTCTGGCCGGTGCCGCGCGTTTCTTGAATCAGCATGAGCACAAGAAAGGAGAAGTGCTTTACGAAGGCCCGCTCCATCTCGGGAGCAGCCTCGTCTTTTATTTGAATCGGAAGTTCTTTCTCGTGAACCAGTCGCCCGAAGGAGAGATGCCGCTCAGTGGGGAGAAAACGTGGGCGGATCGCTTTCTCAGCGAGTCGGACACGGTTGAAAAGTGGGGCGCACCAGAGCCGGTTTATCTTCTGGTCGAACGCGATCGCGTCGCCTATTGGCAGGATCTACTGACCGAACGCTTCCACATTTACCATCAAGTAGGGACGTGCGGAACGTATGTCGTGCTGAGCAATCAGCTTTGAATAAACAGCTCATCTGTATTTGAAAAATCGACAAGGCGCGGTAACTTGCCCGCCCTTCCCCCTCATAGCCGGAGCATTTCTATGTCACAACATCGCAGTCTAAAAGGAGCCAGCACCATCACGGCGAAGCGCAATGTCCTGAAACGCTTCGAGCGCGTCGAGCTTCTGAAGAAGCGCGGTCAATGGAAGGAAGGCGGCAAAGTGATCGGCCTTCCCAAAACGAAGCCCGACGCGTAACCACGCGCGAGACGCGCTTTGCGCTTAAATCGGTTTCTCGCCGCCGCCGGAATCGGTTCGCGGCGGCATTGCGATGAATTGATCGCGGCCGGTCGTGTCACGATAAACGGTCGACCATGTACGGATTTCAGCACGCAGCCGGGCGAAGGCGATTACGTCAAAGTCGACGGCAAACTCGTTAGGCCCCCGCAACGGCTTCTCTACATCCTCCTGCACAAGCCGAAGGGTTTTGTCTCCACTCGCAGCGATCCGCACGCGCGCGATACGATCTTCGATCTCCTGCCGGCAAAGTTGCCGCGACTCTTCAACGTCGGCCGTCTCGATGCGCAAAGCGAAGGAATTCTCATTCTCACGAACGATGGCGATTTCGCACAACGCCTCACGCATCCGCGGCATGAAGTCGAAAAGGAATATGAAGTCACACTCGACCATTTGTGGGACCCGGCGCTGACGCCAAAATTGCTGCGTGGAATTTTCCTCGACGGCGAGCGCGCGACAATTTCGCGATTGCAACAAATCGGTCCGACGCGAGTGCGCGTCGTGCTGCGCCAGGGCATCAATCGCCAGATCCGCCGGATGTTTTACGAAATCGGTTACGACGTGAAGAAATTGACGCGGACCCGAATCGGACATTTGCGGCTCGGTGATTTGCCGCGAGGGCATTGGCGCGAGTTAACCGCCAGGGAAATTCAAATGCTCATCGGGGCGCGTCGCGTCCAGGTGGATCGAGCTCTCCGAGCTCGATGTTAGATTTGGCGCCGGAGGCGCATTGTTTAGCATCGCCCTCGGAGAGGCCGATCCACCAATCACTCGCTTAATTCCGCGCGCAGAATCGCCAGCGGCGGCGCGTTCCCAACGCCACGACTCGCCATAAGGCCGATCATTACCGTAAGCGCGGGCACAGTGATCGCAGCCGCGAGTAACGGACCAATCGAAGGCGCGTACGCGAGTTTAAAAACAAAGAACGCCAATGCCCAGCTCGACAGGAGCGCGAGCAGAATGCCAGTCATACTCGCCAGCGCGCCGAGAAAGAAATATTCGGCGCAGAGAATTTTTCGAATTTGTGCGCGCGATGCTCCCAGCGTCCGGAGCAGAATACTTTCCTTCAGTCGCTGATAGCGTCCACTCCAAATCGTGCTCGCGAGCACAATCAGTCCGGCGCCGACGGTGAAGAGCGACATGATGCGAATGACGAGCGCTACTTTGCTCAAGATTCCATCGACCGTTTGGATAACAGATGACAAATCCAAAGCCGCAACGTTGGGAAATTTTGCGACGATTGCGTTTTGCAACCGCGCGGAATCAGCGGGCGTCGGCACGCGGCTGACAATCACGTGAAAACCGGGCGCGCCCTCAAGGACGCCAGCCGGAAAAACAACGAAAAAGTTTGTCTGGAAGCGTTTCCAATCAACCTCGCGCAAACTCGCGATTTTTGTTTTGATCGGAACTCCCTGCACATCGAACACAAGCTCGTCGCCGATCTTTGCGCCGAAATCTTTCGCGATTTCCCGATCGAGCGAGATCGGGACAACGTCGCCGGGATGATAATCGACGCGGCCAATCCAGCGGCCTGCAGTTATCTTTTCGGTTTCCGTTAAATCTTCGCGATAGGTCGAGCGATACTCCCGTTCAAGTTCCCAATCGGGAATCTTGTGCTGCGGATCTGCGAGAATATCGGCCGTTTTACGACCTTTGATCTCGACAAGCCGCATCGTGACGATGGGAGCTTCCTGAATGATCGGAAACTGAAGCGACCGCACGAGAGACGCGACTGCTTCTTTCTGATCCGATTGAATATCGAACAGGAAAATGTTTGGCCGATCACCGCGATCGATGGAACGAAACTGCGTCAGCAACACTTCGCGCGTCAGATAAAGATTCAGCAACAAGGAACGTGCCCAAACCTAACGAGAGCGTGAGAAGCAGCGTGCGATTGTCAGGACGGTAAAGGTTCGCCAATCCTTGCCGCAAAACAAAACTGGCACGGTGCGGGAACCATTTGCGCACAGCAATCATGATCAGTTTTGCCATTCCGGCGAAGATCGCTATGGCAACACCGAGCGCGGCGGCGAAGAGCAAACCGCGTTTCCATGTTTCGGCCTGGGAAATCGCGAATGCAGTCACGCCTGCGGCAATTAACGCATAGACCAGCCAGATAACCGGATCACGCTTCGTGGATGGGAATTCATTTTCGACCGAAGCGCGCAAGACGAGCAGAGGCGAGACGCGACGAAATTTAAGCAACGGTGGCAATGCGAACAGAACGCAAACCGCGAATCCGATCAGCATCCCGCGCAGAATCGGCTGCCAGAATATCGTGGTGGGAATGGCCAACGGCAGAAGCGATTGCAACGCGCGCGGCAGCGAAGCTTGAATCATCAGGCCCAGCGCGGCACCCGCGATCGCACCAGCCAAACCCATCGCCGCAGCCTGCAAAAGATAAATAAGAACAGTCGTGCCCGCCGATGAACCGAGGCAGCGCAAGATCGCGGCTGTGCTGATCTTCTGTCGCAGATGCGCTTGAATTGCGCTCGCCACTCCGACCGCGCCGAGCAGCAACGAAATGAACGCAACGAGATTGAGAAAGCGGTAAAGATTCTCCAGCGCTTCGCCGAGGTCTTTCTTGCGCTTTTCCACCGTGTCGAACTGGAGGCCGAAATGTTGGATCCGCGGCGTGAGCGTGGCGATTCGTTCTGCAGGGTTAACGTTCGCCGGGAACTTCACATAAGCGCGATAGCGCACCACGCTGCCGGGCTTCACCAGATGCGTTGCTTCGAGATCTTGCAACGGGATGTAAACACGCGGCGCGAAACTCGCGCCGGCAGATGCATCACCGGGAACTTTCTTCAGCGCTCCGGCGATGGTGAATTCGAGATCTCCAATTTTGATTTTGTCGCCGGTTGCAGCGTGAAATTGAAAGAGAACGCTTTCGTCGACCACCGCGTGAAGTCCCTGGCGAAATTCGCGCGCGGCATTTGGTGGCGTTGTTTCCATCGTGCCATAAAACGGAAAATCCCCGCTGAGCGCGCGGAGATGGACAAGGCGTGTCCCATTGCTCGCCGGAAAATGCGCCATGGTCGTGAACCGCACTTCGCGCGCCTGCGATTCGCCTAACGAGTGAAGAAATTGCTCTTCCTCAGCGGAAAACGGCGCCGATGCAGAGATAACAAGATCAGCGCCAAGCAACGCTCGCGCTTGCTCGTCGATTGCCTGAGCCAGACTGCGGCGAAAGGAACCAATGGAAACCAACGCCGCGATTCCGAGCATGATAGAGCAGGAAAACAGGAGAAGCCGTCGCCGGCTCGACCGGGAGTCGCGCCACGCCATCTTCGAAATGAACGACCCGCTCATATCATTTCACCGTTGCGCAATCGGATCGTGCGTTCGGTCGCCCTCGCCACGTCGACATCGTGCGTCACAAGCACGAGCGCAGTATTCAATTTCGCATTCAGCTCGAGCATGATCTCGATAATTGATTGACTCGTTTCGGAATCCAGATTTCCAGTTGGTTCGTCAGCGAAAAGAATCTTCGGGCGATTGATGAAAGCGCGTGCAAGCGCGACGCGTTGTTGCTCACCGCCGGAAAGTTGCGCGGGATAATGCGCGATGCGTTCGGCTAAACCGACGCGCTGTAATAATTCGACGCCAAGTTTTTCGGCAGAGCGATCACCGCGCAGTTCCATTGGCACAGTGACATTTTCGAGTGCGGTCAATGTCGGAATGAGCTGGAAGTTTTGGAAGACGAAACCGACATGCTCGTTACGCACGCGCGCGCGTTCGTCTTCATCGATATCTGCGAGCGCGATGCCATCTAAAACAACAGAGCCGGATGTGGGTTGATCGAGTCCGGCGCATAATCCGAGAAGTGTTGTCTTGCCGCTGCCGGAGGGACCGAGAATCGAACAGGTCGCGCCTTGCGCGAGCTCGAAGGAAATGTCTTTGAGCACGGTGAGCGAGCCTGCCGCGGTCGGGTAGATCTTCGTTAGGCGCTGAACGCTTAGGACGGAAGGTGCGGTCATTGACTTGGATGCGAGTTGGTCTTGCTTACGCGAAGATGATTGACCGCGCATGAGGAAATTGATGCTCCGGGGATTCGTTTGCGCGCTGGCGCTTTGCCTTGTTGTTGGTGCGACAAAGGGGCAGAAGACGTGGGTTCTGCCGCCGGGAACGGCGGCCGCTGCAACGAAGCGGATCGTCTTTCTCGGCGATAGTTTGACGGCGGGATATGGCCTGCCAGAAGAGCAATCTTATCCGTCTCTCATTGCCGAAAAAATTCGCGACGAGCATCTTCCTTTCGAAGTGGTAAATGCCGGGCTGAGCGGCGATACCAGCGCAGGTGGATTGCGACGAATCGATTGGTTGCTGCAAAACAAGATCGATGTGCTCGTGATCGCGCTCGGCGCGAACGATGGGCTGCGCGGATTGTCGCCAAAAACGTTGGAGACAAATCTGCAGGCAATCATCGACAAGACGAAAGCGAAAAATCCAGCGGTGCAAATCGTCATCGCCGGAATGCAGATGCCGCCCAATCTGGGAGCTGATTACGCAGAAAAATTTCAGCAAGTTTTCGGTGAAGTCGCGAAAAAAAATGATGCGGTTCTGATACCGTTTTTGCTCGCAAACGTGGGAGGGCATCGCGACCTGAATCAAGCGGACTCGATTCATCCGACAGCGGCTGGACAAAAAATTATCGCGGAGACTGTTTGGCAGGCACTTCAGTCGATTCTGGAACGAAAATGAAACTTGATGGTTGCCGTGCGCTGATCACCGGCGCTTCGGCGGGAATCGGCTGGGAATTTGCGCGCCAACTTGCGGCACGAGCAGCGTTCCTTCTTTTGGTGGCGCGTCGAGAAGATCGTCTCAATGAATTGCGCGACGAATTGCGGAGACGGAATCCTACTTTGCAGATCGAAATTCGACCGGCGGATTTGTCCGATCAGGCGCAGGTTGACGCGCTCGGCGAATGGATCGCACGCGAAAATATCGTGATCGATCTGCTGGTTAACAACGCGGGCCTGGGAGATTCGGGACCTTTTGCGACAAGCGATGCGACGCGTCTCAAAGAAATGATGAACGTAAACATGAGCGCGCTGACATTACTGACGCGCAGCGTTCTCCCGCAAATGACCGCGCGCAAACGCGGGACAATTCTCAATGTCAGCTCGTCGGCAGGTTTCCTTCCGATTCCTGACACAGCGGTTTACGCTGCAAGCAAAGCGTACGTGACAAGTTTTTCGGAAGCGTTGCGCGCGGAACTGCACGGGAGCGGCGTAAGCGTGACCGCACTTTGTCCGGGACCGGTGCACACGGAATTCGGCGAAGTAGCGCAGCGGCCGGGCGATCGAAGAAAAACGGGCCCGGAAGTAGCGCATGTGTCAGTAGAACAAGTAGTGCGGGATGCGCTCGCAGGCGTGGAGGCGAATCGCGCGATTATTATCCCCGGCTTTCTCATGAAGCTTGGTATGACACTCGTTAGGCTGACACCGATGCCAATCTTGCGTTTTGTCGCGCGGATTTCGCGGAAATGAAAATGCGGCGCTCAACGAGCGCCGCATTAATTCAAGAACTGCTCCGAACTCCCTCGGGACAGCTACAACCTGCGAATGCTAGTTATTGTATTTGACCGAGCACCCGTAGGGACGCGAGCTGGGCGTCGTTACTTGCTTTCCCGCCATTGATTGGTCGAGCGCGACTTTCACGTAGTTGGTCGAGCTCGGGATATCGTCGGGATTCGGCGATGCCTTGCTGTCGATGGCGCCTTCGTAAACAATTTTGCCTTCCGGATTGATGACGAACATGTGCGGCGTGTTCTTGGCTCCGTAGGCTTTGCCCACCTTGCCGTCTGCGTCGAGCAGGAACGCCGTGGAATCCATTTTCCATTCAGTAATTTTCTTGTTCGCTTGCTCTGGTGTCAGGTTGCCTTCCTTATCGGGCGCGTTCGAATCGATCGTAAGCCAGGCAACACCTTTACTCGTAAAATTCTTCTGCAGCTTCTGCATGTTGCCGCTGCCGTAATGTTTTTTTACAAACGGGCACTCGGGATTGAACCACTCGAGCACGACATATTTTCCTTTGAAGTCGGCGAGTGAAACTGATTTGCCGTGGGAATCAGTTGCCGAAAAATTGGGTGCTTCGCTTCCAACGGGCGGCGAGTCAGAAGCGTAAAGAGCGGTTGCGATGACGGTGGTTAATGCAGCGAGTATTAGTTTTGTTTTCATAAGGTTATTGCGCGGCAACGTGCGGCGCGATGGTTTCAAGTTTATCAAGCACGATGCTCTTGGTGAGTAACTCCGGAAATGTGATGGGAGATTCACCCGCCGGATAGAGCACGTAGAATGGGACACCTGGCCGGTCGAATTGTTTCAAAATTTTCGTTATCGCGGGATCGGCGTTGGTCCAATCGGCCTTCAATTTTACGATGTGATTGCGTCTAAACGCTTCGCGGACAGCGTCCGTTTCGAGCACGGTCGCTTCATTGAATTTGCACGTGATGCACCACGCGGCGGTGAAATCGACGAAGACCGAATGACCCTGGGCTAATTCCGATTGCAAACGTTCTGGAGTGAATGGCTGCCAGTCGCTGTGCAACTGCGTGTCGGATGGGGAGAGTTGCGCGGCATTAAATTTCTGGCCGATGAAGTAGTAGCCGCTGCCAATTACGAGCACGAGCATAAGCACGAGCACGATGGCGCGCCGACTGGTGGATGTTGTCGGGAGAAGAAATTGGCCTTTCATCCAACAAACAAGACTGAGCACGAGCAGAAACGCGGATGTCCAAATGACAGCGTTGACCCCACGCTCTGCGCCTAGAACGGAAAGCAAAAACAAGAGCGTGGCCAAAAGCAGAAAGCCCATCAGTTGTTTTACGCGTTCCATCCACGGGCCGGGCTTCGGCAGGAATCGCAGCCACGCCGGTTGGGCAGATAGAAGCAGGTAAGGCGCGCTCATTCCCGCGGCGATGGCGGCGAACATCAACAAGATCATGGCGGACGATTGAGTAAATGCGAAACCAAGCGCCGTTCCGAGGTAGGGCGCGGTGCATGGCGTGGCTAGGACCGTGGCAAAGACCCCTTGGAAAAACGACCCGGAATCACCTTCGCGCGCGGTCACTTTCATCAATGACGCGTTCGCACTTTGCGGCAGCGAGATTTCAAAAACGCCGAAGAGATTGAGTGCAAAGACCAATACCACCGCGCTCATCACGAGCACGAAGTAGGGATTGGTGAATTGCACTGCCCACGTCAATTCATGGCCGGCGCGCTTGAGCACGACGAGCACAAGCGCGAGTCCCATGAACCAGGCAAAGATGCCGGCGATGAAAGCCAGACCGCTGCGAAAGATGCGACGGCGGCTATCGCCCGCGTGGCGCACGAATCCAAAGATTTTCAGCGAGATCACCGGCAACACGCACGGCATCAGATTCAAAATGAAACCGCCGAGGAAACCGAAGAGGAGAAATTTGATGGCGCTCTGCGGGACCTCCGAAGTCGCGGCCGACCGCATTGTTTCCACCGCAGTCGCGTTATTCAGCATCCAGGCGTTGCGGTCATTTCCGTTTTCGGTGCGACCGAAAACAACAAGACCATTGAGCGAAGTTATTTTTGCTTCCTGAGATTCGAGCGGAACGCGGATCTGAATTTTGTCACTCGTGATCGACTCCGTTTTCGGATGACCGACAACGATGTTCCCGTCAGGCAATGGAAAAAATTCAACCGAAGGATAATTTGCGAGTGCCGGGCTGTTAAGCGTGAGCAACAGATCGGAACCTGCGCGCTGCCAATGAGAGGATGCAACCTTCGCGTCGGGCCACGGCTGCGAGAGCGAACGTCGATACCGCGCAAACAATTCCTGGTTTGTAGCTGCCGCCGTCACTGGCGGCAGAGGCGGACTGCCGCTGGTGACAGCGGCAGCTACAACTGGAAGATCCAACTGCAGCGTGGCATTTCCTGGAATGCAGATCTTTTCGCAAACGAGCCAGCTCGCGTCTGCCTTAAGGCTGATATTTTTTTCCGAAATCGATGCGGGCGGCGTGATTTGCTGCATGAGCAAAACTTCATCGTGATATCCGTAAATTTGGATATCGCCCGGTTCGTTGAGCTTGAGCGGAATCGGCCATTGCATTGGTCCGACTTTCCATCCCTCCGGCAAATGCCATTTTATCTCTGTCGGAATTCCAGCATCGCCGGGAAATTTCCAATAGGTGTGCCAGCCCGGAACCATGTGCAGGAGCAAACCCGCCGTGAAAGGTTTCCCGGGAACGATCGCATTGGTATCCGCCAACAGCTGCGCATTCACAAGGACGCGGCCTTCGTAAGTTTGACTCGATGCCTTCGGGGTCAGGCTACTCACCATTGCGAAGAGCAGCAGTCCCAGCAGGGAGTGCCTTACCAGCATGTGATGGCTTCTACGCATTTCGATTTTATTGAACCCCGTAAGCTTCGACGAGAGCAACACCGGTAGTGTTGTTCACTCCGCGAACAATCGCCGTGTAATTTCCCGGCGCAAGGATTCGAGCCAAGGCTGACTCGCGGGTATCGGGCGGAACGAGGTGATAATACGAAACGTAAGGATCGAAGGAATAATTATCGTTTGTCGACAGCAACGCGCCGTTACCGTTGTGCAATTCGAGCGTTGGATTGGCCAGGAAACCAGGGACACCACTCGATGGTCCGATGGCGCGAATAACAACCGTCTTAGGTTGGGCCTGCAAAATGATGAATCCCCCAATGAGCACGTCATTGCCTGTGCCCACATGGCCGCGTGTGGAAATGTTGGCGAGTTTGCTATTGATTGGACTCGCCGAATCCAGATCGTAAATCTCCAACAGAGCTACTCCGGTGGTGTCATTCACGCCACGCACGATCGCGGTATAGGAACTATTTCCGGCTAGCGTGGCAACAATCGCCGACTCGTAGTTGCTCGCTGGAGGAATGCCTGTGGCAATGATTTCCTGTGCTTGCGTGCTCCGCCAATTGTCATTGCTCGTAAGAAGGGCGCCGGTTCCGCTGTGCAATTCCAAAGTTGGATTCGCCAGGGCTCCACTGAGATGCGTTGACGGTCCAAGCGCGCGGATAATAACTTTTTTCGCTCGCGTTCCCTGAATGACAAAGCCGCCGATCATGACGTTATCGCCAGTCCCGACACGCATGCGCGTCGAAATATTTGCCAACCGGCCGTTGCCGGTCGCAGCGGGCGCGTTTGGTGGCCTTCCGTAGAGAGACTGGATACCGGCAATGTCATCTAACTGCAGATGATCGGTATCGCTGGTTCGCGAGTTCATGATCGCGTCAACGTGTTGATGGTGATCGTCCGGATGATCCAATCCCAGAACGTGACCGAACTCGTGGATGGCAATCCGGTGAAGATCGAAAGGATCTGTGGAAAGAGAACCGCGGTATGAATCAAAATGATATCTGGAATTAAAGATCACATCACATTCCAGCATCTGTGCGCCGCTATTTGAAACCAAGGTGACGGCCAAAACGTTTGAGCCGAATGAATCTCCGTAAATGGTAGAGCCGAATTGAATTTCGGTGACATGATCTCCTGAGGAAGTCGGTGTATTCGGGGCCGCGACGGTCCATCCAACCTTCAGTCCCGCCATTTGCTCGTTCCAAACAGCAAAAGCGTTTTCAGCGACGTCGTTCCAGGAAGCGCTTCCATCTCGCAGAACAATGTTGCTCGGCCCAAGTTGAATGCGGACCTGCAAAGTCGAACCGGGCCAGGAAGAGCCCTCCAGCGAATATGCCAGGGCGGATTGCGCGCAGATCAACAGAACTGCCGCCGCGAAAAGAAATGAGCGCGAAAAACCCGCGCTAGTGATTTTCTTTAGCTTGCGATGAGGCGCTCGCCTGGATGCGGCCTTGAATCGCGGCTTTAAACTCGGCAGGGGAAAGCGCGGCTTTTTCACTCGAGACACCGTGCTCTTCTTTGCCCAGGGTCGCAAGGTTACTCAAGGGTTCGCCATCGTTAATAGCGACGAACTCGTGGCCGTTTTGTTCACGCTCAACGTGAAAGCGTCCGTGCATGATTCCGACGAGCGGAATGAACTGCTGACCGTTATGCTCGACAAAAAGAAAATCGCGATCGCCCTTTTTGAATTTCGGGCTGTCGCTAACTTCCATGGTTTGTCCGTCCACAGTTCCGCCGAGCATACGCATGGTGTAAGTAGCGCCGGGGCTGCCTTTGATCGCGTCATCGACCTTAAAAGTAACGTAAGTAACGATGTGGCGTTGCGCGCCTTCACCCACCCACTGCGAACGCACGTCGGTGACTGAACCTTGGAAAATAACTTCCGCTCGATTCACCAATTCGTCGAAACTCGGAGGGATAACTGTCGTCGCGTAAACAGAACTTGCGATGACAAGGAAAGCGGCGAGCAACGTGAGCGTGTAGGATCTTTTCATATGGGGAGCGAAAACTCGTAAGACATTGAGAAATTAAGTTCGATCATCTTTCGATTCAACCGAACCTTTCATGTTTTTGACGGAGAAATTTGCGCACGATTAGTTATCGAGATCGTAAAGCTCGACGAGAGCAACACCAGTCGAGTTGTTCGCACCGCGTACGATCGCGGTATAATTTCCTGGGGCGAGCGTAGCAAGAATGGCGGACTCTTCCGTTCTTGTTGGAGGAATTCCCGTCGCACTAATCTGCGCGGCGGAAGCGCTCGAGCTCCAATTGTCGTTTGAGGCGACAAGGTTTCCAGCCGAATTGCGCAATTCCAAAAACGGATTTTCCAACACACTGTTGACCGCCCCCGAAAGCGAAGGACCAAGTGCGCGGATGAGAAGCTTTTTCGAGCTGCTGCCTTGAACAATAAAACCGCCGATGAGAACGCTATCGCCGGTTCCGACGCGACCTCGCGTAGAAATGTTAACCAACTTTGCTGCACCAGAACTCAGTTCATAACCTTCGATTAGCGCGATGCCAGTCGTGTTGTTCGCTCCGCGCACGATCGCTGTGTAGCTGCCGGGCGCGAGCGTCGCAATTATCGCTGACTCTAATGGATTCGTCGGCGGAATGCCGGTGTTCGTAATCTGCGCGGCCTGCGAGCTATCCTGCCAATCGTCGTTTGATGCGATCAGGGCCCCACTGGAACTGTGCAATTCCATCGTCGGATTAGAAAGCGCACCCGCTATACCACTTGCGGCAAGTGACGGCCCAATCGCGCGCAAAATAATTTTTTGAGATTGCGTGCCGGTGATGATGAAGCCGCCGATTAGAACATCATCATCCGTCCCAACTCTCATGCGGGTGGAAATGTTTACGAGTCGACTTGCTGATGTGACTGGCACTATGTTTGAGGGAGGTCCATACAATGACTGCCCGCCATTCGTGTCATCGGTCGCAAGCGTGTCCTGATTGCTGATGACAGAGTTCATGACAGCCGTGACGTGTTGACCGTGTGAATCAGGATGGTCCAAACCGATCGCGTGTCCCAGTTCGTGCAATAAGACGCGTCGGATATCGGCGATTGCGTAGCCGTTGGATCCAAACTGAAGTGGCCCCCGATAGGAATCAAAAGTCTTCGCACTATTGAACAATATGTCGGCTTCGACCATGACGTTGTTCACGGTGGAGTAATAGGTGACAGCCAGCGTGCTCGAACCAAACGCCTGACCAAAAACTGTTGAAGAGAAGACAACGGAGTTAACCCCGTCTCCCGATGCAACCGCCGCTCCCGTGTTGACCGTGTTTAGTTTCATTCCGCCGAGCACGCCATTCCACGTTGTGAACGCTGGCGCGACGGCCGCATTCCATGATGTGCTTCCATCTTGCAAATGGCTCGACGGCGTCCCGAGCTGGACGTGGAACGTAAGAGTCGATGGATTAGGCCAGCTCTTTCCTTCCAAAACGTAGCCCGGTGCTTTGTCAGCGAGCGGAATGAGCGCCGCCATGCAAAGAACAAATCGGAGACCGATTCCAAAAAAATATTGCGAATGGATTTTCCCTGGGAAGCCAAGAGAGGATGGGAAAGCTCGCCCGAGCCGTGTCATAATTACCATAAAAGCAAGATGTATGCGCGGGCTGCGGGAGTTCCTGCGTCAAATTCTTGATCGGCGCTCTGCTTGGCGCCAAATCCTAATCAAACCGGGGAGATTCTTAGGGAAATCACGGAACGATAAAAATTTTTCCGGAATAGGGATCCTTGGCTTTGCTTCCGGAAGCATAGCCAGTCACGTCGACATAACCTCCGTTTGGATCAAAAGGGCTATAAACGTAGCCCGGCTTTCCCGGAACAGGTTTGGCGTAAGGGATTTTCGAATCTGGCGTCGATGCCGCAGTGCGTTGTGATGAAGAACTCTTCGATTTTGGTTCCTCGTTATCGCCAGCAGTTTCACTCCTCTCTCGATCCGTTTCGGAACTGGCGCGGTGCCGGGTCGCGACCTTTCTCTGCGGCGGTGGTGAAGAAACCGTCGGCTGACCCGGCGTCACTGCATCTGATTGATAAGTGGTCGTTGTTGTAGTCGTCGTGGTCGGCTGTTCATCAGCATCGATGTGACGACGCACGTAATTTGCGGGGGCATCAATCACGCGGAATGAAGTAACCGCGACATTATGCGCGGTCCGGCAACCGGAGAAAAAGATTCCGCTTAAAGCGACAAATCGCATCGCATGGGAGAGTGGCTTTTTCATATGAAGCTCCGAAATGGTTCGCAATTGGGGTTATGGTTGCGCGGTTCTTTGACGCGCCTGGTCGCGGGATTGTTCACTCTCCTTCGCACCAATGACATCCGCAATGAACGCTTCGATCGATTTTTCCGCCACCGACCACGAGCACATGAGCCGATAGATATCGGGCTCGATGAACTTGTAAAATTGCCAGCCTTGGCGATGCAATCGATCGACGAGGATGTTGGGCATTCGGACGAATACTGCATTTGCTTCGCAAGGAAAGACGCTCTCGATTTTCGCCGCGCGTAATTTTTGAGCAAGCAGACGCGCGCCATTATTCGCTTTCTGCGCGTTACGCAGCCAAACATCGTTCTGCAAGAGTCCAAGCCACGGGGCGGCGAGGAATCGCATTTTCGAGGCCAGTTGTCCGCCTTGTTTCAATCGGTAGTCGAAGTTGCGAGCAAGTTCCTTCTCAAAGAAAATGACCAACTCGCCCGCGCCGGTTCCATTTTTCGTTCCGCCGAAACAAAGAACATCGACGCCCGCCTGCCAGCTGATTGCCTTTGGCGCGCAGCCGAGCGAAGCAACTGCATTCGCGAAACGCGCACCATCCATGTGCAAATAGAGTGAGAACTTCTTGCCGAATTCGGAAATCGTTCGCACTTCATCAATCGTGTAAACCGTTCCGAGTTCCGTTGCCTGGGTAATACTGAGCGCGCGCGGCTTGGGCGAATGCAGGTCCGGCTGCCTGGCGATCACCGCCGAAACTTCCGCGAGGTCGAGTTTTCCGTTCGCGCCACGCGTGGGTAACAACTTGGAACCTCCGGAAAAAAATTCGGGTGCGCCGCATTCATCCGTCTGGATGTGAGCGTTCTCGTGGCAAACAATGCTGTTGAAGGACTGGCAAAGTTGCGCCAACGCCAAGCTGTTTGCGGCTGTGCCATTTGAAACCAGAAAAACTTCGCAGTCGGTTTCAAAAAGTTCGCGCGCCCGATCGCGTACTCGCTGCGTCCACTGATCGTCGCCGTACGAAACCGCTGCGCCATCATTGGCTGATTGCAATTGCGCCCATGCTTCCGGACAAATCGCAGCCGTGTTATCGCTCGCAAATTCGTAGCGATCGGCTGGAGCATTCATCTCGCCTTTCGTACGCGATTTTTTCGTTAGCGCAATTTCGTCGCAGAAACAGCACCGCAAAGAAATGCCCGGCGAATTATCCTAAGTGCTGTGAGTCGGGTATTCGCCAGGCAAATCAGCTGCATCTTGGGATCGACGCATGGGTTCGGACGCCGCTCGTTCACCTTTCGCTCGACCCACCCGTCCTGGACCATGACTTCCAGCATCTGAAGATGTTGCGACAGAAGGAAGTCGCGGTTTGCTGAGCGGAGGGCGAGAATCTTCTCACGTTCTGCCGCGCGTTCCAAAACTTCACATTAAAATCCGAATTCCCAATACGGATTGGCCTTATCCCGGGGCAAAAAGGCAGGCAATTTCGTACGATAGCCCTTAAGACTTGGGTTCGTCGTCCGGTCCGTCGATCCTCGATCGTACGATGCTGCTGCGGCCGGCCCGCCGGACCACCTCGTTGGTCTCCCGGCTTAACCGAATGTCGGCAACATTGCCCATGGACAGGGGTGGATGGTTGTCATCCACCTTTCGTTCCACCCATCCGTCATGCGCCATCACTTCCAGCACCTGAAGATATGCTATGCACATGCTCTGGCGAGTAACGAGATCGGTTACCGAAGTGCGTGACACAGTTTGGTCGATCAGTCGAATGATGGCCGCCAAGTTTGAAGTCTCCCGAAGTATCCCGATCATGTCCGCAAAGATGCCAGCCACAGGCAGCCGCCGGTTGTTGCGAACGTAGCAGGGGAACGCGTGAATGCGCCCCTGGGCGAGAACGCCAACGCGTTCTGTTTTAGCGCCGCGCAAATCAAGCTTAAACAGATTGTATCCATCAATCAGCCAAATTGCTTTGCGTTTCTCGCGATCGAACAGTTCGATTACCTTCCTGGTACCAGCCGGATCATACGAGCCGGCCACGGCCATAACTTCCGATTCCGTGGCGAACCCGCCCCGGCCCAGCCAGTCCCAGGCTTCCTGCGGATCGAGGTTGAGACCAGCTTCGCGGGCGATGCCGGCGCAGTGCTCCTTCAGGTCAGTGAAACAACTGTTCGCGGCATACCAGTATTGGGCGAATTGAATGTGCTGGCGAATCGTCCCGCGGTTTTTTTCGTCATAACGCCGGCGAAGCCAGCTCGAATCGTGCTCGCCCCGGCGCAGCTCAAGGATCGTGTAGGCAGCATCCCGAGCCGATTGGTGCGCCAGGGTCATCCCGGCCGAAAGAATCGGGTCGGCAAACCCACTAGCTTCTCCGCAGAGAAACCAGTTCTCGCCCACGGTGCGATCGGCGAGGTGCGACCAATCGCGGCAGGTGGTGAGGCGGCCCTCCGGCTTGGCATTGACCAACAGTTTCCAAATGTCGCGTTGACGGCGGAGTGACTGGTCATACAGCTCCTCGGCTGCCAGGCCGCTCTCCTTGTAATATTCGGCGGGACACACCACGCCGATACTCGTTCGGGTGGGCCCGATCGGGATGAACCATATCCAGCCGTAAGGCAGGCTACGCACTTGGATCCGTGTCGCGCCAACGCCGATCTCCACCGCCCAATCGGCGTTCCTCCAGTAATCCCACACCGCGATGTTTCGCAATTCCAAGTTGGGGTCGATCCCGATGCCCAGCGCACGGCGAAGCAGCGCTACCGTGCCCGAGCCATCGATATAATATTGAGCGGTGACCTTTTCCCCACCGTTGAGCTTCAATCCTTCGATCCGATCGCCGTTCACGAGGACGGTATCAACCTTCACCCCCTGGCGCACTTCGGCGCCGCACGACTGGGCGTGGTCGAGAAGAATTGTGTCGTAGCGGGAGCGATCCACCTGAAACGCTGTATGCTGTCGCTGACCTTCAAATTTCGCGGGGCGCGGTTCGTCCCGCCATTTTTCGATGGGATAAAAATTAATATCCCAGCGATCGTGGTCGCGACCCCAAGTATACGAGCCGCCAATCTTGATCGGGAAGTCCGCCGCCTCAACCGCATCCCACACGCCCATTTCGTCCAAGATCCCGCAGATGGGCTGCAACATGCTTTCGCCGATGTGGTCGCGTGGAAAAACTTCCTTCTCCAGCACTAAGACCCGCAGATTGGGGGAATATTTTTTCAGCAGCGTCGCGGCCGTACTCCCAGCTGGTCCGCCACCAACGATGGCAACATCGTACCTTTGCTCACTCGAAAGCATAATAAGTGGTAAAATTTAAAAAGCTGAACGACGCAACGCTCTTAACTTTCGAGCCCGTTCTCATCGATCCTTGACCGCAGGATGCCGCTGCGGCCGGCGCGCCGCAGCGCCTCGTTCGCGTCACGGCTCAACCGGATGTGCTGGACGTCGTTATCGACCCGCAGACTGGGACGGTTGTTGTTACATTTTCGTTCGACCCATCCGTCATGCACCATCACTTCCAATACCTGAAGATGTTGCGAGCGCAGGAACTGACGGTTCTCGGGATCGGTAGCAGAAATCTGCCCAAGCGTTTTTTCGATCAAGTCTAACATTGTGGCAAAATCGGAGGTCTGCCGCAGAATCTCGATCATGCGAGCGTAGAATCCAGCCACCGGCAGACGACGCCCCTCGCGAACGTAGCAGGGGACCGCGCGGATGCGCCCCTGGCTGAGGATCCCAACGCGCTCCGTTTCTGCCCCGCGCAGGTCGAGCCTGAAAATGTTATGCCTGTCGATCAACCACGTTGCTTTGCGTTGCTTCGTGTCAAACAGTTCCAAGAGTTTCTTGGCCGAGGCCGGATCAAGCGTGCCTGCGGAGGCGATCGTTTCCGATTCGCTGGTAAATCCTCCCCGGCCCAGCCAGTCCCAGGCTTCCTGCGGATCGAGGTTGAGACCGGCTTCGCGGGCGATGCCGGCGCAATGCTCCTTTAGGTCAGTGAAACAACTGTTCGCGGCATACCAGTATTGGGCGAATTGGATGTGCTGACGAATCGTCCCGCGGTTTTTTTCGTCATAGCGTTGGCGAAGCCATATCGGGTCAAGCTCCCCGCGGCGCAGCTCAAGGATGGTGTAGGCGGCATCCCGAGCCGATTGGTGCGCCAAGGTCATCCCGGCCGAAAGAATCGGATCGGCAAACCCACCAGCTTCTCCGCAGAGAAACCAGTTCTCGCCCACGGTACGATCGGCGAGGTGCGACCAATCGCGGCAGGTAGTGAGTCGGCCCTCTGGTTTGGCGTTACGCAATAATTTCCAGATATCAGGCTGACGCTGGAGCGACTTATGGTACAACTCCTCGGCGGCGAGCCCCGCATCCTTGTAATATTCAGCCGGGCAGACGAGACCGATGCTGGTTCGGTTCGACCCGAGAGGAATGAACCAGATCCAGCCGTAGGGCAAACTGCGAATCTGGATGCGCGTTACGTCCGTGGCAATTTCCACCGCCCATTCGGCATTAGTCCAATAATCCCACACTGCGATGTTGCGCAACTCCAAGGTTGGATCGATCCCGACATTCAGGGCGCGGCGCAACAGCGCCACTGTGCCCGACGCATCAATGTAATACTGCGCCTCAACGGTTTGGCCGCTGTTTAGCTTCAGTCCTTCGATGCGATCTCCGCTAACCAGCACCTCGTCAACGCGAACCCCTTGTTTCACATCGGCTCCGCTGTCCCGGCTGTGCTCAAGAAGGATTTTGTCGTAACTTGAACGATCCACTTGGAAGGCCGTTTGCCGACGCTGGCCTTCAAACTTTGCCGGCCGCGGTTCGTCGCGCCATTTTTCGACCGGGCAAAAATCAAAGTCCCAGCGGTCGTTGTTGCGCCCCCAAGTGTAAGAAGCACCTATCTTAATCGGGAATCCCGCTGCTTCAACCGCATCCCACACCCCCATTTCCTCCAGAATCGGGCAGATCGGCGGCAGCATGCTTTCCCCAATGTGGTCACGCGGAAAGATTTCTTTTTCCAATACTAGCACCCGGAGTTCCGGCGCGTATTTTTTCAACAGTGTCGCGGCAGTGCTTCCCGCCGGCCCGCCTCCGACAATCGCGACATCGTAGTTTCGGTTAGTCGCAGCCATAGCGAGTTACGAGCATATGCTAAGTTGTTAAGACGTAAATTGCTAACCGGGGGCGGGCCTTCGACTGAATTCGCCTCATGAAACTCCCGGTCGAAACGCCTCGGCTAATCCGGAAGTGGCTGTGGCGCACGCATCGCAAGAAGGCGCGCCGCTTCTTCGCGGTGACGATTGGCTGCATCGGAGCGGCCGATCCGGCCGTAAATGCGCGAAAGATAACGGTGCGCCAAAACAAAACCCGGGCGCATGCGCAGCGATATCTCGAACGCTTGCACCGCGCGTTCGTACCAGCCCAATCGTGAAAGCAACGCGCCGAGCTGAAAGTGCGCTTCGGGAAATTCGTGGCGCAGACCAACAGCCAGCAGCGCGTGATCGATTCCCTCCTCCACAAGAGTTTGTCGCGGCAAAGCGACGCTTAGTCCGTAATGCGCTTCGGCCATGTCGGGATCGACATCGAGAGCGCGCCGGAACGCACGTTCGGCTTCCGGCCACTGGCGCTGGCGCAGATAAAGGCGGCCAAGATACGTTTGCGTGACTGGGTCGTTAGGCGCGATCCGTTCCGCCTCGTGGAAAGCTTTCGCGCAAGTCTCCATGTCGCCCAGAGCCCATGCCACCACGCCGCGCATTACGATCGTCTGCGGCGCATCAGGCTGTACCCGCTCCAACGCTTCTACCGCCGGTGCCGCATCTTCCGGCATTTGCGCAGACAGACATGCGTGTGCGAATGCCGTCCAATAACGGGTCTGCGGTTCATCTGGTTGTCGCGCAATCAGCTTCGCGAGGATTTCTTTCGCCTCAAGCACGCGGCCAGCCTCGCACAGACTGACGGCGACATTGTAATCAGCTTCCGCGTTCACTAACTCGATCGTTCGAACGACGTCATCGGTAGGCGCGGCGATGTAACCAAGCTCTACGAGCTGGCGCAACGCCGCTTGCGCGGCTGCGGGATTTACATCTTCGGGTTCAGCCAAGAGACGGCCCGCTTCGCCATCAACGTCTTCCCACGACGGAATTCGTTCGGTTTGCGGCGATTCCTCGAAAACACTGGCAAGCACTTTGCCTTCCATGTCCTCGCCGATCGGCAATCCAAACAAGGTCAGCACGGTCGGCGCGACGTCGAGCAGCGTGGCGCCCTCGATCCTCGCATCGGCCGGAATTCCGGGACCGTGCAGCACAAAAATTCCCTGGGACCGATGCCACCTTGCCGGTTCAACCGGCCCGCGTGGACGTCTTGCTCCGCTTTCGAATCCGTGATCGGAAACGATCAGGACATGTGCGCCCGGCCCGGCCAGTTCAACCAAGCGCCCCAGCATCAAGTCGTGAAATCGATAAATGCCAGTCATTACTTCGCCGTAAAACTCAAAATCGCGTTCCAAGATCTCCGGTAAACGTGGCGGATGGAATTGCATGAATTCGTGTCCGACTTGATCGATGCATTCGTAATAAATCGCTCCAAAATCCCACGCTTCATTTTCCAGCAGTTCGGTGGCTACGGCATGCACACTGATTACTTCGGCCAGACGCTGAGTCAGAAATCCGAGTCGATGCCTAACGAGTGGATCGGTTTGATCAAGTTCGCCCGCACGCGGAATCAATTGCTGAAGCGGCGGCGCTTCAATTTCAAGCGGATGCACGCGGAGGTCGGCCAAATCTTCGGCAAGCTTCCGGGGTGCAACACTTGCCTCGGGGATCGGCCACTCCTGCGGAGTTGCATTCGCAGGCGGGACACAGAAGAGATTGGACACCATCGCGCCACGAATCGGCTCGGCCGGATGACTTGCCTGCCAGCCACAAACGACGCTGGGCCGGTCCGATTGCGAAACAATATTCCATAATGCTTTGCATCGCCGCGTAAGGGTGCCCACGGGGCGAACGCCGGATCGATCGGGCAACGGCTCGGCAAATCCGGTGACGCCATGCGCACAACAGCGTTTGCCCGTCGCGATGCTGGTCCAAAGAATCGGAGAGAGCATTGGCGAAAGCGACGCCAGGTTTCCCATCACGCCGCCTTCGACAAGCCGCTGAAGGTTCGGCATCAATCCGGCGTCGAGCAGCGGATTGATGACCTGCCAATCGGCCGCGTCCCAGCCAACTAGTAGAACGCGGTGAGGATTAGTATTAGTCGAAGAACTCATCGCACAAGGACGGCCAGTGTAACGAAAGTCTATTAACACCGCAAACGTCCTTCGCTAAACCGGCAATTTTCACAATGCGTCGACTGAACTTGTTAGGCCTAATTGGGCGGCGCGGGTGAAGGCGCGGCCGCTGTTTGCGGTTGTCGCGCTTCGATTTTTTGCAGTGCTTCCTGCGCCGCGACAAATTTAGGATCGATCTGAAGGACCTGCCGCAATTCCTTAATGCCTTGATCGACGTTGCCGCGATTTGCAAACGCGATGGCGAGGTTGGTTCGAGCGAGGAGGCGTTTGGGTTCGGCCCGGGCCACCGGGGACAACTGCGCAATCGCTTCATCCCACCGACCAAGGTTCACCAGGACTGTACCGTAGTTAATGTGAGCACCGATGTTTTTCGGCTCGAGTTCCACCGCGCGTTGTAAATACGTCGCGGCCTTTTCATTGTCGTTCAAAAGCATCATCAGCGATCCCATGCTGTTGTAAGCAATCGATGATTTCGGATTTATCTCGATGGCAGTCTTCAATTCGCTCATTGCCTCCGTATAACGGCTCTGCCGGATCAAGACGTTGGCGATGTTTTCATTAATACCGATTTTTGCGTATGCCGGACGCTGGCGGCAGCAACCCGATATAACTTCAACGCTCCCATCAAATCGTTTTCAGTTTCGAGCATGTTGCCGAGATTCTGATGCGCGAGGAAATTACCTCGCGTCACTTGCGCCGCGTGACTGAACAAGGTGCGACTATCCTTCCAATAAGATACCTGGCGCCAGGTCTTGGCGGTTAGGATAGCGATGATGCCCAATGCGGCCGCAATCGATGCCCGTGGGAACCGCGACGGAAGCGCGGCCGGAATACTCCACACGATCATGATGAAAATGCCAACCGATGGCAGGTAGGTGTATCGGTCGGCGACTGCTTGCCAGCCCACCTGAACCACGCCAATGACAGGAACAAGCATGCCGACGAACCACAGCCAGCCGACTAGCAACCAGGGATAATGGCGACGATACACGATGGCGACGACAGTGACGACCACCGGAAGGACAGCGCTCAGGGCAACAACGGACAGTGGCCGATGACCGGGATGAGGATAAAAAAAGGCGAGCTTGAATGGCGCTGCTAATTTCTGAGGTAGAACGTGTACGCGACGATTGCGTTGCCCAGAC
>CAWGQU010000031.1:0-9127 GCA_963824795.1 uncultured Verrucomicrobiae bacterium | reverse complement strand
CAGTTCTGGTCAATTGCATCGGCATAAAATCTTCAAGTACCGAACCATAATCCGTCGACCGCGCAGACGGCAAGTGCAGGCCGAGCTTGTCTTCGTCTCTGCCAGCAAGAAACGGATAATGAATCGCAATTGTTGAATTGCTCCGCAGCATCGAAACTGAACATTTAATGGAGGTAAAACATTGGTATGGCAATCGAACTAAAAGAGAAAGAAGGCAGCAAGCTCCTGGAAGTCTCGCTCACGGGCAAACTGGTCAAAGAAGATTACAACACATTCGTGCCGGCGGTAGATCGTTTGGTCGAGCAGTACGGCAGGATTCGAATGCTCGTTGTGATGCATGATTTCCACGGTTGGACGGCGAGCGCGATGTGGGAAGACACCAAGTTCGGCGCGCGCCATTTCCGCGACATCGAGCGGCTGGCGATGGTCGGCGAAACGAAGTGGCAGCACGGGATGGCGATTTTTTGCAAGCCGTTCACGACCGCCATGGTGCGTTACTTCGAGCACGATGAGGTTGAGGCCGCGCGCGCTTGGGTAAGCGAGCCGTGAGCCAGGATCGGACTTCAGTGCTGGGCCGAACTCAGGTCGAGCGAAAACCATACCTCGCGACGATGCTCGCGCCGCGATCGATTGCGGTGATCGGCGCGACGGAGTCGTTAGGCACTATCGGTCGCGCCTTGATCGAGAATTTGCGATCGTATGCCGGCACGGTTTACCCGATCAACCCGAAGCGGGCAAATGTGCTCGGAATAGAAGCGTTTCCGACGATTGCGGATGTGCCTAACAAGGTGGATCTCGCTGTCATCGCGACTCCCGCCACGACGGTGCCGCAAGTCGTACGGGATTGCGCGGCGGCGGGAGTGAAAGGTGCGATCATCATCTCCGCCGGTTTCAAAGAGATCGGCGCGCGCGGGCGCGAGCTGGAAAAGGAGATCGCCCATGGACGCGGCCCGATGCGAATCATTGGTCCGAATTGCGTTGGCGTGATGCTCCCACACATTGGATTAAACGCGACGTTCACGAAGCCGCTCGCGCTTCCCGGAAACATCGGATTCATCAGTCAGAGTGGCGCGCTCTGCACGGCGATTCTCGATTGGAGCCTGACGAATCAACTCGGATTCAGCGCATTCGTTTCCATCGGCTCGATGCTCGATGTGAACTGGGGCGACCTGATCTACCACCTCGGTGACGATCCGCACACGCGCAGCATTCTTCTTTACATGGAATCGATCGGCGATGCGCGCTCCTTTCTTTCCGCCGCGCGAGAGGTTGCCCTAACGAAACCGATCATTGTGATCAAAGTCGGGCGCACAAAAGCAGCGGCGAAAGCAGCGGCTTCGCATACCGGCGCGCTGACCGGAAGTGATGAAGTTTGCGATGCGGCTTTTCGGCGCGCGGGCGTGTTGCGCGTCAATACGATCGCGGAATTGTTCAACATCGCGGAGTTGTTAGGCAAACAGCCGCGGCCCCGCGGACCGCGCCTGGCAATTGTAACGAATGGCGGCGGTCCCGGTGCATTGGCGGTGGATGCCTTGATTGCCCATGGTGGCGAAAGCGCGCAATTGTCGAGCGAGACCCTGGCCGCGTTAAATGATGTTTTGCCGCCGCATTGGAGCCACGGTAATCCCGTGGACGTAATCGGCGATGCCGATGCGGAGCGTTACGCCCGGGCGGTTGAGATCGTATCCCGCGATTCGGGTAACGATGGACTGCTCGTCGTGATGGTTCCCCAGGCTGTGACGGCATCGGCAGATATCGCAACGAAGTTGACTCCGTTTGCAAAACTCGCGGGCAAACCAATTCTCGCGAGCTTCATGGGAGCTGCCAGTGTGACAGAAGCGATGGCCACGCTTGATCGGGCGGGCATTCCGACATTTGCCTATCCGGACAGCGCGGCGCGCGCATTTTGTTATTTGTGGGAATACACGCATGCGCTGCGCGCTCTATACGAAACTCCAGCATTAGCGATCGATGCAGAGAGTTCCGCAGCACGTGCGAAAGCCGCGCGCATTATCGCGCAGGTGCAAGAATCCAATCGAACGCTGCTGACCGAAACCGAATCGAAAGCGCTTCTCGCTGCCTACGGAATTCCCGTTGTGCCAACCGTGGTTGCGACAAGCGAAGACGACGCTGCGCAAAAAGCGGCGCAATTCGGCGGTGCCGTGGTGCTCAAAATCTATTCGCACACGATTACGCACAAAACAGATGTCGGCGGCGTGAAGCTCGATTTGC
This sequence comes from uncultured Verrucomicrobiae bacterium, assembly GCA_963824795.1. GTDB lineage: Bacteria > Verrucomicrobiota > Verrucomicrobiia > Chthoniobacterales > UBA10450 > JBBQFI01. The sequence goes on along the minus strand of CAWGQU010000031.1, from coordinate 6,895 downwards.
AAGATGAAGCCGCTGTGCGCAAGGCATACCGCGAGATCAACGAATCGGTTCAGCGACTCAATAAGGGCGAGGATTTTCTCGGCGTCGTCGTGCAACCGATGGTCGCACGGGACGGCTACGAATTGATTCTGGGCAGCAGCATCGATCCGCAATTCGGTCCGGTATTGCTTTTCGGAGCAGGTGGTCAGCTCGTGGAAGTCTTCAAGGATCGCGCTCTCGGATTGCCGCCACTGAATCGCACGCTTGCGCGCCGGATAACGGAGCGAACGCGCATTTATCGCGCGCTGCAAGGTGTGCGCGGACGCGCGCCAGTCGACCTCGCTAAACTCGAAGAATTGCTTGTTCGATTCAGTCAGCTCGTTGTGGAGCAACCTCGTATTAAGGAAATCGACATTAACCCGCTGCTCGCGTCTGCTGAGCGGATTGTTGCCCTCGATGCGAGGATCGTACTGCATCCACCCGAGATCGCGGAGGACAAATTACCCACCACGGCGATTCGGCCGTATCCGGCGCAATACATCAGCACATTCACGCTTACTGACAAAACGCCGATCACAGTTCGGCCAATTCGTCCGGAAGACGAACCGCAAATGGTGAAGTTCCATCAAGGCTTGTCAGACCAGAGCGTTCATTTCCGCTACTTTGGATCTCTCAGCGTAGAGACTCGCACAGCGCACGAACGTCTCGTTCGGACCTGCTTCAACGATTACGATCGTGAGATCGCGCTTGTCGCCGAGCATAAGAAAAAAGATGGAAGCTCCGAGATCATCGGTATCGGCCGATTAATCAAAGCGCACGGTCTCAACGAAGCAGAGTTTGCCATCGTAATCGCCGATGCGTGGCAGGGCAAGGGTATCGGGACAGAGTTGTTGCAATTACTCGTTAGGGCAGGTCGTGCCGAAAAACTGCGCCGCATCAGCGGCAAGATTCTGGCCGAAAATACCAGGATGCTGGAAGTAAGCCGTGGCATTGGCTTCGAACTGCAATGGCGGCCAACGCAAGGCGAGTGGGACGCCGAAATCAATTTATGAATGAAACGAGCAACGAATCACGCCTAACGAACCGAGGGACGATTGTTTCGATGGTTGGTAGTGTTGGAGATGTACGTTTCAAACGCGGCGCTCCGCATTTGCGAGTACGTTTTCGTCTCTTTTTCGAGGCTGTGCCGAATTGCTTGCCAGCGAAAATGCCAGCCGCCTGGCTGCAATGCAGCGGGCGGAAAAGAATATCGACGAGGAGCTCTTTGATCTGATTTCCGGTTTCGAAGCATTAAAGTCACCATGAAAAATCCTAATTATCGAAAGAAATTTCTAGTAACGCCGGCGAATCCGGTTCGGCTGAAGGGGATCGATCCCGATTTCGCGGATAAGGACGAGGACAAGAAATCCGCGCGTTCGAAAATCGAGAAACTGCAGAAGCGCATGGATGAGCTGCAGTTCCAACTTTACGCCGAGCAGAAGCGTTCGCTTCTGATTTGCCTGCAAGCGCCGGATGCGGGCGGCAAGGATGGCGTCATCCGCCACGTCATCGGTTCGATGAATCCGCAGGGCTGCCGCGTGGTTCCCTTCAAGCAGCCGACGGCGGAGGAACTCGCGCATGATTTTTTATGGCGCGTTGAACAGAAAACTCCCAGACGCGGCGAGATCGTGATCTTCAACCGCTCGCATTACGAGGATGTTATCGTCGTGCGCGTGCACGATCTCGTTCCGCGAAAAGTCTGGGCGGAACGCTACGAACAGATCAACGACTTCGAGCGGCGCCTTGTCGCGAACGGCACGCACATTCTGAAATTCTTTCTGCACATCAGCAAAGAGGAGCAGCTCAAACGCTTCAAGGATCGGCTCGACGATAAGTCGCGGCGTTGGAAAATCAGCGAGGCGGATTATGCGGAAAGAGAGCGCTGGGACGACTACGCTGCCGCCTACGAAGACGCGATCAATAAGTGCAGCACCGAGAATGCGCCGTGGTTCGTGATTCCGTCCAATCACAAGTGGTTCCGCAATCTGGCCATCTCGCGGATCATTGTGGAAACGATGGAAAGACTCGGGATTCAGGTTCCGCAACCGAGCGTGAACATCGACGAGATCCGCAGGAAATATCACGCGGCGGTGGATGAACAGAAGAAGAAGAAATGAGATTGCAGGTCGCGCAGCCGATCACTGCATGAAACAGATTCTGACGCTCACGCTTAATCCGACCATCGACATGAGTTCGTCGGTCGAGAATGTCTTCCCTGAGCACAAACTGCGTTGCAGCTCGCCGCGAAGCGAACCGGGTGGTGGTGGCATCAACGTATCGCGCGCGATCAAAAAACTCGGCGGCCAGTCTATGGCAGTGCATTTTTGCGGCGGACCGACGGGAGATATTCTGCGCACTTTGCTGGATGCGGAAGGAGTCGCACACGATCCGATTGCGATCGCTGGTTTCACGCGACAAAGCGTGACGATTCTTGAGACAACCACCGGTCAGCAGTATCGATTTGTGTTTCCGGGCCCGATTTTTTCCGAAACGGAATGGCGTGGCGCGCTCGTCCATATCGCCGAGATCGCGGAGTTGCCGGATCTGATTGTGGCCAGCGGCAGTCTCCCGCCCGGTGTGCCTAACGAGTTCTACGGATTACTTGCGCAAATCGTACGCGAGAAACGCGGGCGCATGATTCTCGACACGTCGGGCTCTTGTCTGAGCGCGGCCTTGGAGGTGGGAGTGTTTTTGGTGAAACCAAGTCTGCGCGAGTTGCGAAGCTTCGCCGGAAGCGATCTCGAACATGAAGGCGATCAGGAGCGAGCTGCGATGAAAATCGTCGAAAACGGTGGCGCAGAAGTCGTCGTCGTTTCGTTAGGCGCAGCCGGCGTGTTGTTTGCCTCGCACGCTGGATGCGAGCGGATGCGCTCGCCGACTGTGCCGGTGCGCAGCAAAGTTGGAGCGGGCGACAGCATGGTGGCTGGCATCACGCTCGGACTGGCGCGCGATTATTCCTTGCGCGACGCCGTCCGTCTTGGCATCGCTGCCGGCGCAGCCGCAGTCATGACCCCCGGCACTGAACTTTGCCGCCGCGAAGATGCAGAAAGACTTTTCCGGCAAATTGAATGAAACGATGAAGGTTGCCGTTTTCAGCACAAAGTCATACGACCGCGAATTTCTCGAAGCAGCGAATCGTTCGCATCATCAACTGCAATTCTTCGAACCGCAGTTGAATACCGAAACCACTTCACTCGCGGCCGGTTTCGAAGCGGTCTGCGTTTTTGTCAACGATCATCTCGACGCAGCGGTCATCGAACATCTGGCGAAAGCAGGAACGCGGCTGATCGCGTTGCGTTGCGCCGGGTATAACAATGTCGATCTGAAAAGTGCCGCGAAACACGGACTCACTGTCGTTCGCGTGCCGGGTTATTCGCCTTACGCCGTCGCCGAACACACCATCGGCCTGATGCTCGCATTAAATCGCAAACTGCATCGCGCCTATAATCGTGTGCGCGAAGGGAATTTTGCCCTCGAAGGTCTGCTCGGTTTCGATATGCACGGCAAGACTGCGGGAATTATCGGCACGGGAAAGATCGGCTCCGTCGTCGCGCAAATTCTAACGGGCATGTCTTGCCGCGTCCTGGCGACCGATCCTTTTCCGAACGATGCATGTCGCTCGTTAGGCGTTCGCTACGTCAAGTTCGAGGAACTGCTCGCCCAATCGGACATTGTTACTTTGCACTGCCCGCTGACACCACAAGACAAACACCTTATTAATCGGACCGCGCTCGAGAAAATGCGCGACGGAACGATGCTGATCAATACAAGCCGTGGACGACTCATCGACACGGTAGCGGTAATCGAAGCGCTAAAGAGCGGGCGGATCGCCTATCTGGGTCTCGACGTTTACGAAGAGGAAGAGCAAATCTTTTTTGAGGACCGTTCCAGCCTGATCATTAGCGATGATGTTTTTAGCCGCCTGCTCACATTTCCAAACGTGATCATTACCGGCCACCAGGCATTTTTCACACGTGAAGCTCTTGAGAATATTGCCGCGACGACCATACAAAACATCACGAGTTTCGAAACCGGCCAGCCGATTAGCAATCAAGTTGCCGATGAAGGTGCCCGGGCAGGCCTCAAGGATTAACTTGTCTGGCGTAATCCGAATCCTTTACGGCGATGTTCAGAGATCGGTGAAAGGATCGCGCTGCGTAATCGTACCGAAACTGCCTTGCTGCTGAATGAGTTTGGCGACCAGCCCGGTCCAACCAGTTTGATGGCTCGCGCCCAGGCCGGCGCCGTTGTCGCCGTGGAAATATTCGTGAAACAGATAAAGCGTTTGATCACGCTCCGTGCCTAACGAGTTACCGGATGCTCGGGCAAATGGTCGCTCGCCGTTTTCATCCCGCAGCCAGATGCGAATGAGTCGATTCGAGAGTTCGTTCGCGATTTCTTTCAAATGCATGAACTGACCAGAGCCGGTTGGACATTCGACTGCAAAGTCGTCGCCATAATAATGGTGAAACTTTTGCAGGGATTCGATGAGCAGATAGTTGATCGGCATCCAGATCGGGCCGCGCCAGTTTGAGTTGCCGCCAAACAAATTCGTCTGTGACTCCGAAGGTTCGTAGTTCACGGTCTTCCGGCTTCCATCTACATCGAGGACGTAGGGATTCTCTTTGTGAAATTTGCTGAGTGAGCGAACGCCATAGGGGCTAAGGAACTCGTTTGGATCGAGCATCCGGCGGAGCAAACATTTCATGCGATGCCCCCGGGTGAGCGCGACGAGATGGCGCTCGCCCGCGCCTGGTTCCGCCCAGCGTGAAACCAGAGCGGCAAGATCGGGGCGATTCGCCAGATACCATTCGAGGCGGAACTTGAATCCCGGCATGGCGTCGAGCAGCTCAGGCTCAATCGTTTCGACGGCGAGCAAAGGCATCAGGCCCACGAGCGATCGAACGCGGAGTGGAAAGTATTGTTCGTTAGGCAAATGGAGCACATCGTAAAAAAATTCATCGGTCTCATCCCAAAGGCCGATTCCCTGCCCGCCGATGTTGTTCATCGCGCGCGCGATCCCGAGAAAATGCTCGAAGAATTTCGTGGCGATATTTTCGTAAACCGGATTCTCGCGCGCGAGTTCGAGAGCTATTCGCATGAGATTGAGAGAGAACATTCCCATCCAACTCGTGCCGTCGCTTTGTTCGAGATGACCTCCGCCGGGGAGCGCGGCGCTGCGATCGAAGACACCAATGTTATCGAGACCAAGAAATCCGCCCTGGAAGATATTGTTGCCCTCAGAGTCTTTGCGATTCACCCACCATGTAAATGCGATGAGCAATTTGTGGAAGGCGGTTTCAAGAAAAGCGCGATCGCCTTTGCCGGATTGTTTTTCCTCGATCTTGTAGACGCGCCATACCGCCCAACCGATCACAGGTGGATTCACATCGCTGAAATTCCACTCGTAAGCGGGAATCTGACCGTTGGGATGCTGGTACCATTCCCGCAAAATGAGATCGAGCTGGCTCTTGGCGAAATGTGGATCGACGAGCGCAAGCGGGATGCAATGAAATGCCAGATCCCATGATGCGTACCATGGATACTCCCATTTGTCCGGCATCGACATGACTCGTTCGTTGTAAAGATGCCGCCATTGCGCATTGCGCCCGTGTTTTCGCTCGTTAGGCGGTGGCGGGTGACCCGGATCGCCCTCCAGCCATTGATCGACGATGTAGTGATAGAATTGTTTGGTCCAAAGCATGCCAGCGATGGCCTGGCGCTGGATTTCCTTGTGTTCGTTGCTTAACGAAACCGGCATCAGACTTTCGTGAAATTCATCCGCCTCTGCGCGCCGCTGCGAAAAGCATTTGTCAAAATCGGTGAAAGGTTGGTCTGGGTTTTCCTGCGCATCGATTTTTTGGAATCGCGCGCGGATGCTCCGCGTTTCGCCGGGCGCGATTGCGAGCCGATAATGAGCGGCGGCTTTCGTCCCGGTTTGCGCGGGATTAACCGCGGCATTCTCGCCGCGCACGACAAAATCATGAAACGCATCCTTAACGAACTGGCCTCGATTCGGCGCGCCCCAAAGTCGTTCCGCGTTCGATTCGTTATCGGTGAAGAGAAATTTAGCCGCGTCCTCAAAACAAAGCCGGTAGGGGCCTAACGAGTGGTGGTTTGCTTCGATAACGGGAACTATTTGGGTGGGCGCGCAAATTTGGCCGTCGCTCGTCGCGGCCCCAGCTCCACGTATTGCGAAACCAGAGTGTTGGGAGGATGTGGAGCGTGGCCGAGTTCGCACCGTGATTCGTCGCGCTCGCGCGAATGAAAATATCCTCCGGTCCGTTCTTCGCATATTCGAGTTCGATATCGAAGAAGCCGCCTTCCAACACGCCCGTATCCCAAAGTTCCAGTTCGCCCTCTTGTTTCGAGCGCGAGCGATTAGCTGCCAGTAATTGCTCGTAGGGAAAGCTCGTTTGCGGGTACCGATAAGTCATCCGCATGAAACTGTGAGTCGGCGTGTTGTCGACGTAGAAATAAATCTCCTTCACATCCTCGCCGTGATTACCCTGCGGGCCGGTGAGCCCGAACAGTCGTTCCTTTAGAATCGGATCCCGCTCGTTCCAAAAAGCGAAGGCGAAGCAGAGTCGTTGTTTATCATCGCTGATGCCGCCGATGCCATCTTCACTCCAGCGATACGTGCGCGAACGGGCGTGCTCATGCGGGAAATAGTGCCACGCTTCTCCATCGGGGCTGTAATCCTCGCGGACTGTGCCCCACGCGCGCTCGGCCAAATACGGGCCCCACAAATCCCAACGCGCCGTCCCCTTGTTGTTCTCCTCCAGACGAAGTTGTTCGGCATTCATATGCGGGCATGCGCCAGCGGCTTAAGACCGCCGCAAATTCAATCCTGAACGGCCTGCCGACACAATGTTTA
>CAWGQU010000030.1:0-90628 GCA_963824795.1 uncultured Verrucomicrobiae bacterium | reverse complement strand
AAGCCGGGAATACTCGGCTCCGGTAGCGATGAGCAAACATTTCGTCGTCAACTTTTGTCCGTCTTCCAATTCCAAGACCGACAATTTGTTGTCGAACGTCAGCCTAACGACCGGCGTTGCGACCGAGAGATTGGCGCCAAACTTTTCTGCCTGGAGCACGGCGCGATCGGCCAGTTCGGCGCCGGTAATTCCCGTAGGAAAGCCGAGATAATTTTCGATGCGCATGCTGCTGCCCGCCTGACCGCCGGGCGCGGTGCGTTCCAGTACGACGGTGCGCAATCCTTCCGATGCGCCATAAACCGCAGCCGCCAAACCCGCCGGTCCGGAACCGACCACGGCAAGATCGTACACGCTTTGCTCGACCGGACGACTGATACCGACCACATCCGCCAGCTCTCTATTTGACGGATTGCGCCTGACGATCGAGCGCGCACACGCCACGATCGGAGTGTCGGCTTCCGTTAGGCCAAATTGTTCAAGCGTTTTCGCGATCGCTGGATCATTCTCCACATCGAACCAGGTAAACAGTACGTGATTTTTCGCCAAAAAATCACGAATGCGAAATGTGTCCTGCGAATAGCGTGATCCAATTACGCGCAGGCCAACGAAACCTGCCGACTCGCGCAACAACTGCCGCCGCGCAATAAACGCCTGTAAAATGATATCGCTGAGTTGCGGCAGCTGGTTCAGGACTTCACGCAATCGCTCCGTCGAAATCTCGAGCGCTTCTCCATCCGTGCGTGCGACGCCATTCACCATTGATGGATTGCCCGTAATATGATCGACATCACCGCTGAACCCTCCGGGCTTGTGAATCGTAACAATTTTCGGCGCCTCACCTGTTTCATCGACGATCTCGACTTCGCCGGACTTAACCACGAAAAATTTCCTGCCGCGGTCACCGTGACGAAAAAGCGTTTCGCCTTTTCGAAATTTCCGCGTCGCAGCCGCGTAGGGTGCGAGTTCCGCCATTTGCTTTTCCGTTAGAGTCGGAAACGCAATTGTCCGCAAATCATGTTCCGGCATGTATTAATCTCGCTGTTTCTTCGCCGCGCGCCAACTCGCGTTAGAACCATGGTTTGTCCGGTCGAAAAGTTTTTGCATTCTATTCTGTCACTAATAAAGTAACAGTAGTGGCAGTCAATACCCAGTTCTCGATTGCAGTGCACATCATGGCGGCTCTTGGCTGCCTTCACGATGGAGACATGACCTCGGCTCGACTGGCTCGAAGCGTGAATACCAGCCCCAGTTTTCTGCGACGAATCCTCGCAAAACTATCGAAGGCCGGGCTGGTTCTCACAGTTACCGGAAAGAACGGCGCCTGCTGGCTGGCTCGAAAACCGGCTGACATTTCGCTTCTCGATATTTATGAAGCGGTGGAGGCGCCGAAAGCGTTTTCCATTCACGGTTACGCAACGCAGCGACCCTGCATTGTAAGTTGCAACATCAAGTCCTCTCTGAATCGGGTCCTGGCCAGAACACAAAACGCAATGGAAACCAGTCTAGGAAAGATCAGCCTGGCGGAAATCATCGCTGACGTGAGAAAGAAATAATTTTTTAGACTCAATTGATACTAATAGAATAACAGTTCAAGAAGACGACATTTCAATGATAACAACCATCAACTTTCCCGATGTGGGACATGATTCTTTCTCCGGAACCCACGGTGAAGACGATCACGATCGGGCCTTGCTCGACGATTACTCGAAGACGATCGCCGCGGTCGTGAATCGGATCGCCCCGAGCGTAGTAAACATTCGTGTCCTCAGCGGCGAACGCGGTCCGGGAGGCGGTTCGGGATTCATCATCGCGCGCGACGGTTTTATCCTAACGAATAGTCACGTCGTGCGTGGTGCGCACGAAATCGAAGTCACGTTGCACGATGCGCGCGTTTATCGGGCGCAACTCACAGGCACGGATCCAGAGACGGATCTCGCGGTCATTCGCATCGATGCGCCCGATATCCAGCACGCGCGTCTGGCCGATTCGTCGAAAATTTCCGTCGGACAAATCGCCGTCGCGGTGGGATCGCCATACGGGTTTCAGCAAACGGTGACGGCAGGAATCGTGAGCGCTCTGGGACGATCGATGCGAGCAGAATCCGGCCGACTCATGGAAGAAATTATCCAGACCGATGCCGCGCTAAATCCCGGTAACTCCGGCGGTCCGCTCCTCAATAGCGCGGGCGAAGTCATCGGCGTGAACACCGCCGTGATTTTGCCGGCACAAGGAATCTGCTTCGCCATCGCGAGCAACACGGCGAAGTTCGTCGCCGGCTGGTTGATCAAGGATCGGCGCATCCGTCGCAGTTCCATCGGCGTCGCGGGCCAGAACGTGCCGCTTCATCCGCGCGTCGTTCGCTTTCACAAATTGCCCGCAGATCGAGGCGTGCTCGTTATGGAAGTCGAACCCGGCAGCCCCGCGGCGATCGCCGGATTAAAGCAGAACGACACCATCGTTGGATTCAAAGGACAACCGATCACGACAGTCGACGATTTGCAGAAGCATCTGGTTGCTTCGGAAATCGGAGTGCCCTCGCCGCTCATGTTCCTGCGCGGAACGGAGAAACTGTTTTGCATGGTCGTACCGCGTGAATCGAAACCGCTGCGGCGGGAAAGTTTGAAATAATCATTAAGAACGAAAGGGGAAATGAACGAGCCAATTAACATCAACGAAGCCAGCTTTGAGAAAGCAGTCCTGAAGTCTCCTATTCCCGTGTTGGTGGATTTCTGGGCGCCGTGGTGTGGGCCGTGCAAAATGATCGCGCCGCTCCTCGATGAGATTGCGCGCGAGGGCGACGGAAAATTCCGCATCGCCAAAGTGAATGTCGACGACGACCCGGCGCTGATGCAGCGCTTTAATGTGCGCGCTGTCCCGACGCTGCTTTTTTTCAGCGGCGGCGAACTGCGCGACCAGATCGTCGGCGGCGCACCGAAAAAGGCGATTCTCGAGAAATTGGAGACTTTAGCCAAAGGCCCGGATTCCGCCTAACGAATCAATTTTCAACAAACGAAAGGAAAACATGACCGATCACACAAAAATATCTGCGCCCGACCTGACGAAGCGGCCACCGCGCAGTTCGCGTTGCCGCCTCGGCGGATACGCAGTTCTGCCGCGTATGCTCGACAAAGGACGTGCTGAAATCGCCGGGACAAACGGGGAATTCAATTACAACTGCCCGCTCGATCAACACCTCGTTAACTTCCTCGGCTTCGATGCCGAAGCGTTACGCGAGCAACTCGCTGCCGGTAAAGGCGATGGCGAAATTCTCGAATGGCTGAACGTGAACGCGACGCATAAACGCTCGCCGTGGGAGATCGAACAATGGAGCGATTACATGCAACGGCGCGGTCCGGACAGCGACGCGGAGACTTTGCAATACTTCGCTGATGCCGTGGGCAAGCTTTCGAAGACCCGTGAAGACATCAAAGGCTGGACCGATCTGCTCGACCTCGATGACTATCGTGACGTTCGGCGGCCGACCCTGACGGGACTCTTCTTTCGCGAATGGATTGGCTGACTTGTTGGCAACGATACTCCACGTTGCTACCGTCTTGGAGCAACGTTCCGTGAAAGAGCAAACGCCATCTTCCAAATCGAACGACTCCGTTGCCGTCACGCTTCGCGTTAATGGCAAGAAATACGATCTGCGCATCGATCCGCGCACCACGCTTCTCGATTGCCTTCGCGAACATCTGCATCTGACAGGTTCGAAAAAGGGATGCGATCACGGGCAGTGCGGTGCGTGCACGGTGCACATCAATGGGCGCCGCGTAAATTCCTGTCTCTGCTTCGCCGCCATGCACGATGGGGAAGAGATCACGACTGTCGAAGGAATCGGTCAACCGGAAAATCTGCACCCGGTGCAGGCTGCGTTCGTTGCGTGCGATGCCTATCAATGCGGCTATTGCACATCCGGACAGATCATGTCGGCGGTCGCTTTGCTGAACGAACCGTGCGGACCTGAGGATGGCGACGTAAAGGAATTCATGAGCGGCAACATTTGTCGCTGCGGCGCTTATCCAAACATTGTCGAAGCGATTCAGAGTGTGCGGCAAAACGCCAGGTCGCAGAAAGCCGGATGAAAACTTTCGCACTCACGCGGGCAAACGACACCGCACAAGCAATCGCAGTAGCAGCGAAAGCAACGACCGCGCAACAAGGCGCGGATATTCGCTTCATCGCAGGCGGCACGACGCTGATCGATCTGATGAAGTTGAATGTCGAACAGCCAACGACGCTGATCGACATCAACCGATTGCGGCTCGACAAAATCGAAGCGCTGCCGGACGGCGGCCTAACGATCGGCGCCGGGGTGCGCAATTCGGACCTCGCTTACGACCCGCTCGTCAAAAAAAACTACGCGGTACTTTCCGAAGCGATCTTGAGCGGAGCGTCGGCGCAACTTCGTAACATGGCGACCACCGCCGGCAACCTGCTGCAACGCACTCGCTGCATGTATTTTCGCGCTACCGATATGCCGTGCAACAAACGCGAACCCGGTTCGGGTTGCGCCGCGATTACTGGAGCAAATCGTAGTCTGGCGATTCTCGGAACGAGCGAGCACTGCATCGCGACGAATCCATCCGACATGAACGTCGCCATGGCCGCACTAGAAGCGACGATTCACGTGCGCGGAACAAAAGGCGAGCGGAGTATTCCGATCGCGGACTTCCATCTTTTGCCCGGAAACACGCCGCAACGTGAAACCGTTCTGGAGCCGGGCGATTTGATTACACATGTCACGCTTCCGCCGCCAGCGCCTGGCAGCCGATCCCTATATTTAAAACTGCGCGATCGTGCATCCTACGAATTTGCGCTCGCGTCCGCTGCGATCGTGATCACAATTTCGAACGGTAAAATTACGCACGCGCGCATCGCGCTCGGCGGAATTGGGACAAAGCCGTGGAGGTCGACTGAGGCGGAAGATGAACTAACCGATCGATCGCCGACAGAAGCCGTCTTTCGAAAAGCCGCGGATGCAGCGCTACGCGACGCAAAACCGCAAAGCCAAAATGGCTTCAAAGTAGAACTGGCGAAACGTTGCCTCGTGCACGCGCTGAAACTCGCAACGCAATCCGCCTAACGAGTAGCGAACATGCCTACGACTCGAGAAATCCCTGCGACATCGCCAATCGGCCGCAAGACGCCGCGGATCGATGGGCCGGTGAAGGTAAGCGGCCTGGCGATGTACGCATCGGACTTTCACTTCCCCGACTTGCTTTACGCGGTGCCCGTCTGCAGCACGATCGCAAACGGCAGGATTACAAAGCTCGACACCGCCGCCGCCGAAAAGCTGCCGGGCGTGCGCGCAATTTTTCATCGGGAGAATATCGGAAAGATCTTCCGCTCGGTCCTGGGAGAGGGAATCGACGGCATTTGTGAAGAGCGCCGCCCACCATTTGAGGACGACATCGTTCGCTACTATGGCCAATACGTCGCGCTGGCCGTGGCCGACACTTTCGAGGCGGCGACGGCGGCTGCCGATGCAGTTCGTGTCACGTACGCCCGGGAGAAGCCAAACGTCGAGACCGATCTCAAAGCGGACGACGATCCCGCGGAGATTCCCTCCACCTTTGGGCCGCAGCGTCGGTTACAAAGCGGGCGTGGCATCGCGGAGGCCGCTTTTGCCAGCGCCCCGGTCAAGCTCGACCAAACCTATATTACGCCGGCTGAGACGCACAATCCGATCGAGTTGCAGGGAACAACCGCAATCTGGGACGGCGAAAAGTTGACCATCTATGAAGAGTCCCAAGGAGTCTTCAATCTTCGAGGCGTGCTCGCGCAAATGTTCGGCTTACCGAAAGAGAACGTGCGCGTCATCACGAAGTTCGTCGGCTCCGGTTTCGGCAGTAAACTTTTTCCATGGACGCATTGTCCACTCGCCGTTGCGGCGGCACGCCAGCTTGGCAAACCAGTCAAACTCGTGCTCAGCCGCAGGATGATGTTTCAGACAACCGGTCATCGCGCGCGTACCCAACAGCGAGTGCGACTGGCCGCTACACCACAGGGCAGGCTCGTCTCGCTCCAGCACGATTACGTCTACCATCGGTCCATTAACGGTGATCACCACGAGGATTGCGGTGAGGCGACGCCATTCCTGTACAGTGTCCCGAATCTTCGAGTAACGTTCGGACGCGCCACGCGCAACGTCGGACCAGCGGCCGACATGCGCGGCCCCGGCGCTGTGCCCGGCCTTTTCGCCACCGAGTCGGCGCTGAACGAACTGGCCGACGAACTCAAGATCGATCCGGTTCGACTCCGCGTTTTAAACGAACCGAAGATTGATGAGTCGTTAGGCATCCCATTCTCATCGCGCCATTTGCTCGAATGCTTCGAGCTTGGCGCGAAAAAGTTCGGCTGGTCGCAGCGCGCGCCGGCTGTCGGTTCGATGAAACGCGACGGATTGATTCTCGGATGGGGGATGGCCGGTTGCGCCTGGATCGCTGCGCGCTTCGCTGCCGAGGCGAGAGTCCAGCTCCTCGACGACGGCACGGCGCGCGTCGCGTGCGGCACGCAAGACATCGGCACCGGCACCTACACAATCCTCGCGCAACTTGCCTCGCAAAAGACCGGCGTGCCGATGGAGAAAGTGGAGGTGGCTCTTGGCGATACGACGCTTCCGGAAGGCCCGCTCTCGGGCGGATCGGTGGTGACCGGATCGATTATTCCAGCCGTTTTCACCGCCGCTGATAATGCGATTACATCGATCCTGACGATCGCCACGACGACCGCCGGATCGCCGTTCGAGACGCGCAAACGCGACGAGCTGGCCTTTGAAGACGGTCGAGTTTTTGTAAAAACTGACGGCCCTGCGAACGCTGTGCCATTCGCGGACTTGCTCCGGCGCGCCAATCTTCGCCTCGTCACCGGCAGCGGAAAATCGGAAGGGACGTTCGGTAATCCAAAGCCAAAGTTCTCGACGCATTCGTTCGGCTGTCATTTCGTCGAAGTCACATGGCAGCCGGAGATTGCCCAATTGCGCGTCAGCCGGGTCGTGACGGTGATCGACGCGGGCCGCATTATTAATCCGCTCGCCGGGCGAAACCAGATCGAGGGCGCGGTCGTGATGGGGATCGGCATGGCGCTCTTCGAGGAGACGTCCTACGATCCGCAAAATGGAGCGCCGATTAATTCGAATCTCGCCGACTACATCATGGCGGTGAACGCCGACGTGCCATCGATCGACGTGCACTTTCTCGATTATCCTGACAAAGCGATCAACCAGTTGGGCGCCCGCGGGATCGGTGAAATCGGCCTTGCCGGCATCGCCGCTGCCATCACCGCGGCGGTCTACCACGCGACAGGCGTTCGCGTGCGAGAATTGCCGGTAAAAATCGAGAACCTGCTGACGTCGTCCGTTCTAAATTAGGGCGTGCACACCGGGGCCTCGCGATTCATTCGCAGTCCTCATGTTGTGCCCGAAGTGAATGCGGGTCCGACGCCGGCCTCTCGCAAAGCGTGCAGACTCAAGGACGCATGGCGTTTGGCGAGTCGATTGCCTAACGAATCGTTAATTAGTGGCGCGTGATAGAATTGTGGCGGCGCGAGATCGAGCGCGCGATAAAGCAAGAGCTGGCGGAAAGTTGAGCTCACCAGATCGGCGCCGCGCACGACTTCGCTAATCTGCATCGCTGCGTCATCCACGACGACAGCAAGTTGATACGCCGGTATGTCGTCCGCTCGCCAAACTACAAAGTCGCCGAAATGTTTTCCAGCAACGGCAGACTGTTGCCCCAAACGCTGGTCAACAAATGTGATCAACTCACCATCGGGTACGCGAAATCGCCAATGTGTCGTAGCTGCCGCCGTCACTGGCAGCAGAGCCACGCGTTCTGCCCCGAAAGCTTTCGGGGCAGCTACATCGGGATGGCTAGTTGCAACAGGTCGACATGTGCCGGGATAAATTGGTTCTTCATTTTCAGAATGCGGCGCACCAGCGGCATTTAGGACGTCGCGCCGTGAACAGGTGCATGGATAGATGAATCCGCCAGCGTGTAATTTCTTCCATGCCGCAAAGTAGCGATCGCGTCTCTGGCTTTGCAGATAGGGACCAAATTCACCACCCAGATCGGGCCCCTCACTCCATGCCAATCCGAACCAGCGCAGATCGTCAGCGACGGCCTCACGGAATTCCGATTGGCAACGATCGCGATCCAAATCTTCGATGCGCAATACGAGCGCTCCGCCATTTTTCCGGGCGCGCTCTTGCGCACGCCAGAAAGTCATGGCGTGGCCGAGATGCAGATAACCGGTCGGAGACGGCGCGAGTCGACCACGATAGTCCTTCTTTCTCATGACAAGATTTCGAAACGGTGAGAGATGTCTCGACTTCGCTCGACATGACAGAAAAAGAAAGTCGTCGCCTCATCCTTTTCGACATCGACAGCACGCTGATCAATACGGGCGGCGCGGGTGTAGAAGCATTGAAGCTCGCAACTAAAAAGCGCTTCGGGATTGATGACGATCTGACCGGCATCGAAATCGCGGGTCGAACAGATTCGGGAATCGTCCGTCAAATTCTGACCAAACATGGAACCCAACCCAACGCGGAAGAACTGCGCCGTTTTTTCGAGACTTATCTCGAGTTGCTGGCCCGGCAACTACCGATCTGTCAGGGTCGCATCCTGCCCGGAATCGTCGAGTTGCTCGAGCACCTTACGTCGCAATCGCACGCTACATTGGGTCTGCTTACCGGAAACCTCGCCCGTGGGGCACAGTTAAAGCTGGAACATTACGGGCTATGGACATTTTTCCCCTTTGGAGCCTTTGCCGATGATCACCACGACCGCAATGAACTGGGAGCCATCGCGTGTGCTCGCGCGCTGGAATATACCAGCTGGAAATTCGCGCCTTCATCCGTCGACGTCATCGGCGATACCGAACATGATGTTGCCTGCGGAAAGGCAATCGGAGCGCGGACGATTGCCGTGGCAACTGGATCGCGGTCGCGTGAGGCATTGGCCAGGTCCCATCCAGATTTTCTTTTCGATGACTTTAGCCAAACCGGCGAAGTCATCGCAAAACTCGGATGGTGAGAATTGACGATTGGCCGCAGAATGACATCTTCCTCGAATCCCGGCGCCGAAATGGTCAAGTTAAATAACAAGGAGCACGTTCTCCCGCTCGAAGGCGAAATAGATTTACACGTCTCGCCGCGCATTTCCGCATCACTCGGCGCGTTGATCGATGACAAGCCGAAACAGGTAGTCGTCGACCTAACGAAGGTAAGTTACATCGATAGCTCAGGCCTGGCGGTTTTGATCGAAGGAATGCAAAACGTGGAAGCGTATGGCGGCAAATTCGCGCTCGCCGGTTTGCAATCGAACGTCCGGCCGATCTTTGAAATCGCACGGCTCGATCAGGTTTTCCGCATTTTTCCCGATACGGCTACAGCGCTCGCTGCGACCTGAAGTAGCAGACTGAGGGTTTGCTCGACATTTTTCGAAATGTCGAATTGCGATGCGCGCGCCAGAATCCCGGACCGCGCATTTTCGCGCACTGTTGCATCGCTCCAAAATTCGATCGCCTCGCCCAAGGCGGCGGTATCTGTGGCGCGATCGACGATCGATCCGTGCACGCCATCTTCGATGATTTCGCTGAAACCATTATCGCGCGTTGTGATAACTGGAAGACCCGAAGCGAGTGCTTCGAGACAGGCATTGGAAAACGGATCGTAAAATGTCGGTAAAATGAAAATGTCGGCCGCGGCATAGAGCGCGGGCATGTCGCGCACCACGCCGAGAAACTGGACATTCGGCGCCTTAAACTTTCGCTCGTCGCCGCGACCCGCAACGAGCAAACGCAATCCGTGATTTTTGCATGCGGCGATCGCCTCGTGCAGACCCTTTCGTTCCCAACCCGAGCCCGCAAAAAGTAACGCGACGTCGCTTTCGCTTAAGCCCAATGCGCGACGCTGTTCGAGGCGGTGTTCAGCTGCGCGGAAAAAAACATCGAGCGGAACACCCGTGTAAACCAGATCGATCCGCTCGCTGGGGTAATCGTAAAATTTGATAATTTCATTTCTGACCATCTGCGAATTCACGATTACGCGCTGTGCGCCTTGTTTCAGGAACAAGGCCTCTTCCAATCGCAAGATTTCCGAATGTTTCGGGTTGAGCCGCGTCATGAATCGTCGCAGTGGACCGAGCAAATGATCCCGGCGCGCCAGCCATGCGCGATGCACGCCGTCTCCCGCGCGATAAATATCGCAGCGCCAGACTCGCTCCAAACTCATGAGGACATCGCCTCTGGTCCCGCGCCACGCATTCTCTACTTCGTTTGCGAACGCGAGAGGCGACCCGGCCTGTAACCAATTCAATTTTCCATCGGTCCACTCCTCAGCCGGCCATTCCTTCGTCGTGAAAAGCTCCACGTCGTGACCAGCCTCCCGGACACCGCGCGCTAGTCGCTGCAAGTAATTCTCCGCTCCGCCACTCGAGGAAAAGCCGCGGCGTACAAATCCGATTTTCATCTATCGTGGGTCATCGCAAACGTTAGGCCTTGGCCTTTACCTGACCGAGGTTCGCCATAATAATTGTTATCCGATGCCCGGCGAAACTATAAATGCCCCCGTGCAGACAGGGCCGATGCGCACCCACGCGCGGACACTTCCGCGCCATCTTCTTTATTCCATTTTCGCGCGCATTGGCGGATCGGGACTGGATACCGACGCTTTCGAAGCATTGCGCGCATCTTATCGCGGAGGCTTTCTTGGAAAGGCGGTCGCTTACGATAATCGACAGACGGAAATTCCTGCGGCGCTTATCCATTCGTTGCGCTGGCATCCGGTCCGTCTCCTTTCGTATCTCGAAAGTCCGTATTATTACGGTGCGAAAAAGCGATACCTCGACTGGATTGCATCCCGCCAGCTTGCTACCAATCGCTTTGATTTATTTCACAGCTGGTCGGGCGATTGTCTGCAATCGCTGCGCGTGACCCACAAGCTCGGTATTCCATCCATCATAGAAATTCCCACATGGCATCGTGACCGCGGTAAAATCCAGCGGGAACAACCGCCCGCCGCGCCCGCTCCTCGCCTGTCCCACTATCGGCAATGGAAGGAAAACCTCCTGCTCGATCGTAAGCGCTTTCTGGAAGAATACGATCTGGCGGATTTGCTTGTCGTTCTTTCGGAAACGGCGGCCGAGACATTTCGGGTGCAGGGTTTCCCGGAAGAGAAGCTGTTTTATCTTCCGCGCGGTGTCGATGTTGATCGCTTCAAGCCGGGACAACGTCCGGAGATCTTTCGGGCGATATTTTCCGGCGCGCTCATTGAGCGCAAGGGCATCCATCACCTGCTCGAAGCATGGCATCGCCTTAATCTGCAAAACGCCGAGCTGTGGCTGGTCGGTTCCGTCCATGACGAGGCCAAACCACATCTGAAAAAATTCTGGCGGGACAACATTCGCGTTGTCGGTTTTGCGAAAAATCCCGAACAGTATTTAAGCCAAAGCACGATCCACGTTTTTCCATCGCAATGCGAAGGCAGCGCGAAGGTGACTTACGAAGCGGCGGCGTGCGGGTTGCCGCAGATCACGACACGCGAGTCAGGCGATGTCGTGGTGGACGGCGTCGAAGGCATCATTATTCCGCCCGGAGATGTTATCGCGCTCGCAGATGCGATTCGGCATTTGTACGATCACCCCGAGATCGTCGAACGGATGAGCGTCGCGGCGAGAGCGCGGGTCGTGGAGAATTTCACCTGGGATCATTTTCGGGAGCGCCTGCTCGGCGCGTACGAATTGGCCATGACGATGGCGCGATGAACGAGATCGGCAGAAGAAAAAATCGTGAAAATTCTTCTCATCCAGCTCAAGCGCATCGGTGACTTGATTTTGACCGTACCTGCCATCGCGGCGTTGCGCGCAAATTTTCCCGAAGCCACTATCCACGTCGCTATCTCGAAGTCGTGCCGGGATCTGTCTCCAGCGATTCCCGGAGTCGATCGTTTCCTAATCGCGAACAGTTGGGCATACGCGCATCATTGGCTTCCAATCCTGACGAGTCACTACGATTACTGCGTTGATTTCACCCGGACTGATCGTTCGGGATTTCTGGCGTTTGTTTCGCGAGCGAAGAAAAAAATCACTTACGAGCGGACAAAAGTACGATCGAAGTGGCGTCCCTTTTTTTATGATGAGTTCGTTGAGTCGTCGGTGCGAGACAAGCACACGATCGATCATCACCTGGCATTTATTCAGCCGCTCGGGATCGCAAACGCTGCGGGAGATTTGCATCTCAGAGTTCCTCAAGAAGCGAAGAGCAAGGCGGAGGAAATCTTGTCGAGTCACGGAATCGACGGTCCATTCGTTATCTTTCATCCAGGTTCGGCTCGCGTGGAAAAATTTTGGGACGCGGAGCGATGGGCCGGAGTTATCAATCACTGTGTGGAAAATGGCGGACAAGGTGTTTTGACGAGCGGTGACTCGCTGCTGGAACAAAAGCACGTCGCCGAAATCAAATCGCGTTTGCGCGAACCGATCGTCGATCTTTCAGGCAGAATCGATTTGCTCACTCTTACCGCCTTGATCGCGAAAGCATCGCTGCTCGTCGGCGTCGATTCTGCGCCCACTCATCTGGCCGCGGCAATGCAAACGCCGCAGGTAGTCCTTTACGGACCGACGAATCCATTTCATTGGCGGCCGCGCTCAAGTCCTGCTCTTATTTTACAAGGTGGAACAGACGGGCCGGTGACAGATTTTTCGCCCGATCAACGGAGGAGAACGATGAACGAGATCTCGACGCAAGAGGTGATCGATGCTATGGAAGCGTTGCTGTCGGCTCCGACAGCGGCCCCCATCTCATGAGCGAGCCGAAACCAGACAAAATCAAACTTACTTTTTGGCAGACCATACGTGCGGCAGCGGGTCCTTACCGAAGGCTGTTCTCGTATGTGAAACCGTATCGGTGGCGTTTCGTTATGGGACTCGCCTTCGGCTTCGCGTTCGGCGCCGTCAACGCGATGTTCCCGCTCGTTGTCGCGCGCGTGACGGGTTTCATTTTTCACGGCGGTCCATCAGTTGGGCTCGCCGCACTAAAGAATAACCCGAGCCTTCTGAACCAGGGCCCGAAGATCAACGCCATCGTCCTGACCTGTCTCGCCATACCCGCCGTCATGACGGTGCGGAGCCTCTGCTCATTCGCGAATGCTTATTACATGCAGTGGGTGAGCAACAAGGTCGTTTCCGACATTCGTGTTCAGCTTTTCTCCAAGATGGTGCGGCATTCGATGGATTTTTTTAATCGCATGCAGTCCGGCCAGCTCATGTCGCGCATCACTAACGACACACGCGGTATGCAAGCGGCATTGACCACCGTTAGCAGCGACGTTTTTAAACAACCGGTCACGATCATCGGCGGGATCGCCGTGTTGCTTTACATGGATTGGAAATTCACGCTCGTGACGCTGGTTCTGTTCCCATCTTGCCTGATACCGATACGGGTTTTCGGAAAGCGCGCGCGTAAAGCCGTCCAGAGCGAATTCGCGGGCATGGGTGAAATGGTGGTGACGATGCAGGAGACGTTCGCCGGCATCCGCGTCGTCAAATCATTCGCGCGCGAGGACCATCAGGAAAAATCATTCCGACGCACTAATCAGCTGCTATTTTGGAACGTGATGCGCATGATCAGAGCGACCGAAGCAATCGGTCCGCTCGTGGAAACGCTCGCCGCTTTCGGTGTCGGTTGTGCTTTGCTGTATGTCTATATCGCAGATTTAAGTGCGGGCCGGTTTTTCGGATTGATCTCGGGAATTTTTATCCTTTACGAGCCGGTCAAAACACTCAGTCGCATTCACATCGTCATGCAACGATCGATCGCAGCGACAACTCAAATTTTTGCCATCATGGATTCCAAACCAGATGTCGAGGATGCGCCCGACGCCGTGCCGCTCCCGCCGGCCCTCGGTCAGGTGGAATTTAGAAACGTGACGTTTCGTTATGCTGGCGGCGTTACCGATGCGATCAAAGACCTGACCCTGCAGATCGAAGCGGGAAAATCTTATGCGCTGGTTGGTGCCAGTGGTGCAGGCAAATCGACTATCCTTTCTTTAATCTTGCGTTTGTATGATCCCAAAACGGGTGTGGTCGCAATCGACGGCCACAATCTGCGAAAGATAACGCAACGGTCGTTGCGCGAGCAGATCGGACTTGTCAGTCAGGAAACATTTCTTTTTCACGACACGATCTTCAAAAACATCCTGTTCGGACGGCTCGACGCGACGGAAGAGGAAATCTATGCCGCGGCGCAGACCGCCTACGCGCACGATTTCATCATGGCGCAGCCAAAGGGTTACCAGACCGTCATCGGCGACAAAGGATGTCTGCTTTCCGGCGGACAACAGCAACGACTGGCGATCGCGCGCGCACTTTTGAAGAACGCGCCGATTCTTCTTCTCGACGAAGCAACTTCAGCGCTCGATTCGGAATCGGAAAAGCAAATTCAACTGGCACTGGAAAAGCTCGCTGCCGGAAAGACCGTCATCGCCATCGCGCATCGCCTCTCCACTATTCTTTCCGCCGATCAGATTGTGGTCATGGACAAGGGCCGGATCAAAGAGATCGGCACACACAGCGAATTGCTGGACAAATCAGGTTACTACCGTCGGCTTTATGACATGCAATTTAAGGGACATGCTGAGGAACCGGCTCCCGAGTTCCTCGTCGAAGCCGTCAGCTAGATACGATCGTCCCGAGAAATCTCTTCTCTGTCGCCGCATACTCTGCGTCGCGAAGCACGGGTTCTAAGCGAATTGTCTCTGGACGTTCAGGCAATTCAACCCACGAGCGACAGCCGGCGTATCGCTTCTCGTTAGGCAAGATCCAGCTCTGCTCCAGACGAAAGACGCGGACGAATGCGACGTGAATCCCGGGAGCACGAGCGTCATCGAATCGTTCCTGCACGACCGATTGTTTCAAAACATGAAAAGGCTCGAGTGCGACGACGGTTTCCCACGATTCAATTCGGCGCGCATGTTCTATTTTCGCAAAGAACTGAATCTCGACCTGCAACTCGTTAGGCTGCGGAACGCTCGCGTTTGTCAGGCGCGTTTTTTCGATCTGTTCATGAAAGAACGTTGGGAAGAGAAAAAAATCCCGGTGGCGAAACGCAAATCCATCGCGCCCTTCGGCAATCCCGCCCTTGCGTAAAATGACGGTCTGTTCGCCCTTGCCCAACGCCTGGCAGACGATCGCCCATTCCTTGAAACCGACACTTTTCATTTCGCCGAGTCCAAACTAGCGTCCACCACATGCCCTTCAAGATCGACCTCCACACGCACACCTTTTTTTCCGGCGATGGAGTCTCGAGTCCGGAACAAAACATCGCCGCCGCGCGCGAGAAAGGACTGAACGGCTTTGCTATTACCGACCACAACACTTGCGAGGCGATCACCTATCTTCTCGATCAGGGCCTGATGCGCGAAGACGGCAAGCCGGTCGACGATTTCCTCATCATTCCCGGCGTCGAAGTAACGACGGCAGAAGGTCATTTGCTCTGCATCGGTGCGACTTTGCCATCACCATCCAAATTGAAGGGGAGACCAGCTCGCGAAGTCGTCGAACTTATTCACGATCGCGGTGGTCTCGCGATTCCACCGCACCCGTACGATCTGTTTCGCGCGGGCATTCGTTTCCATACCCTGGAAACTTTGCCGGTGGATGCGATCGAAGTTTTCAACGCGGCGACGACGCTCCGGCGTTACAATCGCTACGCTTTCAAGTACGCGCAGCTACGCAAACTACCGATGACCGCGGCAAGCGACGCGCATCATTACGCTGCCATCGGCACGGCCTACACCATTCTGCACACGGACGATTTTTCGGTAAGAGGAGTTCTCGATCAGATTGTCAAAGGCACCGAACTCAATCAGCACTACATGACGCCGAAAGACAGCCTCCGCAAAACCTGGAACAATTGGATGCGACTGCGTCGACGCAAGAAGCTGCCGACCGGAGTGGTGAAATTCGAAAACGGCGAAGAAAACGACGCGCCGCACTGACGATTATCCGAGGAGCGCACCCGCCTCGCGTGCAGGCCATGGCGCCCTCGCCATGGCGAACTTTTTCTGAACATCGAATTTCTTTTGGCCGTTCGCTTGTTTCGGCGGGGGCGCCGAAACCTGCGCGCGAGGGCGCGTACGCTCCCCGGATTCAGCGCGACGTCGGTTCCTTCTTCGCCAACAACAATTTTCGGAGCGCGTTCGCATCCGTTACCGGTGCCTTGCAGGTAAAATTCTCGCAAACGTAGGCTGTCGCCTTGCCGTCGACTCTTTTCATCGCGCGGAGTGCTTCGAGTTTTTCGCCGAGATATTTCTGGCCTTTACCCTCATCGGCGAGAACCAGTGTCGCGCTCGGAAGATAATGAGCGCGCACTTCGCTCAACAGCTTCTTTGTGTCGGCTTTGCCTTTTTCGCCCGCAATGATGATCTGTCGCGGCTTGCCTAACGAATAATCCAGGGCGACGAGCATTTGCGGTAGAGCAATCGGGGCACGGCCAAGGATTCCGGCAAAAGCGTTGATCGTTTTCTCCCCGTGCTCCTGGTATTCGCTCTCCCCGCGCAGCTGCGCCAATCGCAGGAGATTGAGCGCAGCGATGGAATTGGATGAAGGCTCCGCGCCGTCGTTGTCCTCCTTCATCCGGAGCAAGACGCTCTTGTCCTCGCCGCTCGTGCTGAAATAACCCCCGTTCGCTTTATCGAAAAAGATTCGGTCCTGGGTCTGTTGTAATTCGACCGCCAACTTGAGCCAGCCGATATCGAAATCGGCTTCATAAAGATCGAGCAAGCCCTGGATGACAAACGCATAATCCTCTGCAAAACCGGCAACGGTTCCTTTTCCCTCGCGAAAATTGCGCACGAGCGACTTCGTCGATTCATCATAGAGATTCGCCCGAATGAATTCCGCGGCCTCGTTGGCCGATTTCAGGTAAGCGGCATCATCCAGAACGCGAGCCGCCCGGGCGAAAGCAGAGATCATCAGTCCATTCCACGCTGTAATAATCTTGTCATCGAGATGAGGCCGCGGTCGTTTCGCGCGAAGCGCAAGAAGTGTTTCGCGAGCCTTTTCTAAAGAGGCACGAGTTTCATCTTCGCTCTTTCCGAATTCTTTGGCGGTTTCAGCGATGGTATGACGCTCGATCAAAATATTCTTACCGCGGAATTCTCCCTGCGGATCGCTGCCGGGAGGCGCATTCCCCTCCCCTTCCACGCCATAACGAAAGTTAAAAATGCGGGCGCCCTTGCCTAACGAATCGTCTATCTCCTTTTTCGTCCAGACATAGAAAGCACCTTCAGCATGTTCCGGCTTTCCGTGTTCGAGTAAACTGTCCGCATCCTCCGCGGAAAAAAATCCGCCTTCCTTCGAAGTCAGGTCGCGCCGGACATAATCGAGAATATCGCGCGCGACTTTTTCAAACTCTGGATCGCGGGTGATCTGGAACGCATCGACATATGCAACAGCCAGCTGCGCCTGATCGTAGAGCATTTTTTCGAAATGCGGCACGTGCCACAACGCATCGACAGAGTAACGATGGAAGCCGCCGCCGAGATGATCGTGTATTCCACCCGCGGCCATTTTGCGCAACGTAAACAGATTCATTTCCAAAGCGTGTTTAGCGCTCGGAGATTCGGAACCGCTACGTGCATAAACTCGAAAAAGGAAATTCAGCGTCGCAGGTCGCGGAAATTTCGGCGCTCCGCTGAAACCACCCTCATGCGCATCATACGTGCGCGACAATTGCTCATACGCCTTATCTAAAATCTTCGCATTGAGACCGGCTCCCTGATCGGCCGCCGCGCTTCCCGCTTCACGCAAAGCCGCGATTATTTTCGCGCCTTGCTCGGTAATCTTCGCGTGATCCTGTTTCCAGGCCATCGCGATTCGCTCGAGCACTTTTGGGAAGCCGGGCTGACCAAGACGATCCTCCGGTGGAAAATAAGTGCCGCCGACGAATGGTTGCAGATCCGGCGTCAACCAAACGCTCATCGGCCAACCGCCACCACCCGTCGTTGCCTGCACGAAGGTCATGTAAACGCGATCCACGTCCGGCCTTTCCTCGCGGTCCACTTTGATGTTCACAAACTCGCGATTCATGATCTTCGCCGTCTCCGGATTCTCGAACGACTCGTGCGCCATGACATGACACCAGTGGCAGGTGGAGTAACCGATCGAGAGAAAAATCGGTTTGTTCTCTTTCCGCGCTTTCGCGAACGCTTCCTCACCCCACGGGTACCAATCGACCGGATTGTGTGCGTGCTGGAGAAGGTAAGGCGATTTCTCGTGCGCCAGACGATTAACATGTTGCGCAATCTCTGGCGCTATTTCAGCAGCCACCTGGTCAGGCATCACGGCATCACATTCTTGTCATTCCGAGCGAAGTCGAGGAATCTCTTGCCCGAATTAGCGATGAGAGATGTCTCGAATTCGCTCGACATGACAAGCAAATAAGCCCGGCACAGCTAAGATTTCTTTTGCCTCCCGTTGGCGCGATCGCATTTCTAAAATTTGAGTTCGAGACGCGGCGCGCTCTGGGGCGACCACGGATTCTTTTTGTAATCCGAGCGCAATATCGCGTCGACATGGGATTCGAGCATTTCGCGAAACTTGGCGACCTCGAAGGCATGACGCACCGGGACGTAATCCGCGAGATTCTTCAGCGCGAGTTGGAAAAGACGAACGGCTGGCTGAAGGCGTCGTCCATGCTTCGGGTGCGTTGGATGCTCAAATTGCTTTTTTAGATGAACGAAGGCGCCGGCGGCCTGAATCAACCCTTTAAAATACCCAGCGTCGTCGGTCGTTGTTTCGAGCCAGATATGTTCGAGAACATCGTGCGCCTGGTAGTAATCCTGCTCGTTCCAGAGACGAAAATATGCGCGGTAGAAACCGTTCTCCGACACACTCTTGGAGCCGCTTTCCTCCTCGAATTTTTCCACCATTCGCGAAATCCTCTCGCCTTTAGTCATGGGTGGTTTTACCTTCGGCGTGGCTGAGATGATCGGCAAACAAGCACGCTGGAGTTTTTCGGAGGACGCGCGGTTACGCAACCGCCGCCGCAGCGAAGAATGACGGCCGGCGTTCTCACTCTTCTCCTTCTCGCGATCGGGGTCCTGATATTTTGGTCCGTACTTTTTTCCGGTCTCGAGACCGCGCTCTTTTCTCTAAAGCCGCATCAACTCCGAAGATTGGAAGAGCATCATCCTTCGCTCTCAAAATTCCTGCAATTGTTTCGCGAGAATCCGCGGCATGTGCTCAATGTTCTCCTTCTCGGCGACGTGTTTGTGAACGTCCCGCTTATCCTGCTCACTTTGTTTTTTGTCTGGGAAGGCCCGCTCGCTAATCGCGTGCCGCAATGGCTCGTCGCTCTCGCAATTTTCGCCATCATCGTTCTGGTCTGCGATCTCATTCCCAAATTGCTCGCGCTTTCCGCGCCGTACCGTCTCTCCGCCATCGGCGTCGTGGCGCTGAAGATGATGATCCCTTTGCTGGATTTGGTTGGCCGAAGTGTTGAGACAATCAGTTCTGCCGTCGTCGACCGAATCACGCCAAAGCATTTGCGCACGCGTCATCGTCTGACGGACGAGGAGCTCGAAACGTTGGTCGAGATTGGCGAAGAAGAAGGCTCCCTCCAGGAAGCCGAAGGCGAAATGATTCAGGAAATCATCAAGCTCGGCGATAAGACGGCCAAGGATTGCATGACGCCGCGCGTCGATACCTTCGCGCTACCTGATGACCTAACGAATGAACAGGTGATCGCGCGATTAAAGGAAAAACGGCATCACCGCGTCCCTGTCTACACCGATACGCCCGATCAAATTGTCGGAATTCTCGACGCGAAATCGTTCCTGTTCGATCCGGCCGAGCATTACACCGAAGCGCTGATTAATCCTTCGTTCGTTCCGGAAACGATGCGCGCGATGGATTTGCTGCGCGGATTTCTTTCCCGTCCGCAAGGTCTCGCCGTCGTCGTTGATGAATACGGCGGCACCGAGGGAATCATTACCCTTTCCGACATCGTCGAAGAAATAATCGGCGACGCCGCGCCGCTGGCGGACGCCGAACTTTACATCGAGCCGCTCGCGGGCGGACGTTTCATCGTTAGCGGAAACGCCCGGCTCGACGATTTGCGCGAGCATCTCGGATTTGCAATTGAGGCCGAAGGTATCGACACCATCGGTGGTTTCGTTTTCACGCGACTGGGATATCTCCCGGCATCGGGTGCACAATTGGAACTGCCGCGGCTCGCGATCACTGTTCGGCGTGCAAGTCGAAAGCGCATCGAAGAAATCCTTCTCGAAAAAACAACGTGTACGTCGGACGGGGAAGGAAACGGAACATCATGACTGCGTGGTTCGCCATTTTCGCATTCTGGATGATTTCGTTTTTGTTCGCCGGAATCGAGGCAGGGCTTCTCGCCATCAATCCGGTTCGGTTGCGCGCTCAAGCCAAGCGCGGACAGCCCGCCGCCATTCGTCTCGAGCGTTTGTTGAAACATCCGGAGCGCTTGTTAGTAACTGTGCTTCTGGTTACGAACATGGCAGACATCCTCGCGTTGATTCTGCTAACGCACCGCCTTGTGCGTATTTTCGGCAATGCCGGATTTTTCGTGGCGCTCCTTATAGCTCTTCCAGTTTACGTTTTTGTTCTGGGTGTTTTGCCAAAATCGCTCTTTCGGCGTTTTCCTTTTCGCGCGCTTGCGCCCCTGGGCGGTCTGCTCGACATCGTCTCCACGTTGCTTTGGCCCGTTCTGGAATTGGGGAAGCAATTAGGCCGTCCATTCATGCCGCGAAAAGACAAACGGCGACGCCTGTTTGCTGCGCGCGAAGAATTGAAACAAATCACAACGCAAAGCGAACAGGAAGGCTCGCTCACTACGACGGAGCGCGTCATGATTAATAACGTCGTCGATTTCACGATGGTGAAAGCGCGCGATGTCATGGTGCCGTTTCCCAAAATGGTGACAATCGAGCCCAACACTCCGGTCGAGAAAATCCTGCGACTCAGCGCGAGCACTCAAATCGATCGCCTGCCCGTCATTTCAAAAAAAGGAGAAGCCATCGGTCTCGTCAACGTCTCCGATATCCTGTTCGATTCGACTCGCGCGCCGATCGAGAAATACATTCGTCGGATCGTCACCGCGCGTGAGGAAGAGCCAGCCTACCGTCTTATCCAGCGGCTGCGCGCCGCGCGGCTCGGTCTGGCAGCGGTGGTGAACGCAAAAAGAAAGCTGACCGGTCTCGTGACGTCCGAGGATCTGATCAAGCGACTCGTTTCGGCTGCGCCCGCGACGGCTCCTTAGCGCCTCCGCGCAATTCGGCGCTAAAAATTGGCAACGGCCCGGCAGCGGACGTTCTGGCGCTGTGTTAGGAAACATGGCGATGAAAAAAATATTCGTTGTCGCCGGTTTCCTTTTCATTGGCGTTGCCATCGCGCGTGCCGATGAACAATTGTGGGGATTCGTCCGCGGCGCGGAAACTCTGCCGGCTCACAAATCGGAACTTTATCAGTTCGTCACGTTCCGAACAGGAAAGCCGGATGGCACATATTACGGCAACGATTTCGAAACCGAGTACCAGGTACGGCTTCACCGATCGGTTTCAAGCGAGCCTCTCGCTCGTGCAACATTACTTTTACACGCAGGGAGTCGATGGCGACCGCGATGCGCTCGACAACAAGGATAGCTATCGTTTCGGCGGCGTGGAAGCTTCCGCCAAATATCGGCTCTTGAGTCCGTTCAAGGATCCAGTGGGTGTCGCGCTACGATTGGAAGGCGGTTACCTGCTCAATGACGAAGTGGACGGCCTTAAACAGCACGAGCGTTATATAAAACCGGAAATTGATCTGCAGAAGGATTTCCTGGACGACACACTTATCTGCGTTTTCGATTTTGGTGTGGAATGGGCGTGGGGCAAGCAGCCCGCCGAGCAATATCCACGGGAGCTTTCTTTCGAGAGCGCAGCAGGAATCGCATATCGCTTCGTGCCGAACTGGTATGTCGGCGCCGAGATTCGCACGCGCTGGGAATATCCACTCTTCGACTTCGATAACTTCGAGCACCGCGTTGTCTACGCCGGTCCCAGCATCCATTACTCGCGAGAACGTTGGTGGGCCACGCTCACCTACAACTATCAGATCTATGGCAAAGGCGTGGACGAACCGGCTGACGGACAGACTTTCGCCGAGGAGCAAAGTCACGTGTTTCGACTCAAAGTCGGCTTCAACTTTTGAAGAATGATGAAGTCACACTTCGCGTTTGTCGCGTTACCGATCTCAGCGCTCGTGGCGCCATCCACGTTCGCCGTTCAATATCTAACCGTCGCGCAAGCGCAGCAGGCAATTTTTCCCGCGAAAACATTTACAGCGGCGCCTGTGACGCTGACGCCGGCGCAACGGAGGACGATCGAGAAAGAAAGTCGTGTTCGGGTTTTGCACGATGAACAAAAAGTATGGCGCGTCAGCGGTGGCGGTTGGTTCATCGTCGATGAAGTCGTCGGCAAACACGAATACATCACCTACGCCGTGGGGCTGACTCCTGCCGGCGCCGTTCACGGAATCGAGATCATGGATTACCGCGAGACTTACGGCGGTGAAGTTCGCAATCCGAAATGGCGCGCGCAATTTACGGGCAAAACAAAGGATGCGCCGCTCCAGCTCGATAAAGACATCAAGAACATCAGCGGCGCTACGCTTTCCTCGCGCCATATAACAGAAGGCGTGCGCCGTCTTCTCGCTCTTTATGAAATCGCGTTGCGCTGAGTTACGCCGGGCCCGGCCTTTGCTCGGGACGATTGTCGATATCCAGGCACGCGCCCCTAACGACTTCACTGCCATGCGCGGAATTGAAGACGCGTTCGATGCCGTCGTGCGAGTGCATCGACTGATGAGCTTTCACGATTCCGAGAGCGACGTGTCGCGATTGAATCGTGAAGCACATCAACGATCTGTATTGGTGAACAAATGGACGTGGCAGGTCTTGACCGCCGCGCGAGATCTCGCCGATGAAAGCGATGGCGCTTTTGACATTACGATCGGCCGTTTGCTCGCATGCTGGAATTTTCTGCCGCGTCCAAACCCAGGTCATCCCGAGCGAAGGCGAGGGACCTCACGAACTACGACGCGCTTTCAAACTCGTGAGGTCCCTCGCTTCGCTCGGAATGACAACGCAAACTGGCGCGACATCATTTTTGAAAAAAACTGGCGCGTTCGCTTTCGTCGTCGCCTAACGATCGATCTCGGCGGCATCGCCAAAGGTTTCGCAGTCGACCGCGCCATCGATGCGCTGAGAAACGCCGGTGTGCAAAGCGGACTTGTTAACGCCGGTGGGGATTTGCGCGTCTTTGGCTTGGAAGAGGAATCTGTGCGCATTCGCTATCCGCTCGATCCCACTCGCGCCGCCGGCGTTGTCACTTTGCGGAACCGCGCTCTGGCGACATCGGCAACCTACTTCAGTCGCAAGAAATCCGGTGAACAGATGCGCAGCGCCTTAATCGATGCACACACACAACGATCGTTTGTCGACGATGTGAGCATCACCGTTTCCGCGAAGACTTGCATGACCGCCGACGCGCTAACAAAGATTATTTTCGTGCTGCGCGATCTGGCCCGGCCAATTCTTACTCGCTACCGCGCGGACGCCGTCATTCTCGAACGCGACCTGGTTCCGCGTTGGTTTATTCCCTGATGCGTCCAGACTCGATCAGGCTAAGCCGTCGGCATAAATTCGCGTTCCATACCATCCTTTGCGTCGTGTTCGCGAGCGGCGCGCTCTGGGCCTGGCTGCACTATTTCGCCCGCAACGAGAACGATTTCGGTTCTTCGCCTACGGAAACGTGGACGCTTACCATCCATGGTTTGTTCGCCGCGGCTTCGCTGCTAATCATCGGCTCCATGCTCCCGCTCCATGTAAAATTCGCCTGGCGCGCAAAACGAAATCGTTTCAATGGAATTTTTTTAATCTCCGTCGTCGCGCTCCTGATTATGAGCGGTTATGGACTTTATTACATTGGCAGCGAGCGCATTCGCTCATGGACGAGTTGGATTCACCTGATCATCGGGCTCGCGCTTCCAGTCATTCTCGTCGTTCACATCTGGCGCGGCCGGGCAAGCCGAAAGAAAAAACGATCGCAACTTCACGCCCCTGCAGCGGAGAATATTCTCATCCAATAGCTGCGGAATTTCGCGGCATCGAATCGGTCGCAACGAAACGCGACGTATCCATCCGGCCTAACGAGAACAACGCCACCGTTCAACACATGGTAGAGCGAATGAGCATTGCCGCTAATGTCGAGCAGATCGCTTACCTGGAGGGACGGGCTCTGTCCCGTCCCCAAACCGGACGCCACAGAGGGCGTCCCTCCAAAACCCCGTGCAATTCGATAGACCCGAATCATATCGCCTAACGAATCCTCAAGCTCGCGTTGGAAAGGCCCGGATTCGTCGCTCGGCATCGCGCCGAGAAACAACAGCAAAATGTGTCGCGCTTCGCGGAACAGCTCGAACAACCGAACCGCTTTGCCGTTTGCATCGCGCAGTTCGGCGTCGGGCGCGCGATCGCCAGCGCGAGGCGTTCCAGCTCCGTGATTTTCCACGATCGGACTCGACCTGTAATTCACTGTCAGTTCCGCCAAACGATCCGCGATTTTCTCTTCGAGGAAGTCGATGCCGCTAACGATCGGGAACAAAATATTGCGCGCCGTTTGCAGCACTGGGTTATGCAAGGTGGCCATGCGCGTAATTCGATCCGTGAGATTGAGCACGCCGCGTGCGACCGGCTCGCGTTCGACATGGTAGCTCGCGAGTAACTGGGCCGGCGCGCGATCATTGACGACGAGCGCGAGTTTCCACGCGAGATTGAACGCGTCCTGAATTCCCGTGTTCATCCCCTGTCCGCCAGCCGGACTGTGAATGTGTGCGGAATCGCCCGCGAGAAAAACGCGCAGCTTGCGGAACTCTTTCACCTTGCGATGCGAGATGTGAAAACGCGAGATCCAGGTCGCGTCACTCAGACGAGTTCCAGGCGGACCGCGTCGGTCAGCGATCTGCTGAATCTCCGCCAGAGTCATCTCGGGCAGATTCTGTTCACGCGATTCGGGCGGAATATTTGCGATGACGCGACTGCAATCGGAACTCATCGCGATGATCGCGAAGATGCCTTCTGCAGAAGCGAAAAGATGCACCTGATCTTTCGAGACTGGCGCATCTACTTTTGCATCGGCCAAGACGAAGCTTTCGTCGTAAGGCGCGCCCTCGAACTCCAGGCCAAGAAAATGTCGCGTGCTGCTGTGCGCGCCGTCGCAGCCGAGCAACCAGGGCGTCTCCATCGTTTCTTCCGCTCCGTTCGCATCGCGAATGACGGCATGAACAGCGGTGTCGGTTTGCGTGAGCCCAATGAGCTCGCGTTCCCGTTCGACCGAAACGCCGAGATCTTGCAGGTGCTCAATCAAGATTCGTTCGGTTTCCGATTGCGGCAGACTGAAAACAAACGGATACGGACTCGCCACCGAACTCATGTCGATCCCCGCGATCTGTTCCGTTTGATTGTGAATGCAGAGACCGCGCAGTCGCAGCCCGGCGGGAAGAACGCGATCGATGACGCCCATCATCTCA
This sequence comes from uncultured Verrucomicrobiae bacterium, assembly GCA_963824795.1. Lineage (GTDB taxonomy): Bacteria > Verrucomicrobiota > Verrucomicrobiia > Chthoniobacterales > UBA10450 > JBBQFI01. The sequence continues at coordinate 65,027 of CAWGQU010000030.1, read as the reverse complement.
AAGACTTCGAGTGTGCGCGGAAAAATCCCGAGCGCCTTTGAGGTTTGCGAACGCTGCGGTGCTTTGTCGATGATTCGCACCGGCACGCCATGCCGCACTAATTCACACGCGGCCGTCAAGCCTACTGGGCCTGCGCCCACGATCAGGATTTGTTGCAAATCGCTCGAAATATTTCTACTGCTCGTTAGGCAAACGTTCCCGGTTTGCGTTTCCCCTTCTTAACTAATCATGCCGTTTTCGCTGAAGCCAAACAAATGCGGAGAACAGGCCGGCGATGGCCCCGGCGCCGATGATCGCAAGCGTTCTGTTCGTCGACGGAATCGGCGGCTCCGGCGTGATGTATTTTTCTTCCGGGAAATTTCCAGCCGGGCCGCGCGGACCTTCATCGATGGCCATCTTCAATACTTCGGCAATATGCAATGGCACGCGATCGGTCGTTTGCCGCACCTGCTCCCGACAACTGAATCCATCGGCGATGATCAACGTATCCTTTGCGCTCTTTCGCACTTCGGGCAAGAGCACGCGCTCGCCGCATGCGATGGAAACGTCGTAATGATCCGCTTCAAAGCCGAACGCGCCCGCCATTCCGCAGCAACCCGAATCCGGCATTGTGTAATCGAGGCCGACTTTCTTCAGCAGCTTCTCTTCGCAACTCATTTTCATGATCGCTTTGTGATGGCAATGACCGTGGACCACTGCTTTGCGCTGCAATTTCGGCACTCGGTAGTCGGGCGCATGCTTCTCGAGAAATTCTGCCAACGTAAATGTCTGCTTTTTCAAGCGCCGCGCGTTTTCGTGATGAGGAAACATCGCGAAAACTTCGTCGCGAAAGACCGCGGTGCAGCTCGGTTCCAATCCGACGATCGGAGTGCCAGCTTCGATTTCTTCGCCTAACGAGTGGAGGATTTGCAAAAGCCAGCGTTTCGCGGTGTCGAGCATCCCGTAATCGTAGAGGGGCCGGCCGCAGCAGAGATCGACCTTCGGCAGGATGACCTCGAACCCGGCGCTCTCCAAAACTTCGACGGCGGCTTTGGCGGTTTCGGGATGGAAGTAGTTGTTGAATGTGTCAGGCCACAGAATGACGCGCTTTGTTTTCGACGGCGCGCCGGGCCGTTGCGCCCTACCGATGAAATTACCGCGCGTGCGCGCGAACCAGCTCTTAAAGGATTCCGTTGCGAAAGCCGGCATGCGGCGTTGCGGCGCGACGCCGATTAGCGCCTTAACGATGCCGCTGATAAACGGCGCGCGATTCACAAAATTAACAAGGCCTGGTGAAATTTGCGCGAGGCGCGACCAAACGTGAATCAATCCGAACGCGTAAGCGTAGATCGGTCGCAAGCGTCCTTCATAATAGTGCGACAGAAATTCTGCCTTGTACGTCGCCATATCGACGCTAACCGGGCAATCGCCTTTGCAACCTTTGCACGCGAGGCAGAGATCGAGTGCGTCTTTTACGCTCTCATCCTTCCAGCCATTCTTCCCGATCACTTCGCCGCGCAGCATCTCGAAAAGCAAATGCGCCCGACCGCGCGTCGAATCTTTTTCCTCGCGCGTGACCATGAAGCTCGGACACATCGTGCCGCCGTTCAGCCGCCGGCATTTGCCCACGCTCACGCATCGCAGTGCCGCTCGCGCGAAGCTTCCCTGGTCTTCCGGAAACTGAAAATGCGTTTTTGGTTCGCGCGGATTGTAATCGCTGCCGATGCGCAGGTTCGCCGTGATCGGATAAGCGTCGATCACCTTGCCCGGATTCATTTTCCATTGCGGATCCCAGATGGTTTTGAATTCACGAAAGGCCTCCATGATTTCCGCGCCGTACATTTTCGGCAGCAACTCTGCGCGCGCCTGACCATCGCCATGTTCGCCGGAAAGCGAACCGCCGTAACTCAGCACGAGATCGGAGGCTTCATCCAAAAACGCGCGCCAGTTCTCAATTCCTTTCGCCGTGTAAAGATCGAACGGAATCCGGCAATGAATGCAGCCCTGCCCGAAGTGGCCATACAGCGAAGCTTCGTAATCGTATTTGTGGAAGAGCTTGCGCAGATCACGCAGATACGGACCAACTTTTTCCGGCGGCACGGCCGAGTCTTCCCAACCCGGCCACGTGTCTTTCATATTCGGAACAAACGCCGTCGCACCGAGTCCGGACTCGCGCACTTCCCAGACTTTCGATTCCTCCTCCGGATCGTCGAACAGCTTCATATTCGGCGCGTCGCCTTTTTTCTGCAGCGCTGCCATCACTTCGCGCGCCTTTGCATCGGCATCTTCTTTTGAGTCGCCGCCAAATTCCGCGAGAAGAAATCCTTTCCCGTCCGGCAAAAGTTGGATGTCGTCCGGATGGAGGCCGGTTTTCTTCATGTAGCCGATCAGCTTGTGATCGAGTCCTTCCAATCCGATCGGCTGGTGCTGCATGATTTCCGGCGCGTGATCGCCTGCGCTGTAAACATCCGGATAACCAAGCGCGAGCAGACTGCGCGCTTTCGGATTCGGAATGAGATGGAGCGTGGCCTCCAAAATCGTAACGCAAGTGCCTTCGCTTCCGACGAGCGCACGCGCGACATTGAATCCTTTTTCCGGCAGCAACTCTGGAAGATTGTAACCGGAAACACGCCGCGGAATGTCGGGAAATTTCTCTCGAATGAGCGGCGCGTACTTGTCGCGCAGATCGCGCAGACGCCGGTAAATGTCGCCGCGCCGTCCACCTTGCCTAACGATCTGTTCAAGTTCCTCTTCGCTCGTCGGACCGACGCGCATCCGTTCGCCGTCGTACGTCAGAATTTCCAGCTCGTGCACATTGTCAGAAGTGCGCGCGCCGGTTCCACTGAAGGCCGCCATCACCGAATGAATGCCGCACGAATTGTTGCCCATCATTCCGCCTAACGTGCAATGACTGTGCGTCGCCGGATCGGGACCAAATGTCAGTTGATGTTTTTCCGCCGCATGTCGCAGATCATCCAGAATCGTCCCGGGCTGCACGCGACCGAGTTTCCGCTCGACATTGATTTCCAGCACGCGGTTCAAATATTTCGACATGTCGATAATGATCGACGTGTTGCAGCACTGGCCGGCCAGACTGGTGCCGCAGCCGCGCCCGGTAATCGGCGCGCCGTATTCTCGCGCGGTCGCGATTGTCGCCACAACGTCATCGACGCTTTTGGGAATGACGACACCGATCGGCGTTTGGCGATAATTCGAACCGTCGGTCGCATAAAGAGCGCGGCTACCGTCGTCGAAACGAACCTCGCCACGAACTTGGGCACGCAGTTTTTCCGGGAGCGTGAGGCGTTGCGATTTCGTCAGGCGCGATACACCGGGCGGCGGATCGCTTACATTTTGTTCCAATACTTCAACCATAAATTCGTTAGGCGCATCGCCTCCCCAGAATCAGAAGCGACGTCATATCGTGAATTTCTCCGCGTCTTTGTGTTTTAGTTCCAGGCCCATACCCGCCCGCGAGAGATCAGGACGGAGCGCACCCTCGCGAGGTTTGGTGATACCGTTGAAGAGCATTTTCTCGATCCGCACGTGATCATGAAAATATTCCGCGTGACGGAACGGGCGCGCCGCGCACCCGACATGCACGTGCAACGCCGGAGCACAATGTGCGGAAAGCGGAATATGATGCGCTTCACACAACGTCGCGGCTTGCAGAAAACCAGTAAACCCCCCGCAACGCGTTGCATCCGCCTGTAAGACATCGACGGCGCCAGCATTCAGCATGCGCTCGAAATATGTGACGTCGTAACCATACTCGCCCGCCGCGATGTCCATTCCGGCCGGAGCGTTTTCACGCATCAAGTGCAAACCTTTGAGGTCATCGGAAGAAACCGGCTCCTCAAACCAGGAAACATCTTGCTCTACGAAGATTTCCGCCTGCTTGAGCGCTTGCTTGCAGGAATACGCGCCGTTCGCATCGACGAAGAGTTGAGAATCGGGGCCGATGGCTTTGCGCGCGAAGGCCACGCGGTCGACGTCGGCTTTCGCATCGCGCCCAATTTTCATTTTCACGCGCGGAATTCCTTCCTCGACCCAGCCACTCAATTGCTTCCGCAATCTTTCGTTCGAATAGGAAGTGAATCCGCCACTTCCATAGATCGGCATCGATTCGCGTGCCTGACCAAAAAGCCTAACGAGTGGCAGACCGAGTAGTTTTGCCTTCAGATCCCAGAGCGCGGTATCGACCGCGGAGATTGCCATCGAGCAAATTCCGGGACGTCCCAGATTGCGAATCGATTCGACCATCGCCATCCATGCGGCGCTAATCGACATCGCGTCGCGGCCCACGACGACATCCTTCAGCTTCGAGTCGACCAATTTCGCGGTCGCTTCATCTGCGTAGGTATAGCCCAACGACTTCTGACCGCCCGCCTCCGCTTCGACGATAACAATGGTGGTGCTATCCCATTCGTAAGTGCCGTCGGACTCCGGTTGATCCGTCGGTATCCGATAGGCGGAAACGGTCATGTTCTCGATTCGCGTAGTATTCATGATCCGGGGGCAGCGCCTCGCGCCTCGCCGAAAAGCGATCTAAAAGGAGCGCTCGGCGAGCGCGCCGAACGCAGCACGCGAGGCGCGTGCGCTCCCCGGAGTAAATCCCCTGCACTCACTTCTTATGCGGCAAAACGCTTTCTATCGCGTCCTCGAAGGTCTGTTTGATGATGTGACCAAGATGCGGATCGCCTTTCGCCATCGATTCCGTGAATTTCTTTGCTTCTTCAAATGTGATGTGCGGCGGAAGCGTCGGCACTTCCGGATCGGTCACCGCTTCGTAAACGACTGGACGTTTCGCCGCGAGCGCTTGCTCCCATGCAGGACCGACATCTTCGGTCTTATCGACGCGAATGCCCGTGAGCCCGAGCAGTTCGGCGTAACGCGAAAATGCAAAAGCGGGCACCGTTTGCGAAACCACATATTTGGGATCGCCCGCCATGACGCGTTGTTCCCACGTCACCTGATTGAGATCGCGGTTTGCCAGGACCATGATGATGAGGCGTGGATCGCTCCATTCTTTCCAATAGTTTGCGATGGTGATGAGGCCGTTGATTCCGTTCATCAACATCGCGCCATCGCCGACCAGCGCGATGACGGGTCGATCGGGAAATGCAAACTTCGCGCCGATCGCGTAAGGCACACCCGGCCCCATGGTGGCAAGATTTCCGGAGAGCGACGCCATCATGCCGCGACGCACCTTCAAATCGCGCGCGAACCAATTCGCGGCCGAACCGGAATCGGATGAGAGAATGCAGTTGTCGGGAAGACGCGGCGAGAGTTCCCAAAAAACCCGCTGCGGATTGATCGGATTTGCGTCGTTCTTGGCGCGTGCCTCGAGCACCCGCCACCATTCTTTGATTCCCGCCTCGAGTTTCTTACGCCAGGACCGATCCTGTTTGCGATCGAGCAACGGCACAAGCGCGCGCAAAGTTTCCGCGCTGTCGCCAACGAGATTCACTTCGGTCGGATAACGAATGCTGAGCATTTTCGGATCGATATCGATCTGAACGCCGCGCGCCTGGCCTTCTTTCGGCAAAAATTCCGAATAGGGAAAACTGGAACCGACCATGAGCAGCGTGTCGCACTCGTTCATCATGTCCCAGCTCGGCTTGCTGCCTAACAAACCAATTGGCCCCGTGCAAAATGGCAGATCGTCCGGAATGACGGCTTTGCCTAACAAGGCTTTTGCCACGCCCGCGCCCAGGATTTCCGCGACTTCAATGACTTCATCCGTGGCTTGCAGGGCGCCCGCGCCGACAAGCATTGCTATCTTTTCTCCAGAATTCAGAATTTCCGCTGCGCGCCGTAAGTCCTTGTCCTTGGGAATCACTCGCGGCGCGGAATAACCGACGCCCGAATGCACCGTGCCGTGTTTGCGCGGCGGTGTTTCGACCGCGGGCATTTCCTGAACGTCGTTCGGGATGATGATGCAGGTGACCGTGCGTTCCGCCTGCGCAATGCGAATCGCGCGATCGACTAAGTGCCGAATCTGCGCTGGCGTCGAAGCCATGTGCACATATTCATGCGCGACATCCTTGAACAGCGTGATGAGATCAACTTCCTGCTGGTAATCACCTCCGAGCGCCGCGCGCGCCTGTTGGCCGACGATAGCGACGACCGACTGATGATCCATTTTCGCATCGTAAAGTCCGTTGAGCAGATGGATCGCGCCGGGACCGGAAGTGGCGAGACAGATGCCGACTTCGCCGGTGAATTTCGAATGCGCGCAGGCCATGAACGCCGCCATTTCCTCATGGCGCACCTGGACGTAATCGACCGCATCGCCCGCGCGATCGATCGCGCCGATGATGCCGTTAATGCCATCGCCCGGATAACCGTAGATACGTTTCAGTCCCCATTCGGTGATGCGCTTGATCAGAAAATCGCTGACTGTTTCACTCATAATGATAATTCGTTAGGCTATGTTCTCATTGTCATCCCGAACGAAGTGAGGGACCTCGCGATTGTTCGTTCGCCGGCATTGCACTAATCGCGTGGAGTTACTCGTGAGGTCCTTCGCTGCGCTCAGGATGACTGTGTTGGGTTGCGCTTTCATAAATTCGTTAGGCCACTGGATATGCGATCGTGCTCAGCAGCGCGTTTTCCGCCTGGCGCGAATCGAGCCGTGTGTGTTGCACTACGATCGGCACGTCGGACTCAATCAGGCTCGAGTACGGCGTGTCGTGCGGAATTTTTTCGGGATCTTCGAAATTGTTGAAGCGAAGATGTTTCGTTCGACGGGAGGGAACTGTGAAGTGGTACGGACCCGCCGGCGCACGATCTTCGAAGAAAATCGTGATTTGAATATTTGCGTCGCGATCGGCCGCGTTCAGGATGCAACAGGCTTCGTGACTCGTCATTGCGGGCGCGGGACCGGTGCTTTTTCCGGGAATATATCCCTCTGCAATCGCCCATTTTTTTCGCCCTGTTTCGCTCATGATTAAAACTCGCGCCTACAAATCGAACGGCGCGACTGGCCGAAACGGATTTAAAAAAATCCGGATTGTTTAGCGCTTCTTACAAAAACCGACAGAACGCGGGCCCGATTAGTTCAAAATTCTCTTTCTGCCGGGGGCGCCGTTTACGCGCGAACCCAGCGTTCCGCTTCACCGAGTTGCGACGCATCAAAATATTTCACATCGTCGCGCACAAAAAACGATCCGAGTTTCATGATCCATTTCTGCCACGCCTTTTCACCGACGGCGGCAACCTTTTCGACCTTGTCCGCGTGCGTAGAATCAAAACGGAAATCGTCCCAGGCAGCACCGGGCTCCCAGCCGTCGAAGTTTTCCATGATGAAGAGCATTCGCATCGATCCGTGACGCGCGATCGTCTGCTCCCAGCTCGGAATTAATTTGTCGTAATCATCCTGCGTAAGTTTTCCGCTTACGATCACCCGGATTAGATTCCCCTCTTCCGGAATTATTTTGTGCATTATCAAACGAATCGCACGCGGCGCATGTCTGGGTTGTGTGCGACCGGTTGAAAACGGATGCGCGATTTCTTTGCATGAACAAACCACGTGTAGTTGTCATTACAGGAGCTTCCGCCGGAGTCGGTCGCGCAACGGCGCAGGCATTCGCGCGGGAGGGCGCTTCGCTTGGTTTGATTGCGCGTGGAAAAGCCGGCCTCGAAGGCGCGCGCCGTGACGTCGAAGCGCTTGGAGGACGCGCGCTTGTCTTGCCGTTAGATGTCGCAGACGCAAACGCAGTGGAAGAGGCCGCGACCGAAGTCGAAAAGTCGTTAGGCCCGATCGATGTTTGGGTAAATGTCGCGATGGCTTCGGTTTTTTCGCCGATAAAGAAAATGACGGCGGAAGAATTCAAACGCGTCACCGAGGTCACTTATCTCGGCTATGTTTACGGAACTCTCGCCGCGCTAAAACGCATGTTGCCACGCGATAAAGGCGTGATCATTCAAGTGGGATCGGCATTAGCTTACCGCGGCATTCCCTTGCAAGCCGCATACTGCGCGTCAAAACATGCGATCCAGGGTTTTTGCGATTCGCTCCGTTGCGAATTGTTGCACGACAAAAGCGACGTACGCGTAACGATGATTCAAATGCCGGCGCTAAATACGCCGCAATTCGGCTGGGTGAAAAGCCGGTTGTCGCGCAAAGCCCAACCCGTGCCGCCGATCTACGAGCCGGAAGTTGCGGCGCGCGCAATCATTTTCGCGTCACATCATCCACGTCGCGAAATGTATGTCGGACTGCCCACAGTCGAAGCCATTGTCGGCGATAAGATCGCGCCGGATTTACTCGATCACTATCTCGCGCGCACATGCTTCGACTCTCAGCAAACGAACGAGCCGGAAGATCCGAATCGCGCGGACAATTTATGGGAACCGCTCGACGCGGAAAAAGACCACGGAGCACACGGGACCTTTGCCGAGCGAGCACACAACTGTAGCCCGCAGCTTTGGACAACGATGCATCGAAACTGGATTGCTGCGGGTCTACTTCTCCTCGCTGCGAGTGCGCTGGGCGGATGGTGGAATTCTGGTAGCGATTAAGAATCTGGGAAGGGGCCCAGGGCCGCGATCGAAGTTATCAGGCACTCTACTGGCGCGGGCCGCAATGTTTGTCGGGCAACGACGGTTTCTCGCTTAAGCGATGCGCTGTGTTCACGAGGGCCAGGTGCGAGAATGCCTGCGGAAAATTTCCGAGCTGGCGTTTCGCTTTCGGATCGTATTCCTCCGCGAGCAGGCCGAGATCATTTCTCACAGCTAGCAAGCGCTCAAACAATTCACGCGCTTCCTTCTTTCGCCCGAGAAGATGTAAACAATCGGCGAACCAAAAACTGCACGCGAGAAACACGCCTTCTGATCCGGGAAGACCATCGACCTTTTTCTCCTCCGGCCGATAACGCAAAACGAATCCGTCCTCCATCAGTTCGTTTTCGACAGCCTCGATTGTCGATCGCACACGCGGATCGTCCACAGGCAGAAAGCCCATGATCGGCGTGAGCAGAATGCTCGCATCCATCGCTTCCGCGCCGTAGTACTGCGTGAACGCTTTCTTCTTCGGATTGTAAGCGTGCTCGCAAACCTCGCGGTGAATCCGATCCCGAATCTTTCTCCACTTTTCGTGCCTATGATCGTCGGAAAATCCGCTTTCCTCGATCAGCTTGACCGCGCGATCGAACGCGACCCAGGCCATCATTTTCGAATGCGTGAAGTGTCGCCGAGCGCCACGCACTTCCCAAATCCCCTCGTCCGGCTCCTGCCATTTGGTTTCCAAATATTCGAGGAGCGCGACAAGCAGCCGCCAGTCCGAATTGCGGATTTTTATTCCGGCGTGATGCGCTTGAAAAAGCGAGCCGACGATTTCGCCAAAAACATCGAGCTGAAATTGGTGTGTCGCCGCATTGCCGACACGCACCGGACTCGAACCTTCGTATCCATGCAGCCATGAAATTTCGTATTCCTCGAGACGCCGCTCGCCGCGCACACCGTAAAGCGTTTGCATTTGCGACGGAGCCCCGGCGATCGCGCGCAGAAGCCACTCGCGCCAGCTTCTCGCTTCATCGAGATAGCCAAGATTCACGAGGGCAAAAAGGGTAAAGGTAGCATCGCGCAACCAGCAGTAGCGATAATCCCAGTTGCGCACGCTGCCGATTTCTTCGGGCAATGAAGTAGTAGCCGCCGCGACGATTCCACCCGTGGGCGCGTAAGTGAGGCCTTTGAGTGTAACGAGCGAGCGAACGACGGCATCACGCCACGGTCCCTTGTGCTCACAGCGGGCGGCCCATTCGCTCCAATAATTTTCCGTGTCGCACAACGCTCTCTCGGCATGGATCGGTCGCGGCGGCGGCGAGTGCGATGCAAACCAGGTGAGCACAAACGGAATACGGTCGCCCGGCACGACAGTGAACTCCGCCACCGTGCTCATATCCTTGCCCCGCGTCTTGATCGGCGTGCGTAATATCAAACCATCAGGGCCGGCCACCGCTTCGAGCCCGCCATGATGCTGCCGCACCCACGGAATAATCGATCCGTAATCGTAACGAATGATCAGCTGCATCTCCATCGTCACGCTCCCGCGTAAGCCCTCGATGATCCGGACGATGTCGGGATTTTCGCCACGCGGCGGCATGAAATCGATTATTCGCACCGCGCCGCCTGCGGTTTCGATTTCCGTTTCCAGAATCAAGGTATGGTCGCGATATCGCCGCCGGGTTTCGCGCACTTCTTCGTGCGGGCAAAATCTCCAGCGCCCGTTTTTTTCTCCACCCAGCAACGCGGCGAAACACGCCCCCGAGTCGAATCGTGGAAAACAAAGCCAGTCGACGCAACCATCGCGACTAACGAGTGCAGCTGTCTGCGTGTCGCTCAAAAACGCGTAATCTTCGATCAACGCTGTCTTGTTTTCTTTCATGAAAAATTTTGAACGCAGGCCGGGAACGACGCGTCAGTAATAGAGAAAGTTATTTTGCCGGAGCAAAACAAAGGATGCACCGGCCAGGGCGTTCCAGAGGGAAGAAAAAAAATTCTCCGGCTGATTTTTCCGAGGCAGCGCCTCAGGCCGATGCGTGAAAGGAACACTAACATACCGTGAAAAATTTCATTCGAAGCGTAATCGTTTGTGGCGCAGTCTTAGCGCTCACTTTACCACTCATATCATCGGCCGCGCCTAAAGCCGCGCCAAACGCGTCCCCAGCGAGTTCGCCGTTTGCCGACGTCGATCTGCGGATGCGCCAGCTTGATTCCCAGATGGATTCCATCTTTACAAACACCTTCCGCAATTTTGGGAATTGGTTCGACCAATCGGAGCTCTCGGCTTCGGTAGATTTGCGCGACCAGAAAGATAAATACGTCGCTCGTATTTATCTTCCCAACGGCGAAGACACCTCGAAAGTGAATGCGAGCGTGGAAAACGGAGCGTTGCACATCACAGCCGAGGGCGAACAGGCGAAGAACGGCTCGGCTTCTACTGAGCGCTTCGAACAAATTCTAAGTTTACCCGGTCCGGTGCAGGCGGACAAAATGCACGTCGACCGCAAACAAAATCTGGTTGTTGTGACGGTGCCAAAGGCTCCCGGCGCGGAGACCGCGAAAGCTACGTCGAAGACAATTCCGTTCGCGAACACGTCGCCCGTCGTGACGAACTGGGATCAATCGATCGTCAATGAAATGGCACGAATGCAAGGGCGCATGGATCAGATTTGGCAGGATGCGTTTCCAAATGATCTGATGAAGGGCGCAAGTCCGGTCAATGTCGGCTCTGCTGTTAACGTGGACGATCAAAAAGACAAATACGTCGTGCGCTTTTATCTGCCGGATCGCAATCTCGAAAACGTGAACGTGAAACTTGATAAGGGTCAGTTGCGTTTGAGCGCGAAGGAACAGAATGAAAAGAAGAGCGCTAACACCACGTCGCAAAGTTACGCGCAATATCAGCAGATGATCACGCTGCCCGGCCCAGTGAAGGATCAGGGCATGAAGGTCGATCGCAAAGGCTCAACGATCGTCGTCACTGTGCCGAAGGCTTGAGGTAGAGGCGCGCACGACCGCCTCTACCTCGAGTCGGCCAGGGCCGCAATTTTATCGCTCGTTAGGCGAAAAATGGTCCACTCTTCATTTGGAGCGGCGCCGAGCGAGCGATAAAATTTGATCGCCGGCTCGTTCCAATCGAGCACCGCCCATTCCATTCGCCCGCAACCGCGTTCGCGCGCAATTTCGGCAAGATGCACCAGCAGCGCGCGACCATAACCTTTGCCGCGCGAATCTGGCCTAACGAATAAGTCTTCGAGGTAAAGTCCGGGCCGGCCGAGCCAGGTCGAAAAATTGTGAAAGAAAACGGCGAAGCCGACGGCACCGTCGCCTTCCATCGCGAGCACTACTTCCGCCGATGGGTTTTTGCCGAAAAGAACTTCCCGCAAACCTTCTTCCGTTGCGACGACATCGTTTGGCGCGCGTTCGTATTCAGCAAGATCGTGAATCAATCCGAGAATCACCGGGATATCATGGATTGTAGCGGGCCGAATTCGAAAATGTGCGCTCATTGTGACCAAAGCTAATCAAGGAGCGGCGGTTTCCAAACCGCCGAACTAATTAATCTGCAGGCGGCGGTGACGGCAGCAGCTACAACGGCATTGTTCCAGTCATCATTTGCTGCGATCCAGCTTATAAATTGCGAATCGCGACGTAACCTCGATTGGCTCGGCGCTCTGCTTCAGATGCGCGGCAAACTCATTGTAGTAATCCAGCCACCAGCGCGTCCGAAACGGAAGCACCAGATAGGTCGCGCCACGTCCGCGCAGTTTTTCCAAATTGGAAATTGCCTCCGCGCTGTCGAGCGGCGGACCTTGCCAGATGCCATTTTTCTCGAGGAAATGCCAGCCCTTGCGATGTGCATAATAGAAAAGTGTTGGATCGCCGCCGTCGGCAGCAACGATACGGGCGTCGCCTGGCGTGACTTCGCGCACTCGCAATGCGAGATCGTAAAGGTCCGATGAAGACGGATTGTAGAATGCACGCGCATATTGAAACGAAAGATCGGCGACCATCAGAACGACGAGGATGGCCAGGGCACGCCTAACGAATCGCCGCTCAATGCGTTTCGCAACTGCGTGACACGCCAGGCCGGCGAAAACCGCGGCAATGGGAACCAGCGGGAGCTGGTACCACGGATGGCGGTTTCCATAACCAAGGCAAAGCACGAACGCAATCATCACGCCGAGCCACCAATGAAAAACGCGTCCGTATTTTTCGCGCGGCAGAATAAAAACACCCGAGAATGCGAGCAGGGAAACGATCGGCGTCAGGCTGCGCGTGAACAGGCGCCAGAAAATGTCGGCGTACCATTTGAAATTCATGATCTCAAAACCGCCGGCGCCGAAAAAATGATATGGATAATAGTGCGTCGAAACCTGCCAGGCATGCCAATACCAGATCATGGAAGGCAGCAGCGCGATTCCGGTAAAGAGCCAAAGTTTCGGCCAGCGGATCAGTCCCGCGAGAATCTTCTGTAGTGGCGGTCTATGACCGTCGCACTCTTTTCCCGGCTGATCGGCGACACTTTCTCCTCGTAAAGTGCGACGGTCACAGGCCGCCGCTACAGAAGCAAGATATAGCAACGGGAGACCAATGATCGCGCTCGTGCCTTTAACAAGGATCGCGAGACTGAGTGCGATCGACGAAATCAGCCAACTCCATCGATCATTATCCTCCACCCACCGCAGGAAAAAATAGAGTCCGACGAGCGACAAAGAGAGCGACGGCAGATCTGGAATAAATGCGCGGCTTGCCGCGATGCTCAGTGGCGCAAAGCTGTAGAAAAAAACCGCCCACAGCGCGACTGACTCGTCAAAAATCCGCCGCACCAGGAGATAGAAAACGGGCAGCGATGCCGCGAAAAACAAGACCGTCTCCAACCGTCCGATCCATTCATGCACACCGGCATATTTATATATGAGCGCGACAGCAAACGGCAGGAGCGGGAATTCCGTTCCGACATAACCGGCCGCGTCACCACCCCAATCGATTTGCGGATAGGCGAAACGAAAACCGTTCTCAAGAAAGTTACGCGCGATCGCGGCAACGTCGCTTTCACGCCAGCTCCAATTGTCGATGAACGGTTGCGTGATTGCGATGAGTCGCACCGCGATCGCAGCAAGACCGATGAGCCAGGCAAGGCGCGTCGCTGTTTTATTTGGTCCCATTAATGAATCGCGTCTTGACAAACGCTTCCTTCAAAGTCAATCGAGTACCGACGCGCCTTCGCGGGAAGGGTTCTCGCAATGAACACAAAATCGCCGCTCGCTTATTTGCGTAAGTTTTTTTGCGTTCGCATTCTTATGCTCGCCATGAGCGCCCTCATCCTTTCCAATTCTCGCGCGCAGGTCCCGCTTTCTAGTATCGAAGTTGTCGATTACCACAAGTTGCTGCCGCTCCTGCCCGACGGCCCGGCAGGGTGGACTGCTGACGCAGCCGAAGGCTCTACTGACGATGCAGCCGGCGTTGCTCTGACGACAGCGCATCGCGATTACAAGAAAGGCGAAGGGGATAACTCACCGATTACGTCGATCAGTATTCTCGATTCGGTTGCGAACCCCGACTATGTCGCTTCGACCACGGCCGCGTGGAAAGAGAGCAGCTCCACGCCCGATGGTTACGAGAAGCCCGTTACCGTTGACGGAAATCCGGGCTACGAAACCTACGAGAACGATCAGAAACACGGCACACTCTGGGTGATGGTGGCGAAGCGCTACTTCGTGCAAATCGAAACGCAGGGGCAGGACGCGAAGGAATTGCAGGAATGGGTGAAGCGCATCGATCTGAAAAAGCTCGCTGCGATCAAGTGATCTGATTTGTAGCGGCGGTCTATGACCGTCGCACTTTTCCCGCGCTGCAAACGATTCGGGCGACGGTCACAGACGGCCGCCACCGATTTTTGATCTGCTTATCAAAAGTTGAAAATTTCTCGCACACCCGATAGCACGCACTAGATTGCGCGTTTGTTGTTCCGAGCGACTTGCCAGTCCGGCTCGGACCGAGGAATCTCTTATTGGCATGTCTGACGAACGGAAAACACCCGAGCAACGAGCACAGATGACGGATATCGAACGCCTCCGTCATTCCGCGGCGCACGTACTGGCGACGGCCATTTTGAAACTCTGGCCCGAAGCGCAGTTCGCGGCCGGCCCGCCAGTCGAGAGCGGCTTTTACTACGACGTCGAATTGCCGCACCGCATCTCACCCGAAGACTTCGAGAAGATCGAGGCCGAGATGAAGAAGGAGGTCAAAGCGAATCATCCTTTCGAGCGCATCGAGGTTTCGCGTGATGAAGCGCTAGCCATGGCAAAACGCGGCGAACTCGGCGCCCTCGGTCCGCGATCCGAACCATCCAAATTCAAACTCGACATCATCGAGAACATTCCGCCTAACGAATCGATTTCGTTTTATCGCAATGGCGACTTTCTTGATTTGTGCGCCGGGCCGCACGTTATGCGCACCGGAAACATTGGCGCATTCAAGCTCACTCATGTCGCGAGCGCCTATTACAAAGGCGACGAGAAGAATCCACAGCTCCAGCGCATTTACGGCACAGCGTTCAAAAACAAGACGCAGCTCGACGAATACTTCGCCATGCTCGAGGAAGCGAAGAAGCGCGACCATCGCAGGCTCGGCAAGGAACTGCAGATTTTTGTCTTGGACGACGACGTCGGTCCCGGTTTGCCCATGTGGCTTCCACGCGGCGCCGCGATGATCGAGGAATTGGAAAAACTTGCCAAGGAAACTGAATTCGCTGCTGGTTATGAGCGCGTACGCACTCCCCATATCGCGCGTGAAAGTCTTTATGAAAAAAGCGGACACCTCCCCTATTACGCCGACTCAATGTTCCCGCCGATGCAATTGGAGGACAGGCTTCCCAGCCTGTCTCGGCCGTCAGGCTCCCAGCCTGACGAAAAAGAAAACGGGCAAGATGCCCGTCTGCCAAGTCAGGCTGGAAGCCTGACCTCCGATCGCTACTACCTCAAGGCGATGAATTGTCCGCATCACCACAAATTGTTTGCGGCGGTCCCGCGCAGTTATCGCGATTTGCCGCTGCGCTTCGCGGAATATGGGACCTGTTATCGATACGAACAGAGCGGTGAGTTAATTGGGCTTATGCGTGTTCGTTCGATGCAGATGAACGACGCGCACATTTACATGACGCCGGAACAGTTCGAAGCGGAGTTCAACGCCGTGAACGAAATGTATCTGAAATATTTCGAGCTTTTCGGGCTCGACAAATATCTGATGCGTTTTTCGACGCACGATCCGGCGAAGCTCGGGCAAAAATTTGTCGATGAACCGGAGCTTTGGAAAAAGACCGAGGACATGACTCGCAACGTTCTCAAGAATTCCGGAATCAATTATGTCGAAGTGCCTAACGAAGCGGCATTCTACGGTCCGAAAATCGACGTCCAGGTTTGGAGCGTGATTGGTCGCGAATTCACAATCGCGACGAACCAGGTCGACTTCGCACAGCCACGTCGATTCAACCTCGTTTACAAGGATCGCGATAACACAGAGAAAACCCCGCTATGCATTCATCGCGCGCCGCTCGGCACACACGAACGGTTTATTGGATTTCTGATCGAACATTACGCGGGCAATTTCCCGCTTTGGTTATCACCCGAACAGGTACGCATTCTGCCGATCGGCGATGAACCGGCGTTGCTCGATTACGCGCGCTCAATTCTCAAAGAACTTCGCGCGCATTACGTCCGCGCGGAAATCGACGAATCAACGGACAAGATAAACGGCAAAATCCAGCGCGCCGAGCAAATGAAAGTGCACACCATGTTCGTCCTCGGAAAACGCGATATGGAAGCGAATGCCATCAGTGTGCGCGTGCACGGCAAAGGGAATCTCGGCGCGAAACCGCGCGACGAAGTCATTGCGGAGATACTGCAATCGATAAAAGAGCGACAGCCGTGAAGGCCATCATCGCGGTCTGTTGTTTGTGGATTTCCGCGAGTGCTCTTGCCGCGGAGCTCCATCCAATAGTTGAAGTAGAAAGCGGCTACTTTTTCGGCGCGACCAGGAACGGTAAATGGATAAAGGCGGAGAAGGCTGCGAAGTCCATCAGTGATGGGGCGGTCTATCGAGTTTACAGCCTGACGGAACAGTTAGGCGAAGCAATGGGAAGCAAGCCGGCGCCACTTGAAGATGTGTGCATGGAGACGATGAACGTTTCGCTTTCGCCAAAACCAAAGGCCGGCGTGATTGCGCTCGCGGCGCCCTGGAACGCGTTGCCCAGAAAGCCACGCATCGCCGATCCGACGCAGCAAGTTTATATCGATGCGGTGCGAGATTTTCTCGAAAAGCGCGGGATCAAAGATCCGAAGGTAAAGATCAAACGCATTCTGCGCGTCGATCTGGATGGCGATGGTGAAGACGAGGTGCTCTTGAGCGCGACAAATTATCTGAGTGCAGAGGAAGAAGAAGTGCCGGCCAGCTCGCCGGAGGGAAGTTATTCCGTTGTTCTGCTGCGACGTGTGGTTGCGGGAAAACTAAAGACGCAAGTAATCGCAGGCGAAGTTCATGCCGACGCGAAGCACTTCAACGCGCCAAACTGGTATGACGTGGCAGCCGTTCTCGATCTCGACGGCGACGGCAAACTCGAGGTAGTTGTGCACTCACATTATTATGAAGGCGGCGCGACGACGATTTATCGTTGTGAGCCGGCGAAGATAACGCCGTTACTTGAAGTGGCGTGCGGCGTTTGATCGCGGGGCTCAATTACCGGGCTTGAAAGTTTGAGCAGCGCCGGGCAGGACGATGGGTTTCCCGTCCAAACCGACATAGACTTTTAGCGGTTTGCCTGCCTTGTTCGTCGTACTTCGCATCCCAGCCGTGATAACCGCTCTCTTTCGATAAGGCCGGTTCACCGTTTACACCGAGAAACCTCACCTGAGTTACATTGCCGCGGGTATCATAGGCCATTTTGAGGATGGCGAAGCCATCGGGGCGCAACATGGGTTTTTCGTCTAACCCGAGATCGACCGCGAAGGTTTGGTTACCGCGCTCGTCGAACTCGGCTTTCCAACCGTGATAACCACGCTTCTTGGAAAGGACTGGCTCGCCGTTAACACCAAAACATCCCGATTGAATCTGCTTGCCCCGCGAATCGTAGGCCATTTTTAGTGCCGCATAACCATCAGCAAGTAAGGTTGGTTTACCATCCACTCCAAAATACGTTACGTTTGTCTGGTTACCCTGCTCATCATACTCGGCTTTCCAACTTTGGTAGCCCTCCTGCGATAGCACTGGTTCGCCGCTGACTCCGTAATAGCTCGCTCCCGTCTGCCTGCCGCGTTCGTCGTAGGACGTTTTGAGTATCGCAAAGCCCTCAGCGAGGAGCGCGGGCTGTCCGTCCACCCCCAAATACGTGACGACTGTTTGGTTACCCTGTTCGTCATACTCAGCCTTCCAACCATGATATCCGTTCTTCTTCGATAAGACCGGTTCCCCGCTGACGCCGAAATACCTCGTCCCAGTCTGATTACCCCGCGCATCATAGGTGCTTCTAAATCTTGCATAGCCATCAGCCAGAAGGACGGGTTTGCCATTCAATCCGATATTCGTTACAGCCGTGCGGTTGCCGTGTTCGTCGTACTCAGCCCACCATCCCTGAACACCATCCTTCGATAAAATTGGTTCGTCGTTAACTCCGTAGAACTTTGTACGCACCCGGTTACCGCGTGAATCGTAGCCCATTTTAATGGTCGAATAGCCTTCGGGTACGAGTGTCGGTTTATCGTCCGTCCCCAAATAAGCTTCCTTGGTCTCGTTGCCCTGTTCGTCGTACTCAGCCTCCCAACCATGATAACCATTTTTTTTGGATACAACCGGCTCGCCGTTACTCCCGTAGTACTTTGCTGCAATCTGTTTGCCACGTACGTCGTAGGCCATTCTCGTCGTTACGTAACCATCAAGGTTCGGCGCGGGTTTCTCATCCAGTCCGAGATACGTCTCCGCGGTTTCGTTACCCCGCTCGTCGTATTCGGCCCTCCAACCGTGATAATTATTCTTCTGGGAGAGGACCGGTTCGCCTTTGACGCCGTAAAAAGCGGATCCCGTCCGCTTTCCGTGCGAGTCATAGGTCATCTTAAGCGTCGCATAGCCATCGGTCATGAGCATCGGCCTTCCGTCCAGACCAAGGTAGGTCTCGGCAATTCGGTTGCCGTGCGCATCATACTGCATGTCCCAGCCGTGATAGCCATCCTTGTCCCACACGGGTTCGCCATTGACTCCGTATGATCTCACTTGAACGACATTACCGTGTGAATCATAAGCCATTTTCAATTTCGCATAGCCAAAGACACATGTAGTCGGCTTTTGATTCGGACCGATGTAAGTAAGAGCGGTTCGATCTCCGTGATCGTCGTACTTTGCCTCCCACCCGTGGTAGCCACTCTTATGCTGCACGGGTTCTCCTTTTGGGCCGTAATAGGTTACGCGGCGCAACCTGCCGAAGGTGTCATATTCATTCTTGCACACAACATAACCATCCTTCACGGAGATTGGTTTCAGATCGGGCCCTATGGACGTATCTTCGACTTCGCGTCCTTTCTCATCGTATTTCACCTGTATTCCTGAGTTCCCCGTATTGTCGACCATCGCGTTTCCAGACTTATCGAGCGAAAGCACCCGCGTAATCTGACCGCGATCGTTATGTGTCATGCGCTGGCCGAAAGCGCCGTCCGGTCCGCTGGCGGGCGAGTTCTTACTATCCCGGTACATGATACGATCCTCCCAGCCTGCATCGTCGTAGTGAATTTCCACATACTCGGCGGCAGAATGGCGCTGCAATTGCGGGAATCCATCCGGACCGACGAATCGCGTTAACCTGATCGCGGAGGAACCCGATCCAGGCGGCGAGTAAATTAGCCCATAAACCATGCGCCCATCGCGATCGAGGGCTCGCTCATAAATAATCCTGTTTCTCGTGGTTAAAACGTACTCCCATTGGCAAACCGTGTTTAAGCGCAAGCGCTCAGTCTTATCATCGGATGTCTTGTCCTGAGGGTCCTTGATTCAAACTCTCCCTTCCATAAATACGGGTAGACTCCGTGATTGGTCGTTAACTCGAGAAAGCCATTGACGGCTTCGACTCGGAACGCTGGTTTCCAATGGAACTTCCAGCCGTCGCGGATAATTCCCTTGTGGATGAGTCGGAAGGAAACAGGAAGTCTTCGGGCGTCGGCTTCGGAGATCTGAGTAATTCCGACCGGAGAGCCGTCGCGTTTGCCAAGATCCCGATAGTATTCCTTGTGCTCCTGGACGAAGGCGTAGTAAGCGCCCCAAATCGTAGCTATCAAAGTAACAGCTAGTGCAAGGGCTACAACTGCAGTTAACTGCTGCTTGCGTCGCTGCGCCAATTCCGCCGCTCGCAACCGCTCCGCCTGAGCCAAGGCTTCGCGAGTGAAGCGACCTTTTTCCACCACGGCGGCCAAAAGATCATGTATTAGCTCATAGCTGGGATTGTCGCCGACAATAGTGGATGTCAGGAGGCGCTGGTTAACCAGATCATCCAGGCAGGCACGAGCTTTAGCTGGATCACCATAACCGGCAGCGCGTCGACCGTCGGCATCACCGGGAATTCGCCAGCCCTTTTCAAATGCGCCCAAAATACTTTTCTCGTCCTGCGCCAGGCGGGCGCCACTGAAGCTAACGAGTTCCTCTTCAATAAAAATGCGGACGGCTTCAGGACGACCAGTCACACAGCGCTCGTAGAAGCTCTTGATGATTGTCTCAACATCGGTGTCGCTCTCGCTAAAAGTAATTTGTTGGGCAGGTTTTCCCGGCCTGCCCGCCGGCGGAACAAAGCGACGCTCATTCAGTTCGCGACAGAGAAGTGACAGGATTGGCGGAACCGCTTCGATGTCCTCCATTGGAACGTCACCGCTTTTCTTGGCCACGAAACGAACGATGCGTTCGGCAGTCTCCTTCGTTACAATCGGCGGCAGGCCCGTATCCGCTCTGTTCTCGTCAGTGACCGCTCCGCGATAGCGACATCGCAACGCTCCGGGCTGAAAAACTGCGTCCAAAGCAGCCGGGCCCCGCAAGGCGTGCAATTCGAAATTATTTTGCCCTAACGAGGAGAGAGAACTCTTCCAGCGATTCAATGCGTAGACGTAGTCATCACGCAACGCGAGCAGAACGCGGACTGGAGTGGAGTCGGGATCGAAGTGATCGACGAAGTCGTCGTGGTCGGCAATCAGCTGAACGATGGGATCGGGGATTGAGCATTGCAGAAGAATAGCCAAAGCATCGCGCACTTCGTTTTCAGCTCCTGCCCGCCGCGCGCCGACCGTAAATACCTCCTCGAACTGATCCAGAATCAGGTGAGTGATGTCCGGAGGTTCATCGCGCCGGTGTAGGCGTAGCCAGAGACGGCTCGCCGGATCCTGTGGCAGTGAAAACGAGAAGGCGAGACGCTCCTTCATATTCCGGCCCCACGCCGTCATCCGCTCCTGCCTGTCTAAAGAACGAGCGAGCGGAGAATTCTTGTTGCTGTCGAAAAGAGCCGCGAACAGTTGCTCAAACGCTCCCTCCCCCGTGTAATCCAGACGATGGAGTGCGGGACGCTGGCCCTCTGCGCGCAATCGCGGGATCAAGCCCGCGTTCAGGATACTTGTCTTCCCCAAACCACTGCGACCGTAGAGCACCAGCAGCGGATGACTGCGCAGACGCAGGTGGATCTCGGTAATCTCGATATCGCGTCCAAAAAAATAAGCGCGCGTTTCTTCGCGAAAACTTTCGAGGCCAAGCCAGGGACGTTCCAGATCAGCTACGGGTAACGAACGGGACGGCTCAGTGTTTTCTTCCACGGCGTTCGCAGCAATATCTGAATCAAGAACCGGCATCAGTGAGTTTAGTTAGGTCGGCAACGGGAATCCGTGAGCTTCACAATACTGGCGTTGCAGATCGCGAAGCTGCCCGATGAAATCGGCATCAAGATTGCCACCGGGTTTGCTCACGCCCTGAATGGTCTTGGTGCCACGGGGCTCATTCTCAGGAATCAACGGTGTGCCGTCGTCGATTCGCATCGGAAGATAAAAGACGACATTGTTCGCGAAAGTATCGCGGCGCCTGGCGGCGAGATTGCGTTCGTAAATGTTGTATCCGTCATGACGCGCGGAGGTTTGACCTGAGATAAGACTTAGGAATAAGCCGCAACGCTCCTCAACCGCTTCACGCAATTCTTCCTTCCAATCCTGACCAATCGTGAGCTGCTCCTTATCGAACCAAACTACACAACCAGCATCCTGCAGTTGTTTCACGACATGGCGCGCGATCTCGAGATCGGGTGATGCGTAACTGACAAAAATGCAGCCAGGAGCACGATGTTTTTCACGATGGGCCTTATTCATAAGATAGGGATCGCCCTCCGGCGCGGGATGTTTGGCGCGCCACCGGGCAAACAATTCCTTGATAAAATCGCGCGGGTCGGTCGGCATGACGCGCAGTTGTTTGGTAAGCCGGCTGAAGTACACGACCACTTTGTTGCGCTCCTGCGGATCGAGTTGATCGAAAACATACAGCTCGCTGCCCGCCAACTCCGACAAGCGCTGGCGTTTGATAACCTGGACGAAGAAACGCAGAAGCCAGTCGGAAAAACTCAAGCCGAGGACGAGGATGTGGCTCTTTTGCAACGCTTCGCTCAACTTCGGCAGTTGAGGAAGCTGCTGGTCCAGCTTCAAAAGAAAATAGAGAACGTCGTCATCCCAAACGACAAAATCCCGCACTGGTTCGGCGCGTCCGAGGATTTGGTAAACGAAAGGGAACTGAAGTTTTCCAATCTCCTGTGGAATATCCATCCATGTCGCCCGCAGGCTGCTGGCGCTGCGGCGCTCCTCCGGTTTTCCGCCAGGCGACGCGCTCTCGACCGCGCGCGGCAAGAGCGGATCGAAGGTTGTGCTAACAAAGAGGGAAAATCCTTCGATCGCGGCCAGAGCGGCCAATGTTTTCCCGGGCCGCAGGTCGGGATCATTTACAATTTTATAAAGACGTTTGTAGATGCGCTCGACAGGTTGGTTCTTGGCGCGTTGGGCATCGACGACTTCCTGCAGATCGCGCGCAGGTTTTTCGAACGTCAAATCCAGCTCGGGTGGCAGACGTTGCGCAAGCCAGGGATAAAGCAGTTCGTCGCCGGCACCAAATGTAACTGCACCCGGGCCAATGATCGGGATGATTTCGCCTTCGCTGATTCGACAAAGCAGTTCGTCCCAAAAAGCTTCGTCCAATTCCGCGTTCATATGCTCAAGAACGCGAATTCAATTCTGTTGTCGACCTGCGAAGCATGTCGTTCAAACCACTGGCGAATATTTGAGCGGGAAGTCGACGTTGCCGTATTGAATGTAATCCGCCCAGTCGACGGACTTCTTCGAGTTTACCGCCTGTCGGGATTTCTGCATCGCCTCGGCGAAAGTCGTCTTGTCGAGCAGGCTTTGATAGAACTGCTCGGAAAATGCCAGCGCCGATGCGTCACCGACCGGCCAGTAAGTGCCGATGAAGTTGGCTACGCCGCCGCGCAGAAAAGCTTCCGCCACTCCCACGCTGCGCTCGATGCGATCGCGCAGATTCACTGATGTGTATCTGGTCTTCCTGACCGCGCTACGGACTCGGGCCGATTCGCACGCATTAAAAAATACCAGCGTCGGCAGTTGATTCAGTCCGGCGAGATCGGCGCCGGTAAGCGGACCGTCACTGCAAAGCAGTCCGCTGCGAGCCGGGCGCGCCGCATCGAAAAAGGCATGACCGGCATAGTGCAGAACATCGTACTTTCCAGATTGAATTTCTTCGAGCAACACCGCGCGTGTCGCCGCTGCGCCAAAAATTTTCTTCAGACGCACGCCCGCATTTTTGCCCCAAAGCGTTTCGATGCGTTCGCCTTCTTCTGCCGCGCCCGCCAAATCTTCGGTGGGATTCGCGACAAGAAGCAAACTAAGTGTCGGTTCCTGCCGGCGTTGCTCGAGCCATTTTGCCACCGACATATTTGCCGCGAGATAACGACGACTCATTCCCTCATCGAGAGCCGGGAAGCGTTTCGCGATATAAAGAGTTTCCCACGGAATGCGCGAAGCGTCGTCATCGTGAATGACGACGACGTGACTTTGCGTGGAGCCTTCGAGAGCGGCGATGATTTCCGGCGGCAACACCAGTTTGGCGAGAGTCGCTCCAAACTCTGGCAGCGCGGCATAATTAAAACTGTCCTTCTCGATTTTCTCGAGGTGTTTATTTATTTCGCTCGAAACCAGATCGATTTCTCCAGCGATGACCGTCGCCTTCGCGCCGCTGGTAAGCAGCGACGAGCAAAAACGCCATTTGGAAGCGGAAGTTTTTTCTGTGCGAACGGTGAGATAAACGCTCGGAATCGAGCCGAGCCCGCCGGTTACCGCGCGGACCGGCGCCGGCGGGGCCGCCAATTGGATTTCGTTCAGCGTAACCTCGATATCGTCGAAGAGAGGTGTGCTCGATAAATGATAGAGCGACCATTTCAGCTCCTCGTAACGTTTGTCATCCAGTTCGCAGAGCGTGACACCGCGAAAATCCTGATTTGGATCGGCATCGCGAAGCCCGCGCAAAAAACCCTGGAGCATCTTGCGTAAACCAAGTTCCGTGGGAATGCCTGTGCCGCCGCCAATCAGCACCGTGGCAAATTCCTCGATATCTGTGCGAACGAGCGTCCGCGCCAGATTTTCCGCGACCGTTTCCAGAACGTCGACGTTGAAACGATCGAATGTTCCCAAGCCTGTGAAAAGAACGTAGTCCGCGCGGAGTTCATTACGCCCGGCAGGCATCATGAAAATTTCGCCCACCGCGCTGGAAAACATGCGCCGATGAGAAAACTCCGTGATCGCGCCATTCAGTTGCGCATCGATCGCAAGCGTGGCCCCCGCCGGCTGCACATCCTCGAAAAGTCCGAGAACATAAGCGCGACTTTTCACTTGCGTGATGCTGCCATGCGCGAGCTTGATCTCGACACGACGTTGTCCGCGCCGGCCAATGACGACCGAATGAAATGGTGCTTCGCTTTCTTCAGACGCGGTCGCCGCGACAATGCCGGCAGGCGTCGTGACCGCCGGCTCGGGGCCAGCCGCAAATTCCTGCATGAACTTGCGTAAATCGGCCGGCCGCAGTTCTGCTGGCCCGCGCCTTGGTGTTTGCATCGCCTCGAAATCTTTTTCTGAAATCGAAGTGGGCGCGGCGCGACTGGGACTCCATTCGCGCTCGAGTTGCGACGCCGGATTTCCGTAAATGAGTTCCTTGACCGCCTGCCAGACTTTCGCGTTCTTCGGCAGTTCGCCGTGGCCTTCGCGCACAAAGTAGGTATCGCGATTGGCAATTACCGCAAAATCCCGCGGCACCGTGCCGTCGCCGTCGTTTGTTTGATCGAAGACGAATTCGTCGCCAACAACACGCGCACCGACCACCGTCTGTTGATCGACTCCGGCAATCATCGTCATCTTGTCTGGAGCCGGAATGGCAAATTTCTCCTGCGCCTTCGGAGTATTCTTCAAAAGTGCTTCCAGAGGGCGCGGGCCAGTCTTGGGCCATGCATTAATATTATAAAGATCGATGCCGGTAAATTTGGCGCGCTGCGGCATCATCTGAGTCAGGCCGGGAAAAGTATTAAACACAGTGCCGGCGAGCGTCTTGGCGCTGTGAGGCAGATCCAGCAGCGCGATCAACTTTAGAAATCGGTAGATGCCCCGGAATACCATGACCGGCGCGAAGGAACCGTAATTCGGTGTTCCGAGCATGATCAGTCGTTTGAAATCCTTCATGCCCTGCCCGATGGCGGCACGTGCGACCAGCCCGCCCATGCTGTGAGCGACGAGATGAACTTCTCTGGTCTTTGCTTCGTCGTTTACACGATTCGCTAATTCTTTTCCGAGATCGGGAATGCTTTGGCGCCAATCGAACGGATGATCGTCGGTATCGAAGCCTTCGCCGCGAAGCCAGAGCTTCATTTTCAAATAAGTTCCCGGATGCGCTTCAGTGGCGCGAATCGTCTTCCCGACGTCGGGAAGGACCAGCTCGCCGAGGTGGCCCAGCAGAATATCCCAAAAATTAACCCAGAGCGTATGCGCCTTATCTCCATTCATCCGCGCGAGCATCGATCCGCAAATACCGGGAAGAAGAAGCACGCGTGGTCCGCCGCGACGCGAACGACTCGCTGCGCGTCCCGCCAGTGTGATCAGCTCTGCATACTCCTGTTCGCCAAAATACGTTTCGAGTGTGCGCGCATGCGCGCCCGAGAGCAGAGCGCGCTCGATGTCCTCGCTGGAAAGCGGCGGAGCGGTGGCCGCAGCGCGCGTCGCCGGAATAAGCGACATCATTTTCAAGAGTTCGGGATCAACTCCGGGAGGTAGCGCTACCGGCTTGGCTCTTACCGTGCGCGTCGAGCGCGGCTTTCTGGCGGTGCGGCGGCGAATCGCGGTTCGCGTAGCGGGTTTCGCTTTTTGACGCGGCGTCTTCGGTTTCGTCTTCATGTTCCAGTAGAAGGCGACTGTCTGTTCATTTCCTGCGGCGCGTTTTGCTCCCAAACCGTCGAGGGCGTCCTAATTAGACAAAGAATCTTCACACATGGAAGTCTTTAATTCGCGTCGGCGTTCGCCAGATACAGCGCCATAGCCGCATATCTTTCTCAGGCTACCGGCCATGGCCTGTCGACATGGAACGCGCCCTGCTACCTAACGAATCGGTATGCTCAGCCCGGGAAAAATTATTGCGCTTGCGCGAGGGAATCGGATCACGACCAGCCAGGTCGGTGACCTTTTTCTGCGCGTCGCACCGGCCTAGCGACATGCCATCGGCTCACGGGGTTAAAGTCCGCCGCACTCGCGATCGTAGCAGGAAGAAATATCCGGCTCCGGCGAAGAAGGTATTTCCGGAACTGGTCGGCGCGCGAGGCGTGGGCCCGCTCGGCATCGCCCAGCAGGCTCTCGCGCAGATGCGCGAATCGGTCATCATTACCGACACCGAAATGAAGGAGCCCGGACCGAGAATCGTTTACGTGAACAAAGCATTCACCCGACTCACCGGCTATCTGCCGAAAGAAGTGATCGGAAAAAATCCGGGGATATTGGAAGGACCGAATACGAAATTTTGCACGATCGAACGCCTGCGATCGCACCTGGAAAAAGGCAAACCCTTCGAAGGCGAAGACATCAATTATCGGAAAGATGGTTCGGAATTTTGCGTCGAGTGGTATTTCGAACCGTTGCGCGATGAGAAAAACCGGATCGCATATTTTGTCGCGGTTCAGCGCGACGTGACCAATCAGCGCCGCCGCGAAACGGAACGGCTGCGCGCGCAGCGGCTGGAAGGAATCGGATTGCTCGCGCGCAGTATCGCGCACGACGTGAACAACGTTCTGACTCCGATCCTGATGGGCAGCGACTTACTCGATCGAAAAATCAACGACCCGGACACGACTCAACTCGTTGCCATGCTCGACCGATCCGCGGATCGCGGAGCGGGTCTGGTGAAACAGCTTCTCACTCTCGCGCGCGGATTAACCGGATCAGGGAAAACACTGGCGCGCGACGGTGGCGGCCGCTCGATTCTCATCATCGATGACGAAGTCGCCATCAGCGAAATCATCAGGGAAATCCTCGCCAGCGCTGGTTACGCAGCGACCACAGCCGCTTCCATGAGCGAAGGCCTTAATTGCGCGGATGAAACGGAACCGGAAGTAATTCTGCTCGCATTGCGGATAGCGCGTTCGATGAACAACGCGCTGTTGCTCGAACTGCGCGCGCGAGTTCCAGAAACGGCGCTTATCGTTATGAGCGAGCTGCCGCGTGATGAGATTCCAGACATCGTTGCGCAGACCAGCGCTGTTTTGCAAAAACCGTTCACGCTCGAAAATCTTCTCGTCGCCGTGCACGATGTTCTCGTGCCGACTGTGATCGGGATGGATTGACGCAGTTCTGCCACCGGTGACGGCAGCAGCTACATTTCCGGATTAACTCGTTAGGCTGGAAAATACGAAAACGGGAAAGCACACCGTGGCTCGGGTCATTTCGAGCGAAGCGAGGAATCTCTCGAACGTTCGTGAGGTCCTTCGCTTCTCTCAGGATGACCGCAAAGAAAGAGACGTCATTCTTCTGCTCGCGCAAAAGGATGGCCGCCAAGTTTGCGACACAACGCGTCACCGATTTCCGAAATGATCTCGATCTTGGTCGGATGATAATACTCGGCATCCTCCAGTTGATAGACGGTGTGCTGATGATCGATCGCGTAGGCCGGAAGATGAATAAGATTGCTCGCGTCGTTACAAAGCAATCCCGCGCTCATCAAAAGTCCGCTTTTTGCGTCTGCGGAAAACTCGCCGAAGCCGGAATCGTCGCCCGCAAGATGCAGCTTGCCGATATCGCGACTCTCCGCCGAAGCACTTACGAGATTATGACCGGCCTTTCTCGCCGCGCTTGGTTTCAATCCGGCAAAAGCAAACTCCGGTTCGGAAAAAACGACCTGAATATTTGAGCGCTTCGTCCATTTACGATCGCCTTCTTTGACCGCATTCTCAGCGGCGATGCCCGCTTCGATGTGCGCATGATGCACGACCATGCGCTGACCAACGACATCTCCCGCCCCAAAAATATGATCCTGCTGCGCCGTTCGCATATCATCGCCGATCTCCAGACATCCTTCCCTGGTCACAGCGATTCCCGCTGCGTCGAGACCAAGACCTTCCACCGCTGGATTGCGTCCGGCGGCAAGAAGCACCTTTTCGGTGACAAGAGATTCCGTGCCATCTCTGCCCTCCACATCGATTTGGAAAAATCCATCGGTATTGCGAACGATTTGCATCACCTTGCGCGATGTGAGAACTCGCACGCCTTCGCGTTCATAAATTTCCGCGAGGCGTTCGCCAAATTTCGCCGGGAACTCTGCAAGCACACGCCCTCTGGCGAGCAGCGTCACTTCGCAGCCGAGCCATGCGTAGCGCAGAGAAAACTCCAGGCCGATCGGGCCAGCGCCCATGACGACGAGCGATTTCGGAATGCGCGTGTTGTGCAGAATTTCGTCGCTTGTCCAAATACCGCCCGCCGTCGCATCCAGTCCTTTGATTTTCGGAAAATGCGTGACCGAACCGCTGGCAATGATTGCGGCATCAAAGCGATAACGTTTTCCTTCGCTCTCTAATTCGTGCGGATTCACGAAGTGCGCGTTGGCGCGAATGATTTGGAATTTCTCACTGGCGCGCTCGCGAATTTCCGCATCGCGATAAGCGCGAAAATTTTCTATTTCGCCATCCTTCCAGCGGATGATCTGCGCGAGATACTCGTTAGGCCGGCGCGGTTCCACTTTCAGCCAGCCATGTAGCTTCGCATGATGCATGGCATCGATCGGCTCGAAAATCGCCTTCGATGGCATGCAGCCGGCGTTGATGCAAAGCGACGCGTGATCAGCATTGTCGCCCATGAAAAACAAAACGTGCGCGCCAAGTTCTGAGGCGACCCGAGCGGCGGTAAATCCCGCCGATCCGCCACCGATGACTGCGATTGTTTTCGGCTTTTTCACTCAGCCTCAGATGAGAGCGATGAGAATGAGTCGCGTCAACACAGATGGATGCAGGCCAGGCACACGCGAAGCAAGCGAGACAGCCGATTGCTTCTTAATACGCGCGCCGTAAACAAATCATTTTCAATGAAGACGATCGCACTCCTGATTCTTTCCAACATTTTCATGAACCTCGCGTGGTACGCGCACTTGAAGTTTCGCAACACTGCGCTGGCCGTCGCCATTTTCGCGAGTTGGGGGGTCGCGCTTTTCGAATACGCCTTTCAAGTGCCGGCAAATCGCATCGGCTCCTACCAATGGACTGTGCCGCAACTCAAGATTTTGCAGGAATGCATTACGCTCGTCGTTTTCACCGGTATCGCCTTTGTGCTATTTCGATCGCCGATTCGCTGGAACTACTGCGTTTCGTATGCCCTCATCATCGGCGCGGTTTATTTTGCCTTTAAGTTTTAGCTGCATTTTATGGTCGAGGCTGTGATTTTTGATTTGGACGGAACGCTCGTCGATTCGAACGAACTGCACGTCGAGTCGTGGGAGCGCGCCTTTCGCAAATTCGGCAAACGCTTTTCGCTCGAAGAATTGCGAAAACAAATAGGCAAAGGCTCCGATCAATACTTGCCCGAATTTCTGAATGCGGAGGAACTGAAGAGGTTCGGAAAGGAGCTGGACGAATATCGTTCCGAGCTTTTCGCGAAGGAATATGTGCCGCGGGTAAAACCATTCCCGAAAGTGCGCGAGCTTTTCGAACGAATAAAGCGCGACGGCAAACGCATTGCGCTCGCTACTTCGAGCAAGAAATCGGAAAGCAAAGTTTACAAGAAACTCTTGCAGATCGAAGACCTCGTCGACGCAGAAACGAATGCGGACGACGCCGCAAGATCCAAACCGGCTCCGGATATTTTTGTAGCTGCGCTGCACAGACTCGATGATCCGTCGCCTGACGAAGCGATCGTTGTCGGCGACACGCCCTTCGATGTGGAAGCGGCATTGAAAGCCGGACTCAAAACAATCGGCATGCTTTGCGGCGGCAGACCCGAAGAATTGCTGCGCAACGCTGGCGCTATCGCCATTTATCGCGATCCAGCCGATCTGCTCGAACAGTATGACCGTTCGGCCATCGCAACACTGTAGTTACTGAAAAGAAACTTGAGCGAGACTGCGCACACGAAGAACGGCTTCCTGCCGGAACTGCTTCTTATAGCTCGATATAATCTCGCTTATCGCCCGATCACTCTGCGGTGAATCGGGATGAATAAGAAGAACGATATGAGATTTCTCGCGCGCCAAACTGCCATTGTGGTTCTGCCATTGACCGGCCGCCACCCACGAGGTCACACCTTTCGGAAATCGCGGCGTAATCACGTTGGCGAGGAACTTTTGCCAATCGCTCTCGGCAACCTTTCCGCCAGGCATCTCTGTTCCGAAATAAAGCGTGTCGACGACGGCGCGATGTTGTCCCGATAAATTGTCAGTCGCGCATGCGACGAACAACAGAGCAGCGCCGACCAGACCGGACAATTTTACCACGCTTTTTTTCTAACCCGAGTCTGTCGAAGTTTGACGATGAACCTCGAATACTTCGTTGTTAATCGCATCCGCCACTCGCTTGCAGAGATCCTGCAATCCGTTAGGCGGACTGACTTCGAGAAAATGAGCGACTAACGGATGCTTGAATCCGTGGCGCGGGTGCTCGGGCGAAACCGGCGCCGTGACTACGACTGAAACGGCGTAACCGGCACCACGCCGTTTCTTCGATTCCACACGCACAGCGATGATCCTGATTTGATAATCGGCTCCGCTCCCGACGAGATCCACGCCTCGCTGCGCCAGATCGGTAACGAGATAACTAAATATCTGGTTCTTGGTATCGTCCGGCCCCGCCACGCCGAGAGAAACTTTAACGCGCTGGGCCGCGCTCGTATTTGCCAGCGCAAGACCGAGGCACAAAACCAACGTATGAAGTAACGTTTTTGAACTGAACCTTGCCATTCGGCAGGATAATAGGCTGTTACTTCTTTTCGGCAATCGCGCTAATCCGTTACTTTAAGGATGAGGGAGATGGCATTGCCGTCCATTCCATCAAAGCTTTCTCCGTGGCAGGCGCATTCGCCTTCAGCCACGCGCTGGCCTGATCCCCTACCTTCTCCCCGTAGATGCGATGCGAGAAGACACACGAGCATCCGACCCCGTCGGTTAATTTGATGCGCGCGAAAGCAACTTCGATGAAGCCGGGCTGTGGAAACGCTACGGCTATGAAATGTTCGGCCGGACGGTCCGGTGTTCGCGGGATGGAATTTGTTCTTAATACCATCGCTTGATGACTCTTGTAATTTTCGAGCACCGCATTGGCGATTGTCGCCAGACGCTCGCCATCATGAACATCGCGATACAAATTTACCGTCATCATCTCGGACCACTTCTTCAGGTCGTCCTGCTTTGCCGGCGTGAACTCGTGCTGATCCTTTTCCGACCAGCGATGAAAATAATCGACGCCATTAAAAGTGAACGCAGGCGTTGTTTGCCCGCCGTCTTTTTTTTCTTCGGCCGAAAGGTGGCCACTGAGCAGCGCAATCAGAGCGACACTGACAATGAAATTGCATTTCATAAATTCGGTTGTGAGACGTTTTGAGATTAGTAGTTGCGAGCACGCTTAGCACTAAATTCCATCGACCGCCTGCGTCCCGGAAGCGGGATGACGATATCCCGGTTTCGACACCCACGACGTAATGGCGAAAAGCGATTCGTATTTGTAAATCGCTTCTTACGAGGGAGAAAAGACTTGGCTTCGTTTGGTGGCATCTGCACTGCTAAGAACTACATCGGTCGCCTAACGAGAGGAACATCGTATGGATAATTTGCTGCAAGATTTGCGTTACGCTTTCCGGATGCTTTTCAAAAGTCCGGGCTTCACTTTGCTCGCCATCATCACACTCGCGCTCGGGATTGGCGCGAATACCGCGATCTTCAGTGTGATTTATTCGGTGCTGCTCAAGCCGATGCCGTATCCGCAGCCGGACCGGCTCGTTTTGGTTCGCGAGAAAGTCATCGGCCTGTTTGAGGCTGGCTCGGTTTCTTATCCGAACTATCTGGATTGGCGCGCAGCACAACGATCTTTCACCGATATCGCGATGTTTCGTAACCAGGGTTTCAATCTTGCCGCTCAGGGCGAAGGAGAGCCCGAGCGCGTGCGCGGTTTGCGCGTGACCGCAAATATTCTTTCCGTGCTCGATCTCAAACCGGAGATTGGCCGCGTCTTCACGGAAGCGGAAGACAAACCGGGCGCGCCGCACGTAGGAATGATCGGCGACCGTTTATGGCACCAGCGTTTTGGCGGGAGCCCGACAGTGCTCGGTCGGCGTGTCACGCTTAACGGTGTGCCGACGGAAATCATCGGCGTGCTGCCTCCGCAAATGCAGTTGTCGCGTGAACCACAAATCTTTACGCCGCTCGCCGACCTGCGCGCGGATCCGAATATTCTCGAGCGCGGAAATCATCCGGGCTTTCGCGTTCTCGGACGTTTGAAAAATGGCGTGACTTTGGAACAAGCACGCGCGGACTTCGACACGATCGCGCGAAATTTGGAGAAACAATATCCCGATCACAACACCGGCCGGCGCGTGACGATGGATACGCTTCTCGAAAGCGCCGTCGGCAATTATCGCAGCAATCTTTACGTGCTCTTCGGCGCTGTCGCCTGCGTGCTGCTGATCGCGTGCGCAAATGTCGCCGGGCTTTTGCTCGCTCGTGGAACGGGACGACAACGCGAACTTGGCATACGCGCGGCGTTAGGCGCGAGTCGTTTTCGGCTCACCATGCAGCTGGTAACTGAAAGTGTGATTCTCGCTTTCGTCGGCGCCGCTGCCGGCGTGCTCCTTTCCGTGTGGGGGCTTGATATCATCGTCGCCTTAAGTCCGGCGAATGAGCTGCGTTTTCATAACATTCACATCAACATGCCGGCGCTTCTTTTTACCGCTGGCGTCGCGACTCTGGCCGGTCTCATGGCTGGCGTGTGGCCAGCGTGGCGTATCGCCGGCGCAGCGACACCGGCGTCGGCTTTGCGGGAAGGCGGCCGCGGCAGCAGCGATGGCGCCGATCGTCAGCGTCTGCGCGCGGGATTGGTGGTTGCGCAGGTTGCGCTCGCGTTGGTGTTGCTCACTGGCGCAGGGCTGCTTCTGAAAAGTTTTCGCGAAGTAAATCGTCTCGCTTACGGATTTAATCCGGACCAATTGCTCGAAATGTCGATTGCGCTGCCAAAAGCGCGCTACGCCGACGATGCGAAGGTCGCGCAATTTTTCCGTCTCGTTCTCGAGCGCGTGCGTGCATTGCCGGGCGTTCTCACTGCAACCTCCGCGGAAAATATTCCGTTCGATGGCGACGAATGGGATTCAAGCTTTCACATCACGGGTAAGCCGGCCGATCTCCCCGGGAAAGAACCTTCCGCACAGGTGAGCGTCGTTTCTTCCGACTATTTCAAGACAATGGGCATCCCACTATTGCGCGGCCGTGTCTTTGGATCGGAAGATCGACCGGGGAAGAATTGGTCGGTGATTATCGACGATTCGTTCGCGAAACGATTCTTCCCCGGCGAGGATCCGATTGGCAAACACATCGACAACAATCAGACGCTCGAAAAAAATCCGCCGCCGCTGACGGTGATCGGCGTAGTCGGTCGCGTCCGCACAGAGGATCCCGCGGACGCGTTTGAAAAGCTCAACATGCCGCAGATGTATTATTCCACCGAGCAGCTTTCGCAGACCGAACAGATATTGCTGGTGCGTGTCGCGTCCGGCGATCCGCTTTCCTACGGCGAAACGGTGAAGCGTGAAGTGCTTGCTGTGGATCCCGATCAGCCGGTTTCCGACATCACCACAATGCGGCGCGCAATCTCGAATGACATGGCTTCGCGTCGCCTCACGATGACGCTCGTAGGCACCTTTGCCGGGTTAGCGTTGACGCTGGCCGCAATCGGATTGTTCGGCGTGATGGCGTTGCGTGTGACACAAAGAACGCGCGAGATCGGCATTCGCCTCGCACTTGGTGCGCAACGGCCAGATGTATTTCGCCTCGTGATCGGAAATGGACTCAAGCTTGCGGCGATTGGTGTCGCGGTCGGGTTGGTTGCTTCTTTTGGACTAACGAGATTGCTTGCTGGATTACTTTTCGGCGTCGGCACCGGCGACCCGATGACGTTCTTGCTTGTCGTGCTCGTGCTCGGCTGCGTCGCGTTGCTGGCCAATTATCTTCCCGCACGTCGCGCGACAAAGGTCGATCCGATCGTCGCGCTACACGAAGAGTGAATGTAGCCGCTTCGCTGTGCGAAGCGTTCTCATCTGCGGGGCGACGACTACGGAGTCAGGGCGCTTCGATCAGCGTTGGAAAAAAACAACCCGCAACGCCGACACCCTAACGAGTCACTTCCGCTGGTCATCCCGAGCGAAAGCGAGGGACCTTACGAATGTTCGAAACGCTCGCCCATAATCCAGATCTGTCCTTACTCGCGACGTCCTTCGCTTCGCTCAGGATGACCTGCCCTTTGAACTGCACTCATTTCAAAACTTCTCACTCGATTGCGCGCCCTTGACCTTTGGCGACAAAACTGTTGTTCTCTCCAAGCGCGAACAGCGGGACAACACTCAATCAGGAAGGCGCTTCAGCTCAAAAAATCCCATGGCAACAATCACCACGTCCAATTCGCCTAACGACATGACCGATGAAAAACGGCGGCCCGAACTTACGGTTCGCGGCATCATCATCGGCATCGTCATCACGCTCGTTTTCACGGCAGCGAATGTTTACTTCGGGCTGAAAGCTGGCCTCACCTTTTCGACCTCCATCCCGGCGGCGGTCATTTCGATGGCGATCTTGAAGGCGATGCGCGACGCCACCATTCAGGAAAACAACATCGTGCAGACGATCGCTTCCGCGGCCGGCACGCTCTCGGCGATCATTTTCGTGCTCCCCGGTCTCGTCATCGTGGGCTACTGGACGGGGTTTCCATTCTGGACCTCGGCCGCAATCTGCGCCACCGGCGGCATCCTCGGCGTGATGTACACGATCCCATTGCGGCGGGCCATGGTCACGGATTCGGATCTTCCCTACCCGGAAGGTGTGGCCTGCGCGGAAGTCTTAAAGGTCGGATCGGGTGACGCGCGCGGCACGGAGGCGGAAAGGGTGGAAACGAGCGGCGCCGGCCTTAAGGCCGTCGTGTGGGGTGCCATCGTGTCGGCTGTCTTTTATGTGATGGTGCAGACCAAGGTGTTTGCCGAAGCCGTGACTAGTTACTTTCGTGTCGGGGGTGGCGCGAGGAGCGGAGCGACGGGATTCGATTTCGGGTTGTCGTTCGCGTTGCTGGCCATTGGGCATCTGGTCGGCTTGTGGGTGGGGGTTGCGATGCTGGTCGGTGCGTTGATCGGTTGGGCGTGGGCCGTGCCTTACTTCACGCATATGCACTGGGCGGCGGGCCCGGCGGCCGACGCGGCTCGCGCCGGCTGGACCCACTATGTGCGCTTCATGGGTGCGGGCGCCATCGGTGTGGCCGCAATCTGGACCCTCGCCAAGCTGGTAAAGCCGCTGGCCGACGGGCTCGCCGGATCTTTCCGCGCTTCACGCGCACGGAAGGCCGGCACGCTCGATCAACTGCCGCGCACCGAGCACGACATACCGATTGGCATGGTCGGACTGGTTTCGCTGCTCTGCTTTATCCCGATCGGCTGGTTGCTCTGGACTTTCGCGATTCAAAACGGCCTGGGCGCCGCCGTCCTAACCCTGGTGATCGGCGGCGTGGGGTTCGTTGTCCTGATGAGTTTTCTTGTCTCGGCCGTATGCGGATACATGGCCGGGCTGATCGGCTCCAGCAACAGCCCGCTTTCCGGGATCGGTATTTTGGTCGTGGTGGTGGCGGCATTGTTGCTGGTCCTGGCGGTGAAGCCATTCCTGCCACCGGGCGCGGATAAAGCGCTGGTCGGATTTGCATTGTTCATCACCGCGATCGTGTTCGCGGTAGCCTCGATCGCAAACAACAACCTCCAGGATCTCAAAACCGGCCAACTGGTCGATGCCACACCGGCGCTGCAACAGTGGGCGCTGGTCATCGGCGTGCTGGCCGGCGCAGTCGTCATCCCGCCGGTGATGCAGTTGCTGCAGAACACTTACGGGTTCATTGGAGCGCCGGGCGCTGATCCCGCGCGGGCGCTTCCAGCACCCCAGGCGGGCCTGATTTCGGCGCTGGCCAAGGGCGTCATTACCGGCGATGTGCCTTGGAACATGATCGGGCTCGGCGCCGTGATCGGTGTTGCCATTATCTTCCTCGACGAAATTCTCGGGCTCGCGAAGAAAGGTCCGCGCCTGCCGCCGTTGGCGGTCGGGCTCGGCATCTACCTGCCCACTTCGACCACGCTGATGGTTGTCGTGGGAGCGCTGGTGGGCGCATGGTTCGACCGCTACGCAGAGCGTCGCGAGAATGCCGACGCGACCAAGCAACTGGGCGTGCTGCTCGCCTCGGGCCTGATCGTTGGGGAGAGTCTCCTGGCCGTGATCTATGCCGGCGTCGTAGGTTTCAGTGGCGTCCAGAACCCGCTCGCCTTGGTGGGCCCATCCTTTGCAACGCCGGCAATTATCATCGGGGGAATTGCTTTCGTGGTCATCGGTTTCGTGCTTTATCGCTGGATCCTGGGAATGGGGACGCGGACCAGGGAAGCAGGCGCGACTCGTTAGGCCAGGGCGCAGCACTGCGAAAGTTCCGTCTTGAAAATCGACCCGCGAAATCCGCCTAACGAAATGCCGGATATCGTGGGTGCGAGACCCGAGAATCCGATTCTCGCCAACTTTCGCCCGTTCATTCCGGCTAACATAAAGCTGCGCGAGTTTACGCCGCTTCCGATCATCATCGGCACCCTGCTCGGGATCGTTTTCGGCGCCTCGTCGCTTTATCTCGTCCTCAAGGTCGGCGTCACGGTCAGCGCCTCTATTCCGGTGGCAGTTCTCGCCATCACGACCTTTCGCGTGCTCTCGAAATTCGGCCTGCGCGATTCGACCATTCTGGAGAACAACATCGTCCAGACTGCCGGCTCAGCGGGCGAATCGATCGCCTTCGGCCTAGGAGTGACGATGCCTGCGATCATGATTCTGGGGTTCGACCTTGAGATTGTGCGCGTGATGTTGGTCGCGATTCTCGGCGGGTTGTTAGGCATTCTCATGATGATTCCAACGCGGCGCGCGCTCATCGTTCATCAACATGGATATCTGAAATATCCCGAAGGCACGGCCTGCGCGGAAGTCTTGAAAGCCGGGGCGTCGGCAGAATCGCGAGAGGCTGCGCGTTCCGATGAGCGCAACACGATCGCGGCGGATGAAGCTGTCAGCGGCGGCAAGGTGATCATCAGCGGTTTTGGCATCGGTTTCCTTTATTACAGCCGCGCTCGAAATGCTGAAAGCGATGAAGGAAATTCCCGAGAAGATCTTTGCGAAACCATTTCAGGGTGCCTCGATCTCGCTTGAGAACAATCCGGCATTGCTCGGTGTCGGTTACATCATCGGACCACGCATCGCCGGGATGATGATGGGCGGCGGCGTTTTGTCGTATCTCGTTCTGATTCCCGCGATCAAATATTTCGGTTCGTTAGTCGCGGGCCCCGTTGCGCCCGAAACCGGCCACACCATCGCGGAAATGAGTGTCGATCAAATTCAGCACGGCTACATTCTTTACATCGGTGCGGGCGCCGTGGCGGCGGGTGGCATCATCAGTCTCATTCGTTCGCTGCCTTTGATTTGGCACGGACTAAAAGGCGGGCTGGCCGATTTGCGCGAGGCACGCGCGGAGACAGCCACGGCCGCGCGGACCGATCAGGATCTCTCGATGAAATGGGTGATCGGCGGAATCATTTTGCTGCTCGTGCTCATTATGCTCGCACCGCAACTCAACCTGCGCTTCAACTTGTTAGGCGCGCTTCTTATCGTCGGGATTGGATTTCTTTTTACTACCGTCTCGTCGCGTCTCACGGGGGAAGTGGGTTCTTCGTCGTGTCCAACTTCAGGCATCACGGTGGCGACACTGCTCTTAACGTGCCTCGTCTTTCTTATCGTTGGTTGGACGGCGCCGCCTTACTTCGTCACGGCACTTTCGATCGGCGGGATTGTCTGCATTGCATCCTCGAATGGCGGCACGACCTCGCAGGATCTCAAGACCGGATTCCTGATCGGCTCGACCCCGAAGTATCAGCAAATCGCGATTCTCATCGGTACGCTCGCCTCGTGCCTCGTGATCGGGCCCATCCTGATGAAGCTGAATGAGTCCGGCACGGTTTACATCCCGGTCGCGGGCAACAAAGACTTCACCTTTGCCTCCGCTTATCACGCAAATCCGGCCGACTTCGAAAAAGATTCCGGCGGCCAGCCCAAGCGTGAACGCCTCGCTGGTGCGCAGGCAGGCGCGGACGCCACCGAGTATTTTGTGTTTCACAAAACCTCAACTGATAACGGACCGGCCGGGCGTTACCTCGTGAACGACCAGGGTTCGCCGGTCTATCTCGTCGATCCGGGCATCAACGGCATTTACGACAAGCGCCCCGACGGCTCGAGCGTGCAGAAGTTCACCGCGCCGAAAGCGACGTTGATGTCCTACATCATCAAGGGAATTCTCGGGGGCCATTTGCCGTGGGGACTCGTGCTGCTCGGCGTTTTCATCTCGATCGTGCTCGAGCTTTCCGGAATTCCCTCGCTCGCTTTTGCCGTCGGCGTTTATCTTCCGATCTCGACTTCCGCACCCGTCTGGGTCGGCGGTTTAATTCGCGGGCTCGTCGACAAATACACGCGTCGCAAACACGCCGGCGCGAACTTCACCGAAGATCAGCTCGTTGCAGAAGGCGACAAGAGCAACGGAGTGCTCTTGGCCTCCGGTTACATTGCGGGTGGAACTCTGGCCGGGGTCGTTTTCGCCTTCCTGAACATTCCGTGGAAAGACGGCTTCGACGCGATCGAAAAATGGTGCACCGCGCATAACCCATTCTTTGAAGGACCGCATGCAGACCTGCTCGCGATGATTCCATTCGCTGTGCTTTGCGTCGTGCTCTATCTCGTCGGCCGCGACGCACTCTTCGCGCCAAAGCGAAATTCTGGGTAGCGACCGCTACCGAGACTTCTTGCGCCACATCAGATAGACAGGAATTCCCGTCAGCACGATCAGCACACCAATCCCCGAGGTTGTCGGCGAAAGCCAAGCGAGATCGATGATGAGCAAACTGGCGATCAAAATATAAATGAGCGGCACCACGGGATAACCCCACGTGCGATATGGTCGTTCGGCGGCGGGCATCTTTTTCCGGAGAACAATGACAGCGCCGACCATTAGCACATAAAAAATCAGATCGGCGGAGACGATGTACTCGAGCAACTGCGTGTAGACATTCCCGTAACTCACCGAGCCATTCGTTGCATTCGTAATCACAGTCCGCGGCAAGGTGAGAAATGCAGCCCACAACGCCTTGAGTCGCCAGCGCGATTGCTGGTGCGTGATGTTTGTTAGTTCTCGCTGCGCCGCGGAAGAAAAGCGCGTCGCGCGCCATCGCATAATAGACGCGGGCGCCGGCGAGAATTAGACCGTTGTTGCATCCGAAAGTGGAAATCATGATCGCAATGGCCATCGCGATCGTGCCAGGAGTACCGAGCACCGCGCGCATCGCCGCGACAGCGACCCGATTTTGTGGCGCGTGTTGAATCTCGGGAAAGGAAAGCGTCGCGAGATAAGCGATGTTGGCCAGCACGTAGAGCGTCACGACAATCGCGCAACCGACGAGCAACGAGCGCGGCAAATTTCTTCCCGGATCACGCACCTCGCTGCCGGTAAACGTGACGTTGTTCCAGGCCGTTTGCGCAAAGAGCGGACCCGTCATCGCTTTGCCTAACAAAACTGCAATCGCAAGCGCACCGACGAAAGTAAGGCCAGGCTGCGCCACCTGCGGATTCCAACCGTTCGCGGATGGATTCCACCAATCTGCGGAAAGCGCCGCGCAACCCGCTTTCCAGCCTAACGAGAGGCCAATCACGATCAACGCCAGCAACGCTGCCGTTTTGGCGAAGGTGAAAACGTTCTGGACGAGCTTGCCGAGTTCGAGCCCGCGCGTGTTGCTCCACGTTAATAAAAAGATGAGCAGTACGGCGACGAGTTGTTCGGTGGAAAGGCTGATCGCATAACCACCGCCAATCTGGATGGGCGCAATAAGATAATTTTCCGTCGCGATCGCGGGCGCGAGCACACCGAGAAATTTAGCAAAAGCGACGGCAACCGCGGCGATGGTTCCAGTTTGAATAACGAGGAATATCGCCCAGCCGTAGAGAAATCCGGTTGTGGGCCCGAATGCTTCGCGCAAAAAAACATATGGACCGCCCGCGCGCGGCATCATTGCGGCCAGTTCCGCGCAGCAAAGCGCGCCCGTGATTGTGAGCACGCCTGCGATCACCCACGTCATGAGCAACCAGCCCGGTGCGCCGATCAACCGCGACGATTCCGCCGAGACGATAAAAATTCCCGAACCGATCATTGAGCCGACGACAATCATCGTGGCGTCGAGCAGCCCGAGCCCTTGGACGAGGCGGGGTTCCTGCGGAGTCGTCATTTCGTTCGCTGCGACCTGCATACTGTCATTCTGAGCGAAGCGAAGAACCTCTCATAGCTCGTGCGTCACACACCAACGTCCAACGGGTGATCGTACGTGAGGTCCCTCGCTCCGCTCGGGATGACCCCATGTTCGTCCCGCATCATGATCTTCGAACCGGTGCTGCGATCATCACTTTTTCGCGTGTAAGACGCGCGCGCAATTTTCGCACGAATTCTACCGCTTCCGGATTGTCTCCATGCACACAAATAGTTTCAGCGGCGACTGGAACATCGACGCCGTTGATCGCGCGCACTTTTTGTTCGCGTAACATCCGAATAACTCGCTCCGCCGCTTCAATCGGATCGCGCACAAACGCATCCGGCGACGACCGCGACACCAGTGTGCCATCCGGCATGTAATTGCGATCGGCGAAAACTTCGCGCGCGATTTGCAATCCGCGTTCTTGCGCCGCGCGTTCAAACACGCCACCGGGCGGGACGAACAAGATCAGCTTCGGATCGAACGCGAAAACAGCATTGGCAATCACATCTGCCAGGGAGCGATCGCGCGCCGCCATATTGTAAAGAGCGCCGTGCGCCTTCACGTGATTCACCTCCGCTCCAACGGCAGACGCGAGTGCCCGAAACGCGCCAAGCTGATAAAGCAAAATTGAATAAATTTCCTCCGGCGGCAGTTCGATTTCCTGGCGTCCGAAGTTTTCGCGATCGGGAAAACTCGGATGCGCACCGACCGCGACCTCGAGTTCGTGCGCCGCGCGAATCGAGTTGAGAATCGATGTCGGATCTCCAGCGTGAAATCCGCAGGCGATGTTCGCGGAGCTGACGAACTCGAGAATATCTTCATCGTGACCGGCGCCTTCACCAAGGTCCGCATTGAGATCGACGGAGAGACTCATTCGATTCTTAGATCGAGGCCGATTCGAAATCGATCGAGATCTTCGTGGCGTTGGAGCAAAAGCGAATGCGCCTCCGCAATCGATGTTTCTTGAAACTGTACTTCATCTCCCGTGCGAAGTTGCGCCGCGATCGGCAGGTCAACTGCAATCACGTGCGCGATCTTCGGATAACCGCCAATCGTTTGGCAATCTCCAAGCAAAAGAATCGGTTGGCCGTTTGGAGGAACTTGCATCGTCCCGGGTGCGACTGCTTCCGATAAAAGATCGCCCGAGTCCTTTCGTTCCAATTCCGGCCCATCCAAACGAATTCCCATTCGATCGGCTTCTTTCGTGACGGCAAACTTTTCACTCGTTAGGCTTCGATGGGTAGAAGCATCAAAGCGCTTCCAATCAACGCCGCGCACAATGCGTAGCTTTGGGTAGCGCAGCGCGGGACTCGACCATTCGCGCTGCGCACTCCAATTTGATAACGGTTTTTCGCGCAAAGTCTCGGCGCGCGCGCGATTCATCGAACTTATTTCACCAAGCGGCAGATCGTCGCCATCGCGTAACGCACGGCCATCGAGACCACCGAATCCAGCGCGCAAATCAGTAGATCGACTTGCGAGAATTGGTGGAACATCAATGCCACCCGAGATTGCCAGCCACATGCGACATCCAATTTGAGGCGCATTGGCAACAAGCTCGTCACCTGCACGAACGAGAAAAGCGTGACCAGCCGGAATGTCTTCCTGAGCGACGCGTACCTGGAATCTACCGCCACACCAGGCAATCACGCGCTCATCTGCGAAGCGAATCCGAAAATTGCCGAGCGTAATTTCAATTAAGGCCGCCGTCGCCTCGTTGCCGACAAGCAAATTCGCGACGGACGCAGCGAATGAATCCAGAGCACCGCCGCTGCTGACGCCGATCGCCCGACGACCGAAACGCCCAAGATCCTGCACACTTGCCAGCGGCCCGGCGCGAAGAATTTGTGCGATCATTTGCCTAACGAATCGAACTCTTCGCGCGTGATCGCACGAAATCGAACGCGATCGCCTGCGCAAAGCACCGCCGGCACGTCGCGCTTCACATCGAACATTCGCAGTGGCGTGCGACCAATTATGTTCCAACCACCCGGCGAGCGGATTGGGTAAATGCCTGTCTGCGATCCGCCGATCGCAACTGCTCCCGCCGGAACTTCCGTGCGCGGCGTCGCTCGTCTCGGCGTTGCGATCTTCGCATCGAGTCCGTTCAAGAAACCAAAACCCGGAGTGAAACCTACGCACGCCACGCGATACTCCGCCGCGCTATGAATCTTCGTTACTTCCTGGGCGGAGATCCCGGCGTGCTGCGCAACATCGCCAAGATCGGGAGCAAGTTCAGCGTCATAACAAACCGGAATCTCCACCGCGCGTGGCACCGATTTTTTTCGGTTCCGTTTCGTGTCTTTTTCCAGGGCCTGTTTAATTTTTTCGGTCAACCAATCGATTACGCTCGCCGCCGGTGCTCCCGCTTCGACAACGCGAACGGGATCAAAAAACAGCGCGACACTGACATATGCCGAGGTGAAATCGGTAACGCCCGAAATCTGCGCCACCCGCAATTGCCTCAAGGCATCAAGCACGTTCCCGAGAGTTTGATCGGATGATTTGTGCAAATCATTTCCCACGCGAACCAGCAGCGCCGAATCTCCAAGCGGAACAACTTCCATGATTCCGCAACCTTCCAGCTTGCGAACGATAGAAGGCAAGTTAGAAACTTTCTCCACATGTTGCATTGGACGATTCTTTGCGCCGCGAATCTCGTGGCCGCGCTTCTGAGCTATACGCTGCTCGCCTACGCGTTTGCGAGGTTGGTGTGGCGAGGACGCGGCATCCTATTCACACTGTTCGCGATCATAATCTCTGCTCAGGTTTGGTTTATTCCCCAATTAACCGGCGCCCTTGTTTTTGGATCAAGTGTAGTTCTGGATTGGGTCTGGCTTCTCGATTGGTTGTGCGGCTGCTTCAGCATTGTTCTTCTGTGGCTCGTTCTTAAAGA
The DNA here is from genome assembly GCA_963824795.1 of uncultured Verrucomicrobiae bacterium. Classification (GTDB taxonomy): domain Bacteria; phylum Verrucomicrobiota; class Verrucomicrobiia; order Chthoniobacterales; family UBA10450; genus JBBQFI01. The sequence continues at coordinate 21,473 of CAWGQU010000030.1, read as the reverse complement.
CACATCGGCAGATCACGCGGATGCAGCAAGACTCGATGGCTGCGGAGCGTTTGGTATTTACTGGCACATTGTACTGCCTCTCGTTAGGCAAGCGCTTTGCCTTCTCGCGATCTTTATCTTAATCACCAACGCTATATATTTGCTGGCACTTCCCCCAGAAATCGGTCACTCCATCATTCCCCTCAATTGGACGTTTCTCATTAGTGCCTCTTTTGGAATGTCCGCGGTGCCGATCGCGGTCTTTCTCCTCGCGCGAAAACTATTTCCATCGGCCAAGGTTTAGCGTGCCTCCGTCGCGACAATTTCGATATCGACTTCGACTTTGTCGCTGATCATCGAGACGGCTTCGAGCGTCCTACTGAATTGCGTTCCGAAATCGCGGCGATGCAGTGGGGCCGTTGTAACCTGCCAGCGCGCGGATTTGTCTCGGCTCGCGCTCAGCAACTTCACATGCAGCGTGACTGGTTTGGTTACGCCGTGCATCGTGAAATCGCCGAGGATATCGCCTTCATCAGGCGCCGTCTCTTTCACACTGCGGCTCTTAAACGTGATTTCGGGAAATTTCGACGCGCTAAAAAATTCCGGACTACACAGATGGGCATCGCGTTTGGCAATACCTGTATCGATGCTCTTCACCTGAATCGTTGCCGTGACAGAAGATTTCTCGGGATGCTGACGATCCACAAGAATCGTTCCGCTAAATTGTTTGAAGCGACCGGTCACGGTGGCAAAAGCCTGCTTCACCTTGAAGCCGATGCGCGAATGTGCCGGATCGATTTTGTAATTGTCGCTCGCGGAGACTGGCGGTGACTGGCGTGAGAACAATCAGCACCCAAATCGCAAACAAAATCCGGATCGTGCCCATTAATCGGAATTGTCCCGCGGGTATGGCTTAGGTCAATCGGATTGAAATGTGACGGGGATAATCAGGGGTCATTCCGAGCGAAGCGAGGAACCTCGCGATATCCGATTTCGTGAGGTCCTTCGCCGACGCTCAGGATGACAAAGAAGAGGCCGCCTTCGCGCTTGTTCGATCGGATACCGATTTAATCGCCTTCAAGAGCGGCGTGCGCGATAACGGCAAGCGGCCAAATAAATTTCCGAGCGCAAAGGCAGGATCACTCTTCAACATGTTCGCATCGTGCACACCTGCGATCCGCGCCAGCTCCGCTTCAAAGTGAGACACGGCCTTGAGATTCGGGTCGTTTTCGTTCAAAAAACCAAAGGCACGACGTAAGAGCGCGAACAGTTCCGGCTCATGATGATCGGACTCTGTGCAGATCTCAATCAACTCCACGAAATAAGCCGCCACCTCCGTGCGTAGATAATGTTTGCGAATTCCGCCGAAAGGATTGCGCAACGCGATTTCCGTCAACGTGTGCAGTTCGGATTTGCGGCTGCGCGAGATCTGGATCTCCGCTTCGAAGAACAGATCGAGTTTTCCGGCAAACGGGCTTTTCGGGCGACGCGCGCCTTTCGCCACTGTCTGGATACAGCCTAACGACTCTGTGCACCATGACACGATCAGGCTGGTGTCGCTCAATTTTCGCTTGCGCAAAAGAATCGCCGCCGTGCTTTCCATTCTCGCTTATTCGCATCAACGCACTACGACAACAAACGCGTATTGTAGCCGCCGCTCTTTCGGCCGCGCCCGTTCTGGGGATTCAGAATTTTTTCTGTGATTTGTTGCTAGCGGGACACCGTCCCACTTGCGGCGGCTGAAAGACTTTGCTGCATCCAGGACCAATCGAAGCCGCGAAAGATTTCGTCATGCCAGAAGAAGGATGGAAAACGATCCGAAGCCGGACAACATTGCTTTGATGGAGAAACGCAAGATCGGATCCCTCGATGTCACAGTCCTGGGACTCGGTTGCAATAATTTCGGCTGGCGCATTGATGCCGCTGCGACGAAGAAAGTCGTCGATACCGCGCTCGATGCCGGTATTAACTTTTTCGATACCGCCGACATTTACGGCAAGGGCCAAAGCGAAGAATTCCTTGGCCGTGCTCTTGGTTCGCGCCGCGATCGGATCTTTATCGCGACGAAGTTTGGGATGGAGATGGACAAAAAACGGAAAGGCGCAAAACCGGACTACGTGGCACGGGCGTTGGAAGCGAGTCTGCAGCGGCTGGGAACGGATTGGATCGATCTTTATCAGCTACATCAACCCGATCCGGAGACGCCGATCGGCGATACGCTTTACGCGCTCAATGAAGCCGTGCGAGCCGGCAAAGTGCGCGAGATCGGTTGCTCAAACTTCACCGTCGAACAACTGCGGGAAGCAGAAGTTGCGGCGATGAATGGCGCTCACTTCGTCAGCATTCAAAATGAATTCAGTCTCTTTCATCGCGAACCCGAAAAGGACGTTCTGATTGATTGCGAGCACGCTGGCATTGCCTTTCTGCCGTATTTCCCGCTGGCGAGCGGTTTGCTCACTGGCAAATACCGCAAGGGACAAAAACCACCCGAAGGCAGCAGAGCGAGTGAAGGTTTCGGCCCAAAGGTGCTGACGCGCAAGAATCTCGACGTTGTCGAGAAACTGATCGACTTCGCGCAGTCCCATAACCACACAATTCTGGAACTGGCCTTTGGATGGTTGCTCGCGCACAAGCCGGTTGCTTCCGTCATCGCGGGCGCGAGCACGCTCGACCAGGTAAAAATAAATGTTGCTGAAGTCGATGGTTGGAAACTAACGCCAGAGGAGATGGCCGAGGTGGATAAGATCGTGCCGCCATCTGCAGCGTAATAACTCTCGGCAGGCATGACACGCTGTCATCCCGAGCGTAGCGAGGGACCTCGCGAAACTAGAGCTCGTGGGGTTCCTCGCTACGCTCGGAATGACAGCGAACTAGGCAGAGATAATTTCGCTGAACTTCGCGAGATCGATGTTACCCCCAGAAACGATTGCAACAATCGGTCCCTTGCCAGCTTTCCCGGTAAGCGCTGCGGCAAGTGGCAAGGCACCGGCGCCTTCTGAAATTACGCGAGCCTTCTCCGCCATAAGTCGCATCGCGCTTTTCGTCTCGTCCAGACTGACGACAATGTAACCGTCAACTAACGGTTTCATCCGTTCCCACATACGCGGAAACATGCTCTGGCCACCAGCACCGTCGACAAACGAAGCTTTCCAATCCTTGAAAACCTGAGGCGATCCTTTCTCGAAGGATAAGGCAGCAGGCGCCGCGGTTTCAGGCTCGGTACCCCAAACTTTGATGTCAGACCTTAAAGCTTTAATGCCGCTGGCTACACCGGTGATGAGGCCGCCACCGCCAATACCTGCAATCACTGCCACCGTTTCAGGAGCATCTTCAAGGATTTCAAGACCCATGGTTGCATGTCCGGCGATGAAATTGTGATCGTCAAATGGATGAACAAACGTTGCGTCGATTCCGGGAAAGGCACGCTCTTCCAGAGCCTGTCCAAGCCCTTTCGTACGAAACCGTGAAGAGCTTCGCCCCTAGCGCGCGCATTCGTTCAAGCTTCGCTTTCGGCGCCGTCTCAATCGCGACGACCGCGCAGGGAATGCCTGCCTGTCTGGCCGCATAAGCGACGCCCTGCCCTGCATTTCCCGCGCTGATCGTCCAGACGCCGCGCCTGCGTTCCTCATCGGAAAGCATCGCGACCGCGTTAGCCGCACCGCGGAGCTTGTACGCATTGATCGGCTGCAGATTTTCCAGCTTAAGCCGAATGTCAGGGAAATCGGGACCAAGCTCCAGGCGAATGAGCGGCGTGCGGACAATTATGTCTGCGATGCGCTTACGCGCTTCGCGTATTTCACTCAGTTCTATGGGACGAACAGGGTCAAGGGTTACGGGCATCGTTAGCTCTTCTAAAGCAGTCATTGAATACGCGCCAGCGACTTTTCTGTTGTTGCAGCGGTGGTCTATGACCGTCGCCTGAATCGAATCCAGAGAAAATAAATGCGACGGTCAGAGACCGCCGCTACAATTGGAACATGGCAGGCTACATCATTGTCGAGATCGACGTAACCGATCCAGTTGGTTACGAGGAATACAAAAAGCTAGCGGGAGCGACCGTAGAAAAGTACGGCGGCAAATACATCGTGCGCGGCGGCGCAACCGAGACACTGGAAGGCGATTGGCACCCCAAGCGTATTGTTATTCTTCAGTTCGAGAGCGTGGCGCGGGCGAAAGAATGGTTAAACTGCGAAGAATATCGCGAACCACGCAAGATGCGGCATCGCACGGCGAACACCAACATGATCGTTGTGGAAGGAGTGAGCTGAGGAACTGCAATAGCTCACCGCAACTCTTTGAGCTTGGCGATACTATCGTTTAATCATTGCGGCCCTGATTTGAGCTTTGGATCAAGCGCTAACGCATCTTTAAAAGCTTTGGCTGCCTCTTCGTTTCGGTTGTAAAACCTTAGGTAACGTCCGCGATTGATAAGCATGGTCTCATACGCCGGAAGTACCTTGAGACTTACAACATCGTCCGGTTCGAACTTTAACGTTCCGTCAGCGAGTCCACGAGTCTCCAGATGCAGCTGACCGGGATCGTGAAAACTCCGATCTTTTTCCAATTTGAAGATCAGGCCGTGGGGGACAAGCTGATATCGATTTGTTAACCACTCAGTCAATTCTTTGTCCCTCTGTTCTGTTTGAAACACAACGTCGTAGGTGATGTAAACGGGCGCGATTTCCTGCTCTTTTGTGACGAACGAGAAGATCATATCCTGGAATTTCGATGTAATCTTCTGCGCCAACGCAGGATCGTTGGCGTAGGCTTTCGGATCGTTATCCCATCGTTTCAACTCAACGACAAAGCTGTCTACCTTATCGCGCGATCGTTCGATCATCTTAGGATATGCGTGCTTGAGGTAATCGAAATACCACGAACGTCGCAGCAGATTAATGTCCACCACTTTCACATCGAGTCGCAAGTGCTCGATCTCACGGACGTAAAGCATAGGAGAAGCAACCTGCCAGTCTAGCGTGAGCAACAGGCTGTCGCGCTCCATCGATTGGAGGATATTTTCCACATAATCGTGCGCTATAAAATAGTGACGGCGATTGTTGAAAGGCCAGTTGGCTGCAAAGGCGACCGCCGGAAGAACCGAGACACAGACCGCCGTGATCAGCGACAGCATCGCCAGAGATTTTCGTTTGCAGACAGACCGGACGAGCAACCAGCGCAAACCAAAAGCGGCGGCGATGACCACCGTGATAAAGGCCGGCAAATAATAGGCGTCCTTATCTTCTGCAATGACGTAGCTGACACCGTAAGCGACATCACTTATCACTAGCAAACTGAGAAACCAAAACGTAACTCGATCGCGTTTGAATAGCTGCACCAGACCGACGATCGCGAGAGTTGGGGCGATTGGTAGCCACCACGGACCAAATTCACGCAAGAGAAGTCTGCCAAACGTAACTAACTGCCCGCCGATTATCGTAGAGTCGAAAGATAAGAATACCTGATACTGTTTGCCTGTAATATGCGCCCAAATCGCCTGGAGCGAGCGTGGGTTTCCCCAGTTTATTATCGGATCGCGCGATGCCGCGATCGGCAGGTAGCTATAAACGATAAATAACGCCCCGAATGCCAGGATCGCAGCGTAGAGTATTCTTTTGCTTGCGAAAAATTGCGCGCCTTGCGTCGCCCAAACCAGCAGCGCCATGGCCGGCAACATCAAGGCGACAGTGACGTGGTGGACACCGAGCGCCAATCCAAAGACTCCAGCGGCAAGATAAAGCAACCAATCGTGATCACGAATAGGAGGTGGCCGTTTTGAAACGGACGTCCTGTCATCCTCCAGAATCTTTCGGCGCCACTTAACCATAAGCCAAAAAATCGCAATGATGAGGAGCGCGTTGAGCGTATATACTTCGGCGATCGTGGCGTAGGACCAAAGCGTGCGCGAACAGGCCAGCAACAAGCCGGCCACTAACGCAGGCGCGAGAGCCATATAAGAAGGACTATCTGAAAGTAATGATACAGGTTGTCGTTCCTTCTTCTTTTTTGGTCTACGCTGCGCTTGAACGCGGGCGTGAGTTGTAATCAACTCCGCAGTAACCAGTGTTAACAGTGCGGTAGCCAGCGCCGCGAAAAACGCCGAAGCGAAATGGATTCGCTGCGCGATGTTCCCAATCGGGACAAGCGACGCGATGTGTGCCAGGAGAAGGTACAGGGGGAAACCGGGCGGATGCGCTACGCCGAAAAAGTGTGCTGCAACAATGAGTTCGCCGCTATCGACGAGTGTTACCGTCGGTGCCAGCGTCCAGGTATAGAGCAGCAGCGAGACGATGAAGACAATGCCCGGATAAAGAAGTTCCGCTCTGGCAAGACGTCTCAGAAGTTTCGCTCCGGATTCCAAGTCAGATTAAGTGCTTCGATCTGCCACGGGCCATGGCTGGGAGAGAGACCCATATCGAGGAAGGCTCGACCGTTTGGAAATCCCACCTCCGCTCGAAAGGACCCATGCGGTTCAAAAAAGTAAGAGCTGAAAGTAACCCTACCCGTCAGATGGATTCGTTTGTCCGGTGGACCTAATTCGCCAAGCTTGGTCAGGATTCGTTCTCGGAACGACGGTGGAAAATCAACCTGCGCCTCAGGAGATAGATTTAGGTCGATGAAGCGCGCGTCTCTCTGCAACGCGATGTGTTCTGCTACTTCGCGCGCGTAAGCCCAGGCTTCTTTCTCGGTGCTGCGCCGACTTGAATAGAGATACCAGGCGACTCCGCCGAGGACCGCGATAATGACAATGACAAGAACGAGGCCTTCGCCGCGTCGGATCACGTGCTCATCGCGTCTTTTCATCAGGCCTGAACCAACCATGCTTTAATCAAGATTACCACGCGGCGCAGATTACATTGCCGTGCGCAAAATTCCGAGATGTAATTCCGAAACCGCTTCGTCGACATGAAAAACAATCCGGCTCTATTAATTCTGTTCGTCACCGCATTGATTTCCAGCACGAACTCTCAAACTTCTGCCAGCATTTCGGCTGATCGCGATTTGAAGGTTCTGGCAGCGGATTTCTGGACGTGGCGCGCAAACTACGCGCCGTTCACCGGTGACGATGTGAATCGAATCGAGCGTCCGGGCGGGATGCGCGACTGGTCGCAAGCCGCAATCGACAAACACCGCGAGGAGTTATCTGAGTTTGAAGCGCGATGGAAAAAAATCGACATCAGCGGCTGGCCGATTCCGGCGCAAGTCGATTATCGGCTGATCGGTTCCGCTTTGGCGCGCGTGCGTTGGGAGCTCGACATTAATCCACGCTGGAAACGCGATCCTAATTTCTACATCGAACAGACGCTCACAGCGCTGGTCGAAGCGCTGACCGTTCCGGCGCCGTACGATGAAGCGCACAGTCGCGAGATTCTTGTCCGCATTGAAAACATTCCGGCCATTCTAAAGGAGGGCGAAGCCAACCTCGCCAGACCACCGGCACCATTTGCGAATGTTGCGATTGATGCGCTTGAAAATATCCGGTCACGGCTGCGGGAAATGGCGCTCGCCTTGGCAAAATCGACAACTCTCAAACAAGATGCATTAAACGGCGCAACTGATCGCGCCGCAGATGCGCTCGAACATTTTCGGCAAAAGTTGCAGGAGTGGTTACCGTCGCTCCCTAACGAAACAACGATCGGACGCGACGCTTACGTCTTCTTTCTCAAAAACGTCGCGCTCTATCCCTATTCACCGGAAGAAATCCTGGCGATGGGCCGGCAGGAATGGAATCGCGCGGTCGCATTCGAGACTTACGAGAAGGAACGCAATCGCAAAGTTCCACCCCTTTCTTTCGCGAAAGACACTGACAGCTGGATAAAGGACACCGCCGCAAAGGAAAATGAGATCCGCAGATTTCTTGACGAACACGCCATACTGACCGTTCCCGATTGGTTTCAACACTACACGCTGCGACCGATGCCAGGGTATTTGCACGCGCTTGAAGGATTTGGCGAATTGGATGACTTCACTTCGGCGTCGCGTCTAAGAGAGAACTGCATCCGCTATCTCGATCCGCCTTCACCGCATCTCGGTTATTTCTGGCGCGCAACTGCGCAGGATCCGCGACCGATCACCGTGCACGAAGGAATTCCCGGCCATTATTTTCAACTCTGTCTTTCGTGGAAACATGAAGACGCGATCCGGCGTCATTACTACGACTCCGGCGCAAACGAAGGGATCGGTTTTTACGCCGAGGAAATGATGTTGCAGGCCGGATTGTTCGACGACAGTCCGCATACGCGCGAGATCATTTACAATTTCATGCGTTTGCGTGCGCTGCGCGTGGAAGTGGATGTGAAACTCGCGCTTGGCGAATTCACGCTCGAGCAGGCCGCGAAATATCTCGAACAAAAAGTGCCGATGGACGCAGGCACCGCGCGTCAGGAAGCAATCGCCTTTTCAACCGGCCCCGGGCAGGCCCTTACCTACCAGATTGGTAAACTTCAAATCATGAAATTTCTCGCAGCAGCAAGGATGCAACAGGGAGAAAAGTTCAGCCTCCGCGCCTTCCACGATTTCGTTTGGAGAAACGGCAACGTGCCGATTGCGCTGCAGCAATGGGAGTATTTAGGCAGGGCTGAGCCAGGAAATTGAAAGACCCAGCTTGGAATACCTCTGGATCTTAGAAGGTCGCTGCGGCGACTTCTCCCCGATTCCGTGGCTGAATCAATCTACGATCTCGAGACCCATTTGGCGAGCAGTGCCGGCAATGACGCGAAACGCGGCTTCGTCGCTACGCGAGTTCAGGTCCTTCTGCTTCGTCTTTACGATGTCCATCACCTGCTTACGGGTGACTTTGCCGACCTTCGTCTTGTTAGGCTCTTTTGAACCGGCGGCAATGTTCGCGGCTTTCTTCAGAAGAATAGCAGCCGGCGGACTCTTGGTGATGAAAGTAAAGGACTTGTCTTTGAAGACCGTAATGACGACGGGCAAAATGTCGCCGGCCTGCTTTTGGGTGGCGGCGTTAAATTCCTTGCAGAACGCCATGATGTTGACGCCGCGCGGTCCGAGCGCCGTGCCGACTGGCGGCGCCGGGTTTGCCTGTCCCGCGGGAATCTGCAATTTGATGTGAGCTACAATTTCTTTTGCCATACTTAATTTGTCATCCTGAACGAAGTGAAGGATCTCGCGATCTCAGATAATGTGAGATGCTTCGCTTCGCTCAGCATGACACATCGCGCGCCCTGATGTTTCATGCTCATCCGCGCTCTACCTGCCAGTATTCCAATTCGACCGGCGTAGCGCGGCCGAAAATCGTGACCGACACGCGTAATTTTCCGCGCTCGGGATCGATCTCTTCGACAATGCCGTTTTGATTTTGGAAAGGACCGTCTGCGACTTTGACGGTTTCGCCGACTTCGAAGCTGACTTTCGGTTTTACCTTTTCTTCGCGCTCTTTCATTTGCGCGAGCATGTTGTCGACTTCCGATTGGCGCATCGGGATCGGTTTGTCTTTCGTTCCCGCGAATCCAATCACCCCGGGGGTGTCGCGAATGAAGTACCAGGTGCGACCGACGAGCTGATTATTCTCATCGAGCAAATGCATGTTCACGATGAGATAGCCTGGGAAAAATTTTCGCGTCGTCTCGCTTTTCTTTCCCTTCTTGATTTCCGAAACGCGCTCAGTCGGAACCAGAACTTCGAAAATCACGTCGCTCATCTCTTCCGTCTTGACGCGTTTCTCGATGTTCTCGCGCACTTTGTTTTCCTGGCCGGAAAGCACGTGCACGACGAACCACTGATCTTTTGCGGAGAGCGTGTGCGCCATAATCAATGCAAGCGGGTGAAATAATGCACGACGTTCACAAGAACGAAATCAAAGAGCGCGACGTAACCGCCGAGCAGTAGCATGGCGATGAGAACGACGAGTGTGGAATCGGTCAGCTCTTTGTAGCGACGAAAGCCGCGCTCCTTCATGTCCCACGGCCATGAAGCCTTTTGCAGCTCGACCTTCACTTCGCTGAAAAAGTTCTTGGCTTTGGTGATCATTTTCTTTTTCGATTAACAACACGCCAGGAGGGACTCGAACCCCCAACCGACGGTTTTGGAGACCGCAACTCTACCAATTGAGCTACTGGCGTAAATACTCTTCCTCTTCCGCTTCCTCTTAATCTCCCCTCTCCCAGCCGCTCAAGAGAGCAAAGGAAGAGTGAGAGGTAGAGGAAGATCAGTTAGTCCGCAATTTCACTTACGCGACCAGCGCCAACGGTCTTGCCGCCTTCGCGAATCGCGAAACGGATCGTCTTTTCCATGGCAATCGGTGTGATCAATTCCACTTCGACAGCCACGTTGTCGCCAGGCATAACCATTTCGACGCCGTCGGGCAGTTTCACGGTTCCAGTCACGTCCGTGGTCCGGAAATAAAATTGCGGGCGGTAATTGGTGAAGAACGGCGTGTGACGGCCACCCTCCTCCTTGCTCAACACATAGACTTCCGCCTTAAATTTCTTGTGCGGTTTGATCGTCCCGGGCTTGGCGATGACCTGACCGCGCTCTACGTCTTCTTTCTTCGTGCCGCGAAGCAGTACACCGACGTTGTCGCCCGCACGCGCTTCGTCGAGAAGCTTGCGGAACATTTCGATGTCGGTTGCGGTCGTCTTCGCCGTATCTCTGATGCCGACGATTTCGACTTCCTCCATTTTCTTGAGAATGCCGCGCTCGACACGACCAGTCGCGACAGTGCCGCGGCCTTCAATGTTGAACACGTCTTCCACCGGCATGAGGAACGGCTGATCGATCGGTCGATCCGGGACGGGGATGTAATCGTCCACCGCAGCGACGAGATCGAGGATCTTCTGCTCCTGCTCGGCATCGCCATTGAGCGCCTTGAGCGCGCTGCCTTTGACGATCGGAATTTTGTCTCCGGGAAATTCGTATTGCGTGAGCAGATCGCGCACTTCCATTTCGACGAGATCGAGCAATTCCGGATCGTCGACCATGTCGACCTTATTTAGAAAAACAACGATCGCCGGCACGCCGACCTGACGCGCAAGCAGAATGTGTTCACGAGTTTGCGGCATCGGGCCATCAGCAGCGCTAACGACGAGAATCGCGCCGTCCATTTGCGCAGCGCCCGTGATCATGTTCTTGACGTAGTCCGCGTGGCCGGGGCAATCGACGTGTGCGTAGTGGCGCTTGTCGCTTTGATATTCCACGTGCGCGGTGTTGATCGTGATGCCGCGCTCTTTTTCTTCCGGCGCGTTATCGATTGAATCGTAAGCACGCACTTCGGCCATGCCCTTTTTGGACAGAACACTGGTGATCGCGGCCGTCAGCGTTGTCTTGCCGTGGTCGACGTGTCCGATTGTGCCGACGTTGATGTGCGGCTTATCGCGTTTAAATGCTTCCTTTGCCATAAACTGGGTTTCTTTCTTAATCTACTCTCTGGCCGATCGCGCGCTCGCTCTGGAGCCCATGACCGGGATTGAACCGGTGACCTCGTCCTTACCAAGGACGTGCTCTACCAACTGAGCTACATGGGCACGACCGGTCTCGCTTCTCGCTAAAGAAGGAAAAATCCCAGAGCCGTCAAACCTTATAAGTTGAACGACCATGGGACCGTCTCGTTCCCGCAAAAAGCAGTGCGCAAGCTACCAGCGCGCCCTCTGGTGTCAAAGAAATTTCTTGGCCCGAGACCGCCGCTACAAAAGCTAATCAACGCCGTTGAAGGGCTACCGAATTCGCTTTGAATTCTCGTCCACCGGCAAGGGGCGGCGGCGCATGGCCATGATAACGATGAGCACAATGATAACGACAGCAACCACGATACCGATGCCGATGGTCAGCGGGGTCACTGCGCTCTTTGGAGTTGGCGTCGGCGTTGCGGCGACAGTCGGCGCGGGCGGCGGCGCGTTCTTCTGCGCTAGTTGCGACTTCGCATAAAGCAAACGTTGCGGGGTCTCGGTATCGTTAGGATTCACCTTCATCGCCTGCTCATAATCGGCGATCGCCTTTTCGTACTGTCCGAGAAATGTGTAAGTGTAACCACGCCGCGCCCACGTCTCGCCATCGTTCGGATTGAGCTCGAGCGATTTCGAATAATCCGCGATCGCGGCATCGTAATTCCTCAAACTTCGGTTCGCCAAACCACGACGCTCGTAGCTGACGGCATCCTTGGGATCCAGCTCGACGGCTTTGCTAAAATCATCCAGCGCTTTGCCGTAATCGAACTTTCCGATATCGGCGAATCCGCGGTTGCGGAAAAACGTTCCCTCCTTGGGTCGTAGTTCGATCGCTTTATCAAGATCGGCGATAGCAGGATCGTATTGCTTCTGCATCACGAGCGTCTGGCCGCGCTCGAAATAGGCCACGGCATCCTTCGGATCGAGCTCGATGGCTTTTGTGTAATCCGCAATGGCTTCGGGGAGTTTTTGCGCAGCGCGATAAATATTGCCGCGGTTGGTGTAATTGGTCGCGCTGCCTTTGGCCTCGATGGCCTTATTCATTTCGGCGATGGCCCCGTCGAATTGACCCTGGTGCGCCAGCTCATCTGCTTTTTTGAGATGACCTCCGGGGTCGGCGTTCTTTGACGCCGCGTTGGCGGCATTAAAGGCAAACAGGATCGACGCGATCGCAATGATTGTCGTGGTTCGGTTCATAATCTTTTCCTCGATCCCTTCGTTTCTGAGCGATGAATCGCTTGTAGGCGAGCAAATTTAACTGCTCAATCAGGTCCGGATCATGGTCTCGGATCGAGCGAGCTTGAGAAAGATTACCCAAACGCGGCTTTCGACCGGATATGCTGCGGTATTTGCCACCATCTTCATTTGGTCGACGCCTTCGCTCTTTCAATTCTATCTCAATCGCTTTTACGATCCGTGGGCGCAAAATTTCTTCCGTTACAGCGTCGCATGCGTTGCAGTCGCGCCGTTTGTCATCGGACGTCTCAGAACACGCGGACCTAAAATCAATGTCCGTCTGATCGGCGTGTGTCTGGTGCCCACCCTTCCGAATGTCGTTCATCAAGTGACACAGGTGATCGCACTCTTTTACATGGGACCGGGCGTCTACGCGATTTTTACGCGCACGTCCGTCATCATCACCGCACTTCTCGCGCTCGCATTTTTTCCCGAAGAACGCTGGATCATTCGCCAGTGGCAATTTCAAGTGGGGACATTGCTCGGCCTGCTTGGCGCCGTCGGCGTTTTTTGGTTCCAGGCCCGGTGGGAAAACGGCGGCGTGCCGCTGCGCGGCCTGGGCGTTGCCTTCACCGCGACATTTTGCTGGGCGCTCTATGGAGTGCTCGTCAAACGGCCCTCCGCGCAACTCGGTCCTGTTCGCAGTTTCGGCATCATCAGCTTTTTAACTTCAGGTTTGCTCCTGCCGCTCACATTATTGTTTGGGAACATCGCCACGCCGTTGCACGTCGGATTTCACGTTAACATCGTGCTGATCATTTCCGCGGTTCTCTGCATCAGCATTGCGCACGTTCTCTATTACATTGCTATTCGCGAAATCGGCGTCGCCCTCTCGCAGACGCTGCAACTATTGTGTCCGATCGGCGCGCTCATTCTCTCTGCGTTTATTTTTGGCGAACGCCTGACGATGCTTCAATTTTGTAGCGCGGCGGTTCTGCTATTCGGCGCTTTTCTCGCTATGCGCGTGAAGCCGGCGGGCTCGCTTGAAGCGGCAGAAAATATCTAATCACCATTTTCATCCGCATGATTACGCTCCTGGAGAATAACCAATCGACTCCGGCCAGCTTGGAAAGATTACAGCGTAAGCCGAATAATCGACGCGCGAATCCCAGCGCCCGGGCAATGCGTTCGTTACTTGGATCCCCAAATTATGAGGAACGTTTTGTGGCGCATGTTGAGACAGCTGCAAAACAAAACCGACGCGTGGCGCACGGTAGAAACTCGCGCTCGCTATGACATGACCTTCCTCATCGAGGAACAGCAACTCGTAGTTTCCACCAGTCACACCAGCCTGCGGCTTTCTCGAGAGAACCGGCGTCAGCAATGACTCACGCAGTCTGTGAAGTCGGTAGCTATCCGCGATAACTTCAACTACGCGCATCTCGCCATTCGGTTCGCTGGCACGCTCAGCAACGACGACGCGATTCACCCGAGCGAGCGACTGAACCGGCAATGGGTTAGGTACGGTCGCTGCGCTGAGAATTTCCGATGAAGCTTCGGGCGTTGCGCCCAATTCCGCTTCAACCTCATACACGGGCTTGGCCCGCTGGGCCGCAATCGAAAGATGGTGCGATCTATACGTGCCAAGCGCGACGGCGACGACGATCGCGCATAACGCAAGGACTGCCGCAATCGCCAATGGCCGCGCGATCGACCAGAACCAAGGATCGTCTCGGATGCTAATAAGGTTTGGCGAATGTGCGCCCGTTGTCCGATCCAATTCGGCAGCAAATTCGTTTTTCAAAGAGCGCGCCAGCTCGCGCGTTTCGTCGACATAACGTTGCGCGTCGGGCGAGGCCGCGACTGCGCGTGCGACTGTCGATCTTTCCGGCTCCTGCAACTCATCGAGCGCAAAGGCGGTGAGTTTCGCATCAATCTTCATCGTTAGGTTGTGGTAGTTTCGAACGGCAAAAAGTCTTTTGACGCTGCTGAGTATTTTTGCCGCAACGTTTTCAGTGCGGTGTGAATGCAAACGCCAACATTGTTCGCCGTGGTTTTCGTGATCTCGGCAATTTGTTGATAGCTAAGATCGTTTTGAAATTTCAATTGCAGCACTTCCTGTTGACGCGGCGGAAGCGTCGCGACAATGCGCATCAAAAATCCACGCGCTTCGCTTTGTTCGATTCGTTCGTTAGGCAGCGGCTCTGCGCTCTCCCGTTTTTCCAGAATCTCTTCATCGAGATAGGTCATGCGCCTCTCCTTTCGGCAAATGTTGAGGGCGCGATTGCGACAAACAGTGAAAAGCCACTTCGCCGGTGCGTGATCAAATTGGCGACGATCGGCTCGCTGCAGTTCGACGAAGGTTTCCTGCACGACATCGCGCGCGCGGTCGCGATCGCCGACAATGCGGGTGGCATAAAGTAAAAGCGGCATCTCAAAACGCTGGAGAAGCGTCTGCATGTCTGCGGCTCCGTTCGCGCTGTTCTGTTCACGCATGGCTTCTCACTAGCTTTGACCCGCCAGCGCGCGATTTATTAGGAGAAATCGCGCGTCGGCTCTGGGTGTTGTCATCCCGAGCGTGAGCGAGGGATCCCGCAATCTCAGGCGCAAACGTCGTGAGATCCTTCGCTTTCGCTCAGGATTACCTGAATTCGGTGGCGTGATAGCGAAAATAACCAGAAAGGTAATGCACCAGGAGGGCCGAGGCACCGTAGAACACGAACCGCACAGGCCATTCACGCAAGTGCAGTTCGACCACTGCGGCGATCGCAAAAACAGCGAGTAGAATAACGAGACCCAAAAAGCGGGTTTTTCGCCAGACGAACAAAATGGCGCCTGCGATCTCAGCCACAGCCAGATACCGAATGCCGACATCGTGCGGTCCGGGATTGATTGCCGTGCGCAGACTCGCCCAAATGATGAACAGGGAAAAAACGACCGCGTATGCCGCCAGCGCACGTCTCGGATTCATCCACGAGTTCTCTGAATTCACGCGCAACAAGCTCTCGACCTCGGAAGCACAAACGTTCGTCGCGCCACCGCCGAATTGAGGACCTCCGGCTCGTACCATTCACGCAGCAAATTCTTGTCGAATAGATCTGGGTTATGGGCGGCAAACTCCTCCCAACTTCCGTAGTGCCCTTCGAGCCGGCGTTCTCCGATGAGCGCAAGAAATGCGGCCGTTATCGTTTCATGATATGCCTCGGGCCGGCCACCTTTCCGTGCAAGATGGCGAAGTCCTCTTGAGAAACGCGCCAGCGCTTCAGGGAAGGAATACCGACCCAGCATCTCGAAAGCGAGACGTACGTGCTCGCGATGCGGAAATTGTTTCGGATCGAGTCGGCCGTTTTCAAGATCGCGAAGCTCATTCGCGATCGAGGAATTATTTGTCGTCATGATCCGTTTCCACCAGTCGGTGACTATCACGTGCCGTAAGGCTCAGGTTGTAAATGCCCTTCAATTTTTTTACGTGCCCGAGCGTCTTCGCGCTGAAGGCCGGCTTCCCCTCGAGCGCGTGCAAAGTTATGCCTTCGAGCAAATCGCCGAGAGAAAGATCGAGATATTCCGCCAGCGCTTTGAGCGTCTTGACCAGTGTTTTTTCCATGCGGGCGCCAATTTGAATCCGCTCGACGGTCTTGGTGGTTCTCGCTTGTTTCATAGTTACATTGTTACACACACAACAATGTAAACAATAGGATTATCGCGCTTTTTTCATTGCGTCCCGTCCGCAGCTTTTCACATTCGCGCTCGATGCAGCTCGCGCCCTATTTGAAGTCCCGGCAAAAAGAAATCGATCGCGCGCTGGATCGTTACCTGCCGAAAGCAAACGTGCCCCCCGCCACCATTCACAAGGCGATGCGCTACAGTTTGTTCGCCGGCGGAAAGCGGTTGCGACCGATTCTTTGCCTGGCCGCGAACGAAGCGTGCGGAGGAAAAACCAAAGATGCTCTTCCCCTCGCCTGCGCGCTCGAGTGCATTCACACCTATTCGCTGGTGCACGACGATCTTCCGAGCATGGACAACGACGATTTCCGGCGCGGTCGACCGACGTGTCACAAAGTTTTTGGCGACGGGATTGCGGTGCTCGCAGGCGACGCACTCTTGACGGTTGCGTTCGAGATTGCCGCGCAAGCGCAGGAAACGCGTCGTTATGATTTGCGCGCGATGCTGCGCGAACTTTCCGACGCAGCAAGCAGTCGAAAACTGATCGCCGGTCAGGTAGCCGATCTGGAAGCTGAAGGCAAAAAGGTTACGCGCACACAACTTCGCTACATTCACGAAAACAAGACCGCCGCGATCTTGACGACGTCAGTTCGTCTTGGCGCGATGAGCGCGAACGCGACCGAGAAACAACTCGGCGCCATAACGCAATTCGGTCGCGCGCTTGGGCTCGCCTTTCAGGTGATCGATGACATTCTCGACGTGACACAAACGTCGGAGAAACTCGGCAAAAGCGCAGGCAAAGATATCGCCGCGCACAAAGCAACGTATCCGTCTGTCATTGGTTTGGAAAAATCGCGCAGGGAAGCGCAGCGCCTAACGAGAAAGGCACACGGCGCACTGGTGGTGTTTGGCCAGGATGCCGACCGATTACACGAACTCGCGAATCATTTATTGCGACGTGATTACTGATTCGGCGTCAACATTAGATTGGGATCGATCTCTTCGTCGACACGGGAAAAAAGACTCTCCTTTAATCGCAACGACGCAGCGAACGCAATCATCGCGGCGTTGTCGGTGCAAAGCTCCGGTTTGGCGCTGAGAAAATTCAATCCCGCTCCTTCACACGCGACGCGCATTTGATCGCGCAATTCGCGATTGCAGCTTACACCACCGCTGAGGGTCACGATCTTCGCGCCAACTTCATGCGCCGCGCGAAGCGTTTTTTCCACAAGCACATCAATCACCGCGCGCTGAAACGATGCGCAGATGTCATTCACGACGCCGTCATCCTGAGCGTGAGCGAAGGATCTCACAAGATCACCTTGTGCTTCGCGAGGTCCCTCGTCTGCGCTGGGGATGACGGTTTGTTGTGGGCGCAGTCCTAATTTCGGCAACAGATAGCGCACCGCCGTCTTCAACCCACTGAAGCTGAAATTGTGATCGCGCGAATCGAGCATGCTGCGCGGCAAATCGAAACGAGTCGGGTCGCCGCCTCGCGCGTGCCGTTCAATCTCGGGTCCGCCGGGATAACCGAGCCCCAGCATCTTGGCGACTTTATCGAACGCTTCTCCTGCAGCGTCATCGACCGTGCGCCCAAGCACGCGGTAATCACTTACGCCGCGCACGTCGACGAGGAGCGTGTGGCCTCCGCTAACGATAAGCGACACGTTCGGTTCAATATCGCTTCCGAAGAATGGCGAGAGTAAATGACCTTCGAGATGATTCATCGCGAGATAAGGCTTGCTTCGGCTGAGCGCGAGACCTTTGGCAATTGACGCTCCAATCATAAGCGAACTGGCAAGGCCAGGACCCGCGGTAGCAGCAAATGCATCGACTTCATCGAGCGAAATGTCGCTGGATCGCAGCGCATGCTCGAGCAGGCGCGGCGCGTGGACCAGGTGATTTCGCGAAGCTACTTCCGGCACGACACCGCCGTAGCGCTCATGCTCCTTGACCTGCGATGCGACTTCACTCGCGAGCAATTCGCGGCCGCGCAAAATCGCAACGGCAGTTTCGTCACACGACGTCTCGATCGCCAGAATTGTAGAATGGAAATTCACCGCGGAGCACGCAGAGATCGCGGAGTGATCCAGAGAATCCTAGATTAATCTCGCCGCTCTCTGCGTTCTCCGCGGTAAACTACTTCTTCGCCGCGTCTGTCTTCGGCGATGTTTGTTCGGCGTAAATCATCACGCCTTTGAGCGCATCGATTGCGCGCATCATTTGCGGATCTCGCGTCTTGGTAATGTTTTTCTCGTCTTCGGGCTTCACGTTTTCCGCGCTGCGCATCGAGAAAAGCACACGCTCCTGCTCCGCCGTCATCGGCACACGAATGTTTGGCACAACGCCATTTCCCTGAATCACCTGCTTGCCGGGTGTGTAGTATTTCGCCGTCGTAAAACGAAGCGCCGATCCATCCGGTAACTGCATCACGTTCTGGACCGATCCTTTTCCGAACGTGGTTTCGCCGACGAGAATCGCGCGTCGCAAATCCTTAAGTGCACCGGAAACGATCTCCGAACCGCTCGCGCTTCCTTCGTTAACGAGAACGGCGAGCGGAAAACGCGGCCGCTCTTTCGCGGTCACGGACGTGGAATAATCATGTTGCTGCGAAGATGTGCGCCCCTGCGTGGAAACAACCTTTGTTCCCGGCGGCAAGAATTGCGCACAAACATCAACGGCGCTGTTGAGCAAGCCGCCCGGGTTATTGCGCAGGTCGAGCACGAGCGCTTGCATCCCTTGTTTCTGCAATTGGTCGAGCGCCTTCGACAATTCATCCGCCGTCGGCTCGTTAAATTGCACGAGTCGCACGTAACCGATCTTGAAATTTCCCGTCAATTCCGGATCGATCAGTTTCGCGCTCTTCACGCTCTGTATTTTTATTTCGGTGCGCTGTAGCGCGTAATCCTTAATCTCTTTCGTCGTCGGCCGCAGAACCGTCAGCGTGACTTTTTGACCGGGATTACCGCGCAGAAGGTTGACCGCATCCTGCAATTCCATCTTTTCGGTCGAGCTGCCATTGATCTTCAAAATCTCGTCGCCGGAAATAATCCCGGCCTTGGCCGCGGGCGTGCCTTCCATCGGCGAGATCACGGTCAGCAATCCGTTTTTCACCGATACTTCAATGCCGAGACCATTGAAACGACTCCGCGTGTCGTCCTGCATGTCTTTGAAATCATCCGGATCCATGAATCCGCTGTGCGGATCGAGCGAGGCGAGCATGCCTTTCATCGCCGCGTAAATGAGGTCGTGGTAACTCACTTTATTACCGTCGACATAATCCTGGCGGATCAACTGAATGGCTTTGGCGAAAATGGAAATCTGCGCGTAGCCGCTGTCGTCATCGGCGTCGGCCGCTTGTGCGGAATGAAAACGCGCGCCGAAAAGGACCACGCCCGCGATTATACCGACCACTGCGCTCAGAACTAAACGCCTCTTCATAGGGATGAGTAAGGATGATCGTGCATGTGGAAATTTTTGGCAACGGACAAAGCGTCAGCTAAGGTCCCGTCTCTTCTGCCAAGACTTCGCCTTATGAAATTACCACGATTGCTCGGGTGCATTTCGCTGCTGCTGCTGCTCTCTCTTGCCCCCAATCTCCACGCGCAGGATAGCGACGCCGAATTCGCGAGCGTGTCGGATGAATTCATCAGGGGATATCTCGCTGCTCGTCCTCTCGAGGCCGTCGCCCTCGGTTTCCACGAATTCGATGGCAAGATCAACGACTACACGCGCCTTTCGATTGATGCGGAAGTGTCGCGCTTGAAGCGCTTCGACGATCGCCTCAAAAAATTCGATCTTTCGAAACTGAGCGCGCGCAACTCCATCGATCTGCGCATCCTGCAGGCCGCCATCAGCAGAGAGCTGTTTATGATTCAGGATATGGCCATCTTCGAACGCAATCCGATGACTTATGCGAACGCGATCGACCTGAATATCTATATCTCGCGCAAGTTCGCGCCGCTCGACGATCGCGTACGCAGCATCGTTGCCATCGAAGCGCAGATCCCTAACATCATGATCGCGGGCAAAACCAATCTCGCGGAGAACCTCCCGAAACCATACGTCGAACTCGCGATCCAAATCGCACGCGGCGCGGCCCATTTTCTCCAGAAAGATCTGGTCGAAGCCGTCAAAGATTTAAAGGACGAGAAGGTGATGGCGGCGTTCGGCAGCTCGAATCGCAAAGCCATCGCGGCATTGAATGACTATGCAAACTGGCTGGAGCGGGAAAAATTGCCGAAAGCAACGGCCGACTTTGCGCTCGGTGAAGAAAAATATCACCGCCTGCTAGCGGAGACCGAATTTGTCGATCTTGCACCGGAGAAAATTCTCGAAATCGGACTGCAAAAGCTGAAGGAGGAACAGGAGATTTTCGCCAAAGCCGCGAAAGCGATCGATCCGAACAAGCCGGCGATTGAAGTCTTCAAGCAAATTCAAAACGAGCATCCCACGGCGGCGAGTTTGATTCCCGATGTCACAAAAAATCTCGAGCAGATTCGGAAATATGTGATCGAGCACAAGCTGGTGAAAATTCCATCCGACGTCCGCGCGCAGGTAAAAGAGACGCCGTCATACCGTCGCGCGACGACGTTTGCTTCGATGGACACGCCCGGACCATTCGAGAACAAAGCGAAGGAAGCTTATTATTACGTTACGCCGGTGGACAGCGACTGGACGGACGCGCAGAAGAACGAATGGCTGACTTCATTCAATCGTTACACGACCGACGTGGTGACAATTCATGAGGCATATCCCGGGCACTACGTGCAGTTCCTTCATCTCAATGCTTCTTCCGCCACCAGGGTCGAGAAGATTTTTGGGAGTTACGCCTTCGTCGAAGGCTGGGCGCATTACTGCGAAAAAATGATGATCGATGAAGGCTACGGCGGCGGTAATAAGGAGACGCCGACCGACGAAGAAGCCAGGACGGCAGCGAAATATCGCATGGCGCAAGCGGATGAAGCGCTGCTCCGACTCTGCCGGCTTTGCGTCTCGATCAAGCTGCACACGCAGAAAATGTCGGTAGATGAAGCGACGAAGTTTTTCCAGGACAACTGCTATTACGCGGCGAAGCCGTCGCGTTCGGAAGCGATGCGCGGAACGTTCGATCCGGGTTATCTGAATTACACGTTAGGCAAATTGCAGATCCTTAAACTGCGCGAGGATTACAAGGCGCAGGAAGGCGACAAGTTTTCCCTGGAAAAGTTCCACGACGAAATTCTCGATCACGGCATGCCACAGATTCGATTGCTC
>CAWGQU010000029.1:0-8478 GCA_963824795.1 uncultured Verrucomicrobiae bacterium | reverse complement strand
CGGATTGATTGTCCGATCGAGCACCACAAAATTGTGCCCCATCGAAAACTTTGGCGTCGTGCCGACATTCTTGAGTGTGACGGAAACTTTCTGGCCGGGTTTCACCTCGAACGCAGTCACATCGTAACGCATCTTATCGTCAGCCTGAATGGTGACTTCTTTGGGCGGCGCCTCCGGCGCGCGCGAACAGCCGGCCAGGGAAAAGAGCAGTGCGCTGCAACCGAGCGCGATGAGCAAGAACGAATCTCCAGATTTTGTCTTCATGGGTTTGAAGTTCGGGCTGTGCGGAAATTCACGCCTTGATCCAGATCAAGGCTGGTGGTGATTTCCTGGTCCATTGTTTCGCCGATGATTATTCGAAACCGTTCACCGCACGCACTCGATCGTGGTGTGCGCGCGCAGAAATTCGCGACGGCGGTTGCTCTGATGGTTGCACTTGCCGCGACAATTATTTTCGCCGCGTGCAATCGACATGCGCATGACGATGCTGGTGGGGCCCGGCATTATGCAGCGCGCGGGATCATTCGCGGCTTTGCGCCGGATCGCCGTGCGATCGATGTCGAACATGAAGATATTCGCGGTTTCATGCCGTCGATGACCATGCCCTTCTCAGTGCGAGACAAGAACGAGATCGCTGAATTGCGAATCGGCGACGCGATTTCCTTTCGACTCAGCGTGACCGATCAAGATTCCTGGATCGATCAGATCAAGAAGATCAACGCCAATGACGTGCGTTTGACTGCGCCGGCGGTAACCCCGGAGACGAGATCGACGAGCGACGCGTCGCCACGACTACGCGAAGGTGACGCGATGCCGCCATTCCAACTGATTGATCAGGACGGGAAGAAGATCGACAGGGAAACGTTTCGCGGGCGTCCATTTGTCCTGACGTTCATTTTCACGCGCTGTCCGCTTCCAAATTTTTGTCCGCTGATGTCGAATCACTTCGCTGAACTACAAGCGGCCATCAAAAGCGGTTCGGAGTCATTGGCGCAAACGCGATTGCTCAGCATCTCGTTCGATCCCGATTTTGATGCGCCACAAGTCCTGAAAGCTTACGCGGAACACGCGCAAGCCGATCCGGGTATTTGGACATTTACTACCGGCGAAAAATCCGAGATCGCTGATCTGACGCACGAATTTTCCGTTTACGTGCAAACGGAAGGCGGCACGATCTCCCACGGGTTGGCCACCGTTTTAATCGACAAAAACGGCAGGATCGACAAAATCTGGCGCGGCAACGGCTGGACTCCCGAAGAGGTTGTTCGCGAAATCGGGCAACTGCAGTAAAGGAAATGCCGGTACCATGTACCTTTTGTAGCTTTGTAACTATTGTAACTTTAATGAGGTCATGATTGGCGCGGGAATACTCAAGGGCATGGCGGTGACGGCGCGGAATTTCGTCGGAAGTTATTTCGAGAAGGATCGCCTGATCACCGTGCAGTATCCGGAAGAGCGCAGTCCGCTTCCGGAAAATTATCGGAATTTCCCCTTCCTCATTTACGACAACGATCCCGAGGCGGGCCTGCGCTGTGTCGCCTGCAAGATTTGCGAGAAGGAATGCCCACCGCAGTGCATCTATATAATTAAGAGCGAAGACAAAAAGCCCGATTACATGGGCAAGCCGCAGTTTTATCCGGCGACCTTCGACATCGATATTTCGGTCTGCATGAGCTGTCAGATTTGTGTCGAAGTTTGTCCATTCGAAGCAATCAAGATGGACAAGGTGTTCGAGCTCAGCCGGCGCGAACGTTTCGACGCTTTGCTGCAACGGAAGAGCGAACTATCGAAGTCGAACACTTACTATCACAGCATTCATCCGATCGAAGCGGCTGAGGTCGATGCCAGGCTTGCGGAGGCCGCGGCCAAGAAGAAACCAGCTCCAACGGCGACGCCTGCTGCTGCGACACCTGCGGTGCAACCGAAATCAACACCGACCGCTTCCTAGGTCGGGCTTTTGAAAATTAACTTTTTGGGAGGCACCGCCCAACAACCATTGCGTAAAGCGCAATCAACACAGCAGTCGCCACCACAATTACGTATTCCATAAATTGCTCCTTTGAGGTCAGAGCGTAGCCGGGCGATTGCAGGGTGACTCTGCATCGATTGCGTTTCGCTGTGCAAAAATTGCGCAGAATGGGGAACATCGCAGCCGTCGCCGAGGCGTTTTAGACAGCGCAAGAAACGCACAAGTTTTAGCAAATGGCGGAGAGCGCTGCCATCGGCTTCAGCTCAAACTGCGATGAAAAAATAAGCAACTTTTGCCGGAGCGATCGGAAACGCCGCTACACGCTCGGCGAAGTATTAACGAAATATCAAGAAGAGGAGGAGAGAATTGATGCAAACGGGAATCGAAAACGACATCCGCCAGGAAGAAATGGCGAAGCGGGTAGCGCTTCATCCGTTTCTTGCCGGGATGAACAAAAAACATCTGGCGCTCCTGACTGACTGTGCAATTGGCGCGCATTTCAAGAAGGGCCAGCTCATCCTTAAGGAAGGGGAGCAGGCGAACCGTTTTTACCTGATTGAGAGTGGCAGGGTGATTCTGGAATCAGGGAAGGCGTACGGTCGCCCGGTGATCATCGATACGATCGGCGCGGGGGATCTCCTGGGATGGTCGTGGATGTTTGCGCCTTACACCTGGCAATTCACGGCGCGCGCGGCTGAGCCGACGAAGGCAATATTTTTTTACGGCACGATTTTGCGGGAATATTGCGAACGTGACCATTCGTTAGGCTACGAGCTTTTGAAACGGATGACGGTAATCATGATGCGGCGAATGCAGGCGGCACGGCAGAAAATGATCGATCTCCACGCGGGCGATCTGTCTCTTGAGCCAGTCGTCGTGCAATCGCCTTTCATGGACCAGGAGCTCGATTCGGGTCCGGGATACGTTAATTGAGGGCCAAAGGTCCGAATTAAGATTGACGGACCAATTGCAGCTCCAAGTCGCTGGCTAATTCAAGCAGTCGCCCCGGAGTGAGACGTGATCGATTCGATAAGCGTCTCTGGCCTTCCAATATACGACAATTCGTCTTTTAATGGTTTTGCGGTCTGTCAGACATCGGCGGTAAAGAGCTTCGTTTTCAAATGAGTGTGCACGATCATGTTTTTACGCTCGGGATCGAAGAGGAATTTCAAATCATCGATCCAGAGACGCGTGAGTTGCGCTCCCACATCCAGGAGATTTTGGCGGACGGCAGAATCCTTTTGAAAGAACGCGTCAAGCCCGAGATGCACCAATCGGTCGTTGAGCTTGGCACGGAAGTGTGTGAAGACATCGCCTGCGCGCGACGTCAGGTGATTCAACTTCGCAGCGATCTGGCGACAGTTGCCGCGCACGACGGACTGAAGATCGCGTCGGCCGGGACGCATCCATTCTCCAAATGGATGGATCAATTGATCACGGCAGACGAGCGCTACGCCACGATCGTGAACGACATGCAGCAAATCGCGCGCATCAATCTAATCTTCGGGTTGCATGTGCACGTCGGAATTCCCGATCGCGAGGAAGCGATCGATGTGATGAATCAGGCGCGCTATTTTTTGCCACACCTTTATGCGCTTTCCGTGAACTCCCCTTTCTGGTTAGGGCAGAACACCGGCTTAAAGGCGTATCGGCAAATGATCTTCGAACGTTTCCCGCGCACCGGCATTCCCGATGTATTCGAAAGTCTGTCTGAGTATGAGGATTACCTGAAGCTGCTCGTTTCCACAAATTGCATCGACAACGCAAAAAAGATTTGGTGGGACATTCGGCTCCACCCGTTTTTCGACACGATTGAATTCCGCATCTGCGATGCGCAATCGCGCGTGGACGACACCATCGCGCTGGCGGCGCTGATGCAGGCGATTGTCTCGAAGTTACAGAAGCTGCGCCGGCAGAATGTGACCTTTCGCATGTATCCTCGGCGCCTGATCGATGAAAATCGCTGGCGCGCATCGCGCTACGGCATCGACGCGAAGCTGATCGATTTCGGCCGCAAGTGTGAAACGGACGAGCGAGAATTGCTTCATGAGATGCTTGAGTTCATCGCGACGGAAATGGACGAACTAGGCAACCACGCGGAGGTCGCGCACATCGAAAAAATCATGCGCGAGGGTACCGGCGCCGATCGTCAATTAGCCGTTTGGGAGCGCACGAACGACATGAAAGCGGTAGTCGATCACATCGTAGAAGAAACCTACGAAGGGCTGAATGTCGTCACGGATGCGGATTCTGCCGCGGTGATGTAAGGCGTTATTTCTCGAGCTGGCGAAGCTTAAGATAAATCGTCAGCATCAGCAGGCCGATCACAGCGATGCTCGCGGCCAAACCGAACTGGCGATATTTGTATTCCGCACGCGCTTTTTTGACGAGGAGATCGGCCTGTTTAACGGCTTCTTCTCCCGGGCGCGCCGCTTGTTGGAAAGTACTTCGGCTAAACGAATGCACGTAGGTTCGCGATTTCTTTAGGTTATCGGTGAGCTCAGTCAGCTGGTTGTTGATTGGATCGACATCGAGACCTTTGGCCGCGAGTTTTTCCGAAACCGTGATGAAGTGATTTC
The DNA here is from genome assembly GCA_963824795.1 of uncultured Verrucomicrobiae bacterium. Taxonomy (GTDB): domain Bacteria; phylum Verrucomicrobiota; class Verrucomicrobiia; order Chthoniobacterales; family UBA10450; genus JBBQFI01. The sequence continues at coordinate 3,930 of CAWGQU010000029.1, read as the reverse complement.
TGGCCGCATCCATTTGCGTAAGCGTCTGGTGAAAATATTTTGCGGTCGCTTCGCATTCGAGGTTGCCGTTGGAGAATTGGCGATGGCAATCCGTGCACAATCGCCCGGTTCCGGTCGCTAACATTGCATCGTGCGTTTTCTCGATCGCATGGTTGCCATGGCACTTGCTGCATTCAGCCCAGTGATGCTGATCGAACGCAATCTTATGCTTGCTCCCATCGAAAAGGCTGGCGTTGGCTGAGTGGCAAAGACTGCAACTCCGACTCACGCTGGCAACTCCCGGCGGAGTAGAGGCGTGGTTACCATGGCAATCGTTGCAGGCGGGCGCTCCGAGATCGCCGCGTTGAAGCAGCGCCCGGCCGTGCACGCTATTGCGATATTCTGCCAGTTGATTCGTTGGCAGCGGCGAGCCGTCTGCTCGCTTGAATCCAGCCATGATTGTGGGATTGGCGTGGCAGGCGCCGCAAGTTTCCGGTACGCGCTGCGCATAAACTTTTGACTGCGGATCTTTCGCGGGGCGAATCCCGTGCACGCCGTGGCAACTCACGCATGATGGTGCGCGGTCGTCATGTACATCCAGCAGTAGGTGGCCATGAGGACTGCTTTTGAACTTGGCGAGCTGATCGGTCGGTAGTGCAGGATTGAAATCGTGCATTTTGCCCGGATCGGAATGGCAGCGTGCGCAAAACTGCACGACCCATGCGCGGTTTTTTTGCCGATCTTTTTCCGGCCACTCCTTCACCATGTCGTGGCCGAGATCAGCCGTAGGATCGCCGCCATGGCAACCGGCGCATGAGATGCCGCGCTGAAAATGAACGTCTTCGACAATTTCCTTGAGATTCATGTGCGACGGCGCGCCGCTCGGACCTGGTGCTGGTGTGAGAGAAAAAAGAGTGTCCGCCGATTGGTTGGCCGAATCGCTGTGGCAGAGGATGCAGTTGTTTTGCAGAACCAGTTCCATTTTTTGCGGGCGCAATTGAAGCGCCAGTAGCGCGGCCAAATGCTCTGGCCGCGTGATGGTCTCTTTTTGCACGGCCTGGTTAAGCAACTCTTTTAAATGGTCGTTCAAACCATTGAGATAAGTCTGTTGCTCCGGAGTGACGATCGGCTTGCCGGTTTTGTCTTTGGCCGCGAGCATCTCGGCGAGCTTTGGGTCTGGCTTGGTGGTGCCTTGCTCCGCGGCAAAAGTAGCGCCGGAAAGCAAAAACGCGCCAACGATGATTGCGATGGTTCTCACATCTCGCTTCTCCGATTGGCTTTCCAATTCACGAATTGCGCAACGGCAATTCCGATCACTGCCATTACTACCGAAATGACACCGGCGAGCAGATAAGAAAGACCGATGAGGCCATGCAGCGCTACATGTAACAACGCTGCTCCGGTGAGAAGAAACCAGCGATGTTGGTAACGCCAGTATCGAAAAACAATCACCACTGCGCCCGCCGCCAGCGTCCACCAGGCGCAAACTCGCGCGCTGTTACGCACCGCAGCCATCGGGTCGCTCGCTCCGCCTGCTCCGATGTCCCAACCGAGCAGCGTCAGGTAAGTGAGGAATAGAATCGCGGCCCATCCCAAATCGCTGAAAGCCGTTGAAGGTTTGTCTCGGCGCGCACGTCGATCGAGCCACGGAATGAGAGCCCAAATGCCAAACATCAGCGCAATCAACAAGAGGCAGACTTGCGGTCCTTCCAGACCGAAAAGATGCGGCGGAAATTCTTTCAGTAATTGATACTCCCAAAGGAAATACCATTCCGGTTTAATGCCGGGATACGCTGGCGCCATCGGGTCGGCTTTGTCGCCCAGTTCCCAATCCATTCCCGGAATTCCGGGCCCGTATGGAAGAAATACGGCAAGCGTTGCGAGCAACATCAAACAAGCGAGCCACAACAACAAATCGCGCAGTGCAAAACTGGGAAAGAATCTCATGCCGCGCGGCGCGACTTTGGCGCCGAGCGGCGGCGCCATGCCTTGCCGTTGAATGAAGATCAGATGCAGAGAGATCAAGCCGACGAACGCCAACGGCAGAATCACCACGTGCGCGGCGAAGAATCGATACAACGTATTAATGGTGACATCCTGCCCCCCGCGCAAAACTTGCAACAGCCAGGGGCCTAAAAGCGGCACTGATTGCACGATATTTGTCCCCACCGTTGTGGCGAAGTAAGCGAGCTTGTTCCACGGCAGCAGATAGCCGGAGAAGCCGAAGCCAAGCGTCAGCAAAAACAAAAGGTAGCCGGAAACCCACGTTAATTCGCGCGGCGGGCGGTAAGCCTTCAGCATCATCGTGCTGAACATGTGAAGCACGAGCGAGATGATCATCAAATGCGCGCTCCAACTGTGGATTGAACGTATCAACCAGCCGAAAGGGACTTTGGTCGTTAGAAAACGAATGCTCTCATACGCCGTCGCCTCACCCGGCTGGAAGTACATCAGCAAAAGAACGCCCGTGATAACCTGGACGACGAAAAAGAACATCGTGATCCCACCGAGGTAATACCAGCCCATCCAGTGGGTGCCGAGTGGGACCTGCTTGTGACGCAAAAATTCGAGCAGCGGCGTTACTTGATAACGCCGATCCAGCCAGCCGCGCATCCCTCCATCCTTCTCGCCGCCGTGTATGTCAGGCTCGTTGTTCAGAAATGACAATTCCCCCGTCCGGTTGCCGTCGGGCGTCATACTTGGCCAGCGGCTTGGGAGGCGGTCCCGATAGCACGCGGCCGGTCAGATCAAAGCGGCCGTCATGGCAAGGACACCAAAGGACTGATTGCCCCGGTTGATATGTGACTGTGCAACCTTCGTGCGTGCACTTTGCGCTAAGGGCGAAGAGTTTTTCATCGGGAGATTGCAAAACGATAACGCGCTGACCGCTTACCGGGACGATAACGAATTTATTTTGTTCCAGTTTCGCAGCCTCATCGCGGGTCAAACGCGTGGGTCCGGTAGGGCCGGTTTGCGGCAGCGGTTTGAGATAGCGAATTATGGGATACGCGATGCTGGCGAGCCAGCCGAGGACGCTCGCGCCTAAGAGCAAATCGAGAAAGTGACGGCGCGATGTGTTCGAATGAGAAGTGGTTAGCGTCTGTTCTTCCATCTCAATTGCGGCATCCTATTCTGGCACGAACAAACGTTTCAAGTGCTGTTACTCCGCAATTCTTCAGAAAATCCGAGCCCGCTTGCGATCATTTTTGCAGCCCGCCCGTGTGACATTCGCTGCAGGAAAATTCGGAATACTCGGCATCGATGTGTACGAAGGGCGCGCCTTTGGCGCTCACTTGATTGAGGGCTTCGCCGCTGCCCTGGGCAAGGATTACGTGGCACGCGTTGCAATCACTCGCCTTGATCGATTTCTTCCCGTCGGCCGCCAGATGCTTGCCATCGTGGCAGCGAAAGCATCCGTTCCAATTTTTGTGACCGATGAAATCGGGATGTGTTCGCCAATCGACTTTCACCTCCGGGAAAAAGTTCGCGCGATAGATTTCCTGCGCTTCATTAATTATTGGATTCGCCTGAGCCGGGTCCGGATATGCTGCGCGCAAAGAGTTCGCGATACCCTGCTCAGCTTCGGCCTCAGTTTTGTAAGGTTTCACCAATGCCTCCACCACTTTGGCTTTCACCCACGGAACATTCGGATTGAGCCGGCCAGTCGCCAAAGCCAGATCAACGGCGTCGTTAGGCGCATGTACCTTGTGCGCGGGGCGACTGTGGCAATCCATGCAATCCATTCGGCGAATACGATGTTTCGCCGGATCGTCATGGAACTCTGGCGTGCGGTATTCCGTCGTAACGCCTTGCGCATTCGTCATCCTCACCCATGGAATTGAGAGAAGTTGATCGTCCGTTGCGATGTATTCGATCTTGTTGGCGATGTTCATGTGCCAATGAATGCCGCCTTGCGGACCGTTCGTCGCATCGCCCCCGCCGACATTAAGT
>CAWGQU010000028.1:0-81856 GCA_963824795.1 uncultured Verrucomicrobiae bacterium | reverse complement strand
GGCGCACAGCGAATGGGGTGTTCTTCTCATCCGAAAGATAATGTTGGAAGGTCCGATCGACATTCCCGACGTAGCGCTGCGGCCAGTGGCATTGCTCGCAAATGGCCTGCGGCGGCCGCGGGTTTGCCGCACTCATGCGAATCGGCCGATCGAAATCATTCCGCACAGTGTGATAAAGCTGTTTCACGCCGTTGAGTTTTGTTTTGAAATAGGCGGCCGCGCCGGGGCCGACATGGCAGGCGACGCATTCCACTCTGGCGTGGGCCGCATGTTGCGAGGCAACAAACTCCGGGTCCATCGGCAGATGGCAGGCTTTGCCGCAGAACTGGACTGATTCGGTGAGTTGGTAGGTCTGGTAACTCCCCAGCGCTGTCACGAACAAAAAGACCACCGCCACGGACGCGAAAACCCAGAGAAATTTACGGTCTCGCGGCCGCGAAAGATCGATTTTGATGACCAGCGGTTCGGCGGTTTTAAGCGCGCGTCTGTTTCTGCGCCGTTGCAGAATCGCGCCGAACAAAGCGACGACGATGCCGAGAATGAAAAATCCTGGAGCGAGCACATAAGCCAGAATCCCGACATAAGGATTTCGGTGGCCGGCGAATTGATCGATCGCGAGGAGAAGAAAAAACGAGAAAAGCCCACTCGTCGCGAGTAAAAGCCCGAACCAGCTGATCCAGTTCCGAAACGGATGCTTGCGAACTGGAGGACTGGCTGAAGCCTCAGGCATTCGGTCAACTTTTTTACACCACTGTCAATTCCATTGGAAGATCGACATCAGCGCCGACCGATTTCGCGATTCAATTCCGCCCGCTACTTCTTAAGCGAACGAATGTAGGCGACCAGCGCCTTAATCTCATCGTCGGAAAGCTTGTCCTTAAACGGCTTCATCTTGTCCTTGCCGCTTTCCTTCACGCCTTCCTTGATGATCTCCGCGGCTTTGGCGTCAGTGAACTCGGCCTGCACCTTCGCATCCGTGTAATCTTTGACGCCTAGTTTTTTGCCCATCATTGTGTGCCCGCTGCCATCTTTTCCATGACAGGATGCGCAATGTTGGTTCCAGCTTGCCGCAGCATCCGCGGCGAACGTGATGCCCACCGGGGCGATGAGGACTGTCATTAGAAGAAGTAATTTTCGTTTCATCAGGTTATGCCTTTCTTGATAGGAGATTTGACGCAAAAAAACTGCAATTCGCAAGCGAACTCGTACTAAAAAAAAACAGGCGAAGCCGCGTTCGGTGACTTTTCAGATTGGTCGATCTCATTTCCGTGAGACTAGCTTACTGCGTGCCGCCTGAAGACGGCGAACTATTACTTCGGTTGTGCGCTTAAAGAGTTCGTGGCTGAGGGTGGAATCTGCGTCGCGATGCTGGCGCAGCATTATCCCAGAAAGACAAATAGCAGTGCACGTTTCCGTGGCGCGAGCATCAAAATGCCAGAGATATGGCGGAAAGAGCCATGACCATCCGAGCGGTTCGCCTGCTGAGACCGTATCGATAACGATCGCTTTCCCAGCGTTCGTTTTTCCTTCGAGCACAACGGTTCCACTTTCGATCAGATAAAACCCGTTTGCGGGATCGCCTTCGAGAAAGATGATCTGGCCGGCTTCGAATTGCGTCGGCATCGCGCAAAGAGCGAGCAGCTCAAGGTGATGTGGGTTCATCCCCTTCAGGAATGGATGTGCCGCCAATCGTCGTTCAATATCCGGATAACGAACCGAGAGCGCTTCACCTCTTAGCTTATCGGCCTCGCTCTGCGCCACTCGCCAGAGCTTGGAGCCATTTGCCAGGACTTTGGTCGGCGGCGGACGAATCGAGATATAGCTCGGTCGAATCAGATCGAAGTTTACAAATCGCTGCGCAGGAAAATGGCGAAACACGCGTTCTGATTTTAGATAGGCACGAGCGGCGGCCATGGCAATTTCATCAGCCAGCTTCGCTTTTTCTGAAGCCGTTAGCGCTGAAACCTTGAGTTTTTTTTTCTTAGCGCCGGCTACCAGTGTTTTGTCGCCAATCTCAATCAGCAAATTCGCAGTCGCTTGCGGAGCGGCATGGGCGCGAGCATCCAGCGCAAACGCGACATGAGCGAAAAAGCAGTACGGTTTCCTTTTCGATAAGGAAGGTCGTTGCCTGCTTCGCCGCGTTTTACGTTTTACGTCTGTGCGACGTCGAAGAGATGGCATTCAGAAGCGTCTGTCGATCTCGCGGATTATTTCTTCAGTGTGCGCACGTAGGCCACGAGCGCCTTGATTTCATCGTCGGTCAGTTTTCCGCCGAACGCTTTCATTTTCATTTTGCCGTTTTCCTTCACGCCATCCTTGATCGACTGCGCGGCCTTGTCGTCAGTAAACTCGGTCTGCACTTTCGGATCGGTCAGGTCCTTGGCATTCAATATCTTTCCCATTTTTGTGTCGGCGTGGCCGTCCTTGCCGTGGCACTGCACACAGTTGGCATCCCAAAGTGCTTTCGCGTCCGCGGCTCGCACGGACGTGGCCGAAGCGGCAAACAAGGTGATGACGATAATGACGATTGCTTTCATATCTGATCCTTTCTTCATAAACTAATCTGAGGTTACTTTACTGCTACTCCCGGCGGAACAAGCTTCAACTCCGGCGACCGATCTTTTGCAGGACGCACGTCGCTCGATGTGCGAAAACTTCGCCAGCGTTCGAGCGGCATCGCCGCGAGGCACATGAGCGCAAGCTGGCTCACGATGAATCCGACCAGCCACGGAAATGCCTTTTGCATGAACCCGTAGGAATGCAGGCCGACGCCAAGCATGTTCACGCCGAACCACGAAAAACTTGTGACGATGTTGCCGAAGATGGCCATGATCATGAGGCCGCGCTGACGAATGAATCCGCCCCAACGCGCATGCAAAATTATTGCGCACCAAAGCACGATGAGAACGGCGCCGTTTTCTTTCGGATCCCAACCCCAGAAACGTCCCCAGGATTGGTCGGCCCAAATGCCGCCAAGCACGGTGCCGACAAAACTGAAAAGCGTGGCGAAGCAGACCACACCGTAGGTCATGCGCGCGAGGCTATCGGCCGTTTGCTTTTGCAGCGAGCGAGTGAATACACCGCGGATGATGTAGATCATTGCGAGCATCCCGGCCAGAAACATCGCGGAATAACCGGTGGTGATCGCGACGACATGCGTGGCGAGCCAGATGTTAGTATCGAGAACCGCTTGCAACATCTCCAGTGTGTCGCCGCTGCCCGCGAGATGATGCGCAATGATCAACGTGATGAAACCAATCGCGCCCGCACAGGCCGCGCCGATTCCATCGCGAAAAATTCGTTCGAGAATCAGCGCCACGATGACCGCGCCCCAACCGATAAAGATGGCTGATGAATAAAGATTCGTGACGGGCGGGCGCTCCTGCAGATACATCCGTGAAACGAGACCGAAGGTGTGGACGGCGAGCGCAAGCAACAGCAAATAAAACGCGGCGCGATTGAGCGGACGGGTCCACGCCATCCACGAGATACAGGCGAGCAGAAACGCGATCACATACAGCACCATGCTGTGCGTGAACGGATCGACCTTGTTGAAAAGGAATTCGAATGAGGCGCGGCTGGTCGCATTTGGCTGCTCCTTTGCGATCGACTTTGCTATCCGATCGACACCTTGATTAAACGCGCTCCGATTGCCGCTGCGAAAGGCGTCGCCCAGCGCGGCGTACATTTTCACCACCGGATCAATTTCAGCCGACGTGATTGATTGCACCAAAGTTTCCCCGATCGAACGCCATTGATCCGTTCCGCCTGATGAAGATGGCGGGACCGCAAGCATGTACGCCATGTCCGCTATTTTCTGGTAGCGCTGGATCAAATCCGCTACGTCATTCAGTTTCGCTCTGTCGAAACTCTCACCCTCTTTTCGTCGTAGCGCGGCCTGGCCCGCCACCGGCAAATTCGTTTCCAGCAATCCCAGCTCGCCGTGAAAGTTTTTCGCATCTTCCGGTTGAAGACTGTTTTTCAGTCTTTGATAAAGGACCAGCGCGTTGCGCAAATTGAGAATTGCATTCTGAAACGCGGAACGCTCGACCGATTGCAGCTTGTCCGACAGTTCGCCTTGATCGTTGATCTGTTTTAGAAAAGGCGATAGCTCGACAAAGCTGAAATATTTTCGGTCGCTCTGTTCCCAACCAAACAGGCCGAGGACTTCGGCATTCTGGATAACGAAAACCGGATATTGATCCGCCACCGGCGCGTTGAACAAGGTGTCGGCGAGCCACCGCATGGCGGTAAGTTGTTTGCCATTCGTTAGGCGAACAGTCTCCTTTGTATGAATGATGAGAAGCGAATTGCGCGCAACCGTGTCGAGCGGTTTCACGCGACCGCCGACGAGCACCGGAATTTTTCCCAGCTTCGCAAGATCGACATCGCCGGTCGGGGGTTTTTGCGGAAGCCAGCTCGACGCTACCCAGAGCAAAGCGAAGACGAAGACGAGCGCCGGAAAAAAACGTTTCATGCGAGCACAGCCCTTCTCCGCCGCGAAAAACCGACAAGATGATAGCCAAATTGAACGAGCAATCCGGCGGCAACGATCACGCACGCGATATAAGGCGCGAGGAAACTCGGATTATGCACCACTTGCAGGATCGAAGCCGAGTCGTCCTGCTGGAAGCCGGCCTGATAAAACGTCTCACCGCGATAACGCAACGGATGGTTCATATATATTAAGACATTCCGATTCACCGCGCGCTCCGGATCGATCAATGTAATGCGACTGGCGAAATTCTTCGGAATCTCAGTCCCGGCGTATTTCTCGTGCGTAAATTTTTGCAGGGTGACGCTATACGGTTTGTAATAGCGCGCCGGCCGCATCACGAGCTGCCACGTTCGCCCGGCGCAGGAAAATGTTTGGGGCGCACCGAGTGCATCCGAAACCAGCCAGGTGCCGAGCGGCGCCGCCGTCATTCCCGTCGCGAAATCAATCGGGACGATCTCAACCGCGGCACTGACGACATTGCGATCATCGACTCCGGTCGAGGGCGGAGCAGATTCGACCACGATTTGCGCGCCCGGTCCCTGGTTTGCAATTGGCTGTGCGCCGGCTCTTCGCCTCACTCGACCATTTCCAAGCGCGAGTTCTGGAAAAAATTCCTCACCACCAATTGGAATGGCAGACTGGGATGCTCGATAACTTGTTTGCGTCGCAACACCGCTTCTGGAATTGCAGTCACCTGATCGAGCTCGGGATCGGTCGTGTCGATCACGGCCAGTTCGTCCAGGCGGGATTGTTCCGAATAATTCTTCGTTTCGCCATTCGTTAGGCGCATGTGACTCTCCACCGCGAAGAGATCGGTAAACAGCCCGCCGGCCAGCATGATGATGAGACCGGCATGGGTGAGATGAATGCCGAGTTTACGCCAGGTCCAGCGGAACCGTTTTGCGTGTGCGGCGATCAAATTGACGAGCAGGATCGCGCCAATGAGATGTCCGCCGGGAAAAATAGGAAATTTGAAGCCGCGAGTGTTTGGTGGCCACCACACAAATAAACTTTGGAAATAACGTTGCTGCGCTTCGTGGATGCCGAGATGCACTTGCGCGAGCGTGCCCGCGAAAATGAGCGCCATCGCTGCAGCCAGACACGCAATCGTCAGCTTCAACGACGTGATTAGATCGACAAATCTGCGCAACATCGGTTTCCTTAAAATCGAATGGACTGAATGAATTTCATAAAATTCGGTTTCTCTTTTTCCACGGCCGTGTTCGGACCGGTTAGTTTGAAGAACCATGCGTGCCCCCCATGACGTGTCCACGCTGCCAGCATTCGGGAATTTGTTCCAGCCAGGTCAATAGTGGAAAAATTCTCGGACGCGGTTTTTAGCGGAGCTACTTCAGAATTCATCGCGCTCTCATCCGTCGCCGGCAGGCCGATTTGTCGCCGCCAGCGATTGACGTTGTCGAGATCGCTTCCGCCGTCGCCGGGAAATGTGACGACAGAGATGTCGATCTTGCCGCCGCTTTCGTCGGTGGGAGCAAAGCTCGCGTAACGCATCGCGGACGCGGGAGCGGACGACCAGCCGGGGGGGATTTCCCATTTGATCTGCGGTTTGTCGGAACTTGATGCCGAAGAGGCGACCTTTGTTTCATCAGCACCGCCACTGCGCATTGAGCTGACCCATTTCAAAAAGTTTGCTTTCTCCGCTTCCACCAATTCGGCATTGCCGCGCATTTTGAAAAACGAAGTTTTGGCTTCGTCGGATGCGATCGCGGCAATAATGCGGCCATCTTTGCTCGCGTCGCCGTTCTCTGGTTTGCCGGTAAGATCGACAACAGCGACGTCGCCAAGCGTGGTGTGCAGTTTTTGAACGGTGCTCGCCAACGCTTCGGCATTGATGGGCGGCTGGGCGAGTTGGCCGAGCCAGCGGTTGACATTGTCGAGCACATTTCCAGCAGCCGGGCCGAGACTAACGAATGAAATGTCGGCGATTGCGCCGTTGTCGCCGTGCACAAGAAAACTGGCCTGCCGCATTTGCGAGAGTGGTTGCGATTCCCAATTCGGCGGAGTCGCCACGTTCGCGGAAGCGAATGTTGCTACTCCCGCCCGAAGCGCGGGAGAGGCCGCATTCGTGGGCATCGCGGCTTGTTCGGTTGGCGTTGAATCAAGCGGCGCTTTGGCGACGCGATAAACTTTAATCTCCTCGTTTCGATTGCAGCCCGAAATGCAAGTCAGGACCGCGCTCGCTAACAACAATTTTGAAAACCGGCGCGCAAATGCACGAGACACGATGTCAATGCCGCCCTTACGTCCAATCATCGACTAAATCTGCACGCTAAAAGCGGAATTGCAGACTCGAAAAGATCGAATGCCCGTCAAAATTGTTATGACCGCCAAAGGTCGTGTCCGTATAATTGTAGTAAGTGTATTTCAATAACAGGCGCACTTGCGTCGTAAGCTGGCGTGTAAGCGTTGCCGAAGCAGTGTGCTCGCTGGCGCCCATGCCGTAGGGCACCGAAGCCTGAATATTGTTGAAGTAGTCGTTCGCGCGGTAAAACGTGTAATCGGCGTGCAGATCGGTTTTATTGTCGATGATAAAGCCGACGCCGCCGGTCACCGTCCAGTAATCGTTTCGGAAGTTCAAAACTGAGGGAGCAGAATCGGTCAGGATAATATTGCCGGCGGGCGTTTTCGTTTGGTCCAAAACGTACGAAAGCGTGCCTTGGACATAAAGGCGCGCCAGCGGACTCCACGTGAGCGTTTCTCCAATCACATGGCTGGTGATCAGCGCAGTATGCTCCTCGGCCAATTGCGTTCCCAGCCCGTCCAGGGACCACATGCCGCTTACCAGGGTCTGCATATAGTCGTAACGGGTCACCAGGGAAAGCGTCCCGAGAGACGCCGGAATATTCGGCCGAAAAGTGATCCGGATATTGAAATCGTTTGTGTTCCAATCCTGGCTCTGCAATCGCTGGCCACCCCCCAGGTCGGTTTTGAAGTCGTTGTCATACTCTGCCGCCTTATAATAGTACTGGCCCGAGAGGCTGAGTCTCGGCATCGCGTACCAGTTCGCGCCGATGGTGTACTTTTGGCCAAGAAGAGAGGTGTCCTTGTTCAACAGCGCTGCAACCGCGCCGTCGGAGATTGCATGCTCGTGCACGTTTCCGTTTTCCTCCGTCCATTCGCCTTCGGCGTAGAAAAGCCAGTTGTTGATCCCGGTGTAACGCGCTTCAAAGCGCTCGGCGAAATTGTCGAACTCTTGCGAGGTATCGGCGGATTCCAGGACCGGCGGTAACAGCTCTCTCATCGAATTCGTATTGGTGCTGAGGAAACTGGACCAACTATCCTCGTTTTCGCGTGTGTACCGGAATCCGGTGAGCAGACTCAGGCCCTTTACCGGCATCCAGAATAGATTGGCATTAAAAACGTGGTCATCGACCTGCGACGTACCGGCGAGGTTAAGAAACCCTTCGTCACGAAACTGAATGGTGGGAAATGGGCCGTACGTCGAATTGTAATCCGATCCAACAATGCGGCTGCCGGAAATATCGCTTCCCAGCGTGGTATAGGAATAGCCCGCCGTGAACCAGAACGAATCGCTAAAGCGTGTCTCGGCAATTGCGTGCCCACTAAAAATATCCAAATCGGTCTTGTCTCTCTGGGTGATGAAACGCTGCGCACCGGGCGCAGCAACGACAGGCGGGAGCTGACCGGCGCCACGCTCAAGCTGCAGCCGGTCGTCGTTATTGTTGTGTTCATAACGCATGCCCAGCTCGATGTCGGTGTTTCCGAAAGTCTTTGACGCGTCGAAGGAGAAAATGTCGCGTGTCTCGTCGATGTTGCGAAACGCCGGAGCGATCTTGCGCGTGCCCACGGACGTCAGATTCGTATCGCCCCAGCTAGTGGAATCTTTGTCGCCATTACGAAATTCATGCGAGTAATGGATCGTGATTTCAGGCCAGTTGGGCGCGCGCAGACCGAGTTCGACCCACGCAATGCCGCGATCGAGCGTGAGCTCCGAATTTCGTGGCGAAAACCAAGTCCCATCTGCCGGAGAAAAACCGCCGTTGCCGTCGTACCAGCTGCGGAACTCGGTATAACCCCCGCGAATGTATCCCAAACCGGGCTGGGACAAATCGATCTTTACGTCGTAATCGTCGTTATCGAAAATGGCATGCCCATCGACCGTCAACGTCGCGTTCTTGCCGACGTTTTTTTCCAAATGCAGATCCTGAATACCGCCAAACACATCACCTGACACTCTGTGCTCTTGTTTGAATTGCGCCGCATCGCCATTGATGATGAGCCCCCCGAGTCCGAGCTCGATCCAGTTCTTGTACTCCGGCGGCTGTTCTTCGGTCGCGCCGGCCACCGCCGATTTTCCGTCAGGCGTCGCCGTTGCGTCGCCTGTGACACCGGCGCGCACTGGGTAGTTCGCGCAAACCGCGGCGCAAAGGAGCAATGCGAAGTTGCGCGCGAAACGACCTCCACCGTCTGAGAAGCAAATCGCGCTCATATTTTAATTAGAATCTAAAATGCTCGTTGACCTGAGAGCCATGAACCGCTTGGTGGCAGCCAGCCGACCAGCAGGTTCCCTGAGGCAGGAAATTGTTGTGGTTGACATCTCCAATCAGAATTACGCCCGCGCTGGTTTGCTGCTCGAAATGGCACTTCAAACACAGCGTCTGGTTCCGCTCGTTCAGCATTCGTTGATTGACCGAACCGTGCGGCGAATGGCAGACCACGCAGCCTTCGCGCAGCGCTTCATGCTCGAAAACAAACGGGCCTTTTTGCGAAGTGTGGCATTGGAAGCAGGTCTCATTTTCGCTCAGGAACGCCATGCCGCCGCCCTTGAGCGTTTGCTGCATGCTGGTTCCACCGCCTTTGATCGCCCTTCCCACATGCGGGTTATGGCAATCAACGCAACTCATTTTGCCTTCGAGCACAGGATGATGGTGCGGCAGTTCAAATTTCGCGCGAACTTCAAGATGGCATTGGAAACACGCTTCCGGCGATTTTCTCGGATTGACGATCGTGTGCGCCGCACCGCCGCTCTTCACGTGAAGACTTCCCGGCCCGTGGCATGATTCGCAGCCCATGTTCTTGGCGTTGTCACCGGGCGCCTTTAACCGTGCGTGGGTCGCGGTGCGAAAATCACGTGTGATCTCTTCGTGACAGGTCGCACACTCTTCAGACCCGACAAATTCCGCGCCTGGAATGCTCGGAGGCGCAAGAATTGCGCGATCAGTCGTGCTACACGAAAGCAGAACAACGGTCAGTGCAGCTCCTCCCCCGATTCCCCATAGCAGCTTTTCGCGCTTACCGTGGCCCCATCGAATCAATCTTGGACGCCACACGATCCGGAGTCTTAAGCAAAGCGCGACGGACTGGCTACGCATTTTTACCGGTAAAATGCGATTGTTTGAATTAACCGGTTTTTCACTTCATCGGCGCGATTTTCGTCCGACTCGCAACGCGGCGCGGTATTCAGTAGGAGATTTCCCGGAAAGTTTTTTGAAAACCCGATTGAACTGGGACAGCGATTGGAAGCCGGTCGCGAACGCAATCTCGCTGATGCGCAGATCGACATTTTGCAAAAGCGCGCGCGATTTTTCATAGCGCATGCGCGCGATATAACTAACAAAATTCACTTTGGTCACTTGCTTGAATTTTTCGCTCAAATAATTCGGGCTCATGTTGACCGCCTTTGCCACTTGCTTCAGCGAAAGTTCTTCATCCGAATGTTTGTCGATAAACTGCCGCGCTTTCCAAATCTCAACCGGCTCAGCCCGATCCCGGTCTTCGTGCGCCATCATCTGTTTGGCGGGTTCCATATATATCATCCCGCTTCAATAAATGTGAGGCGAGGTTGCGAGCCTCTCCAAGAATTGCGATTTGCTCCTCTGATCTTGCGCGATCTCGCTCGGCACGTAATCACGGTGGACACAGCCAACAACGGAGCGCACTCGACACGCAATCAGAAATTTCCTGAGATCGGCGCACTGCGGTGGGGACGATGCGACCGGGGGCCAGTTGAAATAGTTGTTGGCGAACCGTCTAAGGCTCGGGCAAAAAATGCCCAGTCATTAGCAAGTCAGGAAGAGCCGGCCCTCGAGAAGCTCTTCATATTTCAAATGTGAAGACGGCGACACTCCGAAAAGCGCTAACCAGTCGCGGAAGATCGATCCGCGCGCGCGCGTCGAGATCCAATCGCAAAACTCTCCAGATCCGCAATGTTCTTGCTCCAATCGATTTCGTGAAATCCTGCATCATGGCTGCGCTTGTTGGAATCGCGCTCGCTTCGAGTTCTTTCGCCGCGAATTCTGCGAGGCGGCCTACCGTCGCCGCCAGGCCACTGACCTACGCGAATGTGAATGCGTTTTTCAAAGAAGCGCGCCTGCGACCGACCGAAGTGCAGAAGCGCTGCACGATTTTCTTCGAAGGGGAATGGATCAACCCGGGCATCTACAATTATTGCCTGATCATTGTGGAAAATTCCGACGAAGACATTCAGGTCACATTCTATCTCACGGATGCGCACGAGATGAATTGGCTCACCGAATTCCTCGACGCGCCGTTTTTTACCCGAACTGAAACGCAAAAGCTTTTTGGTCTCGTCAACTCAAGAAACAATGTCGTGCAACAAAGAGTCGGACGGTTTCGGGTCGATTTTCATAAGTGGGAACCGCGCCACGCCCAGATTCTCGTCTTCAGTTTTACTCCGCGTTGAGTGTAACGTCCTGGACGACGTTATCTCGAAATGGACGAACAAAATGGCTCCGCCGCGGAAACATCTGACTCGTTAGGCTTAGCCGCAACTGCCTCGCCGGAACGGGCGGACGAGATTTTTCTCGAAGGTCCGCGCTCGCGTTTTGGCGAGCTAATCACCCTCTTCCGCGTGATGTTGGATTTCCTGCGCGGATTTCGCGCACTTCATTTCGTCGGTCCGTGCGTGACCGTGTTCGGTTCGGCGCGGGTGAAACCGGAAAGCCCGCACTATAAACTTGCGCAGCAAATGGGCGCGGCGATCGCCCGGCTCGGTTTCACAGTCATGACAGGCGGTGGACCGGGCATCATGGAAGCAGCCAATCGTGGGGCAAAGGAAATCGGCGGACGTTCGGTTGGTTGCAGCATTCAGCTCCCGCACGAACAGCAGACAAATGCTTTCCTCGATCGGTGTGTGTCGATGCATTACTTCTTTGTCCGGAAATCGCTCCTCGTTAAATACTCGTATGCCTTCGTCGTCATGCCCGGCGGCGCCGGGACTCTCGATGAATTGTTTGAAGCGCTCACGCTGATTCAAACCGGCAAAATCAAAAACTTCCCGATCGTTCTTATGGGAACGTCGTATTGGAAAGAGTTGATCGATCTCATTGCCAAGATGGCGGAGTTCGGAACGATCGATCGCAGCGACGTGAACCTGATCCATGCCACGGATTCGGTGGACGACGCCATCGCCCATATTCGCAGCAAAGCCATCGAACCTTTCGGATTGAAACTTGCGACTCGAATTCGCCATTTTCCGTGGCTGGGAGAGCGGACTTTGCCCGAAGAGATCTCGCGAGGCGGATAAACGACAAACGTCCCATTCCGATTGCGGGCGCGATTTCCTTTTGCAAAGCGGTCTCGCTAATCCGTCATGGCACAGATTTTTTCGCGTCGCGCAAATGTTCACGCAAAAGTGACCATTGCCGTCTTCGTCCTTCTGATTTGCGGTGCGGGCTGGGCGACATCGACAATTTTTTGGTCGCCCTACACGACTTACGTGAACGTGCCGTTCGATCAACCGGTGCCGTTCAGTCACAAACATCACGTGCT
Organism: uncultured Verrucomicrobiae bacterium; assembly: GCA_963824795.1. Lineage (GTDB taxonomy): Bacteria > Verrucomicrobiota > Verrucomicrobiia > Chthoniobacterales > UBA10450 > JBBQFI01. Next base: position 69,585 of record CAWGQU010000028.1, on the reverse strand, counting down.
CGATGACGGCATCGACTGCCGTTACTGCCACACCTCTGTTGAAAATTCTTCCTTTGCCGGCGTCCCTCCGACCGAGACATGCATGACGTGTCACTCGCGACTTTGGACCGAGGCGCCGGTGCTCCAACCAGTGCGCGCAAGCTTCGCAACGAACACGCCGCTCAAGTGGAATCGGGTGAACGACCTGCCGGACTTCGCTTACTTCAATCACAGCATTCATGTCGCGAAAGGGATTGGCTGTTCCACCTGTCACGGTCGCATCGATCAAATGCCGCTGACGCGCCGCGCGCAGACGCTTTACATGAAGTGGTGCATCGATTGCCATCGCGCCCCGCAAAATTATGTCCGCCCGCGCGCCGAGATTTACAACATGGCGTGGCGCGCGCCGCCTGATCAGAAGTCGTTAGGCCAAAAATTGGTCGCGCAATATCATATCGATACAACCGGTCGCCTGACCAATTGCAGCACATGTCACCGATGAATCGGGAACCAAAATATTGGCGATCACTCGATGATTTGGCGGCAACGCCCGAATTTCAGCGCTGGCTTCACGCAGAATTTCCCGAACGCGTTTCAGAAGCTGCAATCGAAATCCATCGCCGCGATTTCTCTGCGCTTGATGGGCGCTTCGGTCGCCCTCGCCGGTTTTGGCGCATGCACGAAACAGCCGATCGAGAAAATCGTTCCTTACGTAAAGCAGCCGGAAGAAGTTGTGCTGGGCAAACCATTGCGTTTTGCCAGTGCAACTTCCTTCGGCGGCTACGGACAGGGCGTCCTTGTCACGAGCTACGAAGGCCGCCCGACGAAGATCGAAGGCAACCCCGATCATTGGGCCAGCCGCGGCGCGACCAGCATCTGGGGCCAGGCCGATGTCCTTGATCTTTACGATCCCGATCGCGCGCAATCGGTGACTAACGGCGGAGAGGTCAGCACCTGGGGTGTTTTTTTGCAGCAGCTAAATTTTGCACTCGTTAGGCTGGGCGCAGCCGGTGGCGCGGGCCTGCGTTTTCTCACGCAGACGATTACGTCGCCTACATTGGCGGCGCAGTTGCAGGCGGCGCTCAAGAAATTTCCCCAGGCAAAACTGCATTCCTGGGAGCCGCTTCTTCGCGACTCGTTAGGCAAAGAACCGATCTACGATTTCACGAAAGCGAAAGTCATTGTCGCCTTCGATTCCGATTTTCTGTTTCTGCATCCGGCGGCGCTGGCCTATGCGCGCGATTTTGCGGCAGGCCGGCGAGTGACCGATGCGCCAAATGCCCAAATGAGCCGGTTCTATGCAGCGGAACCGACTCCTACCGTCACGGGCTCAAACGCCGATCATCGTTTGCCGCTGGCCGCGCGAGATATCGGGAGATTGGCGCAGGCGCTGGCGGCGCGTCTCGGCGTTTCGAGCGACGAAAATGCAACAGTTTCCTCCGAGGCCGCGAAATGGCTGGATGCTGCAACACGCGATCTGCTGAGGAACCGCGGCGCCAGTGTGATTGTCGCCGGAGAAACGCAACCGCCGGAAGTGCACGCGCTCGTTCAGGCGATGAACTCCGCGCTTGGAAATATCGGCAACACCGTAACGCTGCGCTCCGCCGCCGTTGTCACGAATCAGCTTGAGTCGTTTCGCACACTCGTTAACGAAATGGCGAGCGGTGCGGTGGAATGGCTCGTCATTCTCGGCGGCAATCCGGTTTATGATTCGCCAGCCGACATCGATTTCGCAGGCGCTCTCGAGAAAGTGAAAGTGCGTGTGCATCACACATTACACGCGAACGAAACATCGCGGCGTTGTCAGTGGACGATTCCGGCGACGCATTTTCTCGAATCGTGGAGCGATGTGCGCGCGCTCGATGGCACGGTCACGATTGTGCAGCCGCTGATCGAGCCAATGTATGCCGGATTTTCCGCCCACGAATTGATCGCGGCATTTGTAACGCAACCGACGGGAACGGCGTACGATATTGTGCGCGCTTACTGGCAGGGGAACACTCCGACGGCTGACTTCGACAAAAATTGGCGAAAGGCGTTGAGCAATGGGTGGATCGCGCTCTCCGAGCGCGATGTTAATAGTGTCGCCGCTGCGCCGCGCACCTCTTCGCCATCGCCCTCGGAGAGCGCGATCCACCTTGAGCTTCTCTTTCGCGCCGACCCAAACATGTTGGATGGTCGTTATGCCAACAACGCCTGGCTTCAGGAACTGCCGAAGCCGTTCAGCAAGATGACATGGGACAACGCTGCACTCGTTAGTCCGAAACTGGCGCAGCGCGAGGATTTGCAGAATGGCGATTACGTCGAGTTAACTTTTCGTGGTCGAAAGCTCGGCGCGCCAATTTGCATCACGCCCGGACAAGCGGAAAACAGCATCACACTTCATCTCGGTTATGGACGAGAGCGAGCAGGTCGCGTGGGCACAAACAAGGGCTATAACGCTTACAAACTGCGAACGTCCGATGCGCTTTGGTTTGGCGACGGCGTAACGATTCGCAAAATTTCCGGTAACGAAAAATTCGCAACTACACAAAATCATTTCGCGATTGAAGGCCGGCACATGTTTCGTGGCGGCACGCTCGCGGAATTTTTGGCGGAACCCGACTTCGCCGAAAAGGAAACCGAGGTACCGAAGGACGAAGAGACGCTCTACAATCCTGACGAATTCAAGAATGCCGGTTACGCGTGGGGGATGGTGGTGGATCTCAACACCTGCATCGGTTGCAGCGCGTGCACGATTGCCTGCCAGGCGGAAAACAACATCCCGGTTGTTGGCAAAGCACAGGTGATCGCCGGGCGCGAGATGCATTGGATCCGCGTCGATAATTATTTTCAAGGTTCGCCGGAGAATCCTGCGTTTCATCATCAGCCGGTGCCGTGCATGCATTGCGAACATGCGCCGTGCGAATTGGTCTGCCCGGTCGGCGCGACCGTGCACGATGACGAAGGATTGAATCTGCAGGTTTACAATCGGTGCGTCGGCACGCGCTACTGCTCGAACAATTGTCCTTATAAAGTTCGCCGATTTAATTTTCTCGAATACAACGGCAATCTTTCCGCTTCGGAAAAGCTCGTCAAAAATCCGGATGTCACGGTGCGTTCGCGCGGCGTGATGGAAAAATGCACTTACTGTCTGCAGCGGATCAATCAGGCGCGTTACGCCGCCGAGCTGGATAACAACCGCCGCATTCGCGACGGCGAGATCACGCCCGCCTGCGCGCAGGTTTGTCCGGTTGAAGCGATCACGTTCGGCGACATTCACGATCCGAACAGTCGTGTCTCGAAGTTGAAACGCTCTCCGCTCAATTACGGAATGCTGGCCGAACTCAATACGCGTCCACGCACAAGCTATTTCGCGAAACTGCGCAATCCAAGTGAGGAGCTGGCATGAAGAAAGGGCTGTCATTCCGAGCGCAGCGAGGAACCTCGCGAATTACGCCAGGCGTTGCTTGTCAGGTCCTTCGCTGCGCTCAGGATGACCCGCGAGTGGGATCGCGTTATTTAGTCGCGGAATTGCTGCCGCTCGCAACCTTCCTCTCCCCCGGGACGGGGGAGAGGATTAAGGTGAGGGGGAGGAGTTTAGAGCTAACTCGCGTTTACTCTTCAACCCTCACCCTGCCCTCTCCCTTGAGAAGGGAGAGGCGACCGAATGCGCAGCCCGGCGCAGTCACTCTTTTTGCATGAACTCGACGATTCCGCCTAACGAGCAAGAACGCACGCGAGATATCGCCGCTCGGTTATCCGTCGAATCTGCTCGCACCGGGCATGACCTACGAAGCCGTCAACGACACGATCGGCTCCATCGTTTTGAAAAACCGCCAGCCGGCACCGTGGTGGATCGGCTTCGTGGTCTCGTTCCTCTTGCTGATGATGTTCTTCCTCGCGCTCAGCTGGCTCTTCATTCGCGGTGTCGGCATTTGGGGCATCAACATTCCGGTCGCGTGGGGATTCGCGATTGTGAATTTCGTCTGGTGGGTAGGTATCGGCCACGCCGGCACATTCATCTCCGCGATCTTGCTTTTGCTTTTTCAGCATTGGCGAACCGCTATCAATCGTTTCGCCGAAGCGATGACGCTATTCGCCGTGGCCTGCGCGGGCCTCATGCCGCTGCTGCATCTTGGACGTCCGTGGGTTTTCTATTGGCTGCTGCCATATCCCGACACGATGGGAGTCTGGCCGCAGTTTCGCAGTCCGCTCGTCTGGGACGTGTTCGCCGTCGGAACGTATCTCACCGTTTCGATTCTGTTTTGGTTTCTCGGATTGCTACCCGACCTCGCGACCGTGCGCGATCGCGCGAAGAAAAATTGGCAGAAAAAATTTTATGGCGTGCTCGCACTCGGCTGGCGCAACTCCGCCGCCCATTGGCAGCGACATCAAATCGCATATTTGCTTCTGGCCGGATTAGCGACGCCGCTCGTCCTTTCCGTGCACAGCGTCGTCAGTCTTGATTTCGCCGTGGCGCAAGTGCCCGGCTGGCATTCCACAATTTTTCCACCCTACTTTGTCGCCGGCGCGATTTACTCCGGGTTCGCGATGGTTCTCAACATCGTGATTCCAGTCCGCAAGATTTACCATCTCGAATCGCTCATCACGGAGCGTTACCTCAACAATATGGCGAACGTAATGTTCGCGACCGGCTTGATGGTGACCTACGGCTATTTCATCGAAGCCTTCATGTCGTGGTATAGCGGCGACATCTTCGAGCGATACATGATGATGAATCGCGCGTTCGGTCCCTATGGCTGGGTTTTTTGGGGATTGATGTTGTGCAACGTCATCGTGCCGCAGGCGCTCTGGTCTGCGCGCATCCGGCGCAATCCGCTCACCCTCTTCATCGTCGCGTTTTTCATCAACGTCGGAATGTGGGTGGAACGTTTTGTCATCGTCATCACAAGTCTGCACCGCGATTTCACACCGTCGGCCTGGGGAATGTTTTTCCCGACAGTGTGGGATTGGGCGGTGTTGTTCGGCAGCGTCGGCCTATTTCTCACGCTGCTTTTCCTGTTCGTTCGTTTTCTTCCGATGATTTCAATTTCGGAATCGCGCGAACTCGTCGCTGAACCAACGAAAGCCAACGCGTTATGAAAAGGGAGTTAACCGCTGAGAACGCAGAGGCCGCAGAGAAATCATTATCATTCCTCTGCGATCTCTGCGCCCTCTGCGGTGAAACGTTTGAGTAATGATGAACCCTGAGCACGAATTGTACGGTCTCGCAGCGGAATTCGAAACGCCGGAAGCCCTGATGCATGCCGCGGAGGAAGCGCACGCCCGGGGTTTTCGTCAGATGGATGCCTATGCGCCGTTTCCGGTGGAAGGCCTGGCCGAAGCAATGGGGAAACGTAATCACGTTCCGCTGCTCGTTTTGTTAGGAGGAATTCTCGGCGGAACGAGCGCGTACTTCATGGAGTGGTTCGCTAACGTCGTTAGTTATCCGATCAACATTGGCGGCCGGCCGTTGCATAGCTGGCCGGCATTCATTCCAATCACATTCGAGCTCACGGTGCTTGGCGCGTCACTCACCGCCTTTTTCGGATCGCTCGCGCTTAACGGTTTACCGCATCCGTACCATCCGATGTTCAATCTTCCGGAATTCGAGCGCGCGTCGCAGGACCGCTTCTTCCTCTGCATCGAAGCAAACGATTCGCAATTCGATGTCATCCACACTCGGGAATTTCTGCAAACACTCGATCCCATCCAGATCTCGGAGGTAGCGAAGTGAGCGTCTTTGATCGGAGAGCGCACGTGCCCTCGCGTGCACGTTCCAGTGCCTCACTGGAACGGACCGCGCGAATAAATGGGGAAATCCAAAAAGGTCATCGGCGGGGGCGCCGAAGACGGCATGCGGGGCGCGTGCGCTCCCCGGAAGGGATCCGGCGCACATTCAGGTTTGCCTGCATTTGCGGCCTTCTCGCCTTCGCTGCCTGTCGCCGCGACATGTACAATCAGCCAAAAGGCAAACCACTCGCGGAGAATTCATTTTTCAAGAACGACGCTGTGGCGCGTCCGCTTCCGCCCCATACGGTCGCGCGCGGCCAGTCGCGCGAAGACACCGCGTTCTACACTGGCCTAACGAATGGAACACTGGTGACGCAGCTGCCGATGAAGTTGACACCGCAGTTGCTCGCGCGCGGTCGCGAACGTTACGACATTTATTGCGCGGTTTGTCATGGGCTGACCGGTGAAGGCGATGGCGAAATTGTCCGGCGCGGTTTTCCCGCACCGCCGACCTATCACGTCGACCGACTGCGGAATGCGCCGATTGGTCATTTCTACGACGTCATGACGAACGGCTATGGCGTGATGTATCCATACGCGACTCGCGTCGCCCCTGCCGATCGCTGGGCGATCGCGGCTTATATCCGCGCATTGCAATTGAGCCACGACGCAGGTCTTCCGGACGTTCCGCCTAACGAACAATCGAAACTGGAGGCGACCCCATGAAGGTAACCGTCGCATACGAACAGTCTGGGGAGCGCACGCGCCTCGCGTGCCGTCTCCGGCGCCTCGCCGGAGACCCAGCTGGGGAAGAAATTTTCTTAGGTACAAACAAGATTTCGCAAGAGTGGCTTTTCGGCGAGGCGCCGAAAAGTGCACGCGAGGCGCGTGCGCTCCCCAGATGATGAATGCGAACGCTTCAGACCAAATCTCTCGCGTCCGCATGATCGCGTTGACTCTCGGTGTCATCGGAAGCGTTGGTTGCGTGATCGGCTGGATCATTTCGCCGCACGAATTTTTCATGTCGTATTTGGTCGGCTGGCTCATCTGGTTCGGGATCGCGGCCGGTTCGCTCCTTTGGTTGATGATTCATTTTCTCACTGGCGGGAAATGGGGTTTTCCATTACGCCGATCCCTCGAAGCGGCAGCTGGTACGCTGCCTCTGCTCGCGCTGCTGTTTGTTCCGGTCTTTTTCGGACTGCGTGATCTTTATCCCTGGATGAATTCGGCGATCGTCGCTGCAAGCGACGTGCTGGAGAAGAAGCGCACGTATCTCAACGCCCCCGGTTTCATCATTCGCACGGCTGTTTTTCTTTGTCCTCTGGATTGTCATCGTTTATCTGCTTCGGAAATGGTCGCGCGAGCAAGACTCGACGCGTTCGCCCGAGCCGATGAAAAAACTGCGCAGGCTGAGCGGCCCCGGAATCGTGCTTTATCCGATTACGGCCACGATCGTTTATGTCGATTGGATCATGTCGCTCGAGAAGGATTGGTATTCGACCATGTTTCCGATCCTGATTTGCATCGGGCAAATGTTGAGCGCGCTCGCGTTCATGATCATCCTTTTGGCCTGGCTCGCGCCGCGCACTTCACTCGGCACAATTACCGGCACGGAAAACTTCCATCATCTGGGGAGCCTGTTGCTCGCGTTTACCATGATGTGGGCATACATGGCGTTCGGGCAATTGCTGATCATCTGGTCAGGCGATTTGCCGCACGAAATCTCGTGGTATTTGCATCGCATCGCCGGTGGCTGGCGCTGGATCGTTGTCTTTATTTTCCTCTTCCATTTTCTCATTCCGTTTTTTCTTTTGCTCTCACGCAAAACGAAACGCAGCGTCGGCACACTCGCCACCGTGGCCGCGTTTATTCTCCTCGCGCACGTCATCGATGTTTGGTGGCTGGTAACGCCCACTTTTTATCCAAATGGCATTCACCTCAGCTGGATCGATTTCGCAGCGGTCATCGGTGTAGGCGGAATTTGGGGAACGGTCTTCACCATGCGGTTGGGCGCACAATCGCTCATTCCACTAAACGACCCGCGCTTCGCGGTTGCTACGACATGAACGCATCTGGGCCGACATCCGAACACGGCGAACACGAACGCAAGGATGCCGATGTCGTTGCTTTAAGTATGGTCGGCGGGCTTCTCATTCTCGGCGGCGTGCTCGTCATTCTGTGCTGCTGGGGTTTCATTCACATTCTGACATTGCGCGGAAACGCACGCGATAAAGCAGCGGCTACCATGGCCGGGCAGATGACGAAATTTCCCGGGCCGCACTTGATCGTGCAACCCGGTAGCGATTTTCCGACGCTGCAATCCGCGCAGGAACACGAACTAAATTCCTACGGCTGGGTCGATCGCAAAGCGGGGAAAGTTCGGATTCCCATCGACCGCGCGATGCAGTTGCTGATCGAGCGTGGCCTGCCTGATGTCGGCGCGAACAAAACGCCGCTGCAGCTGATGCAGGAACGTCCGCAACAAGGCGAAACGCCGACACCAACGCCGGGAGCCGCGCCATGAATTCGAGTCGCGCGCCGCAAACAGGCCCTGTCATGTTGAGCGAAGCGAAACATCTCTCGCACAGCGAGCGACCTTCATTTCCTCGGGATGACCGAATTCTTCTACGCTCGTCAGGGCTGATGTTCTTCCTGATCCTGTTCGTTTTCGCCACCAAGGCGGTCGCACTGTCGCCTAACGAGCTAAAGAAAATCGGATTCGATCAACACATCGGCCAGCAAATCTCGCGTAATCTCAACTTCCGCGATGAAAACGGACGACTCGTTAGTCTCGGCGATTACTTCAATGATAAACCGACATTGCTGGTGCTTGGCTATTATCGCTGCCCAATGCTCTGCACGCTGATCAATGATGGTTTAATCCAGTCGATGCAGGAGCTGCGTTTCGATGTCGGCAAGGCTTTCAATATCATCAACGTCAGCATCGATCCGAAGGAAAATGCCGCGGCAGCTGCGGCGAAGAAAAAAGAATATATCAAGCGCTACGGTCGATCCGGCGCGGCGCAGGGCTGGCATTTTTTGACAGGCGATTCCGGAGCCATTGCGCAGCTGGCGAACGAAGCCGGGTTTCGTTTCGCCTACGATCCCGCGTCCAACGAGTATGCACATCCGAGCGGTTTCATCGTGCTCACGCCGGACGGGAAAATTTCGCGCTACTTCTTCGGAGTGAATTTTGATCCACGCGAAGTGCGCACGGCGATCCTGGCCGCAGCAAAGAAGGAACAAGGATCAGTTGTCACGCAACTGGTCTTGCTTTGCTTTCACTACAGTCCGCTAACGGGAAAATACGGCGCGCTCATCATGGACGTCATGCGCGGAGCGGCCATCGCGACAGTGCTCGGTCTCGGCGTATTCATTTTTCTCTCGGCGCGCGGCCGTCGGGCTCGCCGCATTGGGACGTGACAATGGACAAGTTTCATCTTTTTCCGCCGGAAGCTTCCACCAGCGCCCATCAAATCGACTGGCTCTTCTTCGGTCTCACGGCGATATCGGTTCTCTTCGTCATAGTGATATTTGTTCCGATCACTTTTTTCGCGATCAAGTATCGGCGCGGATCCGGTGCTGATCGTTCGAACCCATCGACGGGTTCGAATTTACTGGAAAGCGGCTGGACAATCTTGCCCGCGCTTCTCGGGCTCGGTCTTTTTACCTGGGGAGCGATCACCTATTACCACATCGAGCGCCCGCCGAGTGATGGGTTGCAGGTGGAAGTGGTGGCGAAACAATGGATGTGGAAACTGCAACACGCAGAGGGGAAACAGGAGATCAACGAGCTGCATGTGCCGCTGGGTCGCAACGTCGTCCTGACCATGACTTCTCAGGATGTGATCCACAGTTTTTTCGTGCCGGCATTCCGCGTAAAGCAGGATGTCGTTCCCGGGAAATATACGTCGGAATGGTTCAAGCCGAGTCGACTCGGCGAGTTCCATCTTTTTTGCGCGGAATTTTGCGGAACGAATCATTCCAAGATGATCGGACGCGTCGTCGTCATGGAGCCTGCGGATTATGAGCACTGGCTAACGACTGGTGCGCCCGGCGAACCGGTGACGCTGGCTGGGGAACGCCTTTTTCACGATCGCGGTTGCAGTGGGTGTCATGCCGTGAATTCGCAGTTCCACGCGCCGCTTCTGGAAGGCGTTTACGGAAAACCAGTTCCGCTTTCCAACGGACAGGTGGTAGTCGCTAACGACCAATATATTCGCGATTCGATTTTGCTTCCCGGCAAACAGATTTCCGCCGGCTACCAAAACATCATGCCGAGCTTTTCCGGTCACATCACCGAAGAAGAGATCATGCAGATCATCGCCTATCTGAAATCGATCGGCGATGAGCCGAAGCCTGATCAGACAGGAGTGGCAACACCTAACCAACCGCCTAACGAGACGAGATGAAAGCGCAATGCGTTTATTTAGAGCGGAAGGAACCCCTCACCTTAATCCTCTCCCCTGGAACAGGGGCGAGGAAACAAACTGGCGCCGTGCTTGACCGACATTCAAAGCTCAACATCAGGGGCAAGGATTTTCTGCCTGAATGCAGCGCGTCCTTCTTTAGAACTACCCGCCCCTCGGCTGTACGCACCACGTCCTTCTTCAAACGTGGAAACCGCTTCACGAGCATTCTTCACCTCTCTCTTTCTCAAAGGGAGAGGATTAAGGTGAGGGATTTATCGCGCGCCGCTGCTCTAGCGCCGACCGAATCGACTCTAGGACTCCGTCCAGATTCTCCCGGACATCCTGGTTATAAAATCTCATTACGCGAATGTCCTCGTGCGCGAGAAAGTGATCGCGCAATTGATCGTGCTCTTGGTTTGAAAAGTAGGTGTGTCCGCTGCCATCGAGTTCGACCGCGAGCTTCATTTCCGCGCAATAGAAATCCAGGATGTAGTTACCGATGGGATGTTGCCGGCGAAATTTGTAGTCAGCGAAGCGCCGATTTCGCAGATGTCGCCAAAGAAAGCGTTCGCAGGGAGTGGGATTCCTTCGCAGATAGCGAGCTCGCGTCATGGGGAGGGCAAACGGGAAACGAGGCTGATTTTGGTGAAATAGAACCGCACTTTCAACAACGGTTTTTGCCCCCTCACCTTAATCCTCTCCCCGCGGGCGTTACATGTTGGCGGCGTTCGGCGAGTTTCGGGAAATCATGATCAGCGCCACGCAAACTGTGATCCGGACGGAAGGCGAAATGGCGCCGGTCAATTACCTCAGCATCGATCACCGCGTCCGCTCGTGGCTGCTCACGACCGATCACAAACGCATCGGTATTCTTTACCTCTGGACGATTCTTTTCTTCTTTCTCATCGCAAGTGTGGCGGCGGCGATGATGCGTATCGAATTGCTCACGCCGCAGGGCGACCTCGTCACTTCGGAAACCTACAACAAACTCTTCACCATCCACGGCGTGTTGATGGTGTGGTTCTTTCTCATCCCATCGATTCCAGCGGTCTTGGGAAATTTTGTTCTGCCGATGATGATCGGCGCGCGTGATGTCGCGTTTCCGAAACTGAACTTGATGAGCTGGTATTTGTTCATCGCGGGTGGAGCGCTCGCGCTTTGGTCGCTCATTCATGGCGGCGTCGATACCGGCTGGACCTTCTACACGCCTTACAGCACGACCTACGCAAACTCACATGTCATTTCGATGGCGGCTGGCGTCTTTATCGCCGGTTTCTCCACCATCGTCACCGGAATGAATTTCATGGTCACGACGCACAAAATGCGCGCACCCGGTCTGACCTGGTTTCGTTTGCCGCTATTCGTCTGGTCGCTTTACGCGACGAGTCTGATCATGGTTCTCGCGACACCTGTGCTCGCGATCACACTCGGTCTCATGTCGCTCGAACGTTTTTGGGGCATCGGTATTTTCGATCCGAAACTCGGCGGCGATCCGATTCTTTTCCAACATCTCTTCTGGTTCTATTCGCATCCGGCGGTTTACATCATGATCCTGCCGGGCATGGGCGTGATCAGCGAATTGATCACCTGCTTTTCGCGCAAAAGAATTTTTGGTTACGGCTGGATTGCCTGTGCCAGCATGGCGATCGCTGTGCTCGGCTTCGTTGTGTGGGGACATCACATGTTTGTTTCCAGCCAATCGATTTACGCCGGCATGGTTTTTTCCGTTCTGAGTTTTCTCGTTGCTGTCCCGTCCGGCATCAAAGTTTTCAACTGGACCGCGACCTTGCACAAAGGCTCAATCACATTTCAAACGCCGATGCTCTATGCGCTCGCATTCATCGGGCTGTTTACGATCGGCGGCCTGACCGGACTTTTTCTCGCCGCGCTCGCGGTTGATGTGCACGTGACCGACACCTACTTCGTCGTCGCACATTTTCACTACATCATGGTGGGAGGAATGGTGACGGCGTTCATGGGCGGCCTTCATTATTGGTGGCCGAAAATCACTGGACGCATGTATCCGGAATTCTGGGGAAAGCTCGCCGCGCTGGCGACTTTCCTCGGATTCAATCTGACATTCTTCCCGCAATTTCTTCTTGGTTATCTCGGCATGCCGCGCCGCTATCACGCCTATCCGCCCGAGTTCCAAGTCTTCCATGTTCTCTCTACCGCCGGCGCTTCGATTCTCGGCGTCGGCTATTTGTTGCCGCTGATTTATTTTATCTGGTCGCTCAAACACGGACGCATTGCCGGACCAAATCCGTGGCATGCGACCGGTCTCGAATGGCAAACGACTTCGCCGCCGCCGAAACACAATTTCGAAAAAACGCCAGTGGTCACGGGACCGCCTTATCAATATTCAGCCGAAGAAGATGCCGATCTCGATCTCGCAAGTGCCTAACGAAATGGAATTAGTGGCCGAACAGTTCGACGACATCGAGCAACAGCACGATGCCGCGAAGCTCGGGATGTGGATCTTTCTCGCCACGGAAGTCCTGTTCTTCGGTGGATTATTTCTCAGCTACACAATTTATCGATTCAGTTACAGCGAGGTTTTCGCCACGGCGAGCCGGCATACCGAAGTCATTCTCGGCGGAGCCAACACAGCGATCCTGCTCTTCAGCAGCACGCTGATGGCGCTTGCGGTGCGTTCAGCGGAACTGAGGAAACGCAAATCTCTTATCTGGCTTCTTCTGGCGACGGCGTTTTTCGGCATCGTCTTTATGGTGGTGAAGGGGTTCGAATACCACAAAGATTTTGTCGATCATCTTGTGCCCGGTGTGAATTTCCAGTGGCACGAGCGAGATCCGGGCGGCGCCGAGATTTTTTTCTGGCTCTACTTTGCCATGACAGGATTGCACGCGATCCATGTCACGGTCGGCATTTGCATCATGCTTATTCTGGCGGTGCTGGCATGGCGCGGAAAATTTGTCAGTGGCGATTACATGCCGGTAGAGATCGCCGGACTTTACTGGCACTTCGTCGACATCGTTTGGATTTTTCTTTTCCCATTGCTGTATCTGGCGGGGCACCGGTAATGACGACAACGCATCCTCCAAAACTTTATTGGAAAAACTGTCTCGCGTTAATGGTGCTCCTCGCGCTCACCTGGAGCATTGGCTACATCGATCTCGGTCCATTCAACCTGATCGTCGCGCTCGCCATCGCGATCACGAAAGCGATGCTGGTGGTGCTTTTCTTCATGCACATCAAAGGCAGCAGCCGCCTCCTTCATCTTGCTGCAGCCGCCGGTGTGTTATGGCTGCTCATCATGCTGACGCTGACGTTGAGCGATTACGCCAGTCGCAATTGGGTTCCGCTACACTCTCCCTGAATTTCCATCCGAGCCTGAAATGGCCGGCGGTGTGCGAAAAGAAAGCAGTCGCAAACTATTGAGAATAACTGCCACGGTACTGCCTTCGTGCCCAATCACTCCGACCGTCAGATTGATTTTCTCGGCGAGGGCCGAAATAACCAGCAACAGAACCACGCCTAACGAGACAACAATATTCTGGCGAATGATGGAACGCGCGCGCCGGCTCAGAATGAAGGCGTGCTCGACGTTCTCGATTTTGTCGTGCATCAGAATCACGTCCGCCTGTTCGAGCGCGGCATCCGATCCACGCGCGCCCATGCCGATTGCGACGTCTGCAGCGGTCAGGCTGGGAGCGTCGTTAATGCCGTCGCCAACCATCGCCACCTTTTTCCCTTCCTGTCGCCAGCGATGCATGTATTGCAACTTGGCTTCGGGAGAGATTTCCGCATGAACGTCGTCGATGCCGACCTGGGCCGCGACAGCCTGAGCGGCGGCGTCGCGATCGCCGGTAAGAAGTGCCACAGCCATTCCATTTTTCTTTAGGAAACTAATCACGCCGCTCGATGCAGGACGGATTTCATCGGCCAAATGAATCACGGCGATTGGTCGCGTCGTAGCGATCCAAACTTCCGCGGTGCTGGCCATCGGTAATTGGGGTACCTCCACGCCACGCTCCGCGAGAAGTCTGCGACTTCCGACTATTACGTTATCGTTTTCGACCGTCGCCTGCATTCCGAGTCCTGGAACGTTGCGGAAATCTGTTGCATCGATGGGTGATAAGGCGCGCAGCTCGGCTTCGTTCACGATCGCAATCGCAAGCGGATGAGTCGAAAATCGCGCGACCGCAGCCGCAATTTGCAAGACAGCGTCTTCCGATTGCGCATCGAAGATGTCGATCCTCGTGACGATCAACGCGCCCTTTGTCAGTGTGCCAGTTTTGTCGAAGGCGAATTGATTAACACCCGCCAGATTTTCAATCGCGACGCCGCCGCGGAAAAGAATTCCGTTTCGTGCGCCCGCGGCAATGGCGACGAGAATTGCCGAGGGAATGGAAAGCACGAGCGCGCACGGTGAGGCCACCACCAGCAAGGTCATGGTGCGATAGAGCGCGAAGTCGATCGGTTTGTGAAGCGACAGCAACACCGCGAAAAGCAGAGCGCTCGCGGCAAGCGCCGCCCATGTGTAATAGCGACTGAAAGAATCGGTGAATCTTTGCGCCGGCGCTTTTTGCTTCTGCGCTGTTTCAATGAGCGAAAGGATCCGATGAAGCGCGCTCTCTTCCGCAGCGAGCGATGCGCGAATCACAGCCTGGCCATCGAGGTTAAGCGTGCCGCTGCTCACCGAATCGCCGATCCGTTTTGCGACCGGCAACGATTCGCCCGTTAACGCCGATTCGTCGGCGGACGTTTCACCTTCGATGATCGTACCGTCGACAGGAAACAATTCGCCTGCCTTGGTGAGTAGTTCGTCATCGGGGCCAACTTCTTCGATCGGTACTTCAATCCATGCCCCGTTTTCTCGACGCAGCGCGTGTTTCGGCGCGGTCTTCAGCAGCGATTCAATCGCCTTGTTCGTGCGGTGATTGGCAAATTGTTCGAGCGCGTTGCTGAGCGAGAAAAGAAAAAGCAAGGTTGCACCTTCCGTCCATGCCCTAACGAGTACCGCACCGAGCGCGACGAACACCATCAGGAATTGAACGTCAATTTTGCGATGCTTTAGCCCGATCCAGACGTCCTGCGTGGCAAACCATCCGCCCGTGATGTAGGCGATCGCGAAAAAGGCCATGACCAGGCCGCCATTAAGTTGGCTTCGTTCGAGAACAAATCCCGTCAGTACGCACAATCCGCATACGCCGGCGAGCGCGAGCATGATTCGATAATCTCGCGGCGTTGCCGGGGGAACCGGACGGTTGCGCCATTTCGGCAAAGCGATTCGTTTCCAAAATACGGTTGGTTCGTCGCGTGGATGCGCGCGGTGAAATTCAGCGATGTGCTCGTTGATCGTGTGCCGATGAAAGAGCGGCGATTCCTCGAGGGACGCCATCGAGATTTGCCAGTCCCCTGCAAACTCGCGGCGCACGGCTGCCTCCGCAGTTCGCAGATTCTTTTCCGGCGGTTCTCCGTAAAAACCGATATCGACTCTGCGCTCTAATTCATCAACGCGGAGTCGCTTGATGTCGCGTTCCCGCGCGAGAACCCGCGCGACTCGTGCCTCAACGTTGTTCACCTAAGATTCTCCTTTCTGCCCGAAGGCTAAGATTCCAGTCCTCTCGCCGCGCGGCTTGGTTTGCCTTTCGCTGGGCGAAAATTGCGGTGAGCGGTTTTGCTCGCAGAGAAAAAACGTCCAGCGATTATGTCACTCCGTGCGTCTCACTCCAGCGCGCAGCATATGCGACTAATTCGGCCGCGCTGGTGACATGCAGTTTTTCGCGAATGCGCGATCGATGCACTTCGATTGTCTTCGGACTGAGATGCAGCTCATCGGCAATTTGTTTCATCGTCTTGCCCTGACCGATGAGTTGAAATACTTCCAGCTCGCGATCGCTCAATCCTTCCAGCGGCGAATCCATCGTTTTCCTGCCGGAAAATTTTTCGAGTAATCGCCCGGTGATTTTTTCGCTGACGGCAATGTCACCACCGAGGACGCGGCGCATGGCTTCGATCAATTTGTCGCCGCCTTCCTGCTTGCGAATGTAACCGCGGCCGCCGGCGCGGAGGACGCGATCGGCATACAGCGATTCGTCGTGCATCGACATGACGAGAATGCGCAGTTCGGGAAGCATGGCGCGCGCATCCTTGATAAACTCGACACCGTTTTTCCCGGGCAAAGTGATGTCCACGAGAACGAGATCGGGTTTCAATTTATCGAGTAATTCCAAGCCTTCGTTCGCGGTCGAGGCTGTGCCGCAGACACAAAGATCTTCGGCATGTTCGATGATTTCAGCGACGCCTTCGCGCACCATGACGTGATCGTCGATGATCAAAACGCGATTCTTGCGCGGCGCCTTCGCGGATGTGCGCGACTTTTTTTTCATTCGTTAGGCAAAAAAGTGCACTCGATTTGTGTGCCGCACCCCGGTTTCGATTTCACTCGCAGATTCGCGCCGATCATTCCAGCACGATAGGCGATTGTTCGCAGACCCATACCCTGGGATTGCGGTCCATTGGCGGGAAAGCCGACTCCGTTGTCCTCGATTTTCAATGCCGCATTATCGCCCACTCTTATTAGAGAAACACGCAACTGCGATGGGCGCCCATGCTTTAGCGCATTGTTCATGGCCTCTTGCGTAATGCGGTAGAGATGCGTCGCGGTCATCGCGTCGTTCACCGCGATCCTGCCTTTCGTTTCGAACGTACAGTCGATACCGAACAATTTTTGCACTCCATTGATTAGCTCGTGCAGCGCCGAGGCCAGTCCGTTTGACTCGAGGGCCACGGGAGAAAGCCCGCGCGCGAGCATGCGCGTGCGGTCGATTGCGTCGCTCACACTCGTTCCGATCTTTTCCACGCGATCCACAATTCCGTCCGACGTAGTTTTACTAAGCGAACTTCTCAGCGCGTCGCAGGAGAATCGAATCCCGGCCAGGCGCTGGCAGAGATCGTCATGCAAATCGCTACCGATGCGGCGTTGCTCGTGATCGCTGATTTCGAGAATTTCCTCCTCCAGCCGCTTGCGTTCGGTGATGTCTCGGACAAGCCCGGTAAAAATTCGGCGTTTGCCCACATTGGTAGCGCTGACGGCGAGATCCATGGGAAATTCCGTGCCGTCCTTGCGGCGACCTCTTACTTCGCGCCCGATTCCGATGATGCGCCGCTCCCCCGTTCGGCGATAACGTTCGAGATAGCCATCATGTTCCGAATGGTACGGCTCCGGCATTAACATCGAAACGTTGCGCCCGATGACCTCATCAGCCGCGTAGCCGAAAACGCGTTCGGCCGCGGGATTCATCGTCTCGACGATTCCTTTCTCATCAATCGTAATAATTCCATCGACTGCAGTATCGAAGATGCCGCGCAAGCGCGCCGCGGTATCGCGAAGCTCATGCTCAAATTGCAATCGCGAAATGGCGGTGGCGAGGACATTGCCGATTGATTCCAGAAAGTGAACATCATCGGCGCTAAAAACGCGCCGCGATTTGGTATCGACACCGACTACGCCGAATGCTCCCACTCGTCCCGGCACAACAACCGCCATGCTGCTCGAGATGCCGTGGTCGCGCATGAATTCTGGCAAGCGCAGTCGCTTGTCGCTGCTGACATCTGAAATGATGATGGGCTGGTTCAGTTGCAGCGCGCGGCCCGTCGGCGTCGCCTCATCGACATCGATCCGGGTCACTCCGACATGGCCGGACCGCCAGCCCGTGCCGGCGCGGAGCAGCATCGATTTTCTGTCGGAGGAGCATTCCAAAACAGCGCTGAAATCCGCGCGCATGTTTTCGCGCAGAATGTGCGCAGCGTCGTCGCAGACGGTCTGGATGTGGGTGGCTTCCAGGGCATCGAGAGTGAAGCGCGCGGCCACAGCCTGTTCCCGGACGCGGCGTTCAAGTTGTTGGGCGTCGCGCTTTGTCGCGGTGATGTCACGCGTGCTTTCCAGGACGAGGATCGATTTGGATTCATTTGCCACAAGCTGGAGACGCGTCGAAACGATGATCTCTTTGCCGGAGCGCGCGTAATGCACCAACTGCCCTTGCCAGCTCCCAGTCTTCTTCAGCTGTTTTTCAATCTCCTCCCAGGGCATCGGAAATTTTGTCCGTAATAGCTCGCGAAGAACGCGACCAATCGCTTCCTCGCGCTCGTAGCCGTAAAGTTCGATGGCTCCCTTGTTCCAGGACTCGATGCGCCCGGGATGACGCCACAGAAAGATCGCGTCCTGCGAAATGTCGAAAAGGTGCGCGTAATTTTTCAGGACAGTTTCTGATTCGTTAGGCATCGCATCTGCCATGCGCGGTTTGTTCCGCCGCGTTTTTGCACGCCTCGGTTGAGACGACTTTTTCATTGGAATAATCGTGAGGAGTTTACCACCAAAGTTCTGACGGCGCAGGGAGCAACCTGTTCGCGGAAACGCAGAATATCAGGCGCGCTGACTGGAATGCATCAACAAAACCGGCCCGATTTTGCAGCAAGAAACGCCAAGAAAGTCGCAATTAATGCTGAGACGCCGCCGGACACGGCGTTGAAAATGGTCCCGTGACCAAAACGCAAAAACGAAAGAGAAAAGAAAGCCAGAGAACCGAGTTGCAAAAGATTCTCGTGCCGATGGACTTTTCCCTGGCTGCAAGAAAAGCTTTTCGCTACGCCCTGGATCTCGCAGGTCAATACGGTTCCAAGATCGTCCTGCTGCACGTGGTCGAGCCATCCGAACCGGACGGCGCGATTAGCGCCGCGAAGAAAAAGTTGGCCGAGTTCTGCAAAAGCGAAGGTCTTACTTCGCAGCGCTGCACGTTACTTGTTCGCACCGGGACGCCTTTTTATGAGATCACCCATTTTGAAGATGGAGACCGAGCGGACCTTATTGTTCTCGGGCGCCCCGCGCTGCCTTCTACGAAATTGGGCGAGAACCATACGCTGGAACGTGTGATCCGTTACGCGAACTGTCCCGTCTTGCTGGTGCGCGAAAAAGGCAGGCACTTTGTCCCCATGCCAGAACACGAGATTGAGTATTTTCCTCTTCCGACAGAGAACAGGTCGCACGCGGCATAAGGGATTTTCCCTAGTCACCCTAGGTGCCGTCCACGAGTGCGGTTTATGGATTGCCCTAATTGTCCGGCGGTCGGCGAGACCGGATAAATGGGGCATGCAAAACGACACCGCTCTCCGGTTTGAAGTAGTTGGCAAAGATGATCGGAAACTGATCGACGCTCTGCGTTCTTCCAAGGTTTTTCGTGACTACCAAAAAGTATTCAGCGAAGCGACGGGATTGCCTTTAGCGTTGCGCCCGAGGGAATCGTTCGAGCTTCCGTTCCACGGCAACAAGCACGAAAACCCGTTCTGCGCTTTTCTCGCCGATCGCAAAGGGGCGTGCAGTTTCTGTTTGCAAACGCAGGAACGGCTCGCCAAACACCAGGGCGCGCAGCCATGCAGTGCCCAATGTCCATTCGGGCTGACTGAGACGCGAATACCCGTGGAACTCGGCGATCGGTTGATCGGCTTTCTTCAGGTCGGTCAGATTTTTACTCAACCGCGGAAAGTGACGGCGTTCAAAAGGGCGATTCGTCGTCTTTTTCCGACAGGCTCCGCCGCACCGAAGACGCTTTTGCAGCTCTGGAAGAAAACACCTGTGATTTCGACCGAGAAATACAATGCGACCGTGCAGTTGTTGAAGTTCTTTGCCAAACAGCTCTCCGGTCTGAGCAATCAGATCGTTATCGAACAAGCGA
The DNA here is from genome assembly GCA_963824795.1 of uncultured Verrucomicrobiae bacterium. Lineage (GTDB taxonomy): Bacteria > Verrucomicrobiota > Verrucomicrobiia > Chthoniobacterales > UBA10450 > JBBQFI01. Next base: position 49,784 of record CAWGQU010000028.1, on the reverse strand, counting down.
ACGCCGAACAGCCGGTGGTCACACGTGCGCGAGAATACATCGCAGTCCACAAGACCGAAGCCTTGTCGCTGGCGACAGTCGCGAAGGTGGCGGGCGCGAGCGTGTTTCACTTCTGCAAAGTTTTCCACAAATCGACCGGTCTGAATTTCACGGACTACGTTGCACGGGCTCGCGTGGAAGATGCGCGCAAGAGTTTGCTTAACCCAAACCGGCGGATCAGCGAGATCGCTTATGACGTCGGGTTTCAGTCGCTCACGCAATTCAATCGGACGTTCAGAAGAATTTTTGGACAATCCCCGAGTGAATACCGTGAAAAATTCTTAAGCCGCGCCGCGTTAGCCGCCGCATGAATTCACACCCATCAACCACCATGAAAAAACCCAGTATTCGCAACATTCTCGTACCGGTCGATTTCTCGGAGCTCTCTCTGCGCGCGATCGAAACAGCACAGCGTCTGGCCCGGTCGTTCGAGGCCACAGTTCATCTCGTTCACGTGCACGAATACCATTACCTCTTCGAGTACATGGCGCCGACCGAATCGGTTTCGATCGCAGCGACAACCTTTCTCGACCAGGCGGCACAACGCGCGGCGGAGAACTTAAGGAAGCTGGCCAAAAACTACGAGCTGCCGCAGGCGCATTGTTACCTTCGGGAAGGTTCGCCCGTCTTCAATGAAATCAACAAGGTTGCCCGTACCATCGAGGCCGATCTGATCGTCATGCCGACGCACGGATGGACGGGGCTGAAACATCTTTTTCTCGGCACAACTGCGGAACGCGTGGTGCAACACGCGCCTTGTCCGGTCTTGGTAACGCGGCAGCGCGAAACAAAACCGAAGCGGACTGCGTCGGAGGATTTAATGCATGGCCGCGTCGATACCATTCTTGTTCCAGTCGATTTTTCGCAGACTTCGTTTTCGGCACTGGGATACGCGATCGATTTCGCGGAACGAATGGCGGCAAAGCTAATCGTTTTGCACGCCGTCGACTTGAGCGCCGCACTCACCACTGATGGCGGCGGCCTTTACAATCTCTCGGCAATCACGGAAGCCGAACGCGAGGATGCCGAAATTCAGATGCGAAAATTGGTGCACCTGGCGAAGTTCCGCGGGGTCAAATTCGAAACGGCGATCAAGACCGGTGATGCTGTTTCGGAGATTTGCGCGACCGCTCAGGAATGCGATGTCGATTTGATCATCACGGCCACGCATGGCCGCACCGGATTTAAGCATTTGTTAATGGGCAGCGTAGCGGAACGCGTCGTGCGTCACGCGACTCGATCGGTCCTGGTGGTGCCATCGCATCCGGAAGTGAGAGCGGCGGGAGTGGCCCGTGGCTCAGGGCGCGCGGAGCAAGGGAAAAGACAACCTGCAAGCGCAAACCGGCGCCTAACGAGAAGAAATCACAAGCTAATGGCGATTCCGTTCCCGGAACGGCGCAAGACGAACAAGTTCCGTGAATCGCATTCGGCATGAAGCGGAAAACAGTCTCCAAAGGACATGAAGAATCCCGATATCAAAACCATCCTGGTCCCGGTTGATTTTTCGACGTTGTCGACGGTGGCAATCGAGATGGCGAAAAAGCTGGCGCGACGTTTTGAAGCCGCGATCCATCTCGTTCATGTGCACGAATTGCCCTACCCGGTTGTTTTTATGGCGCCGGGAACGATTGCTCCGATGTCGCTTCCTGCGTATGGCGAGGACGCGGCGAATCGACTGGAGCGTGATCTCAAAGCGCTGGCGAAGGAACACGACTTGTCAGGCGAAAACTGCCACTTGCGGCAAAGCGCGCCGGCGTTCGACGAAATTTGTCGCCTCGCTCGCGAAATCTCGGCGGACTTGATTGTGACTGCGACGCATGGTTACACCGGCATCACACGCGTTCTTGAAGGCAGCACGGCGGAGCGTCTCGTCCAACATTCGCCCTGTCCGGTGGTGGTGGGACGAAGGTACGAGAAGAAAGCCGACCGAATTTCATCCAACGGAAAATCTGGCGACGGCATCGAGAACATTCTTGTGCCGGTCGATTTTTCGCAGTGTTCGTTCCAGGCGCTCGAATATGCAATTGAGTTTGCCACGCGGGTTGCGGCAAGGCTCACGATTTTCCATGCCGTCCATCTTGGCTGCGCTCCGACAGCGGATGCCTACGCCATGTACGATCTTTCGGCGCCGACAGAATCTGCGCGGAAGGAGGCCGAACGCCGGATGGAACAACTCGTGCAGTTTGCAAAATTCCGCCGAGTGCAATTTGAAACGGTTGTTAAGGTCGGCCCGCCGGTTTCGGAGATTTGTGACTTTGCCGACCAACGCGATGTCGATCTAATCATCACCGCAACGCACGGGCGAACGGGTTTCAAACATTTGTTGATTGGTAGCGCGGCGGAACAAATCGTTCGCCACGCGCGGCGGCCGGTACTGGTGGTTCCGTCTCACCCGGAAATGAGAGCTGCCGCCCATCAAATTCCCGAGCGGCGCAAGACTAACAAGTTTCGCGAATCCCATTTCAAACACGAGCTCATCGCAAACTAATTGTTCACCATGAACCTGACTTTCGAGCAAGGCGAAGCCGCGCCGACTTCGCCGGAAACAGAAGCGGGTCGGGTTTCAAAACCAGTCGTGAAGCCGGCCGATCACGATCAGTCGTTGCAGATCAAAACCATTCTCGTGCCCTTGGATTTTTCGCATGCTTCCATGCAGGCGCTCAAATATTCGATTCCGCTCGCGGAAAAGTTCAAAGCCGCGATCCATCTGGTTCATGTTCAGCCTTCGGATTCGCTCACGGAAATCTCTCGGGCCGGCGGTTTGATGCTCAATTGCGCCGACTCGATCGCCTTAATGCAGGATCGGCTCGCGGAAGTTCAGGAGAAACATGACGTGCGGTTTTGGCCGGACAACTGCCACGTTGTTTCAGGCCGACCATTCGAGCAAATCTGCGAACTGGCTCGCGAAATCAAAGCGGATCTGATTGTGCTGCCCACGCGCGGCCACAGTGGATTGCAACATCTTGTTCTCGGAAGCACCGCCGAACGAGTCGTTCGTTATGCCCCGTGCCCGGTCCTGGTTTTGCGCGGCGCGAAGTATCGATCGTTTTTACTTGGCGATGAATCCGCCGCTGCCGGATTCAAATTACGCAAGCTTCTCGTCCCAGTCGATTTTTCGAAGTGTTCACTTGCGGGCGCGAAGTACGCGGCGCGTCTGGCGAAAAGCACAGGCGCAGGTCTCCGTCTTTTTCATGTCGTCTATCCTTACACTCAGGTCTTCGCCATGGACCGGATGGCGTCCGACATTACGCCCTTGGTCGAAAGAGCGAACGCTGCTGCTCGAGAAGACATGAGCAGGTTCGCGCGCAGGAAATTTTTGCGTGGCATTCCCGTCGAAACAGAAACGCGCGCCGGTGCTACGATTGACGAGATCTGTACGGCAACCAATGAGCCCGACGTCGATCTGGTCGTCGCTTCGACTCATGGACGCACGGGATTCAAGCGCGCGCTGATCGGGAGCGTGGCGGAACATGTCGTTCGCTACGCGGAATGTCCGGTCATCATCGTTCCCAGCCGGAGCCGTTTTTAAAATTATGTATAAAAATATTGTTCTTCTGGTGGATGCCGATGGCGATTCAGAACAGGTCGTATCGAAAGTAACAACTCGCCTCGGTCGCGATCTGCTCGTGGCGAAAACGAGCCGCGAAGCTTTTGAAATGATCGGCGATAAAATGCAGCAGCTCAATGTTGTCATTGTTGATGTCGATCCGGGCGCACACGGTCTTGCATTACTTGAAGCCATTAGCGGCTGCGCGGACACGGCGCCGATCATCGTGATCACGGCTTTGGAAGAAACCTATATGAAGCCGATTTCCCAGGAGCACGGAGCCATGGCGTGTCTTGGAAAACCGATTACAGCCGCAAAACTGCAGGCAACACTCGCCGATGTCGCGAGGCGTTGGGGCCTAACGAGCGATCGCTGGGGAACGCTGGTTCCGCGACCGATTGACAAGAAATTGAATGTTAAAACGGACTTTCGCGGCATCGCGGCAAAGTTGAGTCCAACCGTTTCCGCGCCCCGGAAGAATTCGTGAGGCATCGTCCTCATATGAATTTCGAGGATGCAACTATTGCGGCGGCTGACACGGCGAGACTGACGCGCTCGCATGTGGTCGAACTTCGAAATGTCAGTTTGTCCTTCGGTGAGAAAAAGGTGTTGGATGCCGTCTCTCTTGCGGTGAATCCACAGGAACGCCTGGTCATCATCGGCCAGAGTGGCGCCGGCAAAACTACGATCCTGCGGTTAATCCTTGGAATTTTGAGTCCGACGGAAGGCCATGTTTTTTTCGATGGTCTCGAGATTCCTCGCCTCTCCCCGAAAGAATTGGCGGCTGCACGTATGCACATTGGCATGGTGTATCAGGACGCCGCGCTTCTTAGCTCGAGTACGGTGCGGGAAAACCTCGCTTTGCCCTTGCAGGAGCTAACCGACAAAACGCCAGGCGAGATCGATCGCATCGTTGATGAAAAGCTCGATCTCGTCGAAATGGCCGGCACCGGAGATTTGATGCCGTTCGAACTAAGCGGAGGAATGCGCAAACGGGCTGGTCTCGCTCGCGCACTCGTGATGGATCCCAAGTTGATTCTTTTTGACGAACCCACGGCTGGTCTCGACCCCGTGGTGAGCGCCGTCATCGATAAGCTCATCGTCGATCTCACGGAACGGTCAAAAGTGACATCGGTCATCGTCACGCATCTGATGGACAGCGCGTTTCGTGTAGCCACGCGAATGGCCATGCTTCATCGGGGAAAAATTATCGAGCAGGGAACAGCCGAGCACATTCGGCGATCGAAGAATCCGGTGCTGGTGCAATTTCTCAGCGGCAGCATCGATGGCCCGATCCTGGACCGAAGCAAATATCACATGCTTTCGCCGGTGGATTGAGCGCGTATTCAAGAAATTACGACGCTTTCAATCGAGCGCTTCGGGATTTTCTAGCAATTGTCGCAGCGCGATCGCGTCGAGCCGGTCCTTTTCTCGCGGAGAACACTCCTTCCAGTTAATGAGAGAACGCTTCGAAGCCACGGAAATGATATGACCGCTCAATTCAAACCGATCCGCATCCGCAAGCGCGTCGGCAAAACGTTTTCCACTCATGACGGTGAAGATATCGATCTGCATCTGTTCGCTTTCTTCAACGATCCGAATCGCTCCTTCTTCGCCAGTGAAATCAGCGATTGAGAGTTCGCGAGCAAAGCCGCGACCATAGCCGGCTAGTGCTTTCAGCAAGCAATCGAGGTTTTCTGCAGCATCATCGACGAGGATATCCACGTCTTCCGTAAGGCGGACATAACCTTGGATGGCAACGGCGACGCCCCCGACGAGGACGAAGCGAATGCCGTTCCTAGCGAGGAGCGCCAACAGTTTTTCGAACGAAGCTTCCATCGTCGCGAGTCGGGCGTATTGATCGCAGGCGCAGACGCGCGGCGTTGACCCGGAGCATTTCCAGGCGACGCAGGGGATCGAGTTTCGACAAAGCGCCTCCGACTTTCTTTTTCACCGGCTCCCGCAAAGCGTCGTTCACAGGCGTATCCTACGCGCCGGCCTTTGAAGGAACAAGCCGTGAAAAAACTCAGCGACGCGAATGCCATTTTGACTTTGCCTGAGCGTCAGGCCTGAGATTGTCGGCGGAACGTTATAGCGGCAGCCAGCATCGCACCGACCAAGGCGCACGCCATGTCCTTTTGCGCATCCCAAATGTCACCCTGCGTGCCGAGATAGGCGTCGCCTAACTCCGGATGCACGAGCATGGCGATGACCGCTTCGAGGATTTCGAAGAAGCTGCTCATGGCAAAAATCCCCGCTACCGCGAGCCAGGTTGCCCACGCACCGCGCGCGCCGGCAGAACGAATCAGCAATTCGCGCAACGGATAAAAGATGAGAAGACCGAATCCGAAATGGATAACGCGATCAAAGTGATTTCGGTTGAGATGAAAAAGATCGGCGGCCCAAAAACCGATCGGGACCTTTGCATAAGTGTAATGCGCTCCGATCGCGTGCAGGACGAGGAAAAAAGCCATCAGAAGATAAGAGAAGTTTGAAAACTGAAACTTCCAATACGTCAGGCTGAGTACGGCGAGACTGGTGAAGACGAGCAGATTTTCCAGAAACCAATCGCTGCGATCGATCGGTCGAATGGCAAGCGCCGTCCAAATCGCGACGTAGAGCGCGAGAGTTATTTGCAGAAAGCGATTGTCGGCAAACCGAACTGTCGCCGTCATTTCGTTTTCTTTCTTCGCTCCGCGAATGTGACGAGCAGCATCATGAGCAACGAGCCGACTAATGCCGAAAGCATGTCGTTCTGCGCATCCCATTGATCTCCCTGACCGCCTAACCAATTGACGCCCTGTCCCGGCGCGACGATGGCGGCGACAACGCTCTCAACGATTTCAAAGAAACCGCTTGTTGCGAGAATGATTGCCGGCGGCAGCCAAAAACTCCACGCCCCGCGACGCACGCCGCTGAAACGCAAAACCAGTTCGCGCAGCGGAAGTGCGAGGAGAAATCCGAAAGCTCCGTGGGCAAAACGGTCGTAGTGATTGCGCGAAAGATGAAAGGTGTTTTTTGCCCACAACCCGAGCGGCATTCGGGCGTAGGTATAGTGCGCGCCGACCAGATGAAGAATCAGAAACAGTGCGATACACACATAAGCGGCAGTAGAAAATTGCAGGCGGCGATAAGCGACTAAGAGAACGAGGACAAAAAGAACGACGAGGATGTTTTCCAGAATCCATGCCTGTCGATCCAGCGGATGGATTGCCGTGACGGCCCAAATTACGGCGCAAGCTGCCGCAAGGCCGATGACAATCCCTTTTTGTTTGTTCACGGAAACGATTCGTGCGCGACGAACGCATCTGTATCGAACCTCCCGCTTTACAAAAGCACAAAAATATCCGGCGCCGACTAATGCCGTGAAGAAATCAATTCCACTTTGCGATCGGCAGAGGCAGCGCGGAGGGCTTTTTTGCGTGCACCACTTTGATGAACATTTCGGGACGGCCTTTGAGCGCGAACGTTGAATGCCCACGCGCCGTGGAATTGAATGCGTTTAGAGCGGAATGGGATGCGATCGTGTCGCGATGTTGCGCGAGCAGCTGCAACGTTTCTCGAATCGCGCGAACGTCTACCGCTACAGCCAGCGGCACTTCGCCAGCTTTCTCGCCGATTCGTTCCGTCACCAGGCCCAGCAAAATCGGCCGGCGATTTCCGGGGCGTCCCGCGAAAACCGGTCCACCGCTGTCGCCCGAGTAAACGTTCGTGTTAATGAGAAATTTTTCGCGGTCGCGCGGCGAACCCGGCGAGTAAGATGCGATTTTTGCGCTGCGCAAAATGGGAAATGCACCTTCCGTTCCCGGAAATACTTTGGGAAATCCAAGGATGGAGGCGTCATCGCCTGCGCGCGCTTCGTCGCCACTCCGGCCGATCGCGTCTTCGTTAAGGAACGAAGAAAGTTGCGCGAACTCCGCCAATTCATCCGGCATGCGCAGCTCGAGCGCGGCAATGTCTTGTTGCGGATGATGCGTGTAGACGGCTTGTGCGAGCCATGCGGGCTTAAATGCCAGAATCGAAACATCGGGATTGCCATTCGGAGTCGGCGTCCGGATCGCGAGAAAATAAGGTCCGTGCGGCGCAACCGCCAGAACATGAGTCGCGGTCACTAAAATCGGCACGATGCCGTGCGGCGCGGAACGATCCTTTCTATTTATAATGATACACGTCGCCATTCCCTTGGATGTGCCGATGGCATAGGTGGACCACATCATTTTTTCCGACGGCGTCAGCCGTGCGGTAGATCCCGATCCCAGGCCGGCGCACCCGTTTAACAGAATTGAAAAGCCGATCAGGAGCGTTCCGGTTACGATTTTCATTCTCGCTCCCAATCTTAATGGCGACTGAAACGGCGGCGCCCGGATTCCGGACGCCGCCATCGCTCGCCTAGTCGACTTTGATGTCGATCTTTTTCGGTTGGGCGACCGGATTCTTCGGCACGTGAACGCGCAGAACTCCCTCTTTGAATTCTGCTTTCATCTTCGCCGAGTCAGCATCCTCAGGCATCGTGAACGTTCGTTCGAAACTGCCGTAGGACCGCTCGATCCGATGGAACTTTTTGTTTTTTTCTTCCTTCTCGCTTTTGCGTTCGCCGGAAATTGAAAGGACGCCGTTCTCCACGGTCACTTTGACTTCATCCTTTTTTATCTCGGGCAAGTCCGCTTTCACGAGATACTCTTTGTCGTCCTCAGTGATATCCACTTGAGGCGACCACGCGGCCAATTTCAGTCCGCCGTTGCCGTTTCCTAACCGGTTGAATGATCCGCCGAAAAAACTGCCGAGGCGATTCTGCACCTCATCGAGTTCCCGAAACGGATTCCACGTTACTAGTGTGCTCATAGGTATTGTTTCCTTTCGTCGCACCTACTTCTGAGCCGGCGACGCGTGAGCGCTCATCGCAACTTGCGAGAATCTGTTCAGATTTTGCGTTGCAGCTATGAACTCGCCGATGCTTCTTTCCCGGCCAGACGCCGCAGCAAAATGCTGACTGAATCGGTAACCGCTGCCGTGGTGGAAATTTCGATCAAATCCGGCGCCAATTCCAAGGGTGGCTCGTAGGCGGCACTGAGTTTTTCGAAATCTTCGAGGCGAGCGTCGGAAATTTCCTCTGTGCGCTGGCCGCGCGCTTTCAATCGCTTCGCAATCTCCGACTTCTCCGTCTCGAGCTCGATCACTTGCAGATGGACGTGAGCTTTGGCGCATTCGTCGCGGAGGTATTCGCGCTGCGCGCGGCTGGAGAATGTCGCATCGAGAATTACGCCGCCATTGGTGGCAAGTGCAGCCAGTCCTCCTTGCACCAGCTCGGCGTAAGTCTGACTGCTCATTTCTTCGGAGTAAACTTTTTCGCGTAGCTGCGGCGCCGTTCGTTCCGTCAACGGCACACCGGCAAGCGTCTTGCGAATCCGGTCGGACGAAAAGACCGGCCAGTCCAGTTCGATCCCGAGCTGTTTTGCAAACGTCGTTTTGCCGGTACCCACGCGGCCCATGATCACGAAGACGACAGGCTCCGAACCGCACGTGGCGTATTGCAAAGCGAGGCGAAAGTAGCGCGCGGCGCGCTTCGTGTGCTCCACGGCATCCGCCGCTGCCGCCGAGTTCGCCTGAATGCTTTCCACCTTGCCACGCACAAAGGCGCGATAGCATTTGTAAAAGTTCGCCACCTTCAGCAGTCCGTCATCGCCGAGAGTGCGCGCCGAATTTCGGAGAAACATTTTCGATAAGTCGCGCCTTCCTTCGAAATCAAAATCCATCGCGAGAAAAGCGAGATCGTTCGCAACGTCGATGAAGCGGAACCGGTCGTTGAATTCGATGCAATCGAAAATGCTCGTCGCTTCCGGAGTGATATGGACGTGATCGAGATGCAGATCGCCATGGCAATCGAGTATTCGGTGCTGCTGAATTCGTTCGTGAAATAGTTGCTGATTCGCAGCGTAAAAGCAGTCCGTGAAATGGCGGATCGTTTCGAAAGCGATGGGCGAAATGGTTTTTCCTGCGAATGCTTCGACCTGCGCAAAGTTTTCGTCCGTACTGATTTTCAGTTTCTCCGGCGTTCCCCACGCTTCGATTTCCGGCCGCGGAGTCTGCGCTGCATAGAATTGGCGCAGACAAGCGATCACTCGATTGATCTCGGTCTCTTCGACCAGACCTTTCGCAAGAAGTTCGCTCAGGAACCAGCCGTGCGGCAGTTCCCGCATCTTCAGGGCGTACTCAGCGATCTCTCCGTCTTCGTCGTCGAAAGAAAAACCGGCGTCGCTTTCATAGATCGGCATTACTGCCAGGTAAATTTCAGGGCAAAGCCGTCGATTCAGCTCCAGTTCGCGCCGGCAAAAGTGGTGGCGCTTTTCCAGGGTGCTGAAATCAACGAACCCGAGATCGACCGGCTTTTTCACCTTGAAGACAAAAGGTGAAGCAATGAAGACCCACGAGATGTGCGTTTCGATGAAGCGCACTTCCGTCGGGTTGTGTAGGTAGGACGACGGTGACGCAAGAAATTTCACCAGCCGTTGCTGTCTCATTGATTGGTTAGGCGCCTGACTCATCGACAATCGGAAGATAACGCCCCGCGCCGAAGGCAGCGAATTGATGTGTTCGAGGAATGGTGCCGACAGCCTGCGCAAGATTTGGGCAGGAAAAGGCAATTCACGCAGAGTGAAATTTCTCCCTCCGTCTCAGACTCTTGCAGAAAGGGAAAGATTATGAAAACGATCAAAAGAGCTGATGGGAGTGTCGATGGATCGCGTGTCGCACTGTTGCTTGGTTTAAGCGTCGGATTGGGCATCGTCGTGCACGAAGCCTTCTTTCTCGTCGCGGGAGCGATTGCGGTGGGAGCGCTTACCGTAGCGGCTGTCCACGCCGTGGAAGAACATCCCGAGCGTACGCATCTCGCGCATCAACATCATTAATCGAGATGAAAATGTCGCATCACCCGAATGTCGCGCCCACACCGCGCGAAGATGAGATGGAAACCGGTGCGGAATCCGTGACCTTACAAATACCGGCTGGCGAAATCATGCTCGCGGGTGATCTCGAGATTCCGGAAAATGCGCGTGGACTGGTTTTGTTTGCGCATGGCAGCGGAAGTAGTCGGCGCAGTCCGCGCAATCAAGCTGTCGCAGAAGTCCTGCGCGATGCTGGTATGGCGACGCTGCTCTTCGATTTGCTGACCTCGCAAGAGGAAGCAGAAGATGCTTACACGGGTCACTTGCGTTTCGACATCGGATTGCTCAGCCGGCGGTTGGCAATTGTGACCGAAGAAATTGCAGACGACCCGCGTTCGCGAAATCTGGGAATCGGCTACTTCGGTGCGAGCACCGGTGGCGCAGCAGCTTTACGTGCGGCGGCGGCGTTTGGATCTTCCATCGGCGCGGTCGTATCTCGTGGCGGACGGCCCGATTTGGCGGGCCAGGCGTTAATGCACGTGAAAGCAGCGACGTTGCTCATCGTCGGCGAGCGCGACGAAGAAGTGTTGCGATTGAACGAGAGCGCCTACGCCCAACTGCAATGCGAGAAGTCGCTCGCGATCGTCCCGCACGCCACACACTTGTTCCAGGAGCCCGGCACGCTCGACGAAGTGGCGCGCCTGGCTGCAACCTGGTTTCGCAAACATTTGAAACCACGAAAATGAAAAGACAATTCCGCGATCGCCATGAAGCTGGCGAGCTTCTCGCTGGGAAACTAGCCGCATACGCAAACAAACCGAACGTCATCGTTCTCGCGCTACCGCGTGGCGGTGTGCCGGTCGCTGCTCAGGTGGCCAAAAGTCTAAATCTGCCGCTCGATGTGTTTGTTGTGCGGAAGCTGGGACTACCAGGACACCCGGAGCTGGCGATGGGCGCTATCGCGACCGGCGGCGTGCGCGTGTTCAATGGTGATGTGATCAACTCTTTGCGCGTTCCGGACGAAGTCATCAATGCCGTAACGGCGGAAGAGTTTCAGGAATTGAAGCGGCGCGAGCAATCTTATCGGGACGATCTGCCGCCGCCGGAAGTCGAAGCGAAAACGGTTATCATCGTTGATGACGGAATTGCGACCGGTTCGACCATGGTCGCGGCCGTGGCCGCACTTCGCCAGTTGGGAGCAGGTCCGATTATTGTTGCGACGCCCACGGTTGCGCGCTCGACCTACGACTATCTGCGCACGATCGCTGATGATGTGGTCGCCGTGATTGTCCCGGAAGAATTTTACGGAGTTGGCCAATGGTACCAGGACTTCTCGCAAACGAGCGACGAAGAAGTGCACCAGCTTCTTGCTGAGCTGAATCGTCAGGAAACGCCTGCCACCGCATGAGCGCATTGTCCGATCGGGTGAGCGAAGCCGCCGAACCTGTCTTCGGTTCGCCTAACGACTATGATGCGCTCGTAGATATGATCGGCGATGCGCGCTTTGTTCTGATCGGCGAGGCAAGTCATGGCACGCATGAATTTTATCGAGAGCGTGCGCTCATTACCAAACGACTCATCTACCAACGCGGTTTCAATGCTGTCGCTGTCGAAGCAGACTGGCCGGACGCTTACCGCATCAATCGTTTTGTGCGTGGTGAGAGCAGCGATGTCGACAGCGTGGACTCGTTAGGCGGTTTCAAACGTTTCCCGCAATGGATGTGGCGAAATGCCGATGTGCTCGATTTCGTCGGCTGGCTGCGCGAACACAACGACGACCAGGCCTTTGCCGATCGGAAAGCCGGATTTTACGGACTCGATCTCTACAGTTTGCACGCGTCGATCGAAGCGGTGCTCGGCTATCTCGGAAAGGTCGATCCCGAAGCGGCCCAACGAGCCCGTCATCATTACAGTTGTTTCGAACATTTCGGCAAGGAGATCGAGACCTATGGCTATGCCGCGGGATTAGGATTAACGCCGACCTGTGAGGATGCTGTCGTCAAGGAGCTCGTCGCGCTGCGGCGAAAGGCGATGGATTATCTTCAGCGTGACGGCCAGGTGGCCGCGGACGCCTACTTTTTTGCGGAACAAAACGCTCGCGTGGTCAAAAACGCGGAGGAGTATTACCGCAACATGTTTCGACGCGAAGTGTCGTCGTGGAATCTCCGCGACAACCACATGATGGAGTCATTAGTCTCGTTAGTCGAACATCTCGGCAAGCAAGGCGCGCCCGCGAAGGTCGTCGTTTGGGCGCATAACTCGCACCTGGGCGATGCGCGCGCGACACAGATGGGAGAGCGCGGCGAAATCAATCTTGGCCAGCTCGTGCGCGAACGTTTCGGAAAAGAAGCGGTGCTCATTGGCTTTACCACTTACACCGGCAGTGTCACCGCCGCGTCGGATTGGGACGCACCAGCCGAACGCAAAAACGTTCGGCCGGGTCATCGCGATAGTTACGAAGCGCTTTTTCACGAAGTCGATACGCCGCGTTTCTTTGTTAACTTGAGGGATAACGCCGCGCTCGCCGCGGAACTGCGCACCGAGCATCTCGAACGCGCTATCGGCGTAATTTACCGGCCGGAAACCGAAATGGTCAGCCATTATTTTCATGCGCGACTCGCCGATCAGTTCGATGCCGTGCTCCACTTCGATCACACCCGCGCGGTGGAACCGTTGGAACGAACCACCGAATGGGAGCTCGGCGAAGTGGAAGAGACATTTCCGAGCGGCCTTTGAGCACTATTTCCGCCGCGGCGGACGATCCGTTTGCCGCGTCGCCAGAGACACTTTGCCGTCTGCTCGACACATCGCCGGATGGCCTAACGAATAATCAGGCAGGCGAGCGCCTCGCTCGGCTGGGCGCGAATCGACTGCGAGCGAAAGAGCACGCGGCCGGGTTTGGTCTGCTACTCCGGCAGTTCACGAGCCCGATTATTCTCATTCTGATTGGCGCTGCGGTTCTCTCGATCTTTCTCCGCGATGTGACCGACGCCGCGATTATCCTCTTGATCGTTCTCATTAGCGGGTTGCTCGGCTTCTGGCAGGAACAACGCGCTGCTACGGCCGTGGCAAAGTTGTGTGCGCTTGTCGAAACAAAAGTGCGCGTGCAACGCGGCGGCGCCGAAATTCTGGTGCCGATTCAGGATGTTGTTCGCGGAGATCTCATTCTGCTTTCGGCCGGGGCCGTCATACCGGCAGATTGTCGATTGCTCGAAGCGCGCGATCTGTTTGTTAACGAAGCAACGTTAACCGGCGAGACTTATCCGGCGGAAAAAATGCCGGCGGTTCTCTCCTCCCAAACCGCGCTCGCGCGGCGCAGCAACGCCGTCTTTATGGGAACGCATGTCGTGAGCGGCAACGGCAAGGCGTGTGTCGTTAATACGGGTCGCGCCACAGAGTTCGGCAAAGTTTACCAGACATTAAGGCTGCGCCCGCCGGAGACGGAATTTGAGCATGGCATTCGCCGATTCGGATATTTGCTCGCCGAAGTCACCTTCGTGCTTGTCCTCGCGATCTTTGCCGTCAACGTCTACTTCCACGAGCCGGTTCTCGACTCGTTGCTCTTCGCTCTCGCGCTTGCGGTTGGCTTAACCCCGCAACTCCTGCCGGCAATCATTAGCATCAATCTTTCGCGCGGCGCGCGAAGGATGGCAGAGAAAAAGGTGATCGTGAAGCGACTCGCCGCGATCGAAAACTTCGGCAGCATGAACGTGCTTTGTGCCGACAAAACCGGCACCTTGACCGAAGGCGAAGTCCGCGTGCATGCGGCACTCGATGCCGAGGGGAATCCGAGCGCGAAAGTTTTGCTCTATGCATATTTAAACGCTGCGAACGAAACAGGATTCGGCAATCCCATCGACGACGCGATTCGTCGATCGCCTGTCGCGGAGGCTGGCGAGTGGCGGAAGCTCGATGAGATTCCCTATGATTTTTTGCGCAAGCGTTTGAGCGTCCTCGTGCAAAAAGATGACGAGCCTCAGCTCATCACAAAAGGAGCTTTGCGTCAGATGCTGGAAGTTTCGTCGCGAGCACAATTGAGCGACGGTTCGATCGTTGCCGTCGATGCGATCCGAGCGGAAGTGGAACGGCGCTGGCGGCAGTTCAGTAGCGAGGGGCATCGCGTCATCGGCGTGGCGTATCGCGAAATTCCAGGTCGCACGCAGGTCACGCGCGAGGACGAAAGCGAAATGATTTTCGCCGGTTTCGTGGTGCTTTCCGATCCGCCCAAATCCGGGATCGGCAATACGATCGGTGAGCTGAAGCAACTTGGCGTCGTCCTGAAGGTCATAACCGGCGACAACGCGCTGATCGCTGATTATATCGCGACGCAGGTTGGACTGACGAAGGCGCACATTCTCACGGGACCGGAAATTCGAGAAATGAGCGCGCAGGCGCTCGCTCGGCGCGCCAGCGAGGTCGATGTGTTTGCCGAGATCGAACCGATGCAAAAAGAGCGCATCATCCTCGCTCTAAAAAAGGCCGGTCATGTTGTTGGCTATCTCGGTGACGGAATCAACGATGCGCCGGCGTTGCATGCGGCCGACGTTGGATTGTCCGTGGACAGTGCGGTGGATGTCGCGCGCGAGGCGGCAGATTTTGTTTTGCTCGAACACGATCTCGAAATCCTTGTCGACGGCGTGCGCGAGGGCCGGCGCACCTTTGCCAACACGCTGAAATATGTCTTCATCGCCACGAGCGCGAACTTCGGAAATATGTTCAGCATGGCGGGGGCATCGCTTTTCCTGCCGTTTCTTCCGCTGCTTCCGAAGCAGATCTTATTCATCAATCTTCTCACTGATTTTCCGGAGATGACCATTGCAGGCGACAATGTGGACGCCGAATTGGTGCAGGTGCCGCGGCGCTGGGACATCAAATTCATCCGGCGGTTCATGATCGTTTTCGGAACATTGAGTTCGGTTTTTGATTGCCTCACCTTTGCCGGACTTCTCTGGTTAGGCGCGAGGATGTCGCAATTCCGAACGGGATGGTTCATCGAGTCTGTGGTTTCCGCATCGTTGATCGTGCTCGTAGTTCGAAGCCGCCGCCCATTTTTTAAAAGTCGACCAAGCAAACTTCTGATGCTGGCGACGATGGCTGTCGTGGTCGCGACGTTTCTGGTGCCGTATCTGCCTTTGGCGGGTCTGCTCGGTTTCGAACCGATGCCCGCCCGGTTTTATCCAATGATATTGCTGATTGTGGCGGCCTACGTGGCCGCCGCCGAAATTACGAAACGCACCTTTTATCGGTTCGCTGAGGCTGCCTCACCGAAAATAGTGGGCGATCTTTGAGCAAGAAACGTCAACTGTCTGACGAGCATCGATTAGGAGTGTCCGCTGTTGGATTTAATTTACAGTCATCAAAACCAGCACCGTACCAATCGAAAATTTTCTCTTCATTTCGTCTTTTAGTCGTTCCCCGATTTCACGCTCGGAAAAAAGTTCGACTGCAGGATCCAGGAAGAGCTCAGGTCTGCCTTCGCCGGCTGAAAATGGCGGCTTGCCTTTGTAAACGAAGAGCAATTGAACGGATGAATCGAAGCGTTTCGCCAGCACGAGCGCAAACTCGATCGCGCGAAACGATTCTTCCGAAAAATCGACGGCCACAATCGTTGCCGCGATAAGGAGCAAATGATTCACGACTTGAAGGTCCGCAAACGAACGCCGCATCGAATCGAAATTTTCGTCGATAAGATCGAACAGCTTTTCAATTCTTTGGATCCTTCGCCGTTTCACGAAAAGGATCTCGATCATGATGCCGAGGAATTTATTGTCAGCTGGGCGCAGGAATTTCCCCGGCGCGATCCGCTCGTTTTGCGCATTCACATCAAACAATATCCCGCGAACGTGGATGCGGCGGACGTGACGCGGTCGGCGGTGCATCATTATTTTTCTTACCGCTGGAAACTCAATCGCATGGAACTGAAACGCCTTTTCAAACGGGGGCGGATCAGTCTCGTCATCGGTTTGCTCTTTCTCAGCGCCTGTCTTCTCATCAGCGAACTGATGCTCCGGCAAACGCACGGCACGTTGCTGAACTTAGTGCGCGAAAGCCTGACGATTGCCGGTTGGGTGGCGATGTGGCGACCGATGCAGATTTTTCTCTACGATTGGTGGCCACTCCAGCGCGTCGGACATATCTATGAAAAGTTGGCGCGCATACCGGTCGAGTTGCACAAGCCAGTTGGTCCTCAATGATGATGAGAACATGGCGACTTTCTTTCCGCTGCTTCCTTCTGCTTGCCATCTTTGGCGTGGCGGAGGTAAACGCGCTCAAGCCCGGTGAATTCTTTTGGGAACCCGAGCTTTCGCCGAGCGGGCCGTTGGTGATCATTATTAGTTTACCGGACCAGACGCTGAGCGCGTATCGCAACGGCATCCGCGTCGCTTATTCGAGCATCAGCAGTGGAACGAAAGGACGCAGCACACCGGCCGGTGTGTTCACGATTTTAGAAAAAGAGGTAACCCATTTTTCAAACAAGTATCATCACGCCCCCATGCCTTACATGCAGCGACTCACGTGGCAGGGCGTCGCTTTGCATGGCGGCGATTTGCCGGGTTATCCGGCGAGTCATGGTTGCATCCGATTGCCCCGCGAATTTGCCAGGCGGCTTTATTCGCTGACGACCCGGGGCACGACCGTAATCGTGGTCGATGAAAAGGAATCCGAACCAACCTTCGCCGGAGGTCCTGGCATTCTTCTGCCCTCAAAGGAGGACGATTTCTCCGAGCCGATTGAAGGAGGATTCGAGTGGAATCCGCAGCGTAGCGAAGAAGGACCAGTCACAATCCTGGCGAGCGCCGCGGACAAAACCGTTTACGTGTATCGCAACGGCATTCCGATTGGCCGTGCTGCGCTGCGGATCGACAAGCCCGCGGAACCGCTCGGGAGTCGCGCTTACACCATGCTTGCCGGCGTTGCCGGAAATCCCAGCGCCTTCGTGCCAGGCCGGCCGGCTCACCAATGGATGACAGTGAAAACTGATTCTAAAGATAACGCGTCGCTTCGTGATCTGGCGCGCCGCGTGCATGTGGCGCCAGAGTTCGCGGCAAAAGTTTATGATGTCGTCACGCCTGGAACGACGATCGTTGTGACCGACGCGCCGGCCTTACCCATTTCGTCTTCGCACCGCGCGACCTTGTTGATGAAAGCGGAACGAAAGTAAACGATCCTTCTTTAGCAGACTTGCTGCGTCTCTTCGTCGCCGCTCGCGCGCTGCACGTAAACCAAAAGTTTGTGTCGAGTCGCCTGCAAACGTTCCATTAGCACTTGGGCGACTCGTTCCATGATTGCATACCCTAGCTTCGGATCGCGCGCGCATTGCTCGCGCAGATCGGCGACGTGAAAGAAACTCACTGTCACATCGTCGATCGCCGTCGCGCTGAATTGCCATTGATAAGGTTTGGCGAGCCACGACCACCCGAGCGCTTCGCCGGGGCCGATTGTCTGGATTTGCACATGACGTTTGCGCGGAAGTCCGTAATCCAAACCAACGCGACCTTTTTCGATCAGATAAAACCGATCCGCAGCGTCTCGCTGGCGGAATATTGTTTTGCCGGCTGTGAACTCCGCTTGCGTCGCGATTTGCGATAGCGCTTCGAGTTGTTGAACCGAAAGGCCTTTGAGGAATGAATGGGATTGCACGTCGCTGGCCATGGTAGCTACGTCATTAACCATCGACTGCGCGCGCTGCGCAACATTTGCGCAATAAAAGGCAAGGGCCGGTTAGCAACGCCTCGGCGGTTGCGGAGAAATTAACAATGATGAACGCCACTTGGTTTCGCTCGGTCGAAAGCATGGGCTGGTTGCGATGATCTCAACGCTACAACGCACTGATTACTATCGGAACCGCGACGTTCGTGCACGCATCGTCGAATTCCTTGGCGGTGACGTCCAGAGGAAGCCGACATGTTGCTACGTCGCAGGCGGTGACTTGCAAAAGGCGCGACTTCAGCAGCATTACGGAGTCGGAGCGATGGAATCGCTTTTTAATGCCGGGTCAGAAATCTGTCGCTCACTTTGGGACGAAACTTCGCTGCTCGTCGATTTTGATGTCGAGTATGTGAATTTCGATCACGCAGCCGAAGCTTTTCTCGAACCGGAACGCGCATTTGAAATTCAGGAACCCGTCGCGCAGACGATTGAAGGCGGCTTGCGCGAATACGGCATTCCTGCGCTCCATCTTTTGAGCGGGCGCGGACATCATTTTGTCTGGCGCATTGAGCGCAACTCCCACGCATTCCAACTTCTCGTTCAGCGTGCGTGTGGTCCGCAAAGTTTGTGGAAAGCCGGAAAGGAAATTCAACAGCCGGATGGAAGCAGTTTTCCGGAAGAACTGGCTCGCGCCTTCGCGGGACTGGGCTTGGTCATGGAATTTTTCGCGCACAAGATCAAGGAAGTTGCCGCGCCCCTCACGCCGGTTCCCGTTGAACTGACTGCGGTCGAGGTAGGGCCATCCGAGCACGGCCGCGAGATGGTTTCAATCGACATCTCTGAATACGGTGATCCGCTTTACTCGCGCGTGTTGCGCGCGCCTTTCAGCATTTATCTCAAACCGTGGCAGCAACATTGGGCGTTTGGCGCGCATGAATTAGAAGAGCTGCCGCCTCTCGTCGTCGTGCCATTGGAAAAAATATCGTGGCGCGAGGGGATTCCTCTGATGCGAGATTTCGACGCGGTTGAAGAGCTCGCGCGAAACTCTACCACGAAAATTCCCGATGCTGGCGATGGCATGCAGAGATTGATCGGAGACTACGAAAAATCCAACGTGGCGAAATTTCACGAGTCGTTTTACTCGCAGGAACCCCATTCACAGGACGAATGGCCCGAGACTTACGACCGGTTGTCGCTCGACATATTACCGGCATGCGTGCGCGTTCTTCTCGAGCGGCCCAATGATTTATTGCTAAGGCCGGCATCCATCCGAAGGCTCGTCAGGGTAATGCTTGCTCTCGGCTGGCATCCGCGTCACATCGCTGGCCTGATTACTTCGAAGTTTGCGCGACCCTTTGGTTGGACGCAGTTCGAGGGTTGCGATCCTGCGACCCGCGCTGATTTTTACACGCGCGTGTTTGCCGGACTATTTGCCACAGGCCGCGATGATCTCGTCGATTTTAATTGCGTCTCGGCCCAGGAACAAAAAACGTGTCCAGTTTCGAACTGCGGCTTCAATTTGGTCGATTTTCAAAAATCGGCTTTAGAACGGAGGGCTCATGACCGACTGGCCCATCGGCCTTTCAACCGGCTGTTTCTATCATCAAAGCATTCTTGATTGCCTGCCGATGATTCGCGAAAGCGGATTTAGCATCATCGAAGTTTGCTCATCGCCGACTCATCTCGATTATCATGATTCGGCCATTGTCCATCGCGCGGCAGAGCGGCTGCATGAACTCGGGATGGAAGCGTATTCGTTCCACGCGCCTTTCGCGGATAACATCGACATCGCATCTGCGGATGATGTCTTGCGAAACGCGGCTTTGCTCGAAGTCTTAAAGGCAGCGGAAGCGGCCGCCATTCTTCACGTTCACTATTTCGTCATCCATCCCGGGCCGGAACATCCGCCCGCAACTTCTGGAGACGAGCAACTCGCTCGCATGCACAACGTGGTTAGCACACTAAACGCAGTGGCACGCCGTTGCCACGAACTTGGAATCCTGTGCGTGCTTGAAAACAAGCTACCGCATCTCCTCTTCGGAAATACGAGCGACATTTTGTGGATTCTCGACGCGATCAATGGCGCGGAAGTCGGCGCATGCCTCGATACTGGTCACGCATTTCTCTCGGGAGATATGCATTCTCTGGTCAAAAAACTTCGTGGTCATCTGAAGATGATCCACGTTCACGATAATGGCGGCAGGCACGACGATCATCTGCCGCCGGGCGATGGGCGGATCGATTGGGAGAAAACATTGCGCGATCTGGTAGCAATCGAATTTCACGGCGCCCTGATTTTGGAGATGGCGGGTCAAGCGAATGCCGAAATTACAATGGCCAACGCTCGACGCGGCCGCCAGTATTTGCGCACAGTGTCGCGGAGAATCGCTCTTTCGAGCTCGTCCCGGCAGACGGCGTTGCAATAAACAATTAACAGATTCGTCGCAAGCGTGGCGCTGGCTGGACAGCGGCAAGGTGTTGGCGTACGAATGCGGCAACGCGCATGATTGGAGCGGCGAAAATTTACTTCATCGTCTTTGGCGTTCTGACGATCGTCGGTGGAATTATCGGCTACGCCAGCAAAGGCAGTGTGCCATCGATTATCGCCGGCTCGATTGCGGGCGTGCTTCTCCTGGTGGGTGCATTTCTGCTGCCCAATCATTTGGTCGCCGGACTTGCGATTGGTCTGATCGTGTCGCTGCTGCTCGCTGGACAATTCCTTCCGAAATTTATCAAGACCGGCAACGCGATGCCGGCGGGCATGATGTCGATCTTGAGCGTGATCGGGATCGTCATGGCGCTGGTCGCCTGGGTTAAAAAGTAAAAGCTTCGTGCGAAAATTTCGTCTGAGCACGTTGCGGCGCTTCGTGCTGTTTCTTTTGTTGCTGATCGTTGGATTAATCGTTTACCGCTGGATTTCGCTCGAACGCTGGCGATGGCGTCTTGACGCAATTGACCGGGCCGGAATCGGAATGGATGGCGCCGATCCTACCAACGCCGTCACCGAAACCGAGCCGGCCACCAGTGATTACGGGAAAGCTTGAAGTTCCACGGTTATTCAACGGCATCACCGTACATTCTGAAGTCGAAACTTTATCGGGCGCAGCGGCGTCGGATGAACGGATCGATCCGCAGAGTTACGTCATCGATCTCACATTGAAAGCGCGTGTGCCGACGCCGAACAAAACAATCGACGACCTGGCGAAAGTGAATCCCGATTTGCCGCGCCTGCTTCCCGGTCTGGCCGCAATGATTTCCCCCGACTCGGTCTCACCATTTTTCGCGAAGCTTTATGAAGCAAAGGTGAAAGCGTTGCGCGCGAACCTTGGCCGGCTCGATCTTCTCCTTTCCCGTCACAACTTTTACGATTGCCAGACGGTCCTCCAGCTTCAGCATCCGCAAACGCACCGAAAAGCCGTGCTCTTGCAGGCCGAGATGGATGTCGATGCGGACGGTTCCGATTCCGACCGGCTGCCGATCAACATGGGGGCGCCGACAAATTTCAAGGCGACCACCAGTTTTCATTGGCCCAAGAAAACGAAAGCGCCCAATCCTTATCTTGCCGCGACGCAAGCACGTCTCGATCGAGTGGACGACGAGCTTGCGCAGAGTGCGATAACTCCAGAACGCAAACGCGAATTGCGTGATGCGCGAGCGCAGTTACGCCTCGAAATCGACACGCTCAAGAAATTCAGCTTCCTCATCGGCACGACCGATCCATATATCGTAATCCCGACCGGATTCGCGCCCGCGACCGGCGCGAAGATTGGCGATTACGCGGTTGTGATTTCGGGTGCGGAAATTTATCCGGCAATTGTTGGCGATGCGGGACCGCCCGACAAAGTGGGCGAAGCATCATTGCGCATCGCGAAAGAAGTCAACGCGCTGTCCACCGCTTACAATCGACCGGTGAGCGATCTCAAAATCACGTATCTCATTTTCCCCGGAACGGCCGATGCGCACTGGGGCCCGCCCGATCTGGATAAATTGCAAAAGCGCTGCGAAGAATTAGTGACAGACATTGGCGGCGCAACGGTCCCGCTGCACCGCTGGAGCAACATCATTCCGCCGCCGCCCACGCCGACTCCATCGCCAACACCAATGCTTTCTCCAGCTCCACCGACGGCTTCGCCCTCCGCGACTTTCGCTTTTCCAATTCCATCGATCACGCCGACCGCTTCGCCATCAGTGACCGCGTCGGTTTCACCTGCGGCAAGTCCTTAGCGACCGCAATTAGCTGCAGCCACCAAGGAGGGCGCTTTCCAAAGCGTCCATGCAATTTCTCGAGTTTCCGAGATCCAGCAGTGATTTCGCGGAATCACGGATGCGCGATGAGGCATTAGTGTTTAGGATTTGGTGTGAATCTGAAGAATTTATTGAGCGTGATCATTTTGACCGGAACAGTCTACTTTTCCGGCTGCTCGTCGATGCCGAGCGGCGAAGAACAAAATCGGGAAGCCCTTCAGCAACGTGAGGCAGACAAGAAAGCCGAAGAGTTTGCCCGCAGCCTGCCTCCAGCGCGGTGAATGGCTACCCCGCATGGATTTGAACCGCGTAAAGGCTTCGCCCACGCGGTCAACGGACCAGTCAAAAAATTCTGCCACGTGAGACGAAGTCTTTTTACGTGGCTACCCCGCATGGATTTGAACCATGAATAACGCCTCCAAAGGGCGCTGTGTTACCGTTACACCACGGGGTATCGGGATTTTCGATTGTCGATTGCAGATTTTAATCTGCAAGTGGGAACATTGAATTGAGGCGACCGCCGTTCGCCAAAGACCCGAATCTGAGTATATTTTCGCCTGTCATCCTGAGCGTAAGCGAAGGACCTCACGCAAGCAGAAAAACATTCGCGAGGTCCCTCGCATTCGCTAGGGATGACGCTTCTACCCAAAATATGCAGGAATTGACTATCAAGAACTTACACGTGGAAATCGCCGACAAGGAGATCGTGCGCGGTCTTACCCTTTCGGTTCCACGAGGAGAAGTGCACGCTATCATGGGCCCAAACGGCTCGGGCAAGAGCACGCTGGCGAAGGTGTTAGCGGGCCATCCTGATTATCACGTCAAAAAAGGCGAGGTCTTGATGGACGGCGAAAACATTCTCGCGCTCGAGCCGGACGAACGCGCGCGTAAAGGCTTGTTCCTCGCCTTCCAATATCCGAGCGAAATCCCCGGCGTGACGATCGCGAATTTTTTGCGCGCGGCGGTGCAGGCGCGTCTGCCGGAAGGCGAAGAGCTCGAAGCGACCGAGTATTACGCGAAGCTTTACGAAAAGATGGAATTGCTTGGGATGGATCGCTCCTTCACATCGCGTTCGGTTAACGAAGGATTTTCCGGCGGTGAAAAGAAGCGCACGGAGATTTTGCAACTCGCCATGCTCGAACCGACATACGCGATTCTCGACGAAACCGACAGCGGCCTCGATATTGATGCGCTCAAAATCGTGGCGCACGGCGTTAATTCTTTAAGAGGCCCGAATGTCGGAATTCTTTTGATCACGCATTACCAAAGGCTTTTGAACTACATCGTGCCCGACCATGTCCATGTTATGGTAGCCGGACGTATCGTCCGCAGCGGGCGCAAGGAACTGGCGCTGGAACTCGAAGAGCGCGGCTACGATTGGGCGCGCGAGGATGAGCGCGAAATGGCGACAACATAGAAGCGACTAACTCCACCATGAAAACAGAAACCAAAGCAGTCGATATCGACCGGAATGTCGGTAATTTTTCTTACGACGTCGCACATGCCTACGACGCCGGAGTCTGGCTTGTCGGAGAAAACGATCCATTACATTTCCGACGTCAAAGAAGATCCTGATTGGGTCCGCGAATTCCGTCTCAAAGGTCTCAAGACATTTCTAGAGAAACCGATGCCGACGCACTGGGCGAGCAAGGACCTTGAAGCGATCGATTTTGATAAGATTCGTTATTACCTGAGCGGCGGCGTCCAGCCGAAACGCAGTTGGGAAGATGTGCCCGAAGATATGAAGCGCACGTTCGAGCGGCTCGGCATTCCCGAACAGGAACGCAAGTTTCTCGCCGGCGTCGAAGCGCAGTTCGACAGCGAAGCCGTTTACTCCAACATCAAGAAAGCGGTCGGAGAACAGGGCGTCATCTTTGTTGGATCGACGGAGGGATTAAAGAATCATCCGGAGATTTTCCGGAAATGGTTCGGCAAAGTCATCCCGATCGGAGACAATAAATTCAGCGCGCTCAATTCCGCCGTCTTCAGCGGCGGCTCATTTATCTACGTGCCGCCCGGGGTGAAAGTGAAACATCCGTTGCAGGCGTATTTTCGCATCAACGCCGAGAACTTCGGTCAGTTCGAGCGCACCCTCATCATTTGCGATGAAGGTTCGGAGCTGACTTACATGGAAGGTTGCACCGCGCCGAAGTTCAACACCGCCACCTTGCACAGCGCGGTCGTCGAGCTTGTCGCAATGAAAGGCGCGAAGCTTCAATACATCACCGTGCAAAACTGGAGCGCGAACGTTTTCAATCTCGTGACCAAACGCGGCATCGCGCATGAAGACGCGGAAGTGAAATGGATCGATTGCAATATTGGCTCGCGCCTGACCATGAAATATCCCGGCGTGATCATGAAGGGACGCAGAGCGCGCGGAGAGGTTCTTTCCATCGCGCTCGCGAACGACGGGCAACACCAGGATACCGGCGCGAAAATGATTCACGCCGCCGACGAAACGACATCGAACATCATTTCGAAATCGATCTCGATCGGCACCGGCCGCGCCACGTATCGCGGATTGGTGCACGTGCCGAAGCATCTCAAGAATTGCAAAAACAACACCGAGTGCGACGCGCTTCTCATCAACTCGACTTCTCGCACCGACACTTACCCGGCCATCACCGTGCGCGGCACCGGCAACGCCGTGCAACACGAAGCGAGCGTCAGCCAGGTCAGCGCCGAGCAAATTTTCTACATGCAACAGCGCGGGCTGAGCGAAGCGCAAGCGATGAGCTTGAGCGTAAACGGTTTCGTCAACGATCTCGTCAGGCAATTCCCGATGGAATACAGCGTCGAGCTGAAACGCCTGATCGAATTGGAGATGGAAGGTTCGGTCGGGTAACGAACGTCTTCTGTAGCGGCGGTCTACGACCGTCGCACTTTTCTGGAACAAATGTCGTCGTCAGTAGCAGTCTCCGAAATCACTAAATCACAATCGATCCTTTCTGGCCCAGTCGAGTCGCTCGAAGTGCCGGATTGGTTTCGCGAACAACAGCGCGAAGCGTGGCAACAATTCGAATCGCTTCCGTCGCCAACACGCAAAGATCAGCTCTGGCGCTTTGCCAATGTCGATCTCCTCGATTTAACGCCGTTCCAGCGCAGCCATCCGCTTTCCGACGACGATCGCACCAACGTTCTAAAGTATTCGCGCGGCCTCGATGAATTCGCCGCGCGGATGATTTTTGCCGGCGATCAACTAGTCGAGCGCAGCGTCGTTTCCGAGCAGCTGAAAAAGCGCGGCGTCATTTTCCAGCCGCTCGAGCGCGCATTGGTCGAGCACGCCGATCTTTTCCGAAAACATTTCATGTCGCAACCCGCCGTGCTCGGCTCTGCTAAATTCGCGGCGTTGCACAAGGCGCTGGTCTCGAATGGAACCTTTCTTTTCGTGCCGCGCGGCGTCGAGATCGAATTGCCGATCGAAATCTTTCACTGGTTGCGTGGCGAAAATGTTTCGGTATTTCCGCATCTGCTGCTTGTCGCCGACGAATTGGCGAAGGTCACCGTGGTCGAACATTTCCGCTCGTGCGATCAGAAGGCCGCTGGTTTTGCCTGCGGCGTGAACGATCTCATCGCGGGGCCGGGCGCGAAAATCACTTACGTTTGCGCGCAGACATGGGGCGAAAACGTGCGCGCCTTACAGATGAACACGACCACGGTTGATCACGACGCCTCGGCCGTGAGCCTCAATCTGCATCTCGGCGGAAGATATTCGCGCTTCGAAAGCCTAAGCCGCCTCATAGGCGAAGGCGCACGCAGCGATCTTCTCGCCGTGTCCGTTGCAACTGGTGAACAGGAGTTTGATGCGCGTACTTTGCAGGATCACGTATCGCCACACACGGCGAGCGATCTACTTTACAAAAACGCGCTCGACGATCGCGCTCGCTGCACATTCGGCGGTCTCATCCGCGTCGAGCCGCATGCGCATTTCACCGATGCTTATCAAAAGGTGCGTAATCTTCTCCTGAGCGATGACTCCGAAGCCAACTCGATGCCCGGCCTCGAAATTCTCGCCGACAACGTTCGCTGCACGCACGGCGCTACCTCCGGCCAAATCGATGAAGACGAACTCTTCTATCTTCGCAGCCGCGGCATTCCCATTCCCGTCGCCCAACGTCTCATCGTCACCGGATTCTTGAACGAAGTCATTCAGCGCCTCGATCAACCGGCGATCGCTGCGCATTTGCATTCATTGATCGAACAAAAGTTCGCGCGCTAGTTCGATTTCTTGGGAGCGCACGGTTTTACCGTGCTGGTGATGGCATTCTGCCATGACGAACTTCCCCGGGTCTGAAAGATCGCTAGCTTCGTTTCGAAAGTTGTCTCCGCAGAATGCAGCAACCAGTAGGCTGCAAGCGTGCGCTCCCCAGAGTTTCGCGCCAAGTTTTACCTATAAAGTTTAGTGATTGATGCTGCCGAAGCGCGAATCACACCAAGCAGCTCCGATGGCGCAAGAACACGCACGTGGCTTCCCCAGCTAAGAATCCAGCGTTCAATTTCTTCGAGGCCGGCGAGCTCAAGCTCCAGAATAATTGAGCCATCGCGCTTTGTGTGGATGCGCTGCGACTCGTGCCAAACTCGCTCAGCGACGAGTCGCGCTGCGAACGGATCGAATTGCAGTTTGATGCGATATTTCTTCTTGCCAGAATGAGCGCCGAAACTTCCGCGCAAGATTTTGCCGATCGAAAAGTCGGCCGGACGATGAAAGCGCTTACTCGTTAGGCGAACATCGCGCATGCGCGGCAAGGCAAACGTGCGCAACTGGCCGCGTTCGAGATCGTGAGCGAAGAGGTACCATTGATTCTCGATTGACGCGAGATGGTAGGGCTGGACCAGGCGCGATTCGAAATCGCGCCCGCGAAGTTTGCGATACTTGAAATCGATTTCGACGGAGCGCAGGACGGCCTTGCTCACCGCTTCGAAAAGCTTTAGGTCGGCCGCGCTCGCGCCGGCGGTGCGAAATGAGATGACATTATCGAGATCGCTCCAGGAAAATGAAACGCGATCGGTCAGGCCATCGGTGATCTTGCGGAAAGCGGTGCGCAGCGGTTGTTCGAACGGCGTGCCTTTGTATTGCGCGAGCGCTTTTTGCGCGACGAAGAGCGCGGTGATTTCGCCTTCGGAAACTTCAATGTTGGGAAAACTCGTGACCGGCTCCGAGTAATAGAAGCCGAATCGCAGCGGATCGTATTCGATCGGGAGGCCTAAACGATAGCGCATGAAGTCGATGTCTCGCTGAATTGTCTTCGGCGAAACTTCGAGCTGCTCGGCGACTTTGCGCGCGTTTGGAAAATGATTGTCCTTCAAGCGCGCGTGGATCTGCATCATCCGCTCGAGCGGTGGACGCGATGATTGGGTGGTTTTCACGGATATCGGGCGGTGAAAAAAATCTGGGAAATCTTTGTTGGTAGGACAGTCGTTGTCCTACCCCCTGTTTCAAGTTAGTGCCATGAAACATTATTCAACCCGTTATCGTCGTCGCCATCTGCTGCCTGTACCCTATTCTGTCCGGCCGGATCGAATGGAACGCAGCCTCCGGATCTTGCGCGCAGTCAGGCAGGCGTTAGCTACGCCTCCTCCGATCATGAACGCGCAACAATGCGAGTTCAATTTCGCCTGCGCGAGGCAAAGCTAACGAGGAGCGGCGACTTCCAAGTCGCCGGAATTTACAATGGGCGCTTTGGAAAGCGCCCTCCTTGATTGCGGCAAGAGAAGCATTGCTTAACGTACGTCGATTGCTTTATGCTTGCACTTCCGTGGCTCGCGGGCCACGACACTGGGTGCGATTATGGAAGTAAGCGGCACAATCGACGCGATTCTGAACCAGAAGGGCACGGAGATTTTTTCGGTCCCGCCCAGCGCCACCGTATTCGAAGCCATCGAATTGATGGATAGCAAGAACGTCGGCGCGCTGATCGTGATGGAGAACGATCAGCTTGTCGGCATGATTTCGGAGCGCGATTACACGCGCAAAATCGTTCTGCGCGGCAAACGTTCGCGCGAAACAAAGGTGGCCGAAATCATGACGAGCGATTTGACGGTCACGGCTCCGCATGAGCCGGTGGAGAAATGTCTGCGGTTGATGACCGAGAATCGCATTCGTCACTTGCCGGTGTTAGACGGCGACAAATTGCGTGGCGTGATCTCGATCGGCGATCTGGTCAAATTCGTCATCTCCGCGCAGAACGCGACGATCGAGCATCTGGAAAATTACATCTACGGTCAGCCAGGTTAAATCTACAGTTGGTAAACGGTCTTACCGCCAACGATTGTCCTCACCGCGCGACCTTTCAGTGTCCAACCATCAAATGGTGTGTTGCGCGAGGCGCTCTGGAACGCGTCTGCGTTCACGGTCCACTCACGTTTCGGATCGATCAGTGTGATGTCGGCCGCCGCACCAATTGAAAGTGTTCCCGCATCGAGCTTCAACAAGCGCGCCGGATTCACCGTGAACATTTCGATCAATCGCGGCAGGTCGATCGTCTTCTTCTTGTGCACAAGCAGATCGATGAAAATGCCGACTTCAGTTTCCAGTCCGACGATTCCAAACGGCGCCATGTCGAACTCCACTTCCTTTTCGAATCGCGCATGCGGCGCGTGATCGCTCGCCAGAATTTCAAGCGTGCCATCGGCGATTCCCTCCAGCAGCGCATCGACGTGCTCCTGCGATCGCAGTGGCGGATTCATTTTGTAGTTCGTATCGAAATTTTGAATCGATTCGTCAGTCAGCGCGATGTGGTGCGGACAAACTTCGCCGCCGATCTTTACGCCACGCGCACGCGCTTCGCGCAATAGGCGCACACTTCCCGCCGCGCTGATGTGCTGACAATGAATGTGATGATCGCAAAGTTCCGCCAGCAGAATGTTGCGCATCACGATCGCTTCCTCGCCCGCTGCCGGCCAGCCGGGCAAACCGAGCAGTGTGCTCCAGTAACCTTCATGCACCACACCGTTGCCGACTAGATTGTAATCCTGGCAATGATCGAGGACGGGCAAATCGACCATGCGCGCGTATTGCACCGCGCGTCGCATCAGTTCGTGATTCTGAACGCAGTGACCGTCATCAGTGATGGCAACGACCCCGGCGTGAGCGAGCGAGCCGATCGGCGCGAGTTCTTCGCCCGCGAGATTTCTTGAAATCGCGCCTGTGGGCAAAATGTTTACGCAGGCATCTCTTGCCGCCCGTTCTTTAATCCAGGCAATTGTGCTCGGTGTGTCTGCAGCGGGCGAAGTGTTCGGCATGCACACAATCGTCGTGAATCCGCCCGCCGCCGCCGCCTGCGCTCCAGATTCAATTGTTTCTTTGTGCGCGAATCCTGGCTCGCGCAGATGGACGTGAATGTCGATCAAGCCGGGCGCGACGATCAAACCGCCACCGTCAATAATTTCACACTTTGATTTTTGATCATCCGAGAGAGAGGAAACAATCTTTCCGTCCTCGATAAAAATATCCCCGACTTGATCCCGTTTGTTCCCCGGATCAATGACGCGACCACCCTGAATAATCGTCGTACTCATTGGATTGGGGAGCGCACGCGCCCCCGCGTGCACTTTTCGGCGCCTCGCCGAAAAGACATTTGAACGGGTTTGGGAAATACAGCTTCGCGAGGGCGCAAAGCTGGGCACGCGAGGCGCGTGCGCTCCCCAGAGGAGATATCTGTCCATCTCACGGTGCGATTCCCCCGCATAAATAAAGAACCGCCATGCGCACAGCGAGACCGTTCGTGACCTGATCGAGAATGACGCTCTGCAATCCGTCGGCCACTTCGCTATCGATCTCGACGCCGCGATTGATCGGACCCGGATGCATGATCAGGCATTCCGGTTTCAATACTTCCGCGCGCTTCTTCGTTAGGCCAAAAAGGCTGGTGTATTCGCCCAAGCCCGGAAAATACTCTTTGCGCTGACGCTCATGCTGAATGCGCAAAAGATTCACAACATCAGCCGTGGGTAAGACTTCATCGATGCGATGCGAGATTGCGACGCCCAGTTTTTCGAACTCGCGCGGCACGAGCGTGCTCGGGCCAACAAGTGTGACCCGCGCACCCAGCTTTGTTAGGCCAAAGATATTCGAGCGCGCAACGCGGCTGAACAAAATGTCGCCCACGATGACAACGTGCAGGCCGGCGATTGTGCTCTTCTTTTCGCGAATGGTGTAGAGATCCAATAGTGCTTGTGTCGGATGTTCGTGCGCACCATCGCCCGCATTGATCACACTCGATTTCAATCGCGACGCCAGGAATTGCGGCGCGCCGGCCGAAGAATGACGCAGGACAATGATATCCGCGTGATTCGCTTCCAAAACCTTGGCGGTATCCTTTAGTGTTTCGCCTTTCGTCAGGCTGGACGTGCTCGCTGAAATATTGATGACGTCGGCGCTCAGGCGGGACGCGGCCAGTTCGAACGAAGTCCGTGTGCGCGTGCTCGGCTCGACGAAAAAGTTAACCAGCGTTTTCCCGCGCAACGCCGGAACCTTTTTGATTTCGCGCGTGCCCACTTGTTTGAACGCGTCCGCCGTCTCGAGGATAAATTGGATTTCATCGGCGCCAAGTTCGCGAATCCCGAGCAAATCTTTTCGGTTCCACTGAACGCTCATGGATTCCTCTCCAACCAAACGGCATCCGGTTCATCATCAGTTTGTTGAAGCCGCACGCGAATCTTCTCATTCGCGGCGGTCGGCAAATTTTTGCCGACATAGTCCGCACGGATCGGCAATTCCCGATGACCCCGATCAATTAAAACAGCGAGCTGAATTCTCGCAGGCCGGCCGAAGGAACTGATGGCATCCATCGCGGCGCGGACCGTGCGGCCGGTAAAGAGAACGTCATCGACAATGATCAGAGTGCGCCCCTCCAGAGGCGAAGGAAGTCGCGACGCACGCACGATCGGCAACTCTGCGCGCGAGCCGACATCGTCGCGATGCATCGCGACGTCGATCACGCCGGTCTCGATCTGCTTTTTCGCGATCGAAGCAATGGAATCTGCGATCCGTTGCGCGAGTTCGATACCGCGCGACGGAATTCCCGCGAGAACAACGGAATCAAGTTCCGGATTTGCTTCAGTGATCTCGTGCGCGATGCGGCGCAGCACACGCTGAATTGCGTCCGCATCCAGAATCGGAGCGGAGCCCGCGGTAGAACGAGTAGGTTTCGATTTCATCGTGTCCTTTTCGATCTCACAGGATCGCTTTAAAGGAACTGGAGAAGCTTAAGCCGCTTTGTCCGCCTTAGCCTCCTTCATGCGCTTGTCGCGCCAGTTCGAACGATGTTTCAAAATCCAATCGAGCAATGCCTTTTCAAAACCGATATCGGTTCCGGCTTTCTCGCTCTCGATCCATTTGTGTTTCAAAATTTCCTCCCGCTCCGCCAGGAATTCCTTGTAGAGCACGGAGTTCTTAACGAACTGAGATTGTTCTTCTTGCGAAGAGTTCATCTCACCATTGTCTTTCATAAAATCGCAGTTTGGTCAATCCTGCAGTTACGTCTCAATATAGACGTAGCATCGGTTGTACCTATTTAAATTTTCTACCGCTCCGCAAATTGTTACTCGTTAGGGCAATTCTTTGCGCAGTTGTTCTGCGATTCGCATGAACTCCGCGGCGACTGGAGAATCTTTCGCCTCGGCCGTAATCGGCATTCCGCGATCGCCTGATTCCCGTGTCGCGATGTCGATTGGAATTTGGCCGAGTAAAGGAACACGCAGTCGTTTTGCTTCGCGCTCACCGCCACCCGAACCAAAGATGTCGTAACGTTTCCCGTCGCTCGGCGAAAGGAAGTAGCTCATGTTTTCAATGAGACCGAGCACCGTTACGTTAACCTTTTCGAACATTGTTGCCGCTTTGCGTGCATCGATGAGTGCAACTTCCTGGGGCGTGGTAACGATGATCGCACCGGCAAGGGCGACTGTTTGCACAATCGTAAGCTGGATGTCGCCGGTTCCCGGTGGCAGATCGAGAACGAGAAAATCCAGCTCGCCCCATTCGACTTGTCGCAAGAACTGTTGTGTGTAACGCGTCACCATCGGTCCACGCAAGATCGCGGGCGACGCGTCATCGAGCAGAAATCCCATCGACATCAGTTTCAGGTTGTATTGCTCGATTGGAATAATGCGGTTGTCTTCAGTCGCCATTGGACGATCGCGCGAGCCGAACATGAGCGAAATACTGGGGCCGTAAATGTCGCAATCGCAAAGGCCAACACGCGCTTCCGTTTTTTCCAGCGCGACCGCAAGATTTGCGGCGACCGTCGATTTGCCCACGCCGCCTTTTCCGCTGGCGATTGCGATGACATGCTTGATGCCGGGGATCCGCGTGGCGCCCACGGTTGCCGTTCCCGTTCCCGCGGGCGGCGCGTGAATATCGATCAACACCTTTGCTTTCTTAACTCCGGAAAGTCCGCGCAGAATTTCCTCCGATTGATTCTTAATCGTCTGCGGAATCGCCGGGTCGTTAGTCGCGAGCGAGAGTTGCACCGTGACTTCGCCATCCGTGGTCGTGATTCCTTTCACCAATCCAAAGGAAACAATGTCGCGACTGAAGCCCGGGTATTTCACCGCAGTTAAAGCATCGCGAATTTCTGTTTCTGAGAGAGGCATATCGATGAGGGTTGCCCTTAGTGGCCTGGCACTGTTTCGCCCGGAACCGGTTCGCGCTGCGGCTCGTTAACGGGCGGCGGGTTGTTCGCCGCAGGATTTCCCGTGCCATAAAAACTTCGTTGCATTTGCTGATCCTGCACGTCGCTCGCTTCCGGGAGATCTCCGCAGCCGGTCAGCGCGAGAGCGATCGTAGCCACGAGAAGTTTCATTGATCAACTAGACATCGAGGCTGCGAACACGCAAGACGACGGAAGTTGAAGCGACGAACGAGCGCTACATCTTCTTCAGATGGCGGGTGGACTCGAGATTGGCCTGATCGTTCCGGATCTCTGGCAGCAGGAAGCCGTGCGAGCATTGCGCGATGGGAAAGATGTCGTCGTGCAGGCTCCGACCGGTTCGGGGAAAACGTATATCTTCGAGTTGCTCTATCCGACCTTGAAGGAACAGGCGGTGTTCACCGTTCCCACGCGTGCTCTTGCAAACGATAAACTGGCGGAATGGCGGGCGCGCGGTTGGGATGTCGGAATCGCGACGGGCGATCTGGCGATGAACCTCGATGCGCGCGTCGTTGTCGCGACACTCGAAACGCAGCGCGCAAGATTTCTTCGGCGTGAAGGACCAAAGCTTCTTGTTGTCGATGAATACCAGATGATCGCCGATCCTGTCCGCGGCGTGCATTACGAACTGGCGCTCGCGCTTGCGCCGGCACGCACGCAATTGCTTCTGCTCAGCGGCAGCGTGCAAAATCCGCGGGATGTTGTCGCGTGGTTGCAGCGTATCGGACGCGATGCCGTTTTGGTCGAACACCGCGAACGGCCCGTGCCCTTGGAGGAAGTCGACATGCAACGATTGCCGGATTCGCAATTTGTCGATTCCCGAAATCCGTGGGCGCGATTAGTCGGCAAAGCGTTGCGGGCGGATCTCGCGCCAGTGCTCATCTTCGCTCCACGCCGCAACGCGAGCGAAGAAATGGCGCAGGCCATCGGCAGCGCTTTACCATCGCGTGATCCACTTTCTCTCTCATCGGCGCAGGAAGCGCTGGCGGGAAACGCCTGGCGAAACTGCTGCGCAATCGCGTCGCCTATCATCACAGCGGTTTGAGTTACGCCGTGCGCGCGGGATTAATCGAACCGTTGGCGAAGATGGGGCAGTTGAATGCAGTAGTTGCAACGATGGGACTCGCGGCGGGAATTAATTTCTCGATGCGTTCGGTATTGGTAACCGACACGCGTTACATGGCGGGCAATTTTCAACGAACGGTACAGCAGGACGAATTGCTCCAGATGTTTGGTCGCGCTGGTCGCCGCGGACTGGATGAAACAGGTTACGTTCTCTTTCTGCCAGAGGTCCCGCGACTCGGCGATGCCCGGCCCCGCCAACTCAAACGCGCGGCACAAGTCGACTGGCCGAGTTTCATTAGCGTCATGCGCGTTGCCGCAGAACGCGACGAACAGCCGTTTGAAGCCGCTGTTCGCCTGAGTCATTCGCTTTTCAGTTCTAATCCTGTCGCGATCGGCGCCGAGCATTCGCTCACTGACCGGTCCGCGTCCCTGCGGTTTTTGCGTCGACGCTGAACGCGCCCGGTTTGTCAGGCGGCCAATTGTTGAAGTCTTAAATTCGAAAGAAGAATGGGAGATCAAGGGTTCCGCAGCGAATCATTCGTTAGGCAAAACATATGTCCGAGAAAATGAACGCTGGGTTCCGGCGCTCAGTGTTCCCACGCATGCTGGATGGGCTCGGCTTTGGCAATCTCTGTAAACTCGACGCGAAAAAGATCTATGGTCGCGAGATTCCCATCGCGATGACCAATGGCGACGACTCTATCGCACCGGTGAAGTGGCTGCGCAAAATTCTCGGGCAAAAAATCATTACGTCACAATTTCTCGAGACTGAAGTCGTCCCCAGAATTTCAGAATTCACGAAGGGTGGAAAACTCTCCGAACTTGTCAGGCGTAACGAAACTATTTCTGCCCGCATCGATTTTTCCGAGATTGAAATCATGGCGCTGCTTGATTCGCACGGCGTCGCTCTTCACGAGCCGCCGGAACGCGATGCGCTTCCAGTTGTTTGTCGCGATTGCGATCAGCTCGAACACGATCGCAGTGTTACAATTTCGCCGTCGCCCGGTTACGCCTGGCGCAGCTTGGGCTTGATCGAGAAAAACGGAACGCCGACTCGACGCGGAGTGATTTTTTCTTTCTTCCAGGCAGGCGAAGGTTTGGCGATTGCCGCAGCCCTTGAAGACGAAACATATCCTGTGGCGGACCTCGTTTTCGATATTGCCAACATTCGCGCCGGCCCGCGCTTCGCCGGTGAAGACGCACCTCTTGGCGGTCGCCTCGGAATTTTGTGTCAACAGGTTTACGCGCGCGCCGATTATCCGGGATATCTCGAAATGGGAACGCCGGCCCATTACGGCGCAGGTGCCTCGGAGGTGATGCGCGAGCTTTGCGACAATCCATCGGCGCGTTCGCGACTCACGAACGAATCGTTGAAGCTTGGCGACATCGAGCGCGCACTGATGGAATGGCGCAGTTTGCTTCGACATATTGTCGCTGCGCCCGATCTGGATTGGGATCGCTGGCGAGAATTGCAATCCGCCGCCGCGCATTATATCGAAAACACGAAATCGCCGACGGTTTTGGATTTTCCTCCTTTACTTGCGTCGCAACAGCGGCGTCAGGGAATGCTCGCCTAACGAATGAAACAGATGGATAAGACCCCGGCGCAACTTGGCTACCGCATGCCGGCCGAGTGGGAGCCGCATGCTGCGACGTGGCTCTCGTGGCCGCGACGGGAAGGAATCAGTTTTCCGGATTCATTCGATCGCGTGCTACCCGCGTTGCGCACCATGGTCGAGGCATTACTGACTTCGGAGCCGGTAAACATCAATGTCTGCAACGGCGCGCATGAAGCGGAGGCGCGCGCCGTTCTCGACGGACTTGATGCAACGCGCCTCACTTTTCATCTGATTCCGACAAACGAGCCATGGTGCCGTGATCACGGTCCGATTTTTCTGACGCGCAAAGAAGAACCGCGCCTTGCAGTCGTTGATTGGGATTACAACGCATGGGGCGGCAAATATCCGCCGTGCGATCTCGATGATGTTGTGCCAACGCGCATCTGCCGAAAAACTTGGCGCCCCGGTTTTTTATCCACGCATGATTCTCGAAGGCGGCTCCATCGATGTGAATGGCGTCGGCGCGTTGCTCACATCGGAATCGTGTTTGTTGAACAAGAATCGCAATCCGAATCTCAGTCGCGAAGAAATTGAAAAGCGCCTGCGCGATTTTCTCGGCGTGCGCGAAATCCTCTGGCTCGGCGATGGGATCGAAGGCGACGATACCGACGGTCACATTGACGATCTTACACGGTTCGTCGCCGAAAAGACGGTGGTTACCGTGATTGAAGAAAATAAGGACGACAAGAATTACGAGCCGCTGCGCGAAAATCTCGCGCGCTTGAAGGAGATGCGAATCGATAACGCGCCATTGGAAATTCACACGCTGCCGATGCCGGCGAGAATCGTTCGCGAGGGGATGCGATTGCCCGCGAGCTACGCCAATTTTTATATCGCAAACAAGTGCGTGTTGCTGCCGACATTTGCCGACGCAAATGACGCCAAGGCGATGTCCGTCCTCCAAAAACTCTTCCCGGGCCGCCGCGTTGTGCCAATCGACTCCCGCGAATTAATCTGGGGCTTGGGAGCGTTTCACTGTCTCACGCAACAGCAGCCAGCCTTGTAGCGGCGGTCTATGACCGTCGCACTTTTTGCATTCGAATTTAGCGACGGTCATAGACCGCCGCTACAGATCAGATCAGATCAATCCGCGAACGGCGACGGCTTGTAACCGCTTTTCAAAATCGCGTCGTGCAACTCGGGCGCGTGCGTCTTGCGCGCATCAAAGGTAACGACGACGCGCTCCCGTTTCGTATCTACCATCACATCCTTCACGCCATTAATCTTGCAGAGCGGTTCTCGCAATTTCCGCACGCATTCGTCGCAATCTTCGCCTTCGGTTGCGACAACGATTTTTTCAATGATTTCGTGATCGGCGCGTTCGCGGCTGAACGGATCAGCTGGGTCCGGATCGTTTGGTCGTGCTGGGTCCATGGGTCTCCCAATAATTTACGCGCGCCGACGTTGGGCTGCGTGTATCACCATCGCACTTGCCACCATCGCGCTGGCGATTTACTTGTATGCCCCCGCTGCTTTTTCAGTAGCCTGCTAACCTTCAACACTTACATTTCCTATGGCTAATTACGGTATTAACGGCTTCGGCCGCATCGGGCGCAATGTTTTGCGCGCCATGTCTCAAGAACAGATCGAAAGCATTCGCGCGATCAACGATATCACGGACACGCACACCCTTGCGCATCTTTTGAAATGGGACTCCGTTCACGGAAAATTCGATGGCGATCTCGGCTACGACGACGAGAACATCATCGTTCGCGGTCACAAAATTAAGATTCTGAAAGAGCGCGATCCGGCAAAGCTGCCGTGGAAAGATTTGGCGGTAGATGTCGTATTGGAATCGACCGGATTTTTCACCAGCCGGGACAAAGCCGATCTGCACATCAAAGGCGGCGCGAAAAAGGTTTTGATCAGCGCGCCGGCAAAAAATCCGGACGTCACGATCTGCATCGGGGTGAACGATCAGATGTATGACGCCGGCAAGCACACCATTGTTTCGAATGCGAGCTGCACGACAAATTGCCTGGCGCCAATGGTGAGGGCGCTTAACGACAAATTCGGCATCGAGCTCGGATTCATGAGCACAATTCACAGCTATACGAACGACCAGCGCATTCTCGATCTGCCGCATGAAGATCTCCGACGGGCGCGCGCGGCTGCGATTAACATCGTTCCTGCGAGCACCGGCGCGGCGAAGGCGATCGGCGAAGTCATTCCGGAGCTGAAAGGTAAATTGAATGGCGGCGCTTTCCGTGTTCCGACGCCGGATGGTTCGGTGACGGATTTCACTGCGCTGCTCAAGAACAAGGCGAGCGCGGAGGAAGTGAATCGCGCATTCGCCGAAGCCGCGAAGGATAAGAGCTACAAGGACGTGCTTGAATTCTCAGACGAGCCGCTGGTCTTGAGAGACATCGTCGGCAATCCGCACTCGTGCATTTTCGACAGCAAGCTCACGCTTTCGTTAGGCGACAAATTTGTGAAAGTCGTCGGGTGGTACGACAACGAATGGGGCTACAGCAATCGTTGCGTGCAGATGCTCGAGATGCTTGGAAAATAAGCATGCATGTCATCCTGAGCGGAGCGAAGGATCCCGCGAATTTGAATGCGTGTGGCCAAAAGAGGGCTCCCTCGCATTCGCTCGGGATGACCTGGTAAATATGCCGAAGCTGACCGTTCGCGATCTCGACGTGCGCGATAAGCGCGTCCTCGTGCGGGTCGACTTCAACGTGCCCACCGAAGAACGCGGTGACGACGTCGTGATCACAGACGACACACGGATTCGCGAAAGTCTTCCGACGATCAATTATCTGCGAGAGCAGGGAGCGAAAGTTATTTTGATGTCGCATCTCGGACGCCCGAAAGGGAAACCAACGCCGAAATATTCGTTGCGGCCCGTAGGCCTGTTTCTACACGATTTGATCAAACATCCGGTCGTGTTCAGTCACGATTGCATTGGCGCGGATGCGGAAAAAATCGTGGCGAGCCTTTGCCCAGGCGATGTTGCCTTGCTCGAGAACGTTCGCTTTTACGCTGGTGAAGAAGCGAACGATCCAATGTTTGCGGAATCGCTGGCGAAACTCGGTGACCTTTACGTAAACGACGCGTTTGGTGCGGCGCATCGCGCGCACGCCAGCACCGCGGGAATCACGAAGTTTGTCGCAAAATCCGCCATGGGATTCCTGATGGAGAAAGAACTTAAATATCTCCACGGCGAGTTAGAGAATCCGGCCAAACCTTTCGTCGTTATTCTTGGAGGTGCGAAAGTTTCCGACAAAATTGGCGTGATCAAGGCGCTGATGGAAAAGGCCGACACGATTTTGATCGGCGGAGCGATGGCGAACACGTTCTGGAAAGCGCAGGATTTTCCGGTCGGGAAAAGCAAAGTCGAGGCCGACAAGCTGGATCTCGCGCGCGAACTTCTCGCTCTGGCCAGGAAAAAGAATGTGAAGTTCCTGCTGCCGGTCGACGCGCTGGAGACTCAGGAGATTCGCGCGGGAGCGCCAACGAAAAATACCGGCCGCGTCACTGCAAAACATGGAATCGAGGATGGCTGGCTTGCCGTCGATATCGGTCACGCTACGATCGCGCTTTTCACCGAAGAGATTGCGAAAGCGAAAACAGTTCTGTGGAATGGACCGATGGGCATTTTCGAAATCCCGGATTTTGCCGAGGGAACTTTCGCGATCGCAGACGCGCTTGCTCGCTCAAGTGCGACCACGATCATCGGTGGAGGCGATTCCGTCACGGCCGTGAAACAGGCGGGCGTGGCCGACAAGATGACGTTCATTTCGACTGGTGGTGGCGCCTCTCTGGAATTACTGGAAGGAAAAGAGCTGCCCGGAGTCGCGGCTTTAAGCGATAAAATGTAATGCGCAAAAAAATCATCGCTGCGAATTGGAAGATGAACATGACGCAGGCCGAAGCGGCGTCGTTCGTGCAAACTTTGCTCGTTGAGATTGGTGACCTATCGGACGTTGAAGTCGTAATCGTGCCGCCGTTCACCGCCATCGCAAAAGTGAATGAGTCGCTCGGCAAATCGCAAAACATCAAGGTCGGTGCGCAAAACATGTATTGGGAACGGAGCGGCGCGTTCACCGGCGAAATAAGCCCGGCGATGTTGCGCGATTTATTTTGTCGCTACGTCGTGCTCGGGCACAGCGAACGCCGCTCTCTTTTTGGCGAGACCGACGAAATTGTGAATCGCAAAGTGCGCGCCGCGCATGAAGCCTCCTTGCGTCCGATCCTTTGCGTCGGCGAAACGCTCGATCAACGCGAGCGCGGCAATGTCGAAAAGATTCTCGGGCTGCAATTGCGCGCCAGTCTGGCAAATCTGGGCGCGAAGGAATTACAGGAAACCGTGATCGCCTACGAGCCGGTGTGGGCGATTGGCACGGGCAAGACTGCAACTGCAGCGCAGGCGGAGGAAGCACACGCCTTCATTCGTCAAACCCTGGGTCAAATAGCCGATGCGGCCACGGCTGAACGAATTCGGATTCAATACGGCGGCAGCGTGAAGCCGGACAACGCGCGCGAGCTGATGAGCCAGCCGGACATCGATGGCGCACTCGTGGGCGGAGCGAGTCTTGATCCGCGCAGTTTCGCGCAGATCGTACAAGCCGCGTTGCCTAACGAATAAGGTTTCGCCTACTGGATGTGGTAAACTTCTACCACACCGACACCCGTGGGTCTGAGTCCGGTGCCGCTCAATATTGCGGTGTAATTACCGGCTGGCTGTGTCGTGAGGAGGGCGGATTCATGCGGATTCATCGGCGCAATGCCAGCGGCTTGAATGTCGGCAGCGTTCGCGTTCGTTTGCCAGTCATTGTTTCCCGCGATCTTCACTCCCTGCGCGTTGCGCAATTCCAGCACTGGATCGTTTAACGGATTCGCAATTCCCGGGGACAGAGATGGCCCGATACCGCGAATCCCGATCTTCGCCGAAGTGTTTCCCAGGATAATGAAGCCGGCGATCATCACGTCTTCTCCGGTTTGAACGAAACCGCGCGAGGAAATGTTTGCGAGGCGGGAATCCGGACCGCGATCGAGATCGTAAATTTCGACAAGTCCAACCCCTGTGCCACTCATGCCGCGGACGATTGCCGTGTAAGTTGCATTGTTTGCGGGAAGCGTAGCCAGAATTGAAGACTCGCTTGACGCTGTTGGTGGAATATCGGTGTCCTCAATTTGCTGGCGGTTCGTGCTGTCGCCCCAGTCGTCGTTCGTCGCGAGCGT
The DNA here is from genome assembly GCA_963824795.1 of uncultured Verrucomicrobiae bacterium. Classification (GTDB taxonomy): domain Bacteria; phylum Verrucomicrobiota; class Verrucomicrobiia; order Chthoniobacterales; family UBA10450; genus JBBQFI01. The sequence continues at coordinate 8,902 of CAWGQU010000028.1, read as the reverse complement.
GCTGTGATCATCGTGTAACTCCAGAACCGGATCGCCTAGCGGGTTCGCGATATGATTGGCCGCAAGCGAAGGGCCGATCGCGCGAATCAAAACATGTTTTGGCGAAGTGCCGCCGACGATGAAGCCGGCGATCAATTCGTTAGGATCGGCCTGCACCTGCAGTCGAGTCGAAATGTTCACCAATCGGCCTGGCGACGCGAGCACGGTGACATTGAAATGTTGGGTAACGAAAGCGCCGTCGAAGTCGGTAGCTCTTACGCTAACCACCGCGCTCCCCGGTTGTTTGGCCGTTATTACCACGCGCCGCTTATCCGCATCGATGCTTGCGGTTGCGACCGTCGTGTTGTTCGAAAACGCCAGAAAATCGAACGGCGGGATCTGGATGATGTCGGGAACTAAGACCAGATTCGAAATTTGGAGCTGATTCGCGGGGTTGTAATTGCGCGTCGGAAGTTGGTCGAATGGCGGATTAAAATTAAAAGTCGGAAGCGCCGCGACTTTATCCACATTGATCATTCCGTTGCGAATGACTTGTCCGAAAACGGTGAAGCCTCCGTTTGTCGTATCGAGATTATGTGGCGCACCGCCGTTGTCCTCAAGGTTGATGAACCACTGGCTGGTCGCGGTGTCCGGACCGGTCGCAGTCTTCGCCATCGCGATCGAGCCGCGCGTGTTTGAAATGCCGGGCTCATTCTGAATCGAGGGAAAAGTCACGACCGCCGTCGGTGTCACAGTGTTTACATCCGAGGTGTTTACCGTGGCGATGTATCCACCGGCCTGAATAACAAAATCCGTCGCGGAACGATGAATGAAATGGGACGCGCGATGATGCGTCGTCGGATCGATTTTGAAATAGCGACCTTGATCGACGTATCTCAGAAAATTCGTCACTGTGATCGGCTTCTGCGCACTAAAAAGCTGGACATCGACATTGCCGAGAACCGTGGCGAACCGCACCGCTTTCATATCCGGGTCGTTAAACGCGTTTGTCAGATCAATCTTAGTCGTCGTGTCAGCGTAAAAAGTTTGATCGGCGATTTGAGTCTTGATGACAGGCGGCACGTTCGCGGCGATGAGCGACGCAGCGCCAGCGCCGAGAGTAAACAGAAAGATAATGAGACGTCGGTTCATGCAGGCAATATATGTAACCGATTCCTGAAGCGTCGTCACCGCAATTTACGTAATTACTTTTTGATCTCGAGATAAGTGCGCGATTGCACCTTATTCGTTCCGGGCTGCATCTCCTCGATTCGCATCTGTTTTAGAAACCAGCGGCCCTCGATTTTTTGCGCGGAGATCACTTCGAAGCGTTTCGCGAGACGGCCCTTCCAATCGTAACCTTCCATCTCCATCAGCGCGCCCGTGTTCTTGTCGACCCAGAGGAGGACGCTGGAATATTGAGAATCGTGCGAGGGAGGACGCAATTCGAGCTTCCAGCAACGCCGCGACCGCACCGGTTCTTCACCGAGCACGCGCGCATCGGGCCAGTAAAGAAATTTGAGCGCGAGATCTTCGTAGGTAATGGCGGTGCCGCGGACTTTGTGATCGAATTGCGCCGGCGTAATTTTCTCCACGCCATTTTGGCTTAGCTCTTCCAGGCGCGAATCGTTTTCGCCAAGCCGCAGTTGTAGCGCACCCGGCGGGTTGGCAAACGAATACTTGATCAACGGTCCGGTTTGCGTGAGGCGGAAAGGAACAACCGTCGCTTCCTGGCGTATTTGGCCCTGCAAATCGATTTCCTGCTGCGACTGCTGCATTCGGGCAGTAGCGAGAATTTCTTTCGCGGAGGGTGTTTCATCCGCAGCCTCGGCGTTTGCAAAAGGAAAAATCAACGCGAGCGCTGCGAGAAGCTTCGCCGCTTGTTTCGCCCACCGTTGGTTCGTATCGTGGCGGGCCACTTTCCTATGGACCAAAGCCTGTTTCATCTCATTAACGAGCAATGGACAAATCCTGTCCTCGATCTGTTCATGGCGGCGATGAGCGATATCAAAATTTGGCGGCCGGTTTTCGTTGGAATCGGCCTTTATCTTCTAATCTTCGGTGGATTCAAGGGACGCGCCTTTCTTTTTTCGGTGCTCCTTGCACTCGTCATCTGCAGCAACTTCCTGGTCGCGCCACTGAAATCGGCATTTGATCGGCGCCGGCCGAAGCAGGTGGAAAAAGTGCGGATGGTTCAACTGCAAAAGGCGCATCCCAAGATGCTCACGATTTTCAAGAAACCGACCATTCGCTTTTCCGATCAAACCGATCACGCAAAATCAGGCCCGTCATTTCCCTCCGGACACATGGCGAATAACACGGTCATCGCAGTGATGTGCGTTTTGTTTTTTCGACGCTGGGGCTGGCTTTATTTTATCGCGGTGGCAGCGATCGGTTATTCGCGAATCTATCTCGGTGCGCACTGGCCCAGCGACATCGCGGCGACGTTTTTTTTGGCGGCCGGTGAAGCGCTGCTTGTCGTTGCGTTGCTCGAAGTCATCTGGAGATCGGCCGCCCCGCGTTTTGCGCCCGACGCGTTTGCGCACCATCCGAGTTTGCTGAGCGAACAGGTTCAATGAACACAACGCGTGCAATTTGGATTTTTGTTCTGAGCCTGACGGCGATTCGACTCACCTTGCTCGGCACGACCGATCTCTCCGGTGATGAAGCTTATTACTGGATGTGGTCCCAACACCTTGCGCCCGGGTATTTCAGCAAAGGTCCCGGTGTTGCTTTTGCCATTCGCGCGAGCACAGCGATTTTTGGCGCGACAGAATTTGGTGTGCGTTTCTGGAGCCCGATCCTCGGCGCGGGCACAAGTTTACTCCTCTACTATTTCGCACGACGCCTGTTCAACGACGCGGTTGCGTTCTGGACGGTTGTTGCGCTCAACGTCACACCCATCTTCAACATCGGCAGTTTCGTCATGACGATCGATCCGCTTTCCGTGTTCCTTTGGTCGGCGGCGATGCTCACTTTTTGGATCGCGCTGGAACGAAGTCCCGACTTCAGTTGGTCCTGGCCATTAACCGGGTTGCTGATCGGTCTGGGATTTCTCTGCAAATACACGAACGCGCTCGAAATTGTCTCAGTCGCACTTGTGTTGGCGCTTGTCCCGCGTTTGCGCATCGAATTCAAACGCGTGGGGTTTTATTCGCTGCTCGGAATCTTCATCATTTGCACTATTCCGCCGATCATATGGAACGCGCAGCATGCATGGATCACGGTCGTGCATCTTCGTTCTCGCGGCGGCCTCGATGAGGCGACGGGATTTCATCCGACCGCGTTGGTGCTTTTTCTCGCCGAACATTTTTTGACTTATTCGCCTCTGCTGTTTCTGGCTCTGGCCTGGGCTGCCATCGCGAGCTGGCGCGGCGCGCTGCGAAATTTCAAAGTGCTTTATCTCTTCTGGTTCGGTGTTCCGGTTTTCGCGCTCTACTTTTTGCTTTCGATCAATCGTGCCGGCGCTCCCAATTGGGATTGTCTCGCCTTCCTCAGTCTTGGCCCGTTGGCTGCACTCTATTGGCACGATCGATCGCAAAATACGACCAGCCTGCGTCGATGGGCCGCGGGCGCAATCTTCCTCGGTTTGCTCATGAGTGTTATCGCGTTGGATACCGATCCGCTGCGTTCTCTCGGTCTTCAGTTTCCACGGCGCGATCCCGCCAATCGGTTGCGCGGTTGGAAATCTGCTACCCGCGAAGTCGAAAAGTTGCGCGCTGATTTCGAAACGAAATCCGGCGAGAAACTGTTCCTCATTGCTGACGAGCGCGATCGCGCCGCAGAGATATCATTTTACTTGCGCGACAAACGCGTTGAGGGCGCGCATCATCCGCCAGTTTACATTGTCGAATCGCAGGATTTGCTGAATCAATTTTCTTTCTGGCCGCGCTATGATGAATTCGTTGAGCAGCCGTCTCACAGCGCGCCTTCACCTAACGAGGTTTACACGGAAGAAAGCGGTGTTAATCCGTTTGTGAACCGCAGTGCGCTCTACGTGCAGGAAGGCAATAAGGAACACACTCCGCACAATATTCGCGCGGGGTTCCAATCGACCGAACGCGTCGCGACAATCAAAGTTCGCCGGTTTGGCAAAGTCATGCGCACCTGGCAGATATTTCTCTGTCGCAACTATCGGACACTGCCGTTATGAACGAGCCAGCCGTCTCGGTCGTTGTTCCGGTCTTCAATGAAGAAGAAAATATTCCGGTTCTGCAGTCGGAATTGAGCGCGGCGCTTTCCGGTCTCGATTACGAAATCATTTTCGTCGATGATGGCTCGAGCGACGCCACGGCGGCGCGGATTATGCCGGATTTGCGCGTGCGACTGGTGCGCTTTGAGAAAAATGCCGGCCAGAGCGCGGCCATGTTCGCCGGCCTGCATGTCGCGCGCGGCGCGATCGCAGTTTTGATCGATGGCGATTTGCAAAACGATCCGGCTGACATTCCGCGCTCTGCTCGCCGAGATCGAGCGCGGGGCGGATCTTGTCTGCGGTTATCGCGCGCAACGCAAAGATACATTGGTTAAACGCCTAACGAGTCGGATTGCTAATTTCGTCCGCAGTCGCTTCACGAAAGATGGTGTCCGCGATACCGGCTGCACCTTGAAGGCGATGCGACGAGAATGCATCAGCGCGCTTGTTCCATTCAAAGGCATGCATCGGTTTATTCCGGCGCTGATCAAAGGAGCGGGTTATCGGCTGGTAGAAATTCCGGTCCATCATCGGCCGCGCAAGTTTGGTCAAAGCAAGTACGGTCTCGGTAATCGCGCCGTGCGCGCCACGGTCGATATGTTTGGAGTGCGCTGGCTGCTCTCGCGGCAGTTGCGTTACAAAATCCGGGACTAACGAGTCGCGGATCACTCGTAGCGCAAGGCCACGGTAGGATTGACTCTAATCGCGCGTCGCGCTGGAGAGTACGCAGCCAAAGCTGCCGCGATCAGAATTACCAGGCCGGCGGCGGCGAACGCCATCGGATCGGCTGTCTTTACTTCATAAAGGAAACTGCTCACGACCCGGGTTCCACCTAACGAAATGATTGTGCCGATGGTGGCGCCCACCAGGATGAGAAGGGCAACCTGACGCAGGATCAAGCGCAACACATCGCTGCGTCGCGCGCCGAGCGCCATGCGAACCCCAATCTCATGAGTTCGTTGGGCGACGGAAAATGCGATCACGCCGTACAAGCCAATGGTCGCGAGCACGGTCGCAAGTGCGCCAAAGGCTGCCGACAACCATGTAATCAAACGGTCGCGCGAAAGCGAATCGGCGACCTGATCCTCCAGAGTCGTAACGTGGTAAAGCGGCACATTGGGATCGATGTCGCGCATTGCATCGCGCAGCAGACTAACGACCGATCGTCCGTCGCCGATCGTGCGCACGTGCAGGGTCAAATCAAAGAGGCGCTCTTGTTGCGCCACCGGCACATAGAAATGCCGCTTCGGTTCCTCGCGCAGACTGACGTATTTCGCATCCTTTACGACGCCGACAATTTCAATATCCGGTGGCGTGCTCGAATCCGTTCCGAATTTCCTGCCGATCGGATTACGATTTCCGAAATAGTAACGCGCCATTGTCTCGTTGATGATCCCGACGCTGCCACTTTTCAGATTATCACGATCGTTAAAATCGCGACCGGCTACGATTGGCATGCGCATCGTCGCGAAATAATCGGGTGTAACGATATTTGAGTACGGACTCATGTCTTCGCCGTCCCGTGGTTGGTAACCTTCGACCGTGACGTTGATCGCGTCCCAGCCGCCGGAAAGAACCACACCAGTGGCGAGTGCGGCGGAGCGAACTCCGGGCAATGTCCGCACCCTGGCGAGGAAGTCATCGTAAAGCGCCCGGATCTTTTCCGGCGGATAGCCGTTGAGCGAAGGGTCGAGCGAAGCGAGCACGACGCGGCTTTCATCGAAACCGGGCGCGAGCACTTTCAAATTGCGGAGACTGTGCAAAAAAAGTCCCGCTCCCACCAAAAGCGGGAGTGAAAGCGCGATTTGCAGCAGCACGAGCGCACCGCGGAAACTGCGTGGCGACAAATCGTTCCGCACGACTCGAGAGTCACCCTGTTGCGGAGCCAGTGACGCACGGGGGATTTTCAACGCCGGAATGATCCCGAAGAGAATCGCCGTGGCCGTCGAGGTTGCGAGAGCGAAACTTAGAACCATTGGATCGAGTGTGACGCGGAGATTCATCCGCTCACTCGCGGGCAGGAAATGTAAAAGTGCACCTTGCGTCCAGATGGCAAGAACAACGCCTAACGAACCGCCAATCAGGGCGAAGAGCAGACTTTCCGTCAACCATTGACAGACCAGCCGCCGGCGCGTCGCGCCCAAAGCCAGCCGCATCGCGATCTCTTTCGTTCGCGCAGCGTTTCTGGCCAGAAAAAGATTGGCCAGGTTCGCGCACGTAATCAAAAGAATGATAACGGTGATTCCGAAGAGAATGAGCACGGCGTGCGAAATTTGCGCCTGCAATTCTCCCAAGCCCTGACTGCCGGGAAGGAGTTTGATGTGGCTCATGCGCGCCGTCTGTCTGTTGTAATCGCTCACGCGCGGTGGCAGCTGCTTTATCTCGCTTTCGTGCGCCTGGCGATAGAGGACATCCAACGACGCCTGTGCTTGCGCGATCGAAACGCCGATCTTGCGCCGGGCGAGAATCTCGAGCCATTGATGACCGGAATTTTGCAAACGGTTCGCTGGAAACGGCCGGAAGACCGTCGCCATCATCATCGGCACGCGGATGTCTGTTCCTTCCGATAAGTCCGTTCCATAAAAACCCGGAGGCGTGATGCCGATTATTGTCATCGCCCGTCCGTTCAGAATGAGATTCTTGTCGACGATTCCGGGATCGCCGCCGAAACGCCTCTGCCAATATTCATAGCTCAGCACCGCGACGGGATGCGCTCCCGGTTGTCGATCGTCTGCTTGCGAAAAAAGCCGCCCCAGCCAGGGCTGCACACCGAGCGTCTCGAAATAATTTCCGCTTACCAGCTCGCCTTTCGCTTTCTCGCTCTGTCCAGCGAAAGTCGCGTTCATCTCCGCGCCAGCCTGTGCGAGCATGCCGCTGAAAACGGAATTCCTATCGCGCAGTTCGCGATACATTGGATACGAAAAGGAAGTCATATTCCCCGTGCGCTGATTCTGCACACTGAGGACGACCAGTTGCTCCGGGTGCTGCACCGGCAACGCGCGCAAAATGACGCTGTTGAAAAGGGAAAACAGCGCCGTGTTCGCGCCGATCCCAAGCGCGATCGCGAGGATTACCACCGCGCTAAACAGAGGAGTTTTCCGCATCAAGCGCGCACCAAAGCGGATGTCCTGCAAAAATTCCTCAATCCAGCGCACGCCGCGCGCGTCGCGACATTCTTCCTTCCGCTGTTCGATTCCGCCGAGTTCCAGCAAGGCCACACGTCGCGCCGCCTCGACGGTCAACCCGTTGGCAATGCCTTCCTCCGTTCTTCGTTCGATGTGATCGCGAAGTTCTTCGTCAAGTTCCTCTTCAACGTTGCGCCTCCGTAACAACGAGCGCAGGCGCAACGGAACGATATGGAGCCAGCGGCCCGGACTCACTCAAGCCTCCTTCAATTTCATCACCGCAAGGATCGCAGTCGAAAGCCGATCCCATTGAACGGTTTCCCGGGCCAAATGTTTGCGGCCGAGTTTCGTGAGCGAATAGAACTTGGCGCGGCGATTATTCTCCGTCGGTTTCCATTGCGCTGTGATCCAGCCTTGCTGTTCAAGTTTATGCAACGCCGGATAGAGCGAACCATCACTCACTTGCAAGACATTGCCGGAAGCATGGCGCAATCGGCGACTGATCGCGAAACCGTGAAGAGGTTCCACGGCCAGAATTTTCAGGAGAAGAAAATCGAGCGTTCCCTGAACGAGATCGGATGGTTTACTCATGGCTTGTCTCGCTTACCGAGAGGAAGATTACCTTTCTCATCTCGGTAAGCAAGGGGAAAGCAGGGATTTCGCCAAAAAATAATCGCTGCGCCAAAGGACTACCACCGACAAGCGGGCGAATCACTCGCCGGTTGTCATTTCCGACGCAAGCAAAACGCTCTTGTCATCACCATCTGCCACGCTAAGCTTTCGCTCCCACCGGGGAACCCTGCATGTCGTTGGCCAATTTATTAACCGCCGAGCAGATCATCCCCGAGATGAAGGCGACCGAACGCTGGCCGGCTATCGTCGAGCTAATCGATCTGCTCACTTCGCTGGATAAGATCAAAGGAGCGGATCGCGAAAGCATTCTCGCTTCGCTGAAACAACGCGAAGAAACGATGAGCACCGGCATCGGTTTTGGCATTGCCATTCCGCATTGTTCCTCCGATCGCATCAATGAAGTCGTTGCGTCTTTCGGCCGTTCTTCGCAGGGAATCGAGTTTGATGCGCTCGATAATGCGCCGGTTAAATTTGTTGTTCTGTTTATCGTCCGAAAAATCAGTTTCAAACGCATCTGCGCACGCTGGCTTCGATCGCGAAATTTTTGAACGATCGCAGTGTGCGCGAGCAATTGGGCGAAGCGAAATCGGCTGACGAGATTCTTGCCATCTTTCGCGATCGCTCCCAGAAAGTGTAGCGGCCGTCGCGGCGGCATTCCTCGCGTCGCGCAACGAAGCGGCTACAGTTTGCGCTTAATCTTCGATGGAAACTTTCCAGATATTGCTCGCGCAGAAACTATCGGCAGCTCTCGCTGCGGCTGATTTCCCGAATAGCGGCGAGTTGATGCTGGCGACGACGCGCGCTTTGGCGATTATCAAACCAACGCCGCGCTTGTGCTGGCAAAGCAACGCGGGGAGAAGCCGCGAACGATCGCAGAGAAAATCATCGCGCACCTGGAGGTGGCTGAGATTTCGGAGCCTCCAGAAATCGCTGGCGCCGGTTTCATTAACTTTACGCTGCGTCCGGATATCGT